>CAKSYX010000001.1 GCA_934525065.1 uncultured Eubacteriales bacterium
GATCCGTGACATGGAAGAGCACATTGAAAATATTGAGGATGAAAATCAGGTCAAAGCGTACCTTGAAAAAATCATTCGTAAAGAAGCCGGAGACGGCACAGGACTGGTCTACGGAATGGGTCATGCCGTTTATACTGTTTCCGATCCGCGCGCTGCGATCCTCAAGCGCAAGGCTCGTGAGTTTTCAGCGGGAACCGAATATGAAAAAGAGTTCCATATGATTGAAATGATTGAGCACTTTACTCCGGAGCTGTTCAGAAAGATTAAAGGTCAGAACAAACCTCTTTGCGCAAACGTTGACCTTTATTCCGGGCTTATATATAAGATACTCGGAATACCGGAGGATCTTTTTACGCCGCTTTTCGCCGCAGCAAGGATCGTCGGCTGGTCTGCACACAGAATGGAAGAGATTCTCACCGGGAACCGTATTATAAGACCCGCGTACAAGAGCGTTGCCGTTCCCAAAAAATACATACCGATTGACGAAAGAATTGAAAACTATCACTCCTCAGCCGTATATGTTCCGACCGAGGAGAGAATTATCAACGGAGAGGGTGAAGGCAATGAAGATTAAGGAAAACAACGAAAAATTAAAATATTCTCAGCTATTTTTGATCTTTGTTCCGGCGGCTGTTGTACTTACGGTAATGAGATGTATACAAATTCCGACTGTTATTGACACAAAAACCGGTTTTTACACAAGCCGCAGCTTTCTTGTTGTTCTGTTTTTTGTTCTGCTTTTTGCCGCTTGCCTTTCACTTGCGCTTATTCCGTTTCTTGCAAAGCAGAGCAGGTATATCTGGTTCAAAAGATACAAAAGCAAGAGCTTTTCGGCTGCAACTCGTTTGTTTGCTCTTGTTATGCTTCTCGATGGCGCATGGAGTCTTGTGACCGCTTATGATACCGCGCAGGACACAAGAATATTCGGAACCGTGCTCAGAAGCATGATGGTCTCCGGAGCGATTCCGCAGCTGTTCAGAGGAATTTTCGGGCTTTTAGCCGGTATATATTTCGCTTTGCTTTCAGGTGCACTGAAAAAGCCCGACGGCGACGTTGAAAAGCATAAGGTTCTCGCCCTTATGCCCGTTGGCTGGGTCGGCTGCCGTTTACTTAATCTGTTTGTGAGAAGAATCAGCTTTCTGCGCGTTTCCGATTTGTTTCTGGAGCTATGTATGTGCGCTTTCATGACGCTGTTTTTTATGGCCTTCGCTCAAACTGCGAATTTAATATACTCAAAAGATTCGCGCTGGAGACTTGCCGGGTTCGGACTTCCGGCGGCACTTATTGCCGTGATTGTGAACGTCTCAAGGCTCATCTTCACAATTATCGACAGTGAAAAATATGTCACCGAAAACTATACCTTCTGTGTTACCGACTTGGCCTTTGTTGCTTTTGTTGTTGTTCTTGTTCTGAGAATGATTAAGCCAAAACCGCTACCCGAGAAGGAGAATACGGAGTCTGAAATTGTTTCTTGATAATGTTAAACAGGCTGCTGCTCAAGTTGCGGTTCTGTATGTTATGGTTGCAGTCGGCTTTGTCTGTGACAGAGTAGGACTTTTTACTGAAAAAACAGCGCGGAAGCTTGTTAATCTTCTGATGTATTTTATAGTCGTATGTATGCTTGTCAAATCCTTTGTCGGCATTGAGTTGAACGGTGAAAATCTCAAAAAGTTTTTGATTTCAATACTCCTCGGCTTTGCGGTTCACTTCATTGCGATTGCCTTGAATGTTCCGTTTTTCAAGAAGAAAACAGAGGAAAGACCGATTTATAAATATGCCTGTATATACGGCAACGTCGGCTTCATGGCTTTGCCGCTTGCTCAGGCTGTTCTCGGCGATGAAGGCGTTTTCTACTGTGCAAACGGAGTGATTGCTTTTAACGTGATTACGTTTATTCACGGTGTTGCTCTCATGAGCCGGGCGAAGGAAAAGCTTAACTTCAAAAAAGTGATTCTGAATCCCGGTGTAATTTCCGTAATAATCGGCTTGCCGCTGTTTTTGCTTCAGGTAAAGCTGCCTGTCGTGATTGCAAAACCACTTGAGTATTTTTCTGATATAAACACACCCATTGCTATGCTAATCTTCGGAACCTATCTTTCTCACACCGGACTTAAAACGATATTTTCGGATAAGCGCATTTATCTTGTGGCTTTGTTTAAGCTTTTACTGATGCCGCTTGCCTGCATAGGTATTTTTCGGCTGTGTGGTGTTACGGGAACACTTCTTACGGCGTTTGCAATCACTGCCTGTGTTCCTTCCGCGAACAACACGTTTATGTTTGCAACAAAGTACGAACGCGACACCGGGCTTGCTTCAAGAACGGTTGCGCTGGTCAGTTTGTTTTCAATAGTAACAATGCCTGTTATTATAGCATTCGCTCAATCAATTTAAGGAGGTGCATCCTCATGGGAGCGCAAACAGTATTGGTAAAATTTGCCGGAATTGCAAAAGAGTTTTCTGTATCCAACACAATAAATCTCGGCTTTACTACCGTACGCTGGTATGGGGCAATTATAGCCTTTGGTTTTCTTCTTGCTGTTCTTTTCGGCGGAAGGATCGCTTGGAAATGGAAAATCAATCTTGATAAAATGATTGACGTCTTGCTTTTCGGAACGATCGGAGGAATACTCGGAGCAAGGCTTTATTATGTTGCGTTTAAGTGGGACTATTATTCTCAGCATTTAAGTGAGATTGTCAGAATTTGGGAGGGTGGTCTTGCAATTTACGGCGG
The DNA here is from genome assembly GCA_934525065.1 of uncultured Eubacteriales bacterium. Classification (GTDB taxonomy): domain Bacteria; phylum Bacillota; class Clostridia; order Oscillospirales; family Acutalibacteraceae; genus UBA6857. The sequence goes on from CAKSYX010000001.1 coordinate 2,732, forward strand.
AATAATCGGCGGACTTCTTGCCGCATTTATCGTCTGCAAGGTTGAAAAACTCAATTTTTTCAACCTGCTTGACATGGCTTCAATGAGCCTTCTTATCGGTCAGGGCATCGGCCGTTGGGGCAACTATGCAAATCAGGAGGCCTTCGGCTCGATCACATATAAAAATTGGGGTATGATGAGTGACACTGTTGCCGATTATATATCCAAAAAAGCGTCTTATTTCAACCTCGACAATGTTGGTGACGTAAAAGAATATATTGCGCAGAACAATCTTTATGTTCATCCAACGTTCTTTTATGAATCCGTTTGGTGTCTTCTCGGATTTCTTGTGCTTTATCTGATTATGAGAAAACGCAGAAAGTTCAGCGGTCAGCTTTTCCTTTGCTACGGCGTTTGGTATGGTTTTGAAAGAATGGTTGTTGAAGGACTTCGCTCGGATTCGCTTTATATCGGCAGCTCTTCGATTCGAGTGTCTCAGGCGCTTTCTGCGGCTCTTATGTTGGTTTCGCTTGTTCTTCTTATCGCTCTTTATATCAGATTCACAAAACATCCGAAACCAATTGAAGGAATTGATTATTTCCCGCCCAAAAGTGAAAAAGAGCTGAGGGAAGAAAAACTCAGAGCCGAAAAAAAGGCTCTCAAAAAGCAGGCCAAGGGCGTTGTTATCCGAGACGGAAAGATTGTTGCAAGGCGTTCCGAAAGTACTGCCGAAGCCGGAGATGTGAAACGAGCAGCAGACCAAGCAGAAGAAAAAGCTCCCGAAGAGGGTGATAAGGACAATGAAAATAATTGACGGAAAAGAAACCGCGCTTCTTCTTTGCAAGCAAGTTAAAGAGAGGACTGACGTATTGCTCAAAAAGGGTATTAAGCCTTGCCTTGCCGTTATAATTGTCGGCTGCGACCCGGCTTCAAGGGTTTATGTCAACAACAAAAAGAAAAAGTGCGCCATGCTTGGCATTAAGTCGCTTGAGTTCGCTTTTGACGGAACGGTCAAGCAGGAGGAGCTTCTCCAACTTATTGCGAAGCTCAATGCGGATGATTCTGTTGACGGTATTTTATGTCAGCTACCGTTGCCCGGACACATTGATGAAAAGGCAGTAATTGAGGCGATTGATCCGCAGAAGGACGTTGACTGCTTTTGCAATGTTAATGTCGGAAAGCTTTGGACTGACGAAGCCGTCTTTATGCCTTGCACACCTGCAGGTGTTATGAAGCTGCTTGAACGCTATGAAATCGCCGTCAGCGGAAAAAACTGCGTAATTGTCGGAAGAAGTAACATTGTAGGAAAGCCTTTGGCGGCGCTTATGCTCGGTGCTGACGCAACCGTTACAGTGTGCCATTCAAAGACTAAAAATCTCAAAGATATTTGTCGCTCGGCAGACATCCTCGTTGCCGCTGTCGGAAGAGCCGGCTTTATTTCTGAGGATATGGTGAAAAACGGTGCTGTTGTTATTGACGTTGGAATCAACCGACTTGAAAACGGAAAGCTATGCGGAGACGTTGATTTTGACGCGGTTAGCCGGAAAGCATCATATATAACACCGGTTCCGGGTGGCTGTGGCCCAATGACCATTGCTGTCCTAATGGAAAATACGGTTAAAGCCTGTGAAAGCAGACGTATTGTTGACTGATTACATATATCCATTGTGAAAATTCAGTCAAATTTGAAGTTGAAAGGTGATTATTATGGACAAAAAACTTTATACAAGTCCGGACAAAAAGCTCTGCGGCGTTTGCGGCGGAATTGCAGATTATTTTAATCTTGACCCAACGTTGATAAGAATAATCGTTGCGGCTGTTTCTCTTGCAACCGCAATTCTTCCGGCAATTTTTATCTATCTGGTTGCAGCGCTTGTTATGCCGAAGCCGCCGGAAAACTATTATCAGTATTATAACAACACGTCAAAAAAACTGAAAAAGAGCACTGACAAGAAGTTGTTCGGTGTCTGCGGCGGAATTGCCGAGTACTTTTCGATCGATTCAACTATTGTAAGACTCCTTTTTGCTCTTTCGTTTTTATTCTTCGGTTACGGACTCGGCCTTTACATCGTTTGTGCCGTTTTGATGCCAGGAGCGATAATTGAAAATGCATACTATGATCAGAATGCTCAGCCCGGCTATAACGACCAGGCATATTGGAATGCTCAGCAGCCTCAGCAGCCCCAACAGCCGCAGGGCGGAAATGAAAACTGATGGTTTTGGTTACAAGCCTTGTCGGTTTGGAGGATGCGTTTTTTGAAAAGCGAGCACTGCTTCTTCCTGAGGAAAAGAGACGCCAACTTTCCGCTATAAAAAATGTGAAGTCAATAAAAGAAACGACCCTTGCGTGGCTGCTTTTGCGTCGGGCTCTCGGTATGAAGTCCGACGAAAAATTTCCACCGTTGAGCTTTTCCGACAGAGGGAAGCCATGCTTTGAAAATTCTGAAGTCCGCTTTAATCTCAGCCATAGCAGTAGTATGGTCTGCGCTGCTGTTTCGGATAAAGAAGAAATTGGCGTTGACGTTCAGAAAAAGAGTTTCTTTTCTGAAAAAGTCAAAAAGCGTGTTTTTTGCACGGCTGAGATCAAGAGCGGTGAAGCTTATTCAGATCCGGACTTATATTTTACCCGCCTTTGGGCAATTAAAGAAAGCTATCTGAAGCAGACCGGTGTCGGAATTGCATTCGATTTCAGAACACTTGATTTTTCAAAGGAATGTCGGAAGAGCTACTTTGAAAAAAACGGTCTTTGCTATACCGTAAAGAAAATTGAATCTTACTGCTTTTCTGTTTGTACTACGAAAAAAGGAAAGCAGGAATTTATAAATGTACCTGCCCTGAGCCTATAAATAATGGTGCTTTGTCATCATAACAAATAAATCAAGATGACGAAGTCATCAAAGGAGAGTATAACAATGAACGCTTTGAAATTCATCAAAGGAAAGCTTGGCTACGGCGTCGGTGCCGTAGGTCTCGATCTTAGCTACGGAATGTTTTATTCCTTCCTTGCTAAGTATTTGACCACAATGAAGGTCAGCAATACGTTTTTGCTTATTCTGACCCCGATCGCAAGACTTTGGGACGGCATCAATGACCCGATGATGGGAACGATTGTTGATAATACCCATACAAAGATGGGTAAGTACCGCCCGTGGATTTTGACCGGTGCTTCGCTTAATGCAATTGTTTTGGTTTTCCTTTTCAGCAATCCGTTCAAACTCAGCGGGGCAGGACTATGCGTTTATGTTGCAATTACATATGTGCTTTGGGGAATGACAAACACTCTTGCCGATATTCCTTATTGGTCAATGGTTCCGTCATTCACCAGCGACCCGAAGGAGCGCAACCTGATTTCAACGGTTGCAAGGGCTTTTTCGGGCATCGGCCAAGGTCTTGTAACGATTGGCGCGCCGCTTCTCATGTCTGCCTTCAGTGTAACGACGGTTTTTGACGAAGAAAAACAGGAGTACGTTAAGGTTTCCGATGAACGCAGCTTTTTCTTCTGCGCACTTATATGCTCGATTTGCCTCATTGTTTTCGCCCTTATTTGTGTCGGAACAACAAAAGAGCGTGTGACAACTACCTCTAATGAAAAGTTTTCTTTTGGACGTGCGATAAAAATTGTTAAGAGTAACGACCAGTTGCTGATATTCATGCTCTTTGCAATGATTTCAAACGCAGGCTGGTACCTCACGTCGGGTGTGGCAACCTATTATTTTGACGTTGTTGTCGGCGATATCAAAAAGCAGTCGGCGTTCAGCACGGCTTCTGCAATCGGTTCAGTTATCGGTATGCTTTTGCTTCCTTTCCTTACCAAGTATATGTCAAAACGCCGCGCATATCAGGTTTCGCTCGGCGTTGCCGCTGTCGGCTATGCAGGCATGACGGTTTGCTCCTTTGCCGGAAGTCTTGCAGGGCTCAATATCTGCTATATTATCGGTGCGATCGGTATCTCTTCAATGTTTATAGCTCAAACGATTTTCCTTGCTGACATCGTTGACTACGGCGAGTTCAAAATGGGCTTTAGAGCTGAGTCCATAACGTTCTCAATGAAGGGCTTTCTTCAAAAAATGGCCTATACCGTCCAGACAATTATCCTCTTTGCAACGATCGGTCTCACCGGCTATAAGGAAGAGCTTCACATGAACAACTCGAATGCTGTTAAAAACGGAATCACTGCAATGCTTTGCGTAATTCCTACTGTGCTTTTTATTATCTCACTTATTATTTTCTCAGCAAAGTTCAAACTCCACGGCTCCTTCATGGACGAGGTAACAAGAACTGTTACCGAAAACCAAAAACAGCGTGAGCTTGCCGAACAAGCTGAATGATTCGCAGAGCTTAATTTTTGAAAAATGACCGCAAAAGACGAATGCAACGTTCTTTCGTATTTTGCGGTTTTTATTTTTCATAATTACCGGCGCTTCGTCAATAATAAGACGGGTGATATTATGAAATTTTCAGAAGTATTCAATGAGATACTTGAACAGAGGTATTCAAAAGAGCTTTGCGAGTTGGATGTGCGTGAGCTTTATGATGTAACAAGCAGAACAGTAAATGCAATAATGCTTCAGAATGAATTCAGGGCGCTGAAGAAAAAGCGAGCAGCTTATTTTTCCGCAGAATTTCTTGTCGGCTCTCTTATTAAGTCGAATTTGCAGAACCTTGGTGTTTTGAGGGAGGCTGAAAAGCTTTTTGAAAAGAATTCAAGGAGTATTGATGAATTTGATTCTCTGCCCGATCTTGCGTTTGGAAACGGGGGACTCGGCAGACTGGCTGCATGCTTTCTTGACAGTGCTGCAAGCATGGATCTAAATCTTGACGGCTACGGAATTAAATATGATTACGGCTTGTTCAAGCAAAAAATTGAAGATTTTAAGCAGACTGAATACCCGGACGATTGGAAAAAAATGGGCGATCCGCTTGGTATTCGCAGAGACGGAGAAGCTGTTGACGTTGTTTTTTCGGACATGGTAGTAAAAGCAGTTCCGTATGATTATCTTATTCCAGGCTACGAGAACAAAAAAGTGAACAGACTGCGCCTTTATTCATGTGAAAGTACAGTCGATGCCGATTTCCGTTCCTTTGAGAGCCATGAATATGCTAAGGCATTTGAAAGCGATATAAATGCCAAAGCAATTACAGCTTTTCTCTATCCAAACGATTCTGACGAAGAGGGAAAACGTCTCAGACTCCGCCAGCAGTATTTTTTTGTTACCGCTGCACTTCAGAATATACTGACGGAGTGTTATGATGAAAGGCACTATGAATCACTGCCGGAGCTTGTTGCGGTTCAGCTCAACGACACTCATCCCACAGTTGCTGTTGCGGAATTTATCAGATTGCTGATGAAGAGAGGAAAAGACTTTGAAGAGGCTTTTACTTTGGCAACCGAAATTTTTTCATATACTAACCACACGGTGATGAATGAAGCCCTCGAAAAATGGGATGAAAAGCTTTTTTCGACTCTTTTGCCTCAAGTATATGACGTAATCGTAAAAATCAACGCCAGATTGGTCTCCGAGCTGAAAAAGAGGACAGTCAGACTCAACGAGTGCCTAATTCTGAAAGACGGAATGATTCACATGGCTAATCTTGCTTGTTACGTCTGCGGACACATCAACGGTGTTGCCAAAATTCACAGCGCAATAATTGCAAAGAACACACTTTCTCAATGGTATCAGCTCTATCCGGAACGCTTTTCAAACAAAACGAACGGAATCACTTTCCGGCGTTGGCTTGCAATTTCAAATTATGAGCTTTACGACTATCTTTGCAAGCTTTTGAAAACAGACGTTGTCAAGGAGCCTTCGGCACTTTCAAGGCTATCGGAATTTTGCGAGAATGATGAAGTGCTTGAAGGGCTTTATGAGATTCGCCGATCTAACAAGAAAAGACTGTGTGCCTATATACGGAAAAATGAGCACGTTTCTTTGAATGATGAGAGCATATTTTTCATTCAGATTAAGAGAATTCATGAATATAAAAGACAGCTTCTTTGTGCAATGGGTGTTCTTTATCTTTATACACAGATGAAGGCAGAAAAGCTTTCTGATCTTCCGCCGCTCAGCTTTATTTTTTCGGGTAAATCCGCTTCAGGCTATAAGGAAGCAAAGCTTATTATTGAATTTATAAACGTTCTTGCCGACCGAATCAATTCAGACAGCTCAATCGGAGACAGACTGAAAATCGTTTTTGTCAGCGACTACAACGTTTCAAAAGCGCAAAAGCTTATTCCGGCGGCTGATTTTTCTCTCCAGCTGTCTCTTGCAGGAACCGAGGCGAGCGGAACCGGAAATATGAAGTTTATGCTGAACGGTGCACCGACACTCGGAACGTTTGACGGAGCGAATATTGAGATAGTAAAGCTTGCCGGTGAGGAAAAAAACTATATCTTCGGACTTCGCGAAGAGGAGGTTTCACAGTGCAAAGAATTCTATAATCCGCGCGAGATTTATAAAGCAAGCGATGTGGTCAGAGCTGCCGTTGATGCTCTTACAGATGAAACATTTTCCGAAGCAGACGAATGCTTTGAAAAAATAAGGACGCTGCTTTTTGAAAACGATCGTTATATGGTTCTTGCGGATTTAGAATCGTTTGTTGAAACGCTTCTGCGTGCCGCACGTGATTACAAGAACAAGAAGGAATATTTTAGGAAATCGCTGCTTAACACCGCGAACAGCAGCTTCTTTTCTTCTGACAGAACAATTAAAGAATATGCGGACGAAATCTGGAATCTCAGATAAAAAAGTTCAAAAAAATTCAAAAAACCCTTGGCAGATAGAAATATTTATTATATACTATACAAGTATATCTATGCCTAAGGAGGAGCAGTATGGCGTCAAAATATTCGGTATCTTTGGCGAAGCTTATAAAAGAACTTTCGTTTGAAACTATATTTCTTCCACTTGCCGCCGAGGATATTATGATTTCTACTCCGGACGTTAACCGCCCGGGTCTGATCCTTGCGGGATATGACCAGTTTTTTGATCCGGCAAGGATCAACTTCCTCGGAATTTCCGAGGTTGAATACATAAATAGGCAGACGCCCGAGGAGCGGGCAAAACGGCTGCATAACTTCATTTCGAAAGCTCCGTCCGCTATAATTTTTACCCGCGGAATCAAATGTCCCGACGATATTCTTGCGCTGGCAAAGGAATTTAAAGTTCCGGTGCTTGCAACAACGGACACGACATCCAACACGATGGCGAACGTTATCGCTTATCTCAATGTTGAACTGGCTGAACGCATTACCAGGCACGGCGTGTTTGTTGAGGTTTACGGCGAAGGGGTTCTGATGCTCGGCGACAGTGGCGTCGGTAAGAGCGAAACTGCCGTTGAACTTATAAAAAGAGGACACCGTCTTATTGCCGATGATGCCGTTGAAATCAAAAAAACAGGTGCAAAGACACTTGTCGGTTCTGCTCCGGATAATATCCGCCACTTTATCGAGCTTCGCGGCATCGGACTTATCAATGCACGAAGGATTTTCGGTATGGGTGCCGTTAAGCTTTCAGAAAAAATTGATATGATTATTGAGCTTGAGCCTTGGGATTCCGAAAAGGTCTACGACAGAATGGGACTTGAAAGTGAAAGTACCGATATTCTCGGCGTAAGTATTCCTTCAACGACCGTTCCTGTTAAGCCGGGACGAAACCTTGCAATCATCATTGAAGTTGCGGCGATGAACAACAGACAGAAAAAAATGGGATATAACGCCGCTCGTGAACTCATGCATAATCTCGGAATGGTTGAGGATGTGATTCCTCAGGAGGATGAAATCGAACTTTGGAGCAATTTTTAAGGAGTGTGGAATATGAACAAGAAGTATAGAGTCGGTGTTGATCTCGGTGGAACAAATATTGCGGTTGGTGTTATTGACGAGAACTATAATATTATCGGCAGGGGAAAGCTCAAAACTAATGTGCCGCGCCCGGCTGAAGAAATCATGGCTGATATAGTAAAGGCTGTAAAGATGGCTGTCTCCGACGCCGGAATCAGCCTTGACGAAGTTGAAAGCATCGGAATCGGAACTCCCGGAAACGTCAACAAAGAGAAAGGCGTTATTGAATATGCAAACAATCTTTATTTTAATCAGGTCCCGGCGGTCGAGCTTATAAACAAGCTTGTTGACGCAAAAGTCTACCTTGAAAATGACGCCAATTGCGCCGCTCTCGGCGAAGCGATTGCCGGCGTCGGAAAGGGCAGAAAGCTCTTCATTGCCGTAACACTCGGAACCGGTGTCGGCGGCGGAATAATCAATGACGGAAAGGTCATGGCCGGCTGCAACGAGGCAGGCGGCGAGCTCGGTCATATGGTTATTGAAATGAACGGTATTCCCTGCAATTGCGGAAGAATCGGCTGTTGGGAAGCATATGCTTCGGCCACCGCTCTCGTTGAACAAACCCAGAAGGCTATGCTCGACCACAGAGACAGCAAAATGTGGTCGCTTGCCTCAGGTTCGCTTGACAATGTGAACGGAAGAACTGCATTTGACGCTATGCGTGCCGGCGATGAATGGGGATGCAAGGTTGTTGAAAAATACATTGAATATGTTGCCGTTGGAACAGTAAATATAATAAATATTTTTCAGCCTGAAATGATTTGCTTCGGCGGAGGAATCTGCAACGAGGGCGAAACGCTTCTTGCTCCGCTGCGCAAGCATATTGAAAAATTCAGATACAGCCGCTATTCGGATACTCAGACGGAAATCTGCCGCGCAAAGCTCGGCAATGATGCCGGAATAATCGGTGCTGCTTTGGTTTCCTATTAAACGGAGGAAATGCTTTGTTTGATTTAAAAGGTTTTCTCGAAGAAAACTCAATTCGATATCGTGAAAATGAGCCTATGAGGCTTCACACTTCGTTTCGCATCGGCGGAGATGCGAGCCTCTTTATTGAGCCGCTAAGCCCTTTGGAGCTGGCTCTAATTGTCGAAAAATGTTGCGAGAATAAAATTGAGTATTTTGTTCTCGGCAACGGCAGTAACCTTCTTGTGAGTGACGATGGAATTACAAAGCCTGTAATCCATCTCGGAAGGGGCTTTGACTCAATTGAAATGCCTGACGAAACAACGATTGTTGCTAAGGCAGGTGCTTCACTTTCCGCTCTTTGCAAGTATGCACTTTCAAAGGAACTTACCGGTCTTGAATTTGCCTATGGCATTCCGGGAACGGTCGGCGGCGCCGCTTTCATGAATGCCGGAGCCTACGGCGGAGAAATGAAGGACGTTGTTTATTCCTGTTCACACATCGATTACCGGGGAAATTTCGGCTCACTTAAAGAAGAACGGCTTGAATTTGGCTACCGCAGGAGTGCTTACAGCGAAAACGGTTTTATAATCACCAATGTGACCTTCAAACTCCGCAAAGGGCACAAGGATGAAATCGAAAGCAGAATGAATGAACTGCTTCAAAAAAGAATTGACAAGCAGCCGCTTAATTACCCGAGTGCCGGCAGCGTTTTTAAACGCCCGGAGGGATATTTCGCCGGTGAACTTATCGAACGAAGCGGCCTTAAAGGAAAGACAATCGGCGGCGCTGCTGTCAGCAAAAAGCACGCCGGCTTCATTGTCAATGTTGGAAATGCAACTTGCAGTGATGTTACAGCTCTAATCGAGTTTTGCAGAGATACTGTTTTTGAAAAGTTCGGCGTTACGCTTGAAACGGAAATTAAAAGGATTTGACGGTGGTTTATAGTGGAATTCATAATTATAACCGGCATGTCGGGCGCAGGAAAGTCTTGCGTCGTCAACTCTCTTGAAGACTTGGGTTTCTTTTGCGTTGACAATCTTCCTGCAAAGCTGATTCCCGTTTTTGCCGAGCTTTTGACCAATTCAAAGGAGCACAAGAGGGTTGCTGTTGTTTCCGACGTTCGCGCAGGCGAAAGCTTCTCTGAACTTTTTGAAGCACTTGACGAACTAAAAGAATTACAGGTTGAATATAAGCTGATGTTTATTGACGCAAGCGATGATGTTCTCATCAAACGTTACAAGGAAACAAGGCGTAAGCATCCGCTGATTCAGGGCAATTATGATTCGGTTGCCAACGCTATTGTGCGCGAGAGAAAAATGCTTTCAAGAGCAAGGAGCTCAGCGGATTTTCTTCTTGAAACCTCTAATCTTTCGGCGATTCAATGCCGTGTCCGCGTTCTTTCGATGTTTTCCGAAAAAGGTGAGACGGCGATTCATATTCATACCATGTCATTTGGCTTTAAGCACGGAATACCGAATGACGCAGACTTTGTTTTTGATGTGCGTTTTCTTCCGAATCCGTTCTATATTCCCGAACTCAAATCGCTTACCGGTCTTGATAAGGCAGTCAGTGACTACGTTATTGGCTTTTCGGAATCACAGGAATACGAAAAAAAACTTTTTGAGCTTGTTGACTTTTCGCTGCCGCTTTGCGTTAAAGAGGGCAGAAGCCAGCTGATAATTGCAGTCGGCTGCACCGGAGGTCATCACCGCTCCGTAACTTTTGCTGAACTATTGTATAAACATTTCAGGGATAAGGGTTATTCCTCGTCTGTAAGTCACAGAGATATTCTCAAGTGAGGTAGCATATGTCATTTTCTCTATCTGTTAAAGAGGAACTTTCAAAAATTGAAGATATGTCGTCTTGCTGCCGTCATGCAATGGCATATGGAATGCTGCTTTTCGGCCGTGATTTCAGACGCGGAGCGATTTCAATAATGACGGAGCACGAAGTCGTCGCACGCAAATACGCTGCACTTCTTAAAGCTGAAGCCGGAGTTGAGGCTGATTTTTCTGTTTCAAAAGCCGGAAAATATACCGTAAGTGTGAAAGATGAAGATGAAATTGAAAAGGTTCTTTCGTGCTTTTCAACGAGCGGAAATGAATCTTTCACAAGAATTAACCGCGGCAATCTTTTGAACGAAAGCGGAAACGACAATGAGCTGCTTAACTGTTGCGATGCCGCTTTTTTGCGCGGAGCTTTTCTTTCGAGCGGAACGCTCAGCGACCCGAACAAGGGATACCATCTCGAATTTGTTGTTCCCTTCAGGACTCTCAGCCTTGATTTAATGAAGCTTCTTTCGGAATATGATCTTAATGCAAAACACATGGTTAGAAGATACGTGAACATTATCTACATAAAAGAGAGCGAAAGCATTGAGGATCTTCTCAACATTATGGGTGCGCATAATTCCGCATTTGAAATTATGAACATTAAAATATACAAGGACTTTCGCAACGTTTCAAACAGGCGCGCAAATTTTGACAGTGCTAATATTGCAAAAACAGCAATGGCAGCCTATACACAAATTAAAGAAATTCAAAAGCTCATTGACAGCGGAAAGCTTTTTGAACTGGATGAGGAATTGCAGGCATTTGCAAAGGCAAGGGTTGAAAACCCCGACGCCAGTCTTCGCGAATTCGGAGAGATGTTTTCGCCGCCGCTTTCCCGCTCGGCTGTCAACCACAGAATTAAAAAGCTGCTCTCATATGCTCAGCAGCTATCCTCGGAGGATTAAATTTGGAAACTCAGAACACTTCAAAGAAAAGCTTTTCGGTTCCCGAAGAAGAGCTTGAAAAGCAAAAGGAATATACAAAGCTTGTTACAACGGTTCTTTCTTCGCGTTTCCCATCCTCGGCACCGAAGGCATTTGTCCACACCTACGGCTGTCAGGGCAATGTTGCCGACGGCGAAAAGCTCAAAGGAATTCTTTGTTCGCTTGGGTATGAATTGACCGAAAACGTTGAGGACGCCGACCTTGTTTTATATAACACCTGCGCGATTCGTGAACACGCTCAGGATCGTGTCTTTGGCAATGTCGGTGCTCTTAAAAAGTATAAGACGGCAAAACCGGATATGATTATTGCACTTTGCGGTTGTATGATGCAGCAGGAATATGTTGCGGAAAAAATCAAGAAGAGTTTTCGCTACGTTGACATAGTTTTCGGCACACACGTTCTTCATAAGCTTCCGGAGTTTATTTATAACTGCCTTTGCTGCGGAAAGAGAGTTTTTGATCTCTCCGGGGGAGACGGAAACATTATTGAAGGACTTCCGGTTAGAAGAGACGGCGCATTCAAAGCATGGGTACCGATCATGTATGGCTGCAACAATTTTTGTTCTTACTGTGTTGTTCCTTACGTCAGGGGCAGAGAACGCAGCCGTGATTTTGAACTGGTGGTGGAAGAAGTCCGTCACCTTGTCAAGGCCGGATACAAAGAAATCACTTTGCTTGGTCAGAACGTTAATTCATATAACAAGGACAAGCCCGAAAATTTTCGTTTTCCGGCTCTTCTCAGGGCAGTCAACGACCTTGAAGGTGACTTTATCATTCGCTTCATGACCTCACATCCGCGCGATTGTACGGGAGAACTGCTTGAAACAATGGCAGACTGCAAAAAAGTTGCAAAGCACCTGCATCTGCCTGTTCAGTCGGGCAACGACCGCGTTCTCAGGGAAATGAACCGTCATTATGACCGCGAAAAGTATCTCGGCCTTATAAAATATGCTTATGAGCTTATGCCGGAGCTTTCTGTAACGAGTGATATAATTGTCGGTTTTCCCGGGGAAACTTATGAGGAATTTTGCGACACGCTTTCTTTGCTTGAAGAGGTCAAATATACATCTTTATTCACATTCATTTTTTCGCCGAGGCCGGGAACGAAAGCCGCGGCGATGGCGGATGAAGTCCCAAAAAAAGAAAAATCACGCTGGTTTCGTGAACTTACAGACCTTCAGGAAAAAATTGCTTCGCAGCGTACTGCGGCGATGAAAGGAAAACAATACCGCGTTCTTGTTGAGGAGCGTAACGAAAACACCGGTCTTTTAAGTGCCAGAACCGAAGGCAATGTTATTATTGAATTTGAAGGCGGCGATGACTTGATCGGTCAGTTTGCCGTTGTCCAAGTAACAGAGCCGAAGACATGGATACTTAAAGGCAAGTTCATTAAACTCGGATAAAACGCTTTTGCGTATATCAATAAATAATTTTCACAAGGAGTATTTCACATGGATGTAATCAAACTTACACGCGAACTCGGTGCTGCAATTCAGCAGGATGAAAGATATCTCAGATTTGCAAAGGCAAGAGAAGAGAACGAAAAGGACAGCGAGCTTCTTGAGCTTATGGGTCAGATTCAGCTCGTTCAGATGAACTATCAGCGCGAAGCCGCTCAGGAAAAGCCCGATTCCGAGAAGATGGCTGATTATGAGCGCCAGTTCAATGAAGTCTATGACAAGTTCATGGGCAACGAAAAAATGAAGGAGTATGAAGCTGCAAGGCAGGAAATCGACGCCATGATGAACTATGTTATGCAGATTCTCGGCCTTTGCGTCAACGGAGCAGACCCCGAAACCTGTGAGCCCGAAGAAGAGCACGGCTGCGGATGTGACTGCGACAGCTGCTCTTCAGATTGCCATCATCACTGAGTTTGAGCTTTTAGCATAAATTGCCCGAAGGAGGAATGAACAAAATGGCCGAAATGACGCCTATGATGAAGCAATATCTTGAAATCAAACAGGAATATCCGGATACCATTTTGTTCTTCCGTCTCGGCGATTTTTATGAAATGTTTTTCGATGACGCAAAAACTGCCTCGCGTGAGCTCGAATTGACTCTGACCGGAAAAAGCTGCGGTCTTGAAGAGCGCGCTCCTATGTGCGGCGTTCCATTCCACAGTGCAGACAGCTACATTGCTAAGCTTGTTTCAAAGGGATATAAGGTTGCAATTTGCGAACAGACTGAGGATCCGGCACTTGCGAAGGGACTTGTCAAGCGTGACGTCATTCGTGTTGTAACAAAGGGCAGTGTTATTGAAAACAGCATGCTCGACGATTCAAAAAACAACTATCTTACAAGCGTATATCTTTCTGACAACAACGCAGGAATCTGCTTTACGGATATTTCGACCGGTGTTTTGAATGTAACATCGTTTGAAGGAAAGGGTATGCAGACAAACCTTATCAACGAACTCGGAGTTTTTTCACCGAGCGAAATCATTCTTAATCGTACTTGTGCCGAGAACAAGGCAGTTTCTTCTTTCATCTCAAAGCGTATGGAAGCCTCATGTGAGGTTTATCCGGATGAATATTTTGACTATTCTTCCTGTCTTGAGGAATGTACCGGTCATTTTGACGAGGAAAAGCTTGCGCAGTCCTCGCTTAAAGAAAGCCGCAGCGCGGTCATTGCCGTCGGCGCGGCGATAAGATATCTCAAGGACGTTCAAAAGAACAACGTTGAGAATATCACCGACATCAATTTTTACTCGGAAAATCAATACATGAAAATTGATTTTTCAACAAAGCGCAATCTTGAAATAGTTGAGACAATGCGCAACCGAGAAAAGAAAGGCTCACTTTTGTGGGTACTTGACAAAACGAAAACATCAATGGGCAAAAGGCTCCTCAGAACGTGGCTTGAAAAGCCGCTGATCAATTATGCAATGATTACAAAAAGGCAGAACGCCGTTGAAGAGCTTGTTTCAAACGGTGTCAGCCTTTCTGAAATGCAGTTTGCCCTTTCCAACATATTTGACATTGAGCGGCTTGTGACCCGTGTGGTTTACGAATCCGCCAATGCAAGAGAACTCAACTCTTTAAAACAAACGCTTGAACAGCTGCCGCTTGTTAAAGCTGCACTTTCAAAAATGAAAAGCACTTATCTCAAGCAGCTTCATTCCTGTGTTGACCTGCTTGAAGATGTGCACGAGCTTATTGACGCCGCCATTGATCCGGAGGCACCGTTCACCGTTAGGGAAGGCTCAATGATAAAGGACGGTTTCAACGAAGAGCTTGATTCGTTGCGTGACATTGAGCGCAACGGAAAAAAATACATCACCGACATTGAAACAGCCGAGAAGGAGCGAACAGGTATTCCGAAGCTTCGCATCGGATATAACAGGGTGTTCGGTTATTACATTGAAGTTACCAATTCATATAAATCACTTGTTCCGGACACCTACATAAGAAAACAGACACTCGCCAACTGTGAACGGTATATCACACAGGAACTGAAGGATCTTGAAAGCAAGGTTCTCGGTGCACAGGAGCGCTCGGTGAAGCTTGAATATGAAATTTTCTGTCAGGTAAGAAAAGCGGTCGCTAATGAGTATAACCGTATTCAGCAGACGGCTTCGGCAGTTGCAACAGCCGATGTTCTTTGCTCGCTTGCCGCTGTTGCGATTGAAAATAACTATGTTTGTCCGAATATGAACGACAACACGGCGATTGAAATTGTTGACGGCCGTCATCCGGTCGTTGAAAAAATGCTGACCGATTCGCCGTTTGTTCCGAATGATACGCGCCTTGACTGCGGCGAAAACCGCTGTGCAATAATCACCGGACCGAATATGGCCGGAAAATCAACCTATATGCGTCAGGTTGCGCTCATTTGTCTTATGGCTCAAATCGGCTCTTTTGTTCCCGCAAAACACGCCGAGCTTTCGATAATTGACAGTATTTATACACGCGTCGGGGCTTCCGACGACTTAGCTTCTGGTCAGTCAACATTTATGGTTGAAATGAACGAGGTTGCTTCAATACTCAAATCGGCCGGCAAAAACAGTCTTATCATCCTTGACGAAGTCGGAAGGGGAACTTCAACCTTTGACGGAATGAGTATTGCAAGAGCCGTGCTTGAGTATATTTCCGACAAGCGGAAAATTGGCGCAAAGACACTCTTTTCAACTCATTACCACGAACTTACAGAGCTTGAAGGCAAGCTTGACGGTGTTAAGAATTACAATATTTCCGTCAAAAAACGCGGCAGTACGATCACGTTCCTGCGCCGCATAGTCCGCGGCCCTGCCGACGGCAGCTACGGAATTGAGGTTGCAAAACTTGCCGGTGTGCCGTCCGGCGTTGTCAGCCGTGCACGGGAAATTCTTGCCGAGCTTGAGAAACTGAACCAAAAGACGGTTGAGTTTGAACGGCCGGAGTTTGCTTCTGATGAAGAACACGATTCAAATCCGCTTCAAATGTCGCTTGAATCCGGTATAGATGATGAAATTATTGACGAACTTAAGAACATTGATGCCGACACATTGACCCCTCTTGAGGCGCTTACAACGCTTTATCGCCTTGCACAGAAAGCAAAGGGAAAGCAGATATAAAACAGGAGAATTTTTGATGAAAAGATTCGTTTCAGTAATATTGGTTTTTGTTGTTATGCTTCTCGCTTCATGCGGAAAAGCCAACTTGCCTGATTCCAAGAATGAAGTCGGCACCGGATATTCAAACCTTGTTGATTCAAATGTTCAAAGCGAATTGAAAAACATTCTTCTCTCGTGCAATGTACCTAAAAACACGGTCGATATGTTTTTTGATGACCTTAATGAATACAACGAAACCGTTGAAAACACGACCTTGGTTCTGTCCGGGTATGAAGCTTTTGACCTTTCACCCGTCTCCTATGATGAAGACATGCTTGACGAGCTATGGAGAAAGAAATATCCTGTCTTTATGGGTTACAACTGCAAACTGACCGCATTTCTTCTTTATAAAGATTTTGTCAGCTCAAAAAAAGTTGTGTTTGAGGCGGAAAACGAGATGAGCATGATTTTTGAGCTTTCGCCTGAAGAAGCTCAGACTCATTTTTTCAAGGCTGACAGGGCACTTTTCAATACACTGTATCAGCCGATTGAAATTAGCTCTGACATGACCCAACAAGAGTGTATTGATAAGCTCAAAAGCTCATGGAATGAATACGGCGTAACATTCGGAGAAACTGTTAAAATTAAGCACATAACCGTTTATACCGAGGACGATTATCCAAAATTTCATCTTGAACCCGTTCATGCAGGCTTGCTTTTCAATCAAGACGGAAAGCTATACTTCTTGGAAAAGCTTTCCTTTGTTAAACCGTATCAGTATTCGGTTTTCGTGAATGAAGAGGATTTATATAAGTATCTCAAGAATCTGTTCGGCGAAGACAAGGAGCTTTTCATAGTAATGAAAAACGCCGATGCTATTGAATAAATAAAAGCTCAAAACTATATTAAAGGATGGTGAAAATACATGGGAAGAATCAACGTTCTGCCGAAGCACATTGCGGAGCTTATTGCGGCAGGTGAGGTTGTTGAAAGACCGGCTTCTGTTGTTAAGGAACTTGCCGAAAACGCGATTGACGCCGGCGCAACGGCTGTTACGATCGAAATCAGGAACGGTGGAATTACATACATCAGAATTACCGATAACGGCTGCGGAATAACTCATGATGATGTTCCGAAAGCTTTTCTGAGCCACGCAACAAGCAAGCTCAGAAGTGCCGAGGATCTGAACAGTATTTTCACGCTTGGATTTCGCGGCGAGGCGCTCGCAAGCGTTGCCGCTGTTGCAAAAATTGAGCTGTTCACAAAGTCGGCTGAAGAAAAAGACGGAACCCTCTATAACATCGAGGGCGGTGAACAGACAAAATTCGAAACCGCAGGCTGTCCGAACGGAACGACTATTGTTGTCAGGGACTTGTTTTATAACACGCCTGCGCGCATGAAGTTTTTGAAAAAGGACGTCAGCGAGGCAAATGCCGTTGCAGACGTTGTTGACAAACTTGCGCTGTCGCATCCCGAAATCAGCTTTCTCTTCGTCAGAGATGGAAAGCAGGCACTTATAACTCCGGGAGACGGAAAACTTCTTTCGGTGATTTATTCAACTTTCGGCCGCGTGTTTGCCGAAGGTATGCTTGAGACGCAGTATGAACTTGACGGAATCGGCGTATCCGGTTTTGTTTGCAGGCCTTCATCGGCGCGGTCAACAAGAGCCATGCAGTATTTCTTTCTTAACGGTCGCTTTATTCGCTCACGTTCCTGTGCAGCTTCAATGGAGAACGCCTACAAAAATTCGATTATGGTTGGCAAATTTCCGTCCTGTGTTCTCAATATCACTGTTGAGCCCCGTACCGTTGATGTAAACGTTCACCCGGCAAAAACCGAGGTCAGATTCAGCGATGAGAGAAGGGTTTCTTCGGCTGTGTACTACGCAGTGAAGAACGCTCTTGCCGAGTATGACACCCGTGTTCAGATAGATCTTGCCAAAATTGCTCAGAAAACCAAAACCGAAGTATCACAGTTATACATGGTTGACGGCGGAAAACGTGAAAGCAGCGGAAAACCTGCTGAACGCAACGAGACTAAGCCTCGGCAGAAGTCCAAACAGGATTTTTGGCAGAGTATGCCGTCAAACAGTTTTCGTCAGACTGTTCTTTCCTCACCAAAAAATGAGCGTGTTACGCCCGTAACCGAACAAAATGAGCCGGATTTAATAAATGCATATAAGTCAAAGAAGGCTGAAAGTTCTAAGGTCGTTGCGGCTTCGGCCTCGGTACGGCCGCAAACATCCCCTCCGATTGACACAAATGTAAAGCAAATAGTCACGCAGCAAAAAGAAAAGAAAGATTTTAAAAATGCTCCTGCTGCACCTGCCGAACAACAGAAGGTCGTGATTTCGGATAAAAAGCCGCCAAAGCCGTTAAGACTTATCGGCGAAGCTTTTAAAACCTATATAATCTGCGAATATGACGGTAAGGTATGCATAATTGACAAGCATGCAGCGCATGAGCGTGTAATTTTTAATCAGATGAAGGAGAAACGGAAAGAATGTGCTTCACAAGCACTTCTGGCACCAATTACAATTACGCTAAGCAAAAGCGAATACAGCACCATTCTTGAAAATCTTGATGTATTTTCCGAATGCGGCTTTCTTGTTGAAGACTTCGGTAACGGTGCGGTAATTGTCAGGGAATGTCCTATGATTCTTGAAGCCGATGATATTGAGGACGTTGTTTTGGAAATTGCGTCAAATCTTTCGCTTTCAAAAACCGATGTTCAGGCTGAAAAGGTTGATCGGATATATCATACGGCGGCCTGCAAAGCTGCAATCAAGGCCGGATACAAAAACTCAACCGCAGAAATGAAGGCACTTGCCGAAAGGGTTCTATATAATGATGATGTACGCTATTGTCCGCACGGTCGTCCGGTTCTTGTTGAGATGAGCCGGTATGAGCTTGAAAAGCAATTCGGAAGAATTCAGTAATCAGCCTGAATCCACGGAGGTATATGTTGAAACCGCTTGTTGTTGTCGTTGTCGGTCCCACTGCCGGCGGAAAAAGTTCGCTTGCAATCAAAATTGCTAAGACGCTTAACGGAGAAGTAATATCCGCAGATTCAATGCAGATATATAAAAAAATGGATATTGCAACGGCTAAGGTTACAGCAGAAGAAGCAGACGGTGTTGTTCACCACCTGATTGATTTTGTTGAACCGTGGGAAAGCTTCAGCGTTGCGCGCTATAAGGAGCTTGCAGCCGACTGCATTGAAGACATTCTCAGCCGCGGAAAATTGCCGGTCATTGCCGGCGGAACAGGGCTTTATGTTGATACCGTTGTGAACAATACGAGCTTCCTTGACTATGAAAAAAGCGATATCCGCGAGAAACTGACTGAAAGAATGGAAAAAGACGGATGTGAGGCTTTGTATAATGAGCTTCTTGAGTTTGACAGAGCGAACGCCGAAAAAATTCATCCGAATGACTCAAAGCGAATCATTCGTGCTCTTGAGCTGTATTATTCAACCGGACTGACTATGACACGCCAGCGTGAGCTTTCTCACCTTGATGAAAGTTCTTATACGTTTTGCATGATCGGTTTGAACGCTGAAAATCGCGAATTCCTTTATGAAAGAATTAACCGACGGGTAGATATTATGCTTCAAAGCGGCCTTATTGAGGAGGCAAAGCAGTTCTTTTCCCATGGCTATTCCTCAACAGCAAAGCAGGCAATCGGCTATAAGGAGCTTTTGCCGTATCTAAGCGGTGAAATATCACTCGATGAAGCAATTGAAAACTTAAAGCGGGAAACTCGCCGCTATGCTAAACGTCAGCTTTCGTGGTTCAGAAAAAACAAGAATATAAACTGGCTTTATATTGACAGAGAATCATCGGATTCACTTTTAAAAAAGAGCCTTGAAATTATTGAAAAGTCTAAGGGTGAAACGAATGAAAAAGTCTAAAGACTTTAAAACGGTGGTCATATTGCTTTCGGTTGCTGCGGCGATTGTTCTGATATATGTCATTCAGGGCGTGTACTTTAGTTACTCCGGGAAAGTGGTTACCGAGTATATTTTTGAAACTTCAGAAAAGCAGGTAGTTCCCGTTGACAGCTTTGCGGTTCGCGATGAGAACAGAACCGGCGGCAAAAAAAACATTTCTATTCTTACGAAGTCTGATAATCGCGTTTATGTTCCGGCTGTTTCCGACAGTGAGAGCGTTGCAAAAAATCAGACGATCGCTCTTTCCTTCAAAAACGAAGCCGAAGCTCAGGCTTACAACAAAAGTGTTGAACTTCAAGATAAGATTGATCACCTTGAGCAACTCCAGGATCAAGGCAATCTCAGCCATATAAATGTTGTGACACTTAATTCTGAAATTGCGTCAGCTGTCGGTAATTACATGAAACTCATTGATTCCGGAAATTACACCGGCATTGATGATGCGGTAAGAAATCTCAGCTATAAAATTACAACCCGACAGATTGCAACGGGAACGAAGCTTGATTTTTCCTCAATTATTTCAGAGTATAGCAAGGAACGAAAAAGACTTTTAAAATCTATCGGGAGCAAAAAGGCTGTTTCAACGAAGTATGCCGGATATTTTGTAAGCAATGTTGACGGCTATGAGAGTGTCTGCGATTATCAAAGCATTGCTAACGGTGAAATTGACAACACGCAGATTGAAAAACTGCTCAAAAGCAAGTCGAGCAAGTCAAAGGGTGCATTTGGAAAAATTATCGGTCAGCATACATGGTATTTGCTTTGCAACATTCCGCTCACCGAAGCTTCTTCGGTCAAAACGGGATACTACGTTAAGGTTAGCTTTCCTGAAAGGGGAATATACGATCTTGATATGTCTGTTCACAGTGTTTCGGGAAGGGCAGGAGACACTGTTGGCGTTATCCTGAAGTGTACCTCAATGAACGAGGCTCTTTCCTCCTTGAGAAAAGAGAAGGCGCAGATCACGGTTAAAACCTATAACGGTCTGAGAATAAGCAACGATGCTCTTGTTAAGGACGAAAAAAGCGGACAGCAGGGTGTGTATACAGTCAGCGGAAACCGTGTTGTGTTTAAGCCGATTGAGATAATCTATTACGGTGAAAATTACGTGATAGCCACCCCTCCCGCCAACAATAAGAACGAAAACGGTGAGAGTTCTGTAGCCCTGGGTTCGGAAATCAAAGCGTTTGACAGAGTTATAGTAAAGGGGCGAAATTTAAGTGACGGAAAACTTATCAGTTGAAGAACGATTTAAGAATATTGAGTATAATCTTGCGCTTATCAATGAGCAAATATCAGCTTCTGCGCAAAAGAGCGGAAGAAAGCGCGAGGATATTAAGCTGATGGCTGTGACAAAAACCGTTGAGCCGGTTTTTATCAATCATGCGATAAAAAGCGGAATAGACCTAATAGGTGAAAATAAGGTTCAGGAGTTCCTTTCAAAGCGCGAATACCTTCGTCTTGAAAACTGCGATGCCCATCTCATCGGTCATCTTCAAACGAATAAGGTCAAACAGATCATTCCGTTCGTTTCAATGATCCAGTCTCTTGACAGCGCAAAGCTTGCCGCAGAAATTGAAAAACAAAGTGAAAGGCTCGGTAAAACTACTGACTGCCTTATCGAGGTCAATATCGGCGATGAAGGAAGCAAGACGGGGATTCCCTTTGATCAGGTCATGCCTCTAATTGAAAAAATTACCGAAATGCGGCACGTTAAAGTCAAGGGTCTCATGGCTGTTCCGCCGATTTGTGAAGAAAAGGCTCAATTATCAAAATATTTTGAAAAAATGCACCATTTGTTTGTTGACATATCGAGACAAAATATAGATAATATAACTATGTGTTTTCTTTCGATGGGTATGTCGGGAGATTTCAACGAGGCAATTCTCTGCGGAGCAAATATGGTAAGGGTCGGCTCTTTAATTTTTGGCCCGCGTATGTATTAAGGAAAGGATGAAATAAAATGAAATTTTTTGATAATATAAAAAGCTCTTTGAAAAACTTTGTAACTTTGAAAGACGATGACACTTATGATGATGACGAAAACTACGGAGATGATGAGTATTATGATGACGAAGACGATGAAGAGTCCTATGAGGATGAACCCGTTCAGGAAAAGGTGAAATATAATTTTGAAGCTCCGACTTCGGGATTTGGAGCCGGTTTTACTGCTCCGGAGTATCAAAAGAACAACAGCAGTTCTTCTTTTTCGTCTGTTCCTTCGGGTACTGCAAAGAATTCATCGGCTAACATTTATAAAATGGATTCGGTTAAAGCAACAAAAAAGCTTAAGGTCACTTTGTTTGTTCTTGAAGATACCGATGATGCAAGGAACGTTGCCGACTGCATGACCGACAGGGGAATCGTAACTCTCGCGGATATGACGAAGCTTCCGACGGAGAGCGTTCGCCGCGTTCTTGATTTCCTTGACGGTGTAAAATATGTATGCAAGTCAAAAATTGAGATAATTGCCGATAAGATTTATCTTATTGTACCCGAAGCCGCAGAGCTTTCAGGGGACTTTTTCGGCCAGGTTGACAGGCCTTCATTCTTTTAATTTTTTTCAACGGCTAGTTGACAGCCGAAAATAATTTGTTATTTAAAAACGGAGGAAAGAAAAAATGATGGGTCCCAATCAGATAAAAGCGCAGAGTTTTTCGCCTGCCGGCCGCGGAGCATACAAAGCTTCCGAAGTTGACAGTTTTATGCAGCGTGTTTATGTCAGCTACAATGAACTTTTTTCCGAAAACGCAGAGCTTAAGAAAAAGTTTGCCTCTTTGCGTGATATAATTGAAGAGTATAATGCCGGAAAAAATGCTATTGCAACTGCTTTTGTCAAAGCTCAGGCCGTTGCGGATGAAACCGTTAAAAACGCAAAGACTGAAGCTGAAGCGACGTTGGCCGAGGCCAAGGCTGAGTCTGCAAAGCTTGTTTCTGACGGAAAAGCCGAAGCTGATTCTTATGCTGCCGAGATGAAAAAAGCCGCAGATGATGACTATGAAAAGGCAAATGCGCACATTAAGCAAATGATGGCGCAGCTTGAAAAAGACTCAGAGGAGTATATTGCTAAAATCAACGAAAAAGCCAAGGCAATCATTGACGATGCGAACGCAAAAGCTGCAAAGCTCGTTGCGGATGCTTATAGTGACGCAAAGAGGGCACAGGATAAAAAGGCTGAAATAGTTGCTGCTGCGCAGAAAGAAATCGCTTCGGCGAAGTCGGAGCTCGAAGCTTTCAAGAGCATTACGCTCCAGTCGCTTCATGATGTTCTTCCGAGGCTCGAAGCTTTGGAAATACCGAGCTTTGAAATCGAAACCGATGCTCAAGAGGCGATTGAGAAGCCCGCTGTTGATTTTCAGAATGTTGATGAACCGTTCAATGCAAAGCCGGTCAATGATGAACCGGCCGACGCCATATCTGCTGTTGAGGAATCCGTGGCTGACAATGTGATTCAATCGTCGGACTCCGTTTTGTCTAATGGAAAGGACGATTCGGTTAAAATGGCGTATATTCCCGATGCCGATGAATATATTAAACAGATTTTCAGCGATATTTCACTTTCCGATGACGAAAGCCGTAAATCTAACGCTTCATCAGAAGGTAACAGAAAATCCCTTGGTTATAACGGTAACAATACAGGCTTTACCGTTACGGATGATACAGATATACCGGCCAAACAGTGATGAAAAATAATACGCTATAATCAGTTTCAGGTGGTTCGATGCTTCAATTTATATCCCTTGCAGTTATTGCACTTCTGACTGCTGCCGATCAGGTAATTAAATACTTTATTGTTTCAGATTTAAAGCCTGTCGGTGAAATGATTCTTATTCCCGGTGTGCTCAGGCTGACTTACGTTGAAAATGACGGTGCCATGATGGGAATGCTCGGCGGAAAGGCCTCAGCCATGACAGTTGTGACTGTGGTTGTTCTTATAGCCTTGGTTGCAGTTTTGCTTTCAAAAAAGGTTAAGTTTGGCTTGGTTTACTGTTGCTTTGTGGCAATAATTGCAGGCGGAATCGGTAATCTCATTGACCGTTTCAGGCTGGGATATGTTATTGACTATATTGATGTTCTTTTTGTAAAGTTTTACGTTTTTAATTTTGCCGATTGTCTTGTTACCGTAGGTGCTTTTTTGATAATAGGGTATGAGCTTTACGAGATCATAAGAGAAGGCAGAGCCAAGAAGGAAAAGCAGAATGGTTGACGCAATGGTGTTTCCTGTCGAAGAAAACATGGCAGGAGAAAGAATTGACAAGGTAATCAGCACTGTTTCGAGCAGTTTAACCCGTTCAGCGGTTCAAAAACTGCTCGAAGGCGGTTCTGTCAAGGCGGGCAATGCCGTCGTTTCAAAAAATTATAAGGTGAAGGCCGGAGAGATGATTTCGGTTGTTATTCCGGAGCCGCGTGAGCTTAATGTCAAGGCTGAAAATATCGCTCTTGATATACGATATGAGGACGATGATCTTTTGGTTGTCAATAAACCGAAGGGAATGGTTGTTCATCCTGCGGCCGGTAACTATGACGGGACGCTTGTCAATGCGCTTTTATATCATTGCAAGGGCAGTCTTTCCGGCATCAACGGCGTAATAAGACCGGGCATTGTTCACCGTATAGACAAGGACACAAGTGGGTTGCTTATTGTTGCAAAAAACGATTTTGCGCATATATCACTTGCTGAACAGATTAAATATCATACTTTTTCACGCGAGTATCAAACTGTGGTCTACGGCGGATTCAAATGTGATGACGGAACCGTTGATGCTCCGATTGGACGCCATCCGGTTGATCGAAAAAAAATGTGCGTGACTGAGAAGAATTCACGGTACGCAGTAACTCACTATGAAGTTGTTGAGCGTTTCAGTTCCTTTACCCATTTAAAAGTTAAGCTTGAAACGGGTCGCACACATCAGATTAGGGTACACATGGCTTATATCGGTCACCCGGTTGCCGGTGACCCGGTTTACGGACCCAAAAAAGTAATAACTGAGCTTCATGGGCAGTGTCTGCACGCCGGACTGATTGGCTTTAAGCACCCCAGAAGCCGAAAATACATTGAGGTTACAAGTGAACTTCCGGAGTATTTTCAATCATTTTTAAGGAGATTAGCGAAATGACAGAAAAAGAGCTTCCGCTTTCCGGCTGGCTTATTGCCTCTGACATTGACGGAACACTTAATGATAAAAGAAGAAGGCTGCCAAAGCGTAACTTTGACGCAATACATAAATTTGTTTACGATTACGGCGGTCATTTTATCCTTTCCTCGGGAAGGTCTGTTGAATCAATGCGCAAGCATTTCAACAACCTCAGATTGAATACCGGATATGCCGTTTTCATCAACGGTGCCGGCGTTTATGATTACAGCAGCGAAAAAATTTTGTGGATGAGCCCGGTGAATGAAAAAGTTACCGGTATTATTAAAAGTGCAGCAAAGAAGTTTCGTTTTGCAACCGTTCAGGTCATAGCGCCTTATGAAGCGCGTGTTGTAAGACCTACTCTTTCGGCATATATACTCGCAAAAACCAGTAAGTTGCCGATAAAATATTTTAAAAGTATTGACGACGTGCAAACAGGGGACTGGTGCAAAGCGATTTTCACCGGCCTTCCGTTTATAATCTCAAGGGTCGAAAAGTTTGCGGCTGAAAACAGCGACATTAAAACGAACCTTATGAGAACCTCACCGTTTTCCTTCGAGCTTGTCAATGAAGGAACAAACAAGGGCGTTGCTGTTCTGAAGGTTGCGGAAATTCTCGGGATAGAGAAGGAACATACTGCTGCGATAGGAGATTATTTTAATGATTATGAAATGCTTAAGGCAGTCGGTTTGCCCGCTTGCTGCGGTCAGGCACCTGAAGGTATGAAGAAAATTGCAAAACTTGTTACCTGCCATTGCAACAAGGGAGCTGTTGCCGATTTGATTGATTATATCATCAGAAATTACTGCAAATGAATGTCGAAAGAGCGGTCTGCTCTTATCGACTTTTAATAAAAGGAGGAAATTACATTGGACGCAACCAAAAAGACTGAGCTAAAAAAGCTCGCCTGTAAGGTAAGAATGGGTGTTATTGAAGGTACTTTCAACGCAAAGTCCGGTCATCCGGGAGGCTCACTTTCAATTGCCGACATCATTACCTATCTTTATTTTAAAGAGATGAATGTTGACCCGAAGAATCCTTCGTGGGAGGACAGAGACCGCTTTGTTCTTTCAAAGGGTCACACCGCTCCTGCGCTTTATTCTGCGCTTGCTCTTAAGGGGTTTTTCCCGTTTGACCTCATCAAAACTCTCAGAAAGCCGGATTCCATCCTTCAGGGACATCCCAGTATGCGTTATACGCCCGGCGTTGATATGAGCACAGGCTCACTCGGTCAGGGTGTTTCGGCTGCTGTCGGAATGGCTCTCGGCGCAAAACTCAAGGGTAAAAATTTCCGCGTTTACACCGCTTTGGGCGACGGAGAAATTGAAGAAGGTCAGGTTTGGGAAGCAGCAATGTTCGCAGGTAACCATAAGCTTGACAACCTCATTGCTGTTGTTGACTACAACAACCTTCAGATTGACGGCACACTTGACGAGGTCAATTCACCCTGTCCCATTGATGAAAAGTTTGCAGCTTTCGGCTGGAACGTTATTGTAATCAACGGACATTGCTTTGATGAAATTGACGAAGCATTCAAAAAAGCGAAAGAGTTTAAAGGCAAACCGACCTGTATTGTTGCAAAAACCGTTAAGGGCAAAGGCGTTTCATTCATGGAGGATAAGTGCGACTGGCACGGAAGCGCGCCCAATGCCGAGCAGTATGAACAGGCTATGAAAGAACTTGGCGACGCTTTGAACGCATTGGAGGTGTGATTATGGCTGATGTAATTAAATGTGCAACAAGAGACGCATACGGAAAGGCTCTCAAGGAGCTTGGCAAGAGGGACGACATCCTTGTTCTCGACGCCGACCTTGCAAAAGCAACCAAAACAATCGTTTTTAAAAAAGAGTTCCCCGAAAAATTTATTGATGCAGGTATTGCCGAAGGAAACATGATGGGTGTTGCAGCCGGTCTTTCAACCGTTGGCTACACTGTCTTTGCAAGTTCGTTCGCAATGTTTTCGGCAGGTCGTGCATTTGAGCAGGTAAGAAACTCAATTGCTTATCCGAAGCTCAACGTTAAAATTGGTGCTACACACGCCGGCATTTCCGTCGGTGAGGACGGCGCAAGCCATCAGTGCTGCGAGGACATTGCGCTCATGCGTTCAATTCCGAACATGGTAATTATCAACCCGGCCGATGACGTTGAAGCGTTTCAGGCCGTGCTTGCCGCTGCCGATTTTGAAGGGCCGGTTTATATGCGTTTTGGTCGCCTTGCTGTGCCCAGAGTCAACTCAGAGGACTATAAATTTGAGCTTGGAAAGGGCGTGACTCTCAAAGACGGCAAAGATGTAACAATAGTTGCAACCGGTCTTATGGTTAACGAAGCCCTCATTGCCGCCGATGAACTTAAAGCTGAGGGAATTGATGCGAGAGTTATAAATATTCACACTATTAAGCCGATCGATAAGGAGATACTTGTTAGGGCTGCAAAAGAAACCGGTGCAATCGTAACTGCCGAAGAGCACAGTATAATCGGCGGTCTTGGTTCAGCTGTAACTGAAGTTCTTTCAGAACTTTGTCCGGTTCCGGTTCTTCGCCTTGGTGTTGAAGATACCTTCGGAAAATCAGGCCCTGCTGTTGAGCTACTTAAGATTTTTGGACTTGACGCAAAGCACATTGCCGAAAAAGCAAGAGCGGCCGTTAAACTCAAATAAAAACAAATATTCAGTTCGGTGGACGGTTATTTCGGCCGTTCACCGATTTTTAATAAGCAGGTGAATGCATGACAATTCAACAGCTGCATTATGCAATAACAATTTCAGAGGCGGGGTCGTTCAACAAAGCTGCAGAGGTGCTGTATATTTCTCAACCGTCTTTAACAAGCTCAATGCAGGAGCTTGAAAAAGAGCTTGGAATTACCATATTCTATCGCAGCGGCAGGGGAGTTTCTCTCACCCAGGACGGCTCAGAGTTTTTGCTTTATGCCAGACAGGTTTATAACCAATATGAAGCTCTTGTTGAAAAATACGGCGAATCCTCAAATGTTAAAAAGAAGTTCGGGGTGTCTACTCAGCATTATTCATTCGCTGTAAAGGCCTTCGTTGAACTTGTAAAGCGTTTTGATATGTCTCAGTATGAATTTGCAATCAGAGAGACCAAAACGCGTGACGTTATTTTTGACGTCAGCAATATGCGCAGTGAAATCGGTATTTTATATCTAAGCGATTTTAACCGCGCCGCCGTAACAAAGCTTTTGAGGAGTAACAACCTTGAGTTTCATCATATAATCAAGTGCCGCGCCTATGTTTATCTTTGGTCGGGACATCCTCTTGCAAAAAAAGAGTCCATAAGTTTTGATGAACTGAAGGACTACCCCTGTCTTTCTTTTGAACAGGGTGAGGCGGGCTCGTTCTATTTTGCCGAAGAGATACTCAGCACAAATGAGTATACACGAATCATCAAAGCCAACGACAGAGCAACGATGCTTAATCTGATGATCGGACTCAATGGATATACCCTTTGTTCAGGAATAATCTGCGAAGAACTAAACGGCAGTGACTACCTTGCCGTTCCGTTTCAGGCTGACTCTGTTGAAGAAAACAGCGATATGGAAATTGGGTATATTACGAAGAAAAACACAATTCTCAGCAGCATTGGCAAGCAGTACATTGAAGAAATAGGAACCTACCTTAACGAAAAGGCAAAAGAGCTTTATTGAATACTTTCAGTTATAGATTCAGTCTATAACCTACTATATTCATATGGTATTAGACAAAACAAAAATCATGCGCTATAATATGCACGTTCAATGAAGGAGGTCAAAGAAATGACTCACAAATTAAATCAACGAATGTGCAGCTTGAAGTAAGTTTAATACCGAAAAACACATTCAGACAAAAAAGTATTTAATATTCGAAAGGTTGATTAAAATGAAAAAAGTTATCGCATTGGTTATTGCCGCTGTTGTTGTTCTTGCAACATTTGCAGCTTGCTCATCATCAAAGGATAAGGCAATCACAATTGCCGTTCCGAACGACACAACAAACGAAGCCCGCGCTCTTCTTCTTCTCCAGGATAAAGGCTACATAAAGCTCAAAGACGGCGCAGGCATTCAGGCTACCGTTAAGGACATCACGGAAAACCCGTTCGGCATCGAGTTCAAGGAAGTTGAAGCCGCTCAGATCCCGAACATTCTTCAGGATGTTGATTACGCAGTAATTAACTCAAACTATGCAATTTCCGCAGGTCTTAACCCGGTCAAGGATTCACTTGCAATTGAAAGCTCCTCCTCGGCATACAGCAACATCCTTGCTGTTAAAGAAGGAACCGAAAACACCGATAAAGTCAAAGCTTTGAAGGCTGCCCTTGAAAGCAAGAAGGTTGCCGATTTTATCAGCGAAAAATATGACGGTCAGGTTGTTTCAACTGTTGATAATCCGGGTGACGGCTTTGACTCAAGCGTTGATTACGGCAAGCTTGCCGGAACAACGATTACTGTTGCCGCTTCGCCCACACCGCACGCTGAGATTCTTGCTGTTGCAAAGGAAATCCTTGCTGAAAAGGATGTTACCCTTGATATCAAGGAATTCACCGATTATGTTCAGCCGAATAAGGTTGTTGACAGCGGTGAAGTTGACGCAAACTACTTCCAGCACCTTCCGTATCTTGAGGACTTCAACAAAGAGAATGGTACTCATGTTGTTTCCGTTGCGGCAATCCACGTTGAACCGATGGGCTTCTACGGCGGTAAGCAGACAACTCTTGACGCTCTTAAAAAATAATCATTGAATAGCAAAAGAGATAGCGTTGTCCGCTTCGGCGGCCGACGTTATTTCTTGTATTAACGGTTACCTTGAATGGAGACCGTATGGAGATTAAATATGATTGAAATTAAAAATCTGACAAAAACCTTTACAACTGCCGATGGCAATGTTGAGGCTCTCAAGAACATATCGCTGACAATCAATGACGGCGACATATACGGCATAATCGGCATGAGCGGAGCCGGAAAAAGCACACTTGTTCGTTGCATAAATATGCTCGAACGCCCGACCGACGGAAAGGTCATAATTGACGGTAAGGACATGTCTGCGCTTTCGCAGGCTGAGCTTCGCAGTGAAAGACGAAACATTACAATGATTTTTCAAGGCTTTAATTTGCTTATGCAAAAGAACTGCCTGAGAAACGTGTGCTTTCCGCTTGAGCTTTCGGGTGTAAAAAAATCCGAAGCAATAAAACGTGCCACTGAGCTGCTTGAAATTGTCGGACTCGGCGATAAGCTCAAGGCATATCCGTCACAGCTTTCCGGCGGTCAGCAGCAGCGTGTTGCAATTGCGCGCGCTCTTGCAACTCACCCGAAAATTCTTCTCTGCGACGAGGCGACGAGTGCGCTTGACCCACAAACGACGCAGTCAATTCTTTCGCTTATCCGTGATATTCACGACAGGCTTGGAATTACGGTAATTGTTATTACGCACCAGATGAGCGTTGTTGAGCAGATTTGTTCCCACGTTGCAATTCTTGACAACGGCGAAGTTGCCGAAGAGGGACTTGTGAGCGAAGTTTTCTCCGCTCCTAAGTCAGTTGCTGCAAAGCGTCTTGTTTTCCCCGACGGCTATGAAAAAGAAACAGAAATCAGTGGCGGCGAAAATGTTATCCGTGTTGTTTTCAACGGTGCAAAGGCAACGAATACACCGCTCATCGCTCAGATGGCGATTGACGAAGGCATCACTGCAAGTATCCTTTCAGCGTCAACAAAGGGAATCGGAGATAAAGCCTACGGTAATATTATTCTCGGCATTCCCGGAGGAAAAGACGAGCTTGACAGGGCTATGAAATATCTTAAAGCTATGCCTGATATTTTTGTTGAGGAGGTGAAGGCAGATGAGTGAGTTTTTTCAGTCTGAATCATTTCAGGAAGCGATTGAAGTTTTAAAAACCGAGTTTCCGCTTGCAACATGGGAGACGGTGTACGTTACACTTTTGTCAACCCTGTTTGCTATAGTCATCGGACTGCCACTCGGCGTTATCGTTGTTGCAGGCGACGGCGGAAAAATTCTGAAAATCCCCAAGGGCGTCCTCAAGGTTATCGACGTTGTGATCAACATTCTGCGTTCGGTTCCGTTTTTGATACTCATGATTCTTGTTTTTCCTCTTACAAGACTCATCGTCGGAACAACGGTTGGCACAATGGCATCGGTCGTTCCGCTTGTTATTGCTGCATTCCCGTTCGTTGCAAGACTTGTTGAAGGCAGCCTTCGTGAAGTCAATCCCGCAATAATCGAAACGGCTCAGAGCATGGGTGCCTCTCCGTTTCAGATTATAACAAAGGTTATGCTTCCGGAGAGCGTTCCTTCGCTGATTTCAAATATCACGATTGCAATTACAACTATCCTCGGTTATACCGCAATGAGCGGCGTGCTCGGCGGCGGCGGTCTCGGAAAAATTGCAATAAATTACGGCTACCACAGATATAAATACCTCATCATGCTTTTTGCTGTTATCTTCCTTGTCGTTCTGGTTCAGGTCTTCCAGAGTGTCGGAACCTATCTTGCGGCAAAGTGTGACAAACGACTTAAAAACAGAAAATAAAACGGAGGGTTAAAAGATGAGTTATATACCAATGACTGAGTATGAATCATCAAGCGAAGAAGTCAAAAGAGAATATGATGACCAGATTGCGAAGCACGGAAGAATCACCAACATGAAGCGCACACTGCTTCGCTGTGTACCTGCTTTTAAAGCATATATGGAATGGTACACGCTTTATGACCTTCTCATTCCCGTGATTGGCGAACGCGCAATTTCTTTATATTCATATGCAATTTCAAACGGCAACGATTGCCTTGTTTGCTCAACCTTTTTCAGGAAGATTCTGATTGATTCGGGTGATGATCCGGATGCTCCGAAAATTTCAGAAACAGAAGAACTGCTTATGAATCTCGGTGCCGCAATATGTGCCGATCCGCACAACATTCCCGATGAGATTTATGATGGACTAAAAGCTAAGTTTTCCGATGATGAAATTGTGCTCCTGCTTTCATTTGCCGGAATCATGTACGCAACTAATCTGTTCAACACAATCGCAAAGGTTCCCCTTGATGAGGTGCTTTATAAATATCGCAAGAATGATAATAAATAAGAGGTGACAGTGATGAAAGATTTTGAAAACAAGGTCGCGTTTATAACGGGCGCGGCCCACGGACAGGGCAGAGCAACCGCTATTGCCCTTGCCAAAGAAGGAGCCGACATCGTTGCTTTTGACGTTGCAAAAAAGATTGAATATCCCAACTATAACTTTGGCACTAACGATGAGCTTGAAACTCTCAAAGAAGAGATTGAAGTTCTCGGAAGGAAGGCTGTTATCGCCGTCGGAGATGTCCGCGATGATGCTGCTGTTACTGCAGCCGTTGAAAAAGCAATTGCAGAACTCGGCAAAATCGATATTCTTTTCAACAACGCCGGAATCTGTGCATACGCTACTGTTGACGAAATGACCGACGATGAATGGAACGCCATGATCGACATAAACCTTAAAGGACCGTTTAATGTTACAAGACGTGTTGTACCGTATATGAAAAAGGCCAAGAGTGGTGTAATCATAAACAACTCTTCCGTTATGGGACTTCGCGGCGGCAACAGACTCTCTCACTATACCGCTTCAAAGTGGGGTCTCACCGGCCTCACAAAGGCATGGGCAATTGAGCTTGCTCCGTTTAATATCCGTGTTGTAAGTATTCATCCGACGGGCGTTAACACTCCGATGAATGACGGCCTTGCTGCAATGGAAGGCATGACGCCGATTGAAATTGCCGAGCGTTCTGCCGGAAATCTCCTTCCTGTCCCTTGGATCGAGCCGCAGGATGTTGCTGACTTGGTTCTCTTCCTTGCTTCGGATAAAGCGAGATATGCAACCGGTTCGCAGTTTGTAATTGACGCAGGCCTGCTTTCGGTATAATTATTTACCAATATATTAAAAGCCACAGTAAGCGGAGAGTTCCCTTGCTGTGGCTTTCTTTGCGGTTTGCGATGCGTTTACGCCGAAAAAATACTTATTTAACTGTTGCAAAATTATGGAATATGGTGTATAATTTAACCATAAATTATTGAGGAGGAAAAAACAATGAAAGACGCTCTCAAGAAAATTGAAATCATCCTTATTGATATGTGGAACTATCTTTACAGATTCCTTTGCCATATTGTTGGTGAAGATGTAAACGAAGATTGGATCATTGATCCGACAGCCAACAACTGAGCATAGCCAAAACAACTTTTTGAGGCAGACTTTTGCGGTCTGCCTCGTTGATTTTAGGAAAGGAACGGAAATTCGTTTTTTATATGTTGAAGGAATATCTTGAAATAGGTAAAATTGTGAGCACACACGGCATAAAAGGAGAAGTTCGCGTCAACCCATGGTGCGACAGCCCGGAGTTTTTTAAGCGTTTTAAAACGCTGTATTTTGACAAAAACGGCGAAAAGAGCGTCAAGGTGCTTTCCTGCCGTCCGCACGGCAATATCGTGATTTTGCTGCTTGAAGGTGTTAGCAGTATTGAGCAGGCTTCGGCTTTGCGCAATCGGGTTTTGTATATAAACAGGAAAGATGCCAACTTGCCGGAGGGACAGTATTTCATTCAGGATCTGATAGGCTGCACGGTAGTTGACGCGGACAATGAATCCAAGGTTTACGGAATCCTCAGCGATGTTAGCGAAACCGGCGCAAATGATGTTTGGCACGTTAAGACCGAAGAAGGAAGAGAATATCTGCTTCCTGCTATACCGCCCGTTATAATTAAAACGGACGTTGAAAACGGCATTGTCGGAATTAGGCCGCTCAGGGGGATTTTTGACGATGAGGATTGATATACTTACGCTTTTTCCGGATATGTGCGAGAGTGTGCTTTCTGAAAGTATAATAGGGCGTGCAAGACGCGAAGGCTTTGTTGAAATCAACTGCCGCCAAATTCGTGACTACTCGACTGATAAGCACCGCCGAGTTGACGATTCACCTTACGGCGGAGGAATGGGAATGATTATGTCGGTTCAGCCAATCTATGACTGTTATCGGTCATTGTGCGATGAAATCGGAAAAAAGGTCCATTTGATCTATATGTCACCGCAGGGAAAAACGCTGACACAAAGCCGCGTTCGCGAGCTTTCCGAAATGCAGAACATTGCAATCCTTTGCGGCCATTACGAAGGCGTTGATGAGCGTGTGATCGAAGAAATCGTTGACGAAGAGATTTCGGTCGGGGACTATGTTCTGACAGGCGGTGAGCTTCCTGCGCTGATAGTTGCCGACAGCGTTTCAAGAATGATCCCCGGCGTTCTTTCAAATGAAGATTGCTTCACTGAGGAAAGCCACTTTTCCTCCTTACTTGAATATCCTCAGTATACACGCCCGCCGGTGTGGCACGAAAGAGAGGTTCCGGATATACTGTTATCGGGACACCACGCTAACATTGAAAAATTCAGGCGCGAAAAAGCACTTGAAAGAACATTTTCTCGTCGTCCGGATATGTTGGAACGTGCCGTTCTTTCAAAAAAAGACAAAGAGTTTTTAAACTCACTTAAAAACAAAAATTAGACATCTTGCTTAAAAATACGGCGGTATTTTTTTAAACAAATGTCGGTAAAACACGAATGCCGCCTAAAATATAGCCTCGTATTGTGCATAATGCATTGAAAAGTGAAAATATTATAGTTGAATTGCACAAATTTGACCTTTTATTTACCACAACATTTAGGCTTGCAACCAAAATGAACGAAATCCGCTCTATAACTGTTGACGATAAAAAAAATTGTGGTATAATAATCGGGTAATCGAGAAAGAGATATTTGACAATTTTGTGTGTGGGAGATAGAGTTTATGTATGTAAAAGACGTTAAGGTTCAAAATCAGGTCGGCCTTCATGCGCGCCCTGCAACATTCTTTATTCAGAAAGCTAACGAATTTAAGTCTTCAATTTGGGTTGAAAAGGAAGAAAGAAGAGTTAATGCAAAGAGTCTTCTTGGCGTTCTTTCGCTCGGTATCATGGGTGGAACCGATATTCGCATTATTGCCGGCGGTCCCGATGAGGAACAGGCAGTTGAAGCGCTGGTGAAACTTGTGGAGTCCGGCTTTGCCGACTAATTTCTTTTCTTGCATGTGTGGGCTGTGCGCTTTTTGCGTTTGGCTTATCATGATATATTAAAATTTTATATTCTGTGGTCGTTGGCCGTTTTTCCGGTCAACATCTCAAAAGCTGTGACGAAGACGGAAGAGAAAGATGTTTCTTTCAGCGAGTTGGGGTTTGGTGTAAGCCCGACAGTAACTTTTCTCAGTTCCTATCACTTCCGAGCTGAAGATCCGAAAGCTGCGTATTGCGGTCAGTAGATATCTTCCGTGTGTGCTGCGTTAACGCATAGAGCTTGTTTGAGCTCGAAGAGGGGCGGTTTTTGACCGCAATTTGAGTGGTACCGCGGGCTATGTATATTAGGCTCGTCTCAAAGAAAAATCTTTGAGACGGGTTTTATTTTTTCTCGTTTCAAAGGAATGCCAAAATATTTTTTCGGAGGTTAAAACAATGCAGAACACCGGTCTAACAGAAGAAATCAAGGTCATTGCCGAAAGAATACGTGAAATGCGTGAAATCATTGGATTCACAACTCAGGAAATGGCCGAGAAAACCAATCTTACGGCTGAAACATATTCACGCTACGAATCAGGTGAGGTTGATCTTCCTTTTACTTTCATTCACAAATGCTCGCTGGCTTTTGGAATCGGAATCACCGATATTCTTGAAGGTCACAGCGCACACCTTTCTTCATATACAGTTACAAGAAGAGGTCAAGGAACCAGAACCGCAAAAGAAGACGGAATTGAAATCAGCAACCTTGCGCCGCTTTTCAGAAATAAGCTTGCCGAGCCGTACTGGGTAAAATATGATTACTCCGAAGAGCTTCAGAACAAGCCTATACATACCACTACACACGCCGGTCAGGAATTTGACCTTGTTTTGCGTGGAACTCTCAAGGTCAAAGTAGGTGACCACACGGAGGTTCTTGAAGAAGGCGACAGCATTTATTATAAAAGCTCAACGCCCCACGGAATGATTGCGCTTAACGGTGAGGAGTGCCTTTTCCTTGCAGTTGTTGTTTCCGGTGACGAAAAAGTAACAGAAAAGGAAATTCAAAAAACCGTTGTTGAAGCCCGCACGGCGAAAGCACCGCTGGCAGTTGAGAACTTTGTTGAGGCAAAGGAAGACAGCGAAGGCCGACTTGTTTCGATGTC
This sequence comes from uncultured Eubacteriales bacterium, assembly GCA_934525065.1. GTDB lineage: Bacteria > Bacillota > Clostridia > Oscillospirales > Acutalibacteraceae > UBA6857. The sequence continues at coordinate 39,064 of CAKSYX010000001.1, forward strand.
ATTTAAGAATGAGGATAAATTCAACTTCGCTTATGACGTTGTTGACGCAATTGCTGACAAATCTCCGAATAAGCTTGCTATGCTTCACATTTCTAAGGACAAAACGGAGCGCAGATTTACTTTCAGAGACATGAAGCACGCTTCTGCAAGGACAGCTAACTATTTTAAGAGCCTCGGAATCAAAAAAGGTGACAAAGTCATGGTCGTTTTAAAGCGCCATTATCAGTTCTGGTTCACGATCCTTGCTCTGCATAAGCTTGGTGCAATTGCAATTCCTGCCACACACCAGCTTCTTGAGCATGATTTTGAGTACCGTTTCAAGGCTGCTCATGTCAAAGCGGTTGTCTGCACAGCTGATGACAGCACCCCGGATCACGTTGACGCCGCTGCAAGAAGCTACGGCGAGCTTGATGTGAAGATCCTTGTTGGCGGCAAGAGAGATGGTTGGCATAATTTTGACGAAGAGTATGCACTTTTCCGCGGAAAATTCCCGAGAACCGAAGAGACTGCCTGCGGCAGCGACCCGATGCTTATGTTCTTCACTTCGGGAACGACAGGATACCCGAAGATTGCCTGCCACAATTATAAATATGCGTTAGGTCATTATATAACTGCAAAGTATTGGCACTATGTTCATGAAGGCGGACTTCATTTCACAATTTCCGATACCGGCTGGGGCAAGGCGCTGTGGGGCAAGCTCTACGGCCAGTGGATGTGTGAGGGCTCGGTATTCACCTATGACTTTGACCGCTTTGACGCCGCTGAAATCATTCCGATGTTCAAGAAGTATAACATCACAACCTTCTGTGCACCGCCGACAATGTATAGAATGTTCATCAAAAAAGACCTTTCTGCCTATGACCTCTCGTCAATCAAGTATGCAACAACGGCAGGCGAAGCACTTAACCCCGAAGTATTCAATCAGTTTAAGAAAGCGACCGGCCTCACCATTATGGAAGGCTTCGGTCAGACCGAAACAACGCTAACAATTGCCAATCTTTACGGAACCCGACCGAAGCCGGGGGCAATGGGCAAGGCTGTTCCGACATATGACATCGACATTGTTGACAGTGATGGCAATTCTGTTAAAAACGGTGAGCCGGGTGAAATCGTTGTCAGAACAGACAAAGCTGTTCCATGCGGATTGTTTATGGGATACTACGGAGACGAGAAGCAGACAAAAGAAGCGTGGCATGACGGAATGTATCATACCGGAGACGTTGCATGGCGCGACGAGGACGGATACTTCTGGTATGTCAGCCGTGTTGATGATGTCATCAAGTCTTCCGGCTACCGCATCGGACCGTTTGAAATTGAAAACGTTATTATGGAGCTTCCTTATGTTTTGGAATGCGGAGTTTGCGCCGCACCCGATGAAGTAAGAGGTCAGGTTGTCAAGGCCTGCATTGTGCTCACAGCCGGCACGGACGGCACCGATGAGCTGAAAAAAGAAATTCAAAACTACGTTAAGACACACACAGCACCTTATAAATATCCGCGTATAGTTGAGTTCAGAGATGAGCTTCCGAAAACTATCAGCGGAAAAATCATCAGAAATAAGCTTTAATAATACTTGACAATTGAATAAAGATGTGATATCATTCACTCATTAAGTTAATATGTTAAAGCGTTGAAGGAAAGTTCAATTCGGCACAACCTTTTTCAGAGAGTCGGCGTTTGGTGCAAGCCGGCAGAGGCGCCATTTTGATGTAGTTCCCGAGCCGGAGGAAAGAAAGCTGTTTTGCGAGTAGAATCCTCTCGTGTATGCTGCGTAAAGGCATAGGGTTTGTTTGAACCCGAAGAGTGGCGGTTATTGACCGCAATTTGAGTGGTACCGCGGGTAGTAGTTTATTACGCCCGTCTCAAGATATTACATCTTGAGACGGGCTTTTTTGTTGCTTTCCCTCGTTCACTCGGCTGTTTCGCAAGCAGGAGCTTTTCCCTTCTTCGTATGTTTGGGAGGAAATATCATGGATTCCATAACTTCGCTTGACCTCAAAATTATTGAAATGTCCGAAAGAATCAGAGAGCTGCGCAAGGATGTCGGCTTTTCTCCGGAAAAGATGGCAATGCTGACCGATGTCAGCACCGATGAGTACCTTGCCTGCGAAAACGGCTGTCATGATTTAAGCTTTGCATTTCTGTACCGTTGTGCTCTCGCTTTCGGCGTTGACGTTTCCGAAATCATTGAGGGCTCTGCACCGAAACTGAAGTCATACACAATTACGCGGAAAAATGACGGTCAGCGTATTGAGCGCGCGCACGGCATGGATTACTATAATCTTGCTGCTTCGTTCCGAAACAGGATTGCCGAACCGCTTTATGTTGAATGTGTATACAGTGAGGAGGCTCTTCACCGTGACATAGAACTGACTACTCACGTTGGCCAGGAATGCGACCTTGTAATAAGCGGAACAATGAAGCTTCAAATCGGAACACATACGGAAATTCTTCATGAAGGCGACTGCGCATATTATGATTCTTCAACACCGCATGGAATGATTGCGCTTGACGGTGAAAACTGTAAGTTTTATGCAATTGTTCTTAATCCGATGAATTGGAGTCAGGAGACGGTTCAAGAATTTCGCAATGAAAAAGACATCAAGCGAATCAAAACCAATAAGCGTATATATCACAAATTTATTCATCCGGTTGAAGATGAATCCGGTGCGCTTAAATCTATCAGCTTCGAAAACGAAAACACCTTCAATTTTGCGTTTGATGTTGTTGATGCTTTGGCTGAACGTTCACCGCAAAAACGTGCAATGCTGCATATTTCAAAGGATAAGAAAGAGAAAGATATTACTTTCCTTGAGATGAAGGAAAATTCGGCTAAGTGCGCCAATTACTTCAAAAGTCTCGGAATCAAAAAAGGCGACCGCGTAATGCTTGTTATAAAACGCAGATATCAGTTTTGGTTTGCTCTTCTCGGCCTTCATAAGCTGGGCGCCATAGCGATTCCTGCGAGCAATCTTTTGCAGGAGCACGATTATTCCTACCGCTTCAATGCGGCCGGTGTTTCGGCAATCGTTTGCGCGGGAGAGGATTTCATTTGTGAGCAGATTGATAAGGCGCAAATGGATTCACCGTCGCTTAAAATTAAAATCTGTACTGACGGGAAACGTGACGGCTGGCATTCGCTTGATGGCGAATATCCGCTGTTCAGCGAAAAGTTCGTGAGAACCGACGACACCCCCTGCGGCAACGACCTGATGCTCATGTTCTTCACTTCCGGAACTACAGGATACCCCAAAATTGCCGCACATTCATACAAATATCCGCTTGGACACTTTATCACGGCAAACTACTGGCATTGCGTTAACCCGAACGGACTCCACCTCACAATTTCAGACACCGGCTGGGCTAAAGCAATGTGGGGCAAGCTTTACGGTCAATGGCTTTGCGAAGGCGCTGTTTTTGCTTATGATTTTGACCGCTTTGACGCAGCTGATATACTACCGATGTTCAAAAAATATAACATTACAACGTTTTGCGCTCCTCCAACAATGTACCGCATGATGATCAAGGAAGATCTTGAAAAATACGACCTTTCGTCTGTTGAACACGCAACGATTGCAGGTGAGGCGCTGAACCCGGAAGTGTTCAAGCGGCTTGAAGAGTTGACCGGTCTTAAGGTTATGGAGGGCTTCGGCCAATCGGAAACGACGCTTGTCATCGGCAACCTCTTCGGTTCAAAACATAAGCTTGGCTCAATGGGCAAGCCTACGCCGCTCTATGACGTTGATCTTGTTGATTCTGACGGAAAGAGCGTTAAGGTCGGTGAACCGGGGGAAATCGTAATAAGAACCGAAAAAGGGGCACCTTGTGGCTTGTTTACCGGCTATTACGGCGATAAGAAGCAGACTAATTCGGCATGGCACAACGGAATGTATCACACGGGTGATGTTGCGTGGCGTGATGAGGATGGGTATTATTGGTACGTCAGCCGTATTGACGATGTTATCAAATCTTCCGGCTACCGTATTGGTCCGTTTGAAATTGAAAGTGTGATCATGGAACTTCCGTATGTTCTTGAATGCGGCGTTTGCGCTGCGCCTGATGAGGTCAGGGGACAGGTCGTTAAAGCCTGCATCGTCCTGACAAAAGATACAACAGGAACAGAAGAACTCAAAAAAGATATACAAACTTACGTTAAAACTCATACAGCTCCCTATAAATATCCGCGTATAGTTGAATTCAGGAATGAACTGCCGAAAACAACGAGCGGAAAAATCATCAGAGCAAAGCTTTAAAGGAGAGTGATTTTGTGGAGGATAAGCTTATCAATGTTTTTTGCGGACATTACGGCAGCGGAAAAACGAATGTTGCCGTGAATTTTGCCTTTGACCTGAGAAAGCGTCATGAAAAAGTAAGCATACTCGATCTAGACATCGTAAACCCGTATTTCAGAACTAAGGACAGCGAAACAGAGCTTAAGGAAAAGGATATTGAACTGATCTGCTCATCATATGCCGCTTCAAATCTTGATATTCCGGCTTTGCCGTCTGAAATGTATGCTCCGTTTTGCGGCAAGAACAATTATACTGTCCTTGATATTGGCGGTGACGACAGGGGAGCGGTCGCTCTCGGAAGGTTTGCGCCGCTTATCAAAAAAAGCGGGAACTATCAGATGCTCTTTGTTGTGAACTTTTACCGTCCGCTGACGCAAACAGCGGAAGAAGCAATTGAAGTTATGCGTGAAATTGAAAATGCCTGCTCACTTTCCTTTACAGGAATAGTTAATAACTCAAATGTCGGTATTCAGACAAAGAAAGAGTATGTTGAAGAAACTTTTTCTCTCGTTCAAAAACTGTGTGAACTTTCGTCTCTTCCGCTTGTTATGACAACGGTAAGGGAGGATCTTTCAGAGCAGTTTGATAATAACAGTTTAAACATTTTTTCGTTGAAGCTTCAAAAGTCAATTTTAGGAGGTTGAAAAATGGCAAAGGTAACTTTTGAAACCGATCTGTGTAAAGGCTGCGGACTTTGCGTTGACGCTTGCCCCAAAAACCTAATTCGGATCGCAGAAAACAAAATCAACGCAAAAGGACATTCACCGGCAGAGATGACCGATCGGGAAAAGTGCATCGGCTGCGCTTTTTGCGCAACAATGTGCCCTGATTGCGTCATAACGGTTGAAAAGTGAGGTGGAAAAAATGACAGATAAGGTACTTATGAAAGGCAATGAAGCAATAGCCGAGGCTGCAATTCTTGCCGGCTGCCGCTTTTATTTCGGCTATCCGATCACTCCGCAGACCGAAGTTGCGGCATACATGGCTAAAAGAATGCCGAAAATCGGCGGAGTTTTTCTTCAGGCCGAAAGTGAGGTCGCCGCAATAAACATGGTATATGGTGTTTCCGCAGCAGGTAAGAGAGTCATGACCTCCTCCTCAAGCCCCGGAATTTCCCTCAAGAGTGAAGGACTTTCCTATCTTGCCGGTTCGGATCTTCCCGCTCTTGTTGTCAACGTTCAGCGCGGCGGTCCGGGCCTTGGAGGAATTCAGCCGAGCCAGTCCGATTACTTTCAGGCAACAAAGGGCGGTGGACACGGAGATTACAAAATGATTGTTCTTGCTCCTGCGTCTGTTCAGGAAATGGCTTCGCTCACTGTTAAGGGCTTTGACCTTGCTGATAAATACAGAATGACTTCAATGATCCTTGCCGATGGAACAATGGGTCAGATGATGGAGCCTGTTTCGCTTGAAAAGGTTGAGGAAACAAGCTACGATAAGCCATGGGCTGTTACGGGAACTAAAGGCGAAAGAGCGCACAACATCGTTAATTCGCTGTCGCTTGTTCCCGAAGAGCTCGAAAATCTCAACTTTGCCAGATTTGAAAGATATAAAAAGGTTGAAGAAAACGAAGTCATGTATGAAAGCTTTATGATGGACGACGCCGAAATCTGCGTTGTTGCCTTCGGAATTGCTGCAAGAGTTTCAAAAAATGCAATTGTTGAAGCAAGAAGGAAAGGAATCAAGGTCGGCCTTATCAGACCTATTACACTTTGGCCGTTCCCGAAAAAAGTCCTTCTTGAAGCTGCCGAAAAGGTTCATTCTTTCATCAGCGTTGAGCTTTCAATGGGTCAGATGATTGAAGATATCGAGCTTGCAATCAAGTGTAAGCGTCCGGTTACGCTCTGCAACCGTGTCGGCGGAATGATTCCTTCGCCGAAGCAGGTTCTTGAAGCAATTGAAAATGCAGACAAAGGAGGAAAAGAATAATGGTTGTTTTTAAAAAGCCTGAGTCACTGACCGATATTCCGTTCCATTATTGCCCCGGCTGCACACACGGAATTATTCATCGCCTCGTTGCCGAAGCGATCGACGAGCTCGGAATTGAAGGCAAAACTGTTGGAATTGCCCCGGTAGGTTGTGCTGTTCTTGCGTATAATTACTTTGCCTGCGATATGGTTGAAGCTGCGCACGGAAGAGCACCGGCTGTTGCAACGGGAGTAAAGCGCGCGAATCCCGATAATATTGTATTTACCTATCAAGGTGACGGAGACCTCGCTTCGATCGGTATGGCGGAAACGGTTCATGCTGCCACAAGAAACGAAAATATCACCGTAATTTTCGTCAATAACGCCATTTACGGAATGACCGGTGGGCAGATGGCGCCGACTTCTCTTCCCGGTCAGGTCACTCAGACCTCTCCGTATGGCCGTGACGTTAATCTTTGCGGCTATCCCGTAAAGGTCTGTGAAATGCTCTCACAGCTTGACGGAGCGGAATATATTGAACGTGTTGCCGTCAACAACGTGAAAAACGTTAAAGCGGCGAAGAAAGCAATTAAAAAGGCTTTTCAGAATCAGATCGACAAAAAGGGCTTTTCTCTTATTGAGGTTGTCTCAAGCTGTCCGACAAACTGGGGCATGACTCCGCAGAATGCTCTCAAATGGCTTGAAGAAAACATGATTCCATATTATCCCCTCGGTGTGTATAAAGACAGAAGCTCAGAAAAGGAGGCCAAGTGATGAATATGCAGATTCTTCTTGCCGGTTTCGGCGGACAAGGCGTTCTTTTTGCCGGAAAATTTCTTGCAACCAAAGGGCTTATTGAAGAAAAAAATGTCAGCTGGCTTCCTTCATACGGCCCGGAAATGCGCGGCGGAACAGCTAATTGCAGCGTAATAATCAGTGATGAACCGGTCGGTTCACCGATAGTAAGCGACCCGGATTGTCTCATTGCAATGAACCTACCCTCTCTCAAACGATATGAAAACAGCGTTGTTCCCGGCGGAATGATTATTCTTGATTCAACACTCATTGACGAGAGGGCGCAGAGAGACGATGTTTCGGTCTTTTGTGTTCCTGCAACAAAAATGGCCAAAGACGAAGGCTTTGCAACGCTCGCAAACATGATTCTTTGCGGAAAGCTCATCAAAGAATGCTCTGACCTCAGTTTTAAAAATACCGAGGATGCGCTCAAAAAGGTTATCCCGGCACGTAAAGCAAACCTGCTTGATATCAATCTTAAAGCGCTCAGGTTGGGTTATGAATATTAACATAAAGGCATAAGCCGTTAGATTCTATTGAAAGAAGTTGATACAATGGAAATCAAAGTAATAAGAACTCAGTCTCCAAAGGAAAAACCGAAGAAAGATGAAAAGCTCAGCTTCGGCAGAATTTTTACCGATCATATGTTCATGATGGACTACACCGAAGGACAGGGATGGCATGACGCAAGAATAGTGCCGTTCGGCAACATCAGCCTTTCGCCGGCCGCTATGGTTTTACACTACGGTCAGGAAATGTTTGAGGGCATGAAGGCGTATCACGGTGTTGACGGAAATGTATATCTTTTCCGCCCGGATATGAACGCAAAAAGGGCCAACAGCTCAAACAGACGTCTGTGCATTCCTGAAATTCCCGAGGAAGATTTTGTTGAAGCCGTCAAAGCTGTTGTTGACATTGACCGCGACTGGATTCCAACAGAAGAAGGAACTTCACTTTACATTCGTCCGTTTATAATTGCAACAGAGCCGTTCCTCGGCGTTGCACCTTCGGTCAGTTATACATTCATGATCATCCTTTCACCCTCAGGTCCGTATTATGAAAACGGCCTCGAACCTGTCGGAATCTGGATCGAGGATGAGTATGTCCGCGCCGTCAGAGGCGGAATGGGCTACATTAAAACCGGCGGAAACTATGCCGCAAGTTTGATTGCTCAGGTTAAAGCTCACGACAGCGGTTATTCTCAGGTACTTTGGCTTGACGGTGTTGAGAGGAAGTACATAGAAGAAGTCGGTGCGATGAATATCTGCTTCAAAATTAATGGAAAGGTCGTCACTCCCGCGCTCAACGGAAGCATTCTTCCCGGTGTTACGCGTGATTCAATTCTCAGAGTATGCCGCGACTGGGGCTATGAGGTTGAAGAGAGGAGAATTTCCGTTGATGAGCTTGTTGCCGCTGCCCGTGACGGCTCGCTTGAGGAAGTTTTCGGAACCGGAACCGCCGCCGTTGTTTCACCTGTTAATAAGCTTCGCTATGAAAACGAAGTTATGGACATAGGAGACGGAAAAATCGGTCCGCTTACTCAAAAGCTTTACGATGAGCTTACCGGTATTCAGTGGGTCAAAAGAGACGATCCGCGTGGCTGGAGAGTTTTTGTTGACAAAGCATAATTGCAATAAACGGTACTGTCGCATTTAGCGCAGACCAAAGAGCAAAACAAAAAAAAGACTATATTTCACGAAGCTTATCAAAACCGAGGCTTCCTATGAAATATAGTCTTTGTTTTTTTGATGATATTGAAAATAATTTTGCTCTTTTAAGCGTTTTTTGCCCACTCGCGGTATCTACATACAGCTTCGGGGCGAAGAAAACACTAAATGCGGCAGCCAGTTAATCTTCTGTCAAATCTCCTCCCGCATTCTGAAAATAAAGCCAAGGTCTTCATATTGTTTGATGTTTCTCAAAGCATAGCCCGCTCCTTTTGCGGCGCAGTTTTCACTATCTGCACTGAGCTTAACCGGCATTTTCAACATATCTGTCAGAGCCGAATCAAGTCCGCGAAGCTTTGCGCCGCCGCCTGCAAGGATTATCCCGTCGGTGCAGATGTCAGAGTAAAGCTCGGGCAAGCTTTCTTCAAGAATATCGAGTATTCCTGTAGCAATCAGCTTGACGCTGTCTCTGAGTGCCTTAAAAATTTCGCTTGAGGTGACGGAAAACAGAAGAGGGATTCCGGTGATATGTTCCTTCCCGGCAACAGTCAACTCAAGTTCTTCCTCGGGCAGTTGTGCACAGCCTACAGTGCACTTGATTTTTTCCGCAGTGTGTAATCCTATATCATAACCGCGTTCTTTTTTTATATACTGACATATAGCCTCGTTTAAATCGTTACCGCCAAATCTAAGGGTTTTGAAATACGCAGGAGTTTGCATGGTTATTACTGAAATATCTGTTGTTCCGGCTCCGATGTCAACGACCATAACTCCGTGAGGAGAATTGATTTCAATTCCGGTACCCAAGGCGCAGGCAATCGGCGTTTCAATTAGGCTCACTCTCCCGGCGCAGCCTGAAGAAATCATCGAAATCAGCGTTCTTTTTTCCGGCATTGTAAGACCGACTGGCGTATTCACAATAACATTCGGCTTAAAAATGCTGTTTTTACAAATTTTTGTAATTATTTGCTCGGTAACACTACTCATAATGTTGAAGCGAGAAATTACACCGGACTGAATCGGCAGAACACACTCAAGCGTGTCCGGTGTTCGTCCGAGCATTTCAAAAGCACTGTTCCCGATAGCTACGATTTCTCCGGTGTTTTTATCAATGGTAGCGGCGTTAGCCTCTTTATATACAATTCCGCGCCCGGCAACGAAAACGGTTATCATGCCTGTGCCAAGGTCGATTGCGATATTGTATCCTGCCATTTAAACACCCCCAATATAGAATGAATTTTATACATATTATCGTGTTTTGTCAAGTTTCCATGTTATTGGAACAAAATAGTCGGTTATTGCCGCACAAAGACAATATACGTCGTCGGCTCCGGCATCAAAAAGAACGTCAGAGCATTCCTTGAGCGTTGCTCCGGTTGTTTTGATGTCATCACAAAGCAAAACGGTTTTTCCGTTGAGGTCAAATTCTTCATTCGCTGAAAACGCCGAATTCAGGTTGTTGAGTCTGTCCTGCTTTGAAAGGTTATGTTGATTAAGTGTGTCTTTAACTTTAATAATCAGCTCGGTGTAATCAAGCAGCAACTCGTCACACACCTGCCTTGCAAGCAATTCGCTTTGGTTGTATCCCCGCTTTTGGAGCTTTGCCGCTGTCAACGGAACCGCGCAGACGTAATCGGGTGTCACGTTCGGATAGACCGAGGCAAACCTCAAGCTCATCTCATGGGCGAGAAACTCGCTTTCTTCGGGCTTTTGATGAAATTTCAGGTTGTGAAGCCGCTCTTTAATTTCACCGCTGTAAAAGAACGGTGCGGTGATATGAGAAAGGTACGCCGCACCGTTATAACCGCAACAGCAGTTATCGCTTTCAGAGCCGCAATGTTCACAAAAATCTTCGCTGACTCTCGGAAGCATTCTGAAACCGCAGGATGAACAGGCTTTATGTCCTATCGGTATAATATCACCGCAGTTTTTGCAAACCTCAGGAAAAAAGATTCGTTTGAGTGTGTTTAAAATCATTCTCGTTATCCTTTGCCAAAAAATATTTTAACGCAGTATAGCGGCGCGTTCTTTTGTTGTTGGCAACCATAGCTTCAAGTTCGTTCCGGCTTCCGACAATTATCATCAAATTTTTTGCTCTTGTAACAGCTGTGTAAAGCAGGTTTCTGTATTTCAGCTGCTCAACAACGCCGCAGACAGGCATGATAACAGCTTCAAACTCGCAGCCCTGACTTTTGTGAACCGTAACGGCGTAGGCGTGCTCAAGCTCCTTTGCATTTTCAAAAGGATACAGGGCAATTTTGTCATCGAACTGTATTTTCATGAATCTGTTGTTGTGGTTAACCGCGAGAACGATGCCGATATCACCGTTAAAAATACCGCTTGAAGTGGTTTTTCCTCTTGTCCAGACAATATCATAGTTATTTTTTATTTGCATGACCTTGTCGCCCTCACGGATGATACGACCTGCAGCCTGAAATTCATCCTTGTCTTTTGAAGGTGGATTCAGCAGTTGCTGAAGGGAACGGTTAAGGTTTACCGTTCCGAGTTCACCTTTTCTTGAAGGACATATGATTTGTATGTCATTTATGCTGTCATACCCATAGGCTTTTGGAAGTCTTAAAGTATATAAATCAACAACCGTTGAAGCGGCGGAAAAAATATTTTCCCTGGAAAGGAAAAAGAAATCCTTGCTTTTGTCATCGGTTATCGGATTTTCCCCGGAAACAATTCTGTGTGCATTTGTAACAATGAGACTTTCCATTGCCTGCCTGAAAATGCGCGTGAGCGAAACAACCGGGAGCAAATCTGAATCGATTATATCATGCAGAACGTTGCCGGCACCGACGGCCGGAAGCTGGTCGCTGTCTCCGACCATAATGAGACGGCAGCCAAGCGGGAGTGCATCAAGCAGTCCCCAAAACAGCTGAACATCAACCATTGAAAGCTCGTCAACTATCACTGCATCGCACTCAAGCGGATTTTCGGCATTACGCGAAAAATGTTGCCGATCGTTTTCGCCCCAGACAACCTCAAGAAGGCGGTGGAGCGTTTTTGCCTCTTTCCCGGTCACCTCGCTCATCCGTTTTGCGGCACGTCCTGTCGGCGCAGCAAGAAGAACGCGCAGATCCCTTTTTTCAAACATTTCAAGAATACCGTTGAGTGTTGTGGTTTTTCCGGTTCCCGGTCCGCCTGTCAGGACGAGCAGCCCGTTTTTGACAGCGGTCATGATTGCGATGCGCTGCATTTCTTCAAATTTAATGCCTTGCTTTTCCTCAATTTTGTCAATGTCCTTTTCAATCGGTCGCCCTTGCGGCGGTGGAAAGCGAAGCATAATTTTTATTCTGTCGGCAATATTTTTTTCGGTTAGATACATTGAGGGCAAAAAAAGAAACTCCTTACCGTTGATCATTTCCGAAACAAGATCTTTATCGTCTATCAGGTAGTTAATTGTTGAATTGATTTCTTCTTCATTGCGTTCAAGCAGAACGGCTGCCGGTTCAATAATGCGTTCACGCGGAAGGCAGGTGTGCCCGTTCATCAAATTATGGCTGATGATATGTATAATTCCGGCTTTTTCGCGGTACACGGGATTGATTCCCGAAAAGGAGCCGGCAATTTCATCAGCCCTTGAAAAACTCAGGCCGATTCGCTCCGAGCAGAGAAGATAGGGATTTTCGGTAATTCTTTCAACAGCGTTCGAGCCGAGGGCTTTATAAACGCTCAGACATTCAGAGGGACTCATGCCGTATTTTTCGAGGTAAATCATAACCTCGCGGACAGCGAACTGGTTCTTGAAGCTGTCGCTCATTTGCTTCGCTTTGTTCTCAGAAATACCTTTGATTTCCGCAAGCAGGTGAGGGGAGTTTTCAAGAATTTCAAAGGTTTGATCGCCGAAACGTTCAACAATCTTTATCGCGGTTGCCGGGCCGATGCCCTTTACTGCGCCCGAAGAAAGATAGCGCAGCATATCGCCGGCAGATTTAGGAATTTTCCGCTCACAGGCACTCACCTTAAATTGCTTTCCGAAGGTGGGGTGGACGACCCATTCGCCTTTCATGGAGAGCTCTTCACCAACATCAACAAAGCTCAGCTCGCCGACAGCGGTTATTAGCTTTCCGTCAAAGCTGACATCAAGAACGCTGTATCCGTTTTCTGCGTTGCGATAGACAATGCCTTCAACAACGCCGTTGACAACCACGGTTTTGTTTGTCATCCTTTAAAGCCCTCCTTTGCCTTGGATTCAGCAGCAATTATACTACTTTTTCTTGCGTCTTTCAACAAATATTCTTTTAATTTCGTTTGTCTTGCAAAAGATTACTGTAGCATTGCCCTCAAGCACTTCGGCGCAGTGCTTTTTCTCGTTTTCATCAATGCCAAAATCGAGAACAATTACTTCATTCTTTTTGGTGAAAGTGAAAAGATTTGCCCTGACGAAAGCGGCGTAAACTGTTGACGGAAGGCGTTTGTCTCCGTGAAACGCGGGAACAACGGTATAATATTCGTCACTGCCGCGAGGAAGCATGGCCTTGTCAAAAAATAACAGGAACAAAAAGAAAAGTCCGCAAAGAATAAAGATAAGCGCAAAAGCGTAAATAATGCTCACTAACACAAAAATCACCTCATTTCATCATATGAAAGAGGCGATTTTGTGTGTTATTGTTCAGTTCTGAAAAAGTATAGGCATAACTGTTATTTGTTTAAAGAAGCGAGTAAATCTGTAAGCCGAGTTCTGTCATTTAAGGCAATCATCTTTCTTGGCGCACAGTTGCCTGTACGCTCCAGCCACCCGTTGAAAAAACGCCCAGCTGACGCGCCTTTCGGCATTCGGTCGGTGTTGCTTCGGATAGGGTTTACAGGGCCGCGCAGTCTCCTGCGCGCCGGTGAGCTCTTACCTCGCCTTTCCATCCTTACCTGAAAAAACAGGCGGTTTATTTCTGTTGCACTTTCCCTAAGGTCGCCCTCGGCGGCTGTTAGCCGTTATCCTGCTGTATGAAGCTCGGACTTTCCTCAAAGCTTTCGCTTCGCGACTGCCCAATTTACTCGCGCTCGGATATTTTACACGAAAATGTGTGAAATGTCAAATCCGTTTTACTGTTTTTTAATAAGTTTGCCGAGCCTGCCCAAGAGCAAAAAAATAAACAAAAGGTGGATAACCGCATAGCCGAGACTTTGCGGCCACCGCGTTGCAAGCAGCGACAGAAACGGAGCTCCGGCTGTGTATGAGATCCAAAAGGAGTTCAGCAAAAAAGAACAGCCGACCTGAACAATAATTACCGCGGTAATGGCCTTTGCAGGCTTTATTTCCTTGTGGAGCAAAAAGCCCCAGACCAAGCCTGAAATTACAGCTGTAAGTGTAAACCCGGGGAAAAATGTGCCCTGAGGGAAAACAAGAGCGCCTATTAAATCGCCGAGTCCGTAAACGCAGGCTGCGCCGACAGGACCGTAAAGATAGGCGGCAAGCATGACGGGGACAAAAGAAAAGCCGAATTTCAGATTCCATAGCTGAATCGACAAAAAACGCGAAAGCACAACTTGCGCTGCCGTAAGAACGGCAAGGCAAACGAGAGCTTCAAGGGCAAAAGAACCTCTTTTTTTCAAAGAAAAAACCTCCTTAATTCTCTCGCTGTCGAGAAATAAAGGAAGTAAAGCGCACCGGCGGTGCACGATCCGATATAGCAACAGCGGGATGCGGCCGCTTTACCGCAAGGCAAAGCCTGTTTCGTCCCGGAGACAACTCCCCGTTCTCAGGGCACTGAACGCAAAACGACCTACTCTGTTTTTAATTTTTAATAAGATATCATATCCGTCAATATATGTCAACGAGCAAACGGAAAAAACTATATCTTTTTGTATATTCCGAGAACAAAGTCAATTTCTGTCTCAAGTGAATCAATTTTTTCAAGCTTTTCAATTCTGCTTTTCGGCGTATGGTGATAGTACGGCGTCATTTTAAACAGCGACATGATATCACTGCTTGATGCAAGTGATATCGTGTTTTTGACAGAAACGGTGTCGCAAAGCTTTAATTCTGCTGAAGATGGAAGCTTCACTTCATTACGGTACGGAACATCGTAAACAGTTTCCTTCAGCTGCCAAAGATGGCGTTCTCCGGGAACTGCTGTTACAAGAACGCCATCGTCGCTCAGTATCCTCGAAAACTCTTCCTTATGAAAAGGAGCAAAAAGGTGAAAAGCAAAATCAATGCTTCTGTCAAAAACCGGTATATGAGAAAGGTTTGCGACAAAGAACAGCGCGTCAAGCTTTCTTTTTGCCGCAAGGCGAACCATGCTTTTTGAAAGGTCAAAGCCGAAAAGCTCACAGTCGTTCTTAGTTTTGACGTATTGCGAGTAATAGCCTTCGCCGCAGCAAACGTCAAGAACAGTCGGCCTTTTATCAAAAGACTGTTCTTTTAAAAGCAAGGAAACTGCCTCGGCAAGTGAGGAAAAATACCCCTTTTCCAAGAATGCACGGCGCGAAACAGCCATTTCCTTGCTGTCGCCTATAAGTTCGCCCTGCTTATGTGAACCGGAGAGGAGATTGACATACCCCTCCTTTGCAATATCGAAACAGTGTTTGTTTTCACACCTATATGAATTGCCGCTTTTTTTCAGCTCATTTTTGCAGACAGGGCAGGAGAGTACTATATTTTTGTTCAAGCTTATTACCACCTTGAATTTGATATCATAATATGCTATTATATAGCAGACAAAGTTTTCAGTCAACATAAACGAAGCCGTTTATTGACAGCAGGCAAGAGAAGAGGAATTAAAGCTGTGTCAAAAGAAAAAAACCAAAAAACAAATGCGATGCGTATTCTTGATAAAAATAAAATTGCTTATAAAGTGAATTACTATGAATGTGACGAGTTCATAGATGGGATTCATATTGCAAAAATGCTCTCGCAGCCGTTCGATAAAACTTTTAAAACACTTGTGACCAAAGGGAAAAGCGGCGAATACTTTGTTTTTGTTGTTCCGATTGATAAAGAGCTTTCACTCAAAGCGGCCGCAAAATCAGTCGGCGAAAAAAATATCGAAATGGTTCATGTTAAAGATATTCGTTCGGTTACCGGCTATATACGCGGCGGATGCACATCAATCGGAATGAAGAAGCAGTTCATGACTGTTATTGATTCTTCCGTTCTGAATTTTGATGAAGTGATTATAAGCGGCGGTGCGCTTGGAACGCAAATTTTTATTTCTCCGTCTGACTTGATAAAAGTGACACACGCCAAGGTTGAAAATATAACAACAGACCGTAATGAGGAATAACAGATGAAAAAAAATGCAATAATTCTCACCCTCCTTTCGTTGCTTACGGTGCTTTTTTGCGGTTGTACCGGCAGCTCACCGGAAACATTATATATTTCCGAGGTAATGAGCAGCAACAAATCGGTGTTTGCCGATGAAAACGGTAATTATAGCGACTGGATTGAGCTTTTCAATCCGACTTCGGAAGATATCAGCCTGAAGGGCTATTCACTGACAGACGACAGCACTGAAGTTAACAAATTCGTTTTCGGCTCGATTGTCATCAAAAGCAAAAGCTGCCTTGTTGTTTTTGCAGATGGAACGACCGCTTCCGGCGAAAAAGGAACACAGGTTCATGTGCCTTTTAAACTGAGTAGCAAAAAAGGGGAGACTGTTCGTCTTTATGACGCGGAACGTGCTCTTGTTTCAAGTCTCAGCGTGCCTAAAATTGACGCAGACCGTTCCTTTGGAATTAACGAAAAAGGTGAGGCTGTTGTTTTTGCTGTTCCGACACCCGGCGAGGTGAATTATGCTGTTAGTGACACTGAAACGTCGAAGGAAACATTAAAGGCAGAAGAAAAAGCCGATATCATCATAAATGAGTACTCAACCAACGAAACTCAGACATTGACCGACAAAGACGGCGATTTTGTCAGTTGGGTTGAACTGTATAATAAAAGCAAACAAAACGTTGACCTCTCCGGCTATTTTCTTTCGGATGACGAAAATGAACCGCAAAAATGGGCTTTTCCATCAGGTTCAAAAATTAAAAACGGCGGCTATCTTCTTGTGTATCTCTCCGGGAAAGAAGTCGAATATAACGGCAAAGGCGAACTTCACGCCTCGTTTAAGCTAAGCGGCAAAGAAGAAAGCCTGACTTTGTATTCAAGCAAAACAAAGGTTATTGATTCAATTAAGGTATATGGCCTGTTTTCAAACCTTTCCTGCGGAATCGATCATGACGGAAAAACAGCTTTCTTTTCAAGAGCAACGCCCGGTACCGAAAACACTGCTAAAGGCTTTGGAAGTGTTGAAAGTGCAGCAAAATCAAAAAGCAAGGAACTTGTCATTACGGAGGTCGCAGCGGTCAACATGAGTAAAAAGGCCCCGGACGGCGAATATCGCGACTACGTTGAAGTGTATAATGCAACCAGAAAACCGATCAATTTGAAAAACTATAAGCTCTCCGACTCAAAAAAAGCGGAGAGCTTTCAAACACTACCCTCATATGTCATAAAGCAAGGTGAATATGCTGTTCTGTGGTGCACAGACGCCCCCGGACTTTCCGGAAATACCGTATATGTTGACGTTGGTCTTAACCGTTACGGAAAAACGCTGTATCTGAGCGATTCGGACGGTGTAATTATTGACAGTTTGACATATTCAAGGCTTTCGGAAGGTTATGTTTGCGGCAGGATGCTTAATTCATCGGATTCTCCGGTATACTTTACATCATACACGCCCGGCAAAGCCAATAAAGGGCAAACCCTTCAGAGCGCACTTTCAAATCCGGAGTTTTCAAAAAGCAGCACATATGTTGATAAGGGCGACAAAATCGCTTTAAGTACTGCTGACGGCGAGATACGTTACACAACGGACGGCAGTATACCAACAAAAAAATCAGCTCTTTACGGTTCACCGATTACCATTCGCAAAACGACCGTCATCCGTGCGCGTTGCTTTAAGAACGGATATATTCCTTCCGACACGATAAGCGCAACGTATGTTGTCGGCAGGAAAAGCAGCCTTGATGTTGTTTTTCTTACCACGGACAGCAAAAATCTTTATGATTATAACACCGGAATATGGGCCGACGGTCCCGGCTACACCGATGAATTTCCTCATGTCGGTGCGAATTACTGGAAAGACTGGGAAAGACCCGTTACATTTGAATATATGACAAGCAACGGGCAGTCACAGGTGTATTTTGACGCAGGCATTTCTGTATTCGGCCAGTTCAGCAGGGCAATTGAGCAGAAAAGTGTCGCCATCAAGCTTCGTGATAAATACGGTGCTAAAGAAATCTGTTACCCATTTTTTGAAAACAATGACACCAATATTTTTTCATCACTTGTTTTAAGAAACAGTGGTCAGGACTTTTCATATGCACATCTGAGGGATGCATTTTGCTCTCGGGTTATCAAAGGCAGCATTGATGTTGATTTCATGGACTATAAGCCTGTTGCCTGCTATGTGAACGGAAAATACCACGGAATATATGATCTGCGCGAAAAAATTGATGAAGACTACCTTGAAAATCATCACGGTGTCAACAGCAAAACGGTTGATCTCATAAAAGGAAATAATATCGTCAACAGCGGTTCCATGGACGAATACAGCAAACTCATCAATTACATCAAGACGCATGATATGACAAATAAAAAGGTGTATGAATATATTTGCAGTCAGATTGACATTGATGAGCTGATTTCATATTGGATGTGTGAATCGTTCTTTACAAACACGGACACCGGAAACATCCGATTTTATAAAGACAAAACAGATGCTTCCAAATGGCGTTGGATTTTCTTTGATGCCGACTGGGCGCTGTTCCCGTCAACGTATAAGCAGAACTACATTGAAAACTACCTTAGTCCCTTGGGGCACGGCGTTTCAAATGCTTTCAGCACAACAATAATGTGTAACCTGATTAAAAACAAGGACTTCAGAAAGCGCTTGATTGAAATCCATGCCGAGCACCTTAAAACAACCTTCAACACGAAGCGTATGCTGAAGATTTTTGACAGTATGGTTGATGAAATAGAAGAGGAAATGAAATATCACACCGAACGCTGGAGTTCGGTCAGCTACATCGGTTGGAAAAGTAATGTTAAGACCTTGAGAGAGATAATTAAGCAGAAGAGAGCAATTTTTATTGATGACATGATTGAGTCGTTTGACCTCAGCAAGAATGAAATTGCTCTGATAAAAGGTGAGTAAAATACAAAAGCACGATGGAGGATTTCCGCTTCACCGTGCTTTTGTGTTGTTATTTTATTCTTTGAAGGTTCCGTTTTCAATCGCGGTTATCTGGTCAATTCTTCTTTGGTGTCTTCCGCCTTCAAATTCGGTTGAAAGGAAAACATCAACCATTTCAAGCGCAAGTCCGGCTCCGACAACTCTTCCGCCGAGGCAAAGCGCGTTTGCATCGTTGTGAAGGCGGGTATACTTTGCGCTGAACCAGTCAGAACAGCAGGCCGCACGAATGCCGTTGACCTTATTCGCCGCAATTGAAATACCGATACCGGTTCCGCAGCAAAGAATCGCTTTTTCGCATTCGCCCGAAATTACAGCTGCGCAGGTCTTATAAGCAATTTTGGCGTAGTCAACGGAATCGGTCGAATAAGTTCCGAAGTCCTTATACTCTATGCCTTTTTCATTGAGATGTTTTTTGATTTCCTCCTTGAGAAGATATCCGCCGTGGTCAGCTCCTAAAGCTATCATTGTTTTTCTCCTTTATTGTTATTTATTATTTTTTTTTGCTCTAAGCTCGCGTTCGGCCTGGGGCAATCTTAAATAAACAGGCATAAGTTCTGCCGCTGTGAGCAGTTTTTTGCTTTCAAAGTGCCTGTATGCACAAATTCCAACGCTTGCTGCGTTTTGAAAACGAGTCAAGGTTGGCGCGATATCGTAGCCGAGAGCACTGTGGCATATCTCTGCGCCGTCACCGACAAATACTACTTTTTTATCAAAGCTTCCAAGTTTTTTTGAAAGGTCTTCAATTTTGATTGCTTCATCAGCCGTCAGGCGTTTAATTTCATCTGAGCAAACATCAAAAAGCGCGCAGTAAACCTGACTGCAACGTGCATCCATTACCGAGCAAGCAATAACGTCCCGGCCGAGAAGGTTATAAGCAAGCGCTTCAAGCGTTGAAACAGAAAGGCATTTTTTGCCGCAGCCGTCCGCAAGTCCTTTAACAGAAGCAATTCCAATCCGTATTCCCGTGAAAGAACCCGGGCCGACTGAACAAGCGAAGGTGTCAATATCGGAAAGCTCGGTTTCTGAGTTCTTGAGCACAGAATCAATCATCGGCAAAAGCGTTCTTGAGTGAGTCAGCCCGGCGTTTGTTGAACACAGACTGATTATTTTTTCGCCTTCGGTTATCGCAACAGAAGCGCAGACAGCACTTGTGTCAACAGACAAAATCTTCATATTCGCCGCCTCCTTCAAGTGTAATTATTCGTTGATTGTCGCTTTCTCCGCGCTCGATGGACACTCGTATTGTGTTTTCGGGCAAAGCGTTTTCAATATTTTCGCTCCATTCGCAGGCGATCACAGCCCCATCGCGGTAATAATCAAAAAAGCCGGTGGAATAAAGGTCATCCCATGTTTCAACACGGTACATATCAAAGTGATAAAGGGTCGTTTTGCCGCAGTATTCATGTACGAGCGCAAAGGTTGGGCTGGTAACCTCGCAGTTAAGCCCGAGACCTTTGGCAAGCCCTCTTGTGAAAGCAGTTTTGCCCATGCCCAAACCGCCGAAAAACGCAACAACAACAGGGGTTGAAAGCTTCTTAGCCATACCGGCGGCAAATGCTTCGGTTTCATCAACACTGTTTGTTATAACTGTTTGCATAAAAGCCCCCCTAAGTCTTTGACCTTGATATTGTATCACAAAATGGCGAGAAGTCAACGCTATCACTTGAAATATCGATGAAAACAGGCTATAATAACCTCACGCCGCGCCTTGCGCGCATGATTTAATAATTGCATTTTAATGCTAAACAGAGATTTTTGGGACGTGGTTTACTTTGATATACAGGAATTTAAAAAAAGGTTTTAAAGAGACCGATAAACTCTTTCTCTTGATTTGTTTGTTGCTTTCTTCGTTCGGAACTGTTCTTGTTGCTTCTGCTACTCACAGAACAGCTGACGACACAGCTTTCCTTTCGCGTGATGCAAAAGTTATGGTTCTTGCTCTTATCCTCGGCGTTGCCGCTTGTCTAATAATTTCATTCATTGATTATGATATTATAATCAAGCTTTGGCCGGTTATTGCCGCAGCCGTATTGTTTCTCATGCTGCTGCTGATCCCGTTCGGTGTTGCACCCAGCGGACGCGAAGATGCGCGCTCATGGCTGAAAATTACCGATAAGCTTTTTCTTCAGCCCTCGGAGCTTTTGAAAATCGGTTTTATTATTACGTTTTCAAAGCACCTCAGCGTGCTTAAAAACGACCTTTCTTCCGTAAAAAATGTTTTTCTTCTTTGTGTTCATGCAATGATTCCTATTGCCCTTGTTGTTTATACAGGTGATATGGGTTCGGCGTTGATATTTATGCTCATGTTTGTTGGAATGATGTTCATTGCCGGTGTAAACTGGGTGTATTTCCCTTTAGGCGTTGTGGCTGTCGGTGCCGCTCTTCCTGTGGTTTGGTATAAAGTTTTTGATGATATTCAGCGCAACCGTATTCTTGCGCTTTTAGACCCATCATCATACCCGAACGAAATATATCAGCAGCAGCAGGCGAGTAACGCAATGCGCGAAGGCGGTTTTTTTGGCACCGGACTTTTCAAGGGTGCATATACCCAAAGCGGCTCTGTCCCCGAAAGTGCGAACGATATGGTTTTCAGTGTTGTCTGTGAGGAAACCGGCCTGATTGGTGCTTTTGTTCTGCTTCTTCTGTTTGCTCTTCTTGCAATAAGAATTGCATATGTTGCAAAAAGGTCAAACAATTTTTCTGCGGCAATGCTTTGCTTCGGGGTCATGTTCATGATAATAGCGCAGGTCGCAATAAACATCGGAATGTGCCTTAAGCTTCTTCCGATTATCGGTATTACTCTTCCGTTTATCAGTGCCGGCGGTTCATCCGTCATAAGCCTGTATCTTGCTGTCGGTCTGGTGCTGAGTGTTTACCGATCTTCCGGCGGAATCAACTATGACGATGATTACAGATACTCAAGAATTGCCAGACAGATGTGATTCTGATAATCTACTGCATAATGAAAAACGCATCCGTGCAGAAAAGCCCGGATGCGTTTTTGTTATTGTATTGCTTTTGCTCAGCTGAAAAGCTCAGATTTGATTCTCGGTATGTGATTTTTCATTGACGCAAATAAAAGCTCTTTGTCGGAATCAGAAAGTGCTGCAAGCGGCAAGCGGCAGTTTCCGACGTCGATTCCGGCAATTTTCATTGCCGCCTTTATAGGTATCGGATTGACGTCAACAAACAGGTTTTCAATAAGCTCCATAGCCTCTTTTTGCATCAGAGCACACTTTTCGCACTCTTTATTGATTCCTGCCGAAGTCATTTCATGCGTATACCCGGGCATTAAGTTCGCAAGAACGGAAACAACTCCTTTGCATCCGAGTGAAACAGCAACCGAAATAAGATCGTCATTGCCGACATAAAAGTCAAGCTTATCCTCACAAAGAACAAGAGATTTAATTAGCTTTGAAATGTTTGTATCCGCTTCTTTAACCCCGACTATGTTCTCATGCAGGGAAAGTCTTTTATAAGTTTCCGGTCTTATGTTCATACCTGTTCTTGAAGGAACATTATAAACAATTATAGGCTTTGTCAGCTTTTCAGCCAGGGTGTAGTAATGTTCAATCAAACCTTGCTGAGAAGTTTTGTTATAATACGGTGTAACCATAAGATGTGCGTCAAGGCCGCATTTTTCGGCTTCTATTGCTAAATCAAGAGTAAATGAAGTACTGTTGCTGCCGGTTGAACAAATAAGCGGAACGCGCTTTTTTATGACGGAATCAGCAACAGCAAAAAGTCTGAGCCTTTCTTCAACAGTCAGCGTTGAACCTTCTCCCGTCGTTCCGCAGACTATAACGGCATCTGTTTTGTTTTTGATTTGAATTTCTATCAGTTTTTTAAACAACTCAAAATTGATTTTACTGTCCTTATCAAACGGCGTAACAAGCGCAACGCCGCTGCCGATAAAGATGGGAGTCACTTGAAAAACTACCTCCGATCAATCAATATAACCCTCGGCGCAAAGCAACTCGGCAAGAAGTACACCGCCGCCGGCTGCGCCGCGAAGGGTGTTGTGTGAAAGGCATACGAATTTATAGTCATACTGTGTGTCCTCGCGGAGTCTGCCGATTGAAACGGCCATTCCGCCCTCAAGGTTCCGCTGAAGCTTCGTCTGCGGCATATTGTCCTCGGCAAAATAATGGAGAAACTGCTTCGGTGCGCTCGGAAGGTCAAGTTCCTGTGCTCTTCCGGAAAAATTACTCCAGCAATCAATGATTTCTTCCTTGCTCGGTTTTTTGCCGTCAGCAAAGCGCATAAAAACAGCGCCCATATGACCGTCAGAAACAGGAACGCGAATGCATTGAGCCGTGAAGGCAGGGGAGGCAGCATTGACAATCTTTTCGTCCTCAACCGTACCCCAGATCTTAAGCGGTTCCTGCTCGCTCTTTTCTTCTTCTCCGCCAATAAAGGGGATCACGTTATCAATCATTTCAGGCCAGGTTTTGAACGTCTTTCCTGCTCCCGAAATTGCCTGATAGGTGCAGACAAGAACTTCCTTTACACCATACTTTCTGTCGAGCGGATAAATCGCCGGAACATAGCTTTGAAGTGAGCAGTTCGACTTTACGGCAATGAAGCCGCGCTTTGTTCCAAGTCTTTTTTTCTGGGCATCAATAACTTTGATATGGTCAGCATTGATTTCAGGAATCACCATCGGAACATCAGGTGTGCCCCTGTGTGCGCTGTTGTTTGAAATGACGGGACACTCAGCTTTTGCATATGCTTCCTCAAGAGCTCTGATTTCATCCTTTTTCATGTCAACGGCACAGAAAACAAAATCGACAAGCGAAGCGATTTTTTCAATATCTGCTGTTGCGTCCATAACAACAAGTTTTGCAATATTCTCCGGAATTTCGCAGTCAAAGGCCCATTTTGAACCAACCGCATCCTTATAGGTCTTTCCTGCCGAACGAGGGCTTGCGGCAACGACCGTTACGTTGAACCACGGGTGTTCGGCGAGCAGCATAGCAAACCGCTGGCCAACCATACCGGTTGCACCGATAATTCCAACATTGTATTTTTTCATAAACATACACCTCAATTTTTAAAGTATTTTAGCGTAAACAGTTGATTAAAACAGCAAATTGCACTATAATTATAAAGTTATTTTATATGATATCACGATTTTTTACTTACGTCAATTGTATACTTTGACAAAGTACGCTGAGGTGAAGCCAATGAAAACGTCCGATTTTTACTATGACCTTCCAAAAGAATTGATTGCCCAACACCCGACTGAAAAACGCGACAATTCACGTCTGATGGTCATTGGAAGAAAAAGCGGTGAAATTAAGCATAAACATTTTTATGACATAGTTGATGAACTTGAAAGCGGAGACTGCCTTGTTCTCAATAACACACGCGTTCTTCCGGCGAGAATTTACGGCGTAAAAGAGGGAACAGGCGCCCGCGTTGAATTTCTCCTTCTTGTGAATAAGGGAGACGATGTATGGGAAGTTATTGCCGGACCCGGCAAGCGCGCAAAATGCGGGGCAAGGTTCTCGTTTGGAGAAAAGCTTTCCTGTGAAGTTGTTGACGTTCTTGAAAATGGCAATCGATTGGTTAAGTTCTTTTATGATGGCAATTTTTACGCAATTCTTGACGAAGTCGGCCAAATGCCTCTTCCACCGTATATCACTGAAAAGCTCGAAGATCAGTCACGCTATCAGACAGTATACAGCGAAAAGCTCGGTTCGGCAGCCGCGCCGACGGCCGGGCTGCATTTTACAAACGAGTTGCTTGAAAAAATCCGTAGCAAGGGTGTCAGAATAGCTTATGTAACGTTACACGTCGGTCTCGGAACCTTCAGGCCCGTTAAGGTTTCCGAAATCTCAGAGCATACTATGCACAGCGAACACTATTGGTTACCGAAAGAGACTGCCGAAATAATTAACGAAACGAAGAAAAGCGGCCGCAGAGTTATAGCTGTGGGAACAACAAGCTGCCGTACCCTTGAATCTGTTGCGACCTTCAAAGGTAAAATTGAAGAGAGCGAAGGCTGGACGGATATTTTCATTTATCCGGGTTATGAATTTAAGTGTATAGACGGCCTAATTACGAATTTCCATCTGCCCGAAAGTACGCTGATCATGCTTGTCAGTGCCTTTTGCGGCTACGAAAACACTATGAACTTTTATAAGGTTGCCGTTGATAATCGCTACAGATTTTTTTCTTTTGGAGACGCCTGCTTTATCGTGTGAAAAATTCACAATTGAAAGGAAAACAGAATGTATAAGCTTATTAAAACCAATAATAATGCCAGGCGCGGTGAGTTTATTACAGTTCATGGAACCGTTCAGACACCGGCGTTTATGAACGTCGCAACTTGCGGAGCGATAAAGGGTGCGCTTTCTGCGCTCGATTTGAAAGAGCTCAAGTGTCAGGTCATGCTTTCAAATACCTATCATCTTCACGTCAGACCGGGTGATGAGCTTGTTCGCAGTATGGGCGGTCTTCATAAATTTACTCGCTGGGACGGTCCGATTCTCACAGACAGCGGCGGATTTCAGGTTTTTTCCCTTGCCGGACTAAGGAAGATTACCGAAGAGGGTGTAACATTCGCATCACATGTAGATGGAAGAAGAATTTTTATGGGGCCTGAGGAAAGCATGACTATCCAGTCAAACCTCGGTTCAACTATTGCTATGGCTTTTGATGAATGTGTTGAAAATCCGGCAAAGTATGAATATGCAAAGCAATCCTGTGAACGTACTGTGCGCTGGCTTAAGCGCTGCAAAGCAAAAATGCAGGAACTGAATGCAAAACCGGGAACAATCAATCCGAATCAGCTTCTTTTTGGTATTAACCAGGGCTGCACATTTGAGGATCTCAGAATCGAAAACATGAAGCAGATTGCCGAGCTTGACCTTGACGGCTATGCGATAGGCGGTCTTGCTGTCGGTGAGCCAAAGGAGGAAATGTATCGCATCATTTCCGCAGTCGAACCGTATATGCCGAAAAACAAGATACGATACCTAATGGGTGTCGGAACTCCGGGAAATATCATAGAAGCTGTCAGCAGGGGAGTTGACTTGTTTGACTGTGTAATGCCCAGCCGCAACGCACGTCACGGACATCTTTTCACGCACCGCGGAATTATCAACATAAATAACGCCAAATATGAAAAGGATTCACAGCCGATAGACACCGAATGTGATTGCCCGACGTGCAGAAACTTTTCACGCTCTTATATCAGACACCTTTTCAAATGCAAAGAAATGCTTGCCATGCGGCTTTGCGTTATGCATAATCTTTATTTTTACAACAGCCTTTTGGAAAGAATTCGTTTTGAACTTGATAATGACACCTTTGAAGAATTTAAAAATACACATGTTGACTTGCTTGACACACGGATTTGATTAAAAGTTGCTGACTTTTCAGACTTTTTATTTAAAAGTGACTAAAATCTTGAAAATACTCTTGCATTGACATGATAAAAAATGTATAATACTTTCATTATGTTTGTTGGAGGAAGCAGAAATGAATTTTTATTTTTTGGAGCAGGCCGCAACTAATGCCGCAGGAAGCTCAAAAACAATGCTCATTCTTCTCATTGGCATGTTTGTCGTAATGTATTTTGTTGTCATGCGTCCGCAGAAGAAGAGGCAAAAGGAAGAGCAGGAAATGCGCAACGCCGTTGAAATCGGTGATGAGATTACTACCATTGGCGGAATCTGCGGCCGTGTTGTAACGGTTAAGGAAAACAACCTTATCATCGAAACCGGTGCCGACAGAAACAGGATGCAGATCACTCGCTGGGCAATTCAGTCCAACGACAGCGCAAATGAAAGACTCGCTGCCGAGAGAGCTGCTGCTAAGGAAGCTGCCGAAAAGGCAAAGGCTGAAAAGAAAGCAGCCAAAGGTAAAAAGAGCAAGAAAGAAGACTGATACTCTTTTCTTCTGCATAAACGACAGTGCCTCCTCATATTCTTTAACAACAAGGATATGAGGAGGAATTTTTATGTCCGCTCCAAAAACAAGACGAGCAAAAAGGGCCGAAGCCTTAAGTTTGCCGGTTCAGACATTTATTAAAACGCAGTTGCTTGCAGCGATTCTATATTCCGGACTTTTCTTTGCTGTCAGTGTTGCTGCGCTGTCTGTTGACTTACCCGAATGCTATATGTTTTATGCTTGTGTTCTTTCTTTCTCAGCCGGTTCATTTGTCTGCGCCTTTTTTGCTGCCGGAAAGCTGCATAAAAACGGAATGGTCACAGGTTTATTATTCTGCTTACCGTTCAACACTCTTGTTATCATTATCTCATTAGCTGTTAATTCGTTCAAAATTGATTTGTCCGCTGCTGTTGCATACTTTATACTTGTTGTAACATCAATGCTCGGCGGAATTGTTGCTGTTAACAGAAAGAGTAAACCCAAAATAAGAGTAAAATAAAAGGGGACAGGGCAGATGAAAATAAATGCTGTTTTTTTAAAAAAATCAGGAGTAAGACGAACAGGATTTCATACGGACGATGCAGAAAAAAGTCTTATACTTATTTTTGCAATCATGATGGTGTCTGTAATTTTCGGCGCGCTGGCATATACACTGAATCGTAATGCTTTTGGCGGAGAAATTTGTAATTGCTTTGTATCTTTGCTTACAAATACAAACGGGAAAACCTTAATCGAGATTTTTTCCGGGTTTTATATCATTGATTTATTTGTTTTATTTTTGCTCACGGTTTTCGCAACTGCATCTTTCGGTTCCTTCCCGGCAATAATCACAGTATTTTTCAGAACTGTAGGAATCGGCACAATTGGAGCATATTTGTTCGCGAATTATTCTTTCACCGGGCTTAAATACTATTTACTGATTATTTTACCGGGTAAGGTTATTTTATTCTTCGGATTGCTCCTTGCAGCTCAAAACTGCCTAAGGACAAGCAAAAAAACAAAGCAAATAATTGACGGCAAAACAGGCGAAACGATTGACAGAAAACTGTTTTTCTTTCGTAACGCTGTCTGCGGAGCAATTTTTGCTTTGTCTGCGTTGACAGATACATGCTTGATGTACTTTTTGTCAGGTAAATTTAATTTTTAGATGCATTATTGTTCAGAGGATTGCTTTCAATTGCCGCGCGCAGTCTTTTGTCGTCAACGTGGGTATATATCTCGGTTGTTGAAAGGTTTTCGTGACCTAACATTTCCTTGAGGACGAGAACATCGACACCGCTGTGCTGATAAAGAAGCGTTGCGGCTGTATGCCTGAGCTTGTGCACAGAATAATGCTGACCGTCAAGGCCGATTTTTTCGAGGTTACGATATACCATGAGCTGAACCGCCTGACGACCGATGCGTTTTTTCAATCTGCTTACAAACAGTGCATTCCTTGCGTCACCCTTCAAACCGTCAACCGGGCGAACGGCAAGGTATGATTTTAACGCATCAACACAGGCATCGTTTAAATAAAGCCTTCGCTGTTTGTTGCCTTTACCGACCACTGTGATTGTTCGTTCCTCAAAGCAGATATCGCTCAAATTAAGTCCGACAAGTTCAGCGAGACGCAGTCCGCAGTTAAGAAACAGAGTGATGATACAAAAATCCCGCACTTTATTTGGGCCGTCAACGGCGTTAAGCAAGTCAATGCTTTGCTCAAGCGTAAGATAACGCGGCAGGCGTTTCTTTTCGGCCATGATTTGAAGCTGCGAAACAGGGTTTGACGGAACATACTTCATATTGTCAGATATATATTTGTAAAAGCTTCTTATTGAAGAAGCTTTTCTTTTTCTTGTTGTCGGATTGTTGCCTCTTTCCTGAGCGCAATAAGTCAAAAACGAATAAATATCCTTGAGCGTTATTTCTGATAAAAACTTATCGTCAATAAAGGAAAGATCAAAATTAACTCCGAGTTCTTGAGGTGAAATCGAGCGCCTTTCAGCAACGATGTATTCAAAAAGAAGTCTTAAATCGCGCGCATATCCATTAACTGTAAGCTCGGAGGCGTTTTTAACAACAAGAATATGATGCAAAAACTCGTTGACACGCTCCGGAAGAAGCTTGGGATCATAGTCTTTCATAAAGTCACCACACCAACGTGAAACTGTTTCATACGCAACCAATGAAACTAAAATAATTATAATACAAAAGAGACGATAAATCAATTGAAACCGGTGCGAAAAATCGATTGCAATGAAAATGAAAATAATCCAGATTTTTGTTTTACATTTATTCATATATAAATCACGTGCAGAAAATCTTCAGCATTTAAACAAAAAAATAAAATAGACTGTAGTACCATCCGTTAAACGTGTGGTATATGAATAGCAAAAAAATGTTGATTTATACCGATAAAAGCATGGCAAAATCACATATGAGGACGTACACGATTACAGTTATGAACTTTCGGACGGCCATATATATGAGAATGCCGTTGTGTATTCTCAGGGAACGATTAAGAGAGCAAAAATTATTGAACACGAGGAGTTTATTGAAATTGAATAATTTTGAAGTTATTTTGTATCAATTCTTTTTTGCCGAAGAAGTTCGGCTTCTTGATAAAATCAATCAAAATTATGAAATGCTTTCAAAGGACAAACTATGGAGTCCTTACATATTGGAGTATTATAAATCCTGTGTCCGGTATGAGTATTTTTGCGAGCTTAACCGAAAAGTTACAGAAATACTTCGTAGGAGCTGACTTGTGCATATTATATAAAAAGCATACTCTGAACTATACAAAACAATTATTTTGTATAGTTAAATCAGGGCATATTGAACAAGTCTTTATCAAACGTACTGATCAGCAGAAACATCTTTCTTTCAAAAATTTTGTAGTCCTCATATCGCCTAACGGCTTCGTAGTATTTGATAATGTAGTAGCTATCGAAATCATTCATCAACATCAGCCGCCGAAATGAAAAAACAGCTTCTTCCTGCCGGCTCTCTTCGGCGAAAAGGAACTCATATATTAAAATCAACAATCTATCTAAATCTGACAAAACAATCACCACCAGATAAACGGCTGCCAATGCTACGCATTTTGGCAGCCGTTTAATGTTAATCAATTCCCAACATAGGAATCTTCCGAAGAATCCACATGATAAAGTTATATATTCTTTCAAAGTTAACGACTACTACAAGCAATGGCAAACCAAATTTGACAAGCGACCAAGGTATGAATAGATCTATCAGGCTTTGAGCTGTTTCCATCATCGTTGTAAAATATGACACACCGTTGTTGAACTCTTCACCGGCACCGGGTATATTAATCCAGCCTAAAAGCGTCTGTAGAAGCGTTTTGAAAGCATTGAAAATTGTTTCAATAAACATATTACTTACCCCCGAAAATATTTTCCGCTTTAGATTTTGCAAGGTTTATGAGCATAAAACAGTAAGCCAACCAAACAAAAGCCCGGTAACCGGAATAAAGCGTTGAAAAAGGTGCATTACTTAGAAAATCAAAGTAATAATCCTGCTCATCAATGATTTTATGCCAGGACAAAGTACCGTTTGATATTACCGGAGTACTGACCTCGGGAAAATGAATGTGATAGCCGGATTCGGCGGGAGTATAGTTTATGAGCTTATTCAAAATGGTTACCACGGCGGCGGGCAAATCATAAATAAAACCGAAACGTTCAGCGAAGAATGTCTTTAAATCACTGAAATATGTATCAAAGAAACCGTCCGAAGGAATAAACAAACCCTTAATCTTTGTAAAAAGGTTATCAAAAAAGCCGGAAATTCTGTCGCCTAACGAAGTAAAAAAGCCTTTAATGTTATTGCTAAGTGTAGTAAAAAAGCCCTTAATCTTATCCGGTAGTGCTTTGAGCTGTCCGAGTATGCCGCGCTGGATCTCATTCTGTTGTGATTGTGCAGTCGGAAATGAACCGCCGTCAATTAAACGAAACTCGGAAGCATGATTAGAATACAGATCAATATTTAAATTAAAACTGGAAATAAAGGAAGAACGCTCTTCAAAAAACGCCTCAAAATAACCGTTCTTAATACCGAGCAAATACGGGTTAGCCAAACGTGAAGAAAAAACCTCTTGATTAAAATTGCCGAAAACATAAAGATCAGTAGTAACTTTAGACAAAGAACCGGGTATATTATACGTATACCATGAATTACCGGATTCAAAAGCGGTATTAGTTTCTTCATCATAAGCGGCAAAAGACTTTGAATTAGCAACAGCCCAATCAGAAACTATTGAATACTCGGTTGCTGAAGAACTCCAAGAATAAGTAGCAGAATAACAGGCTTTATACTCAGGAGAAAACCAGGATTTCTGGATAATATCCGGGTAAAAATTACCTTGAATAACATTATTACCAACGGTAGCTTTATGAGTAGAGCGCGACCAGTCAATAATAAAAAGGTTACCATTAGTAGAGCTGACAGCAGGAGTACAGCAATCAGCAGCCCAAAAATATACCTTATTTGATGTAACTATCATAAAAACAAAAGAAGTTGAAGAGCCAATCAAACGTTGAACATAATCCGGAAACCCGGCAACATCAATCTTATTTTTATCAAAGTCAGGAAATGCTATTGTTGTTCCGGTTCCGGAGGCCGCAGGAGCACGAAGAGGTCCGGAACGGCGCGTTGTGGTTTCCTCATCGGCGGCTTCGGACTTCGGTATATACCAAAAACCGCCCTCCGAATCCCACAAATACCCTTCGTCCGATAAATCAGAATCAGCGGCGGAACAAGTGAATGAAAGAGCTGAACAGCAGAAAAGCGCAAAGCACAAGACAAATAGCACCAGTCGTTTCATAGCTTTTTACCTCCGGTATTAAATCAGGCTGCCGAACGCTGCCGGTTAAAAATGTTGCATTGGTTGATATATGGTTATATATCGGAACCGATAAATCAATCTGCGCAAGCTGCACCGTTTCCGCCTGCACGCGCTGAAGCTGATCAGAAGAATAAGCGTTGCCGGTGCGAACGGAATACTTAACAGAATCGCGCATAATCGTATACTTGTAAAGACTGTCGGCGAATATCTCATCCTTAGAAAAGTAAACTATCAAATCAGGGTCATTATTGGAATAACCGCTGTTATACTGCTGATAAGCGAGGTAATATAAATAGCCCTGGTCGCGCATATCGGTTACCAAACCGCGCAAATAAGTAGTCTGAGCGTCAGAAAACATTACAAAATATCCTCCTTACCGCTTACGGCTCTAATAAAGATATTACCGGCACGGACGAAAACGCCAATAAAAGCACCGATAACAACAGCCTTAGCCAGGAATCCGGCAAGAACAGTCAAGATTCCACCCATTATGCAACAACTCCTTTCAAAGTTACTGAAGAAGGAACAGAAGAAACCGGATCGCGCGCA
This sequence comes from uncultured Eubacteriales bacterium, assembly GCA_934525065.1. Classification (GTDB taxonomy): domain Bacteria; phylum Bacillota; class Clostridia; order Oscillospirales; family Acutalibacteraceae; genus UBA6857. The sequence continues at coordinate 71,209 of CAKSYX010000001.1, forward strand.
TGACCTTTCCATTCCTTGTTATATCGTTTCATCTTCGCGTATGTATCGTAACGACCGTACATATCATACTGATGAAACCACAGAACGCGCTTTTTAACATCGGCGTGCAGCTTCCCGTTCTCTTCGGTTGCTGTTTCACCGTCGATATTTTTGTTGAACTGAAGGCAGCCGAAGAAGCAGCGACAAATAACAACATCAAAAATTTGTTCACGTATAGGCTTTGCAAGTCTCATATATACCTGAGATGTGCCGATTATTTTTTTACGCTGCTTTCTCTGCTGGCTGATTTCAACGATTACGTCAATATCAATGTTTTTAGATTCAAGACTGTTAAGCTCCAAATGCAGCTCATCAATAAAATACACAACGCCGACTTGGTCATTAGTTATGTATTTGAGACAGTCGAGTCCGTCATACTCAATGCAGCAGTACGGAATCTTCCCAAGTACGATATCATTATCATCGGTATGATAATCTCCGGTTCTGATTATCTCCCCTGTTTCAAGCTCGTATATCTCCCCTACCCCGTTTTTAACGCGATAGCCGCAATTAAAAGGATAATCACGCATTTGTACATTTGTAACCAAAATCATATACGGGTACATCTCAAAGAGGTTATACACGTAGTTAACGGCGGAAAGCGTCTTTCCGGCGCCCTGCTTGCCGCAGAAAATCATCGTGCCGACATCATTAAAAAAATGCGGATTCTCGCGCCGGAACTCCATTTTGTGCTTGATATAGTCCGGCAGCTTGGTAATACCTAAATCTTCGCGCAAGGCTTGAACTTCCATATAAACACCACCTTTTTGTGTAAAATAAACAAACTAAACGCCGCAGCTCAGAAGCCGGTAACGACATAATTAACAAAAACTAAAGGGCAAGGGCTGCAAATCCCTGCCCTTTCGGAAAAGAGAAAAACAATGAATTAAACGGAAACACGACCGGATTTGAACGACTTGGAAACAACGCGAATAACCTTTCTGATACCCCACCAGAAAAAGAAGAAGCCGACAGCCGTACCAAGGACAATAGCAAGAACGGTGAGTACGTTTGCAATAGTAATGGTTCCGGTAACCTCACCGAAGCCGGACTTCATAGCCGAAACAGCCTCCGAAGCATAGTTCGCGGAAGCAGCTCCTTCAGCGAACGCGAACGGAATGCACATCGCACCCAGAACCGTAACAACCGCGAGAATCGCGAAAATCTTACGAAAAGACTTTTTCATAGGTCTTAACCTCCTTTCATTCGTCAATAGGTTTTATGCTAAGGTAACGTCTGCCTTCAAACTCTGAAAGCTTGACGATTGCCAAAACATCAACATAAGTACCCGGTTGAACATCTCTCAAATCAATATTCGGAATCCTGACTGTGTCACCTTCCGAAAAAAGATATGCAATTGGATACTCCTTACCGGACTTATCGGTTGCAACTTCGGTCTGACAAAGCATGCCACTTATGAGACATTTCATTCTGTTTCACCTCCTAACTCTGAAAGATATCCTAAATCATCGTAATCATCCTCTTCAGGTTCGCGAGAGGTACGATAACAATAGAAGATAACGGATAAAACAATAAACAGCAAAACGCCACAAACAAAAGCTAAACGAAAATACATTTATTACTCCCCTTTCAAAATTTGAGCATGAACAAGCTCCCCTGTTTCAGGATTTACAAGACGTTTGACTTCGGATGACTCTTTGAAGTAGTTCCGGCGAGACTTGATGTAATTGCCAATAATGTATGAGCAGTTATCACAAAGCAGCGGGAACCAATCTTCAAAATGCTCTTTAGCAGCATAATCAACAAACTGCCAATACTCGGTAATTTTGTGCTCATTGATGTATGCCATCATGTCTTTAATGCAGGCGTACCGGACAGCCGTTGTCGGTTTGAGGTAGCTCTGAACGTCTGCGCCTTGGTGGCCGATGATGTCTGACACGCTATACTGTGCTTTCTCGGGATTGTCCAAATGTGAAAAGTAACGTATCTGACCGCGCACCGAAATACAAGGCTTTGGTATAGTACCGTTTACGCTGGATGTGATCGCAACAACCTGGTCATAAGACTTACTTCCGGAAAACAAGAGTAAAATGTGCCAATGTGGTTTTTTAAGTTCTCCGCCCGGATTAACATCCTTATCATGCAAAGGACTTTCGACCCACTCAATCAGCAAATCATCAAGTTTGGTTCGCCAATCTTCGGGAGCTGATTCGGGATAAAGTATAAAAACCCAGTTACGAGTGCGACCGTCTTTGGTATTACTCGTACCCAAAAAACCACCTCCAGATAGTCGAGATATGAACTAACCGCATTAATTATAGTCGAATTGTAGACTAATGTCAATAGTCAAAATCTGAACTATGTTAAAATAGACAATATAAACAAATTGAGAGCGGTGTAATCATGATTTATGCACAAAGAATTAGAAACCTAAGAGAGGATGAAGAAAAAAATCAAACAGAAATAGCGATAATATTAAAAACGACACAGTCATACTATGCACAGTATGAGAGAGGAATAAGACCATTACCAATAGAACACCTTATAACGTTATGCCGATATTACAACGTTTCGGCTGACTATATTTTAGGGTTCATTGATACACCAAGACCGTTAAAATAAGGAGAAAAAACTATGGATTTTTTAACAATCGGACTTTTAGTAGCACTGATAGCAATTGCAGTTGCATATGTTTTGGAAAAGAAACAGAAACCAGTGTCAAACAAAAATGTCGAAGAGGAACAGCAAAGCGAAAGCATAAAAGAAATGCCATACAGAAAAAAGTTACTGCTGACAAAAAACGAATGGGCGTTTTATAAAGAGTTGAAACCGATAGCCGATGAAATGAAACTGTCAGTTCTTGCAAAAATCCGAGTTGCAGATTTAGTTGAAGTTGATGGCAGCGTAAATAAAAGCGAATGGCAGAAGTACTTTAACAAGATAAACAAGAAGCATATAGATTTTGCACTTGCTAACCCGGCAAACCTGAGAATTGAACTACTAATCGAACTTGATGACAACAGCCACAACAACGCACAAATTGAGCGAGACAAATTCGTTGAAGAGTTGTATAAAAAAACCGGATATCCTTTCTTAAGAACGAGGGGAACCGGGGATTTAAAGAACAAAATTTCAACCGCATTAAACGTGAACAAACAATAAACTTAATGTTACAACATTGTTATGGGCAATGGGCACATAGGGGGGGTCGTAGTAGCCCCCCTATGTGTGCTATTTTTGTTCACAGTTCGTTAATATTTGTATCGGCAAAGTAAGTTAAAAATAGGACCGTTTCATTTGTCCGAAGTAAAGGCTGCGAAAACTTTTTTTCAAAAACTTTTCTCGGCTCTCTGACGAGAGCAACCTTGACTTCTGACATTTTCGGCGGTAATCGCCAAGCGTGGCGAGAAACTCAAAAGCATAAAACAAACGCTTTAGACCTCGCCTTCAGGCAAGTATACCGCCGAAAACCATTCCACTAAAAAGTGACAGAAAAAAGGTATGGCTCAAAATCTAAAAGCATAAAAAAAGAACCTCGGCAATCACCGGGGTTTGTGCAATTTGACATGGTTTTCTATTCATATTGCAGTTATTTTGTATAGTTCTGAGTATGCTTTAATGTACACGTGCACATAAAACAATCATTCTCTGAATCATCTCTCAACATATTCATCTTTCTCTATAATACCATGAAATATAAGCAATTATACAAAAAAACTATATTTTTTGTCATTTTTTTGTTCATACTCATTGACTATCTTTTGCATTAGTGATAAAATATTCACCATAAATCCGGCCGTGCTCCGAAATTAAATAAAGCACGGCCGGATTTATTGCATGTCTATTTTAAAGGAAAGATTTGGAGGACTTAAGTATGGCAAACAAATTGGAAAAAAAATACGGCCTATTGACGGCAATATGTATGGTCGTCGGCATTGTCGTAGGAAGTGGTGTCTTTTTCAAGGCTCAGACGATTCTTGAAAAAACCGGCGGCGATATGCCTCTCGGCATCCTTGCGTGGGTTATCGGTGGCGTAATCATGATTTTTTGTATTCTCGGCTTTTCTGTTATGGCTCAAAAATACGAAAAGGTTAACGGTGCCGTTGACTATGCCGAAGCGGCTTGCGGAGAAAAATATGCTTATATGCTCGGCTGGTTCATGAGCACAATTTATTACCCTTCCATGACCTCGGTTCTTGCGTGGCTTTCGGCAAGATATCTTCTTACCTTCGTTTGCTCGGTCAATCCAAACTTCGCAATGCACATTGCAGCTTCCGAAGGCGGTTGCGTTTACGGACCGGAATGCCTTGCACTGTCATGCCTGTTCCTCGTTGGTGCCTATGCTCTGAATGCTCTTTCGCCAAAGCTTGCAGGTAAGTTCCAGGTTTCAACAACTTTCATTAAGCTTGTTCCCCTTGTTCTCATGGCTATTGTCGGAACAGTTTACGGCTTTACTCATAATATTACCGGTTCAGAGGCTTCCATTCTTGTTGATAACTTCAGAACCGCTTCCGGTAATACCTCCGTCCTTTTCGGCTCAGTCGTTGCAACAGCGTTTGCATACGAAGGTTGGATAATCGCAACAACAATCAATGCTGAGCTTAAAGATGCTAAGCGTAACCTTCCGATTGCACTTGTTCTTGGCGGCATTATAATTATTGCTGTTTATGTTTTCTACTATATTGGCGTAGCCGGCGGCGCCGATGTCAATACCCTCAAAAAAAGCGGTGCAACCGTAGCATTCACAAATGTTTTCGGAAACGTTTTCGGCAATATTCTTAATCTCTTTGTTGCTATTTCCTGCATGGGTACGCTCAACGGTCTTATGCTTGGAACTACTCGCGGCCTTTATTCGGTAGCGGTTAGAGGCTACGGTCCCTCGCCTAAGACCTTCAGTGAGGTCAGTGACAACACCAATATGCCGACTAACTCTTCAATTTTTGCTGTTCTCGTTTGCGCTCTTTGGCTTGTATACTTTTTCGGCGCAAACCTTGGCCCGAGCGGAACTTCTTGGTTTGGTCTTTTCAGCTTCGACTCATCAGAACTTCCGATCATTACTATCTATGCATTTTACATTCCGATCTTTATTATGTTTATGGTCAAGGCTAAGGAGGTCGGTTTCATTAAACGCTTTGTTCTTCCGCTTTTCGCAATTATCGGTTCAGTATTTATGGTTTTCGCTGCGATTTATTCACACGGTATTGCTCCGCACGCGGCAGCAGCGCAGGAAGGCAAATTCAGCTGTCCGGTTCTTTTCTACCTTATCATTTTCAGCGTTATAATGCTCATCGGCAGCTGCTTCTCAAAGAAAAGATTAGGCAGTGGAAAAAGCAAAAAAGTTTGATAATTAAAAAAATAAGATGGGCTCCGGACGGGGTCCATCTTTTCGTTTTCGGCTTATGTATTAAGACCGAAAGAAACTGAAAGTGCCTTGTCAATACGCGACATATCATTTTCGCCGAGGTTGCCCATGTGTTCGCGCAGTCGCTTTTTGTCGAGCGTTCTAACCTGTTCAAGCAAAACGATTGAGTCTTTGGCAAGGCCGCAGCCGTTTGCGTTCACTTTTATATGGGTTGGCAAACTTGTTTTTGTGCTTCTGCTTGTGATTGCTGCTGCAATCACAGTTGGACTGAATTTGTTTCCGACATCGTTTTGAACAATCAAAACAGGACGGATTCCCCCCTGCTCCGAACCAATAACCGGGCTGAGATCTGCGTAATATATATCTCCGCGTTTCACGTTCATCACAAAATTACTCCCTTCTGCGTGACAGTAGTATTCTGTCCGCTTTTTTACTGTTTTAAACGCACGGGGAGCAATATTGTCGTTATATTTTATGCCGATTCGGACATACCTGTGAAAATGTAATTGTATTTTTCAGCCCTGATGCTTGCAACTTGGCCGCTTTTGTCAAGCGTAATAACAGCTTCGCGCAGAGAGTATTTCGCTTTATACTGAGAATTTTTAGCTTTTTTAGGTGGATTTGAAAAACAGTAAAGAATTATTTCAAAGAGATTATCAATACCTTTTTGAGATTCAAATAAGGTGCCGGAGTTTTCAATCGGAATCTGAACACCGTCATATGTTACATAAGTTTCCCCGTCTTTTGCGGAAAAAACTATTCCCTTTATGCTTTCCGGCTCGGTAACTGTAAAACTAACGTTCTGAGCCTCGGAACAGCAAACAATTCCGGTGATTGTGTTTTCTCCTTCATTGAAACTTACGGTAGACACATAATTTTCAAGGCACAGTTTTTCGGGCATCGAATTCCTTTCTGAGCATCCGGAAAAAACAAATAACAAAGTCAAAATGAGCACAATAGATAACGCATTTTTCAAAGCTCACCAATCCCTTCAAAAAACTCTGTTACCATTATATTATCTTGTCGCGTGTCTATATGAAAAAAGCTGCGCAAAAAGCGCAGCTTAAAATATCAGTTTTCAAATTCAGCGTAAACCGACGCAAGCTCTTTGATAATATCGGTCGGCAGCATCCCTGTTTTTGATTCCCTGTCTGCAAGAACATCCGCGCAGTAACCGTGAACGTAAACACCGGCATCCGCACTGTTGACGGGATTGATTCCTTGAGCGCAAAGCGAGGCGATCATTCCTGCGAGGACGTCGCCGCTTCCGCCTTTTGAAAGGCCGTTGTTTCCGGATGCATTGACATATACTCTGTCAGATTCCGGAGAAGCGACAACTGTGTTCGAACCTTTCAGAACAACATATACACCATGCTCATGGGCATAGTTCTTCGCACAAGAAACGCGGTCTGTCTGAAGTAGCTCGGTCTGTACTCCGGTAAGGCGCGACATTTCTCCCGGATGCGGTGTCAGAATGACAGGTTCAGAGTGATTTTTAAGCAATTCCGGGTGCTTTGAGATAATATTGAGTCCGTCAGCATCGACTATAACGGGCACTTTTGCGTTCTCGAGAACAGCCTTTAAAACAGCAGCAGTGTCGTCATTCACACCGAGTCCGCAGCCTATGAGAACAGCATCATACTTTTCAAGAGAAGAAACAAGCTTTTCTGTGCAGGAGGCTGAAAGAGTACCGTCAGCCGTTTCGGCAAGCGGCATGAAAAGCGTTTCCGTTAGTTTCGATGTCATAGTCTGATAGAGACTCTCCGGGAATGCGCAGGAAACAAGACCGACGCCGCTGCGAAGGGCTGCACTTGCCGCGAGTACAGCCGCCCCGGGCATATTACGGCTGCCGCAGATTGAAAGCAGATGGCCGAAAGTGCCTTTATGAGCACAGGGATCACGAGCAGGCAGTAAATTTCCGACCTCGGTTTTGTTGTAGGTGTACATTGAGCAATTGATGAAATTATAACTTTCTTCGGGTATGCCTATATTAGCAATGATTATATCGCCGCAGCAGTCAGAAGCCGGGTGAACAATGTGTGCCGGCTTGAGAGCCGAAATCGCAATTGTGTAATCGGCAACAAAGCAGCCTTCGTCTCTGTATCCGCTGTCGCAGTAAATTCCACTCGGAACATCAATTGCAAATTTTAGGCCGTGAGCCGATGACATTTCGGCTATGAGCGTCCTCATATCCTCGGCAATTGAGCCGTAAAAACTGAAACCGAAAATTGCGTCAACAACGACATCGGCATTTCTGACGGTCTGAATCGCCTTTTGTCTGTCGGCATCATACCAGACGGTCGGAATTGCGATATCGACTGCCATTTTGTACATATATTCAGCCTCGGGTGTCGCAGGATAGCCTGAGGCAAGAACGATGCAGACATTATATCCGTTTTCGGCAAACTTACGCGCAACAACAAAGCCATCTCCGCCATTGTTGCCTTTGCCGCAGACTACGGCAATATTGCGCCGCCTTGTTTTGTCAAGCTCAATAACATTCCTTATATTTCTGGTACAGGCCGCGCCGGCGTTTTCCATCATTCTCTGATAGCTCAGACCATACTTAGCCGTATATTTTTCAACCTGTTTCATTTCTTCACAGTTGAGAAGACGCATATGTTAACCACCTTTCCCTTTGTGTCAGTTAATTCTATCACACTTTGCCTAAAAATTAAATATTTTTTTGATAAGACTTGAAAAAAAAACAAATTTGTGATAAAGTACATTGTGATAACGCGATGAAAAAGAGAGTAAGCGATTGATTTTCGTTTCAGAGAGAAGCAGCAGCGGTGTGAGTTGCTTTATCGAAAATTCGCCGAAGTTCACTTTGGAGCGGTGCGGCTGAAAATAACAGTAGGCCACAACGGTTTATCTCCGTTAAAGGATACAAGGAGTGTTTGCTTCGTGCAAAAATTAGGGTGGTACCGCGGAGTTTTTGGCTTCGTCCCTTGTTTGGGATGAAGCTTTTTGTTTTGTCTCTAAACCATAGTTTTTTACGGCGAAAGGAATGATTCAAATGAAGGAACAACTTGAAGCGATTCGCAAAAGCGCAATCGAACAGCTGCAAAAGGCCGCCGCTTTGCAGGACCTTGATTCGGTCAGAATCAAGTTTCTCGGCAAAAAAGGCGAGCTGACGGCAATTCTCAAGCAGATGGGCAAGCTTTCACCCGAAGAAAGACCTGTAATTGGGCAGCTTGCAAACGAAATCAGGTCAGATTTGGAGGAAAAAATTTCTGAAAGTGTTGACTCAATCAAAGAAAAAATGCTTGAAGAAAAGCTGAAGAAAGAAAAAATTGACGTTACTCTCCCCTCCGGACGTGTTCCCATCGGTCACAAGCATCCGCTTTCAATTGTACTTGACGAAGTTAAGGATATTTTCTTCGGCATGGGCTTCAACGTTGCCTCCGGACCCGAGGTTGAATGGGATTACTATAACTTTGAAGCGCTTAATATTCCAAAAAACCACCCCGCAAGAGATACGCAGGATACGTTCTATATCACTGAAAATATGCTCCTGAGAACGCAGACCTCGCCTTGCCAGATTCGTGTTATGGAGAAGCAGGCTCCGCCGATTCGCGTAATTGCACCCGGCCGTGTTTACCGTTCCGATGCGGTTGATGCAACTCACTCCCCTATTTTCCACCAGATCGAAGGTCTTGTTGTTGACAAGGGAATTACGATGTCCGACCTTAAAGGCTGCCTTGAAGATTTTGCAAAGAGCCTTTACGGCGAAAACACGAAAATCCGTCTCAGACCGCATCACTTTCCGTTCACCGAGCCTTCATGCGAAATTGACGTTTCCTGCTTCAACTGCGGCGGTAAGGGCTGCCCGATGTGCAAGGGTGAAGGCTGGATCGAAATTCTCGGCGGCGGAATGGTTCATCCGAAGGTACTCAAAAACTGCGGCGTGGACCCCGATGTTTACAGCGGTTTTGCTTTCGGTATCGGCCTTGAAAGGCTTGTTATGTTCCGTTTCAATATTGATGATATGCGTCTTCTTTATGAAAACGATGTCAGATTCCTCAACCAGTTTTAAGGAGGTGCTTCAGGATGAATCTTTCAAAAAAATGGCTGCGTGACTTTGTGGACCTTGATGTATCGGACAAGAAGTTTGCCGATGAAATGACCCTTTCCGGCTCAAAGGTTGAAGCTTTTGAGGTTGAAGGCCATGAACTTGCAAATATTGTTACCGGCAGAATCGACTCGCTTGAACGCCATCCGAACTCAGATCATATGTGGATCTGTATGGTCAACATCGGAAAAGACGAACCGCTTCAAATTGTTACCGGAGCACAGAATCTTAAAGCCGGCGATGTTGTTCCTGTTGCGCTGGATGATTCTGTTGTTCATGGCGGAAAGCATATTGTAAAGGGCAAGCTGCGTGGCGTTGAAAGCAACGGTATGCTTTGCTCACTTGGCGAGCTCGGCCTTACCTCTCATGACTTTCCGTACGCTATCGAGGATGGAATTTTTGTTCTCGGTGATGACTGCGACAAAACTCTCGGCATTGATATTTGTGAAGCTATCGGTCTTAATGACACCGTGACTGAGTTTGAGATTACTTCAAACAGACCCGATTGCCTCTCAATTATCGGCCTTGCACGCGAAGCGTCAGCAACTTTCGGCGTACCCTTCAAAGCACACGAGCCGAAGGTAAAGGGCTGTGGCGGAGATGTAAACGAACATCTTTCCGTTGAAATTCTGAATCCCGAAAGGTGCTACCGTTATTGCGGAGCCGTTGTTCAGAATGTCCGTGTAAAACCGTCACCGCGTTGGATGAGAGAAAGACTGCGCGCTTGCGGAGTCAGACCTATTAACAACATTGTTGATATTACAAACTATGTTATGCTTGAATACGGTCAGCCTATGCACGCTTTTGACCTTCGATTCCTTGAGGGAAACAGCGTTATAGTCAGAACAGCCAAAAACGGCGAAAAAATTACAACGCTCGATGAAATTGAACGCGACCTGACCGAGGATATGCTTGTTATCGCAGACAAAAACAAGCCTGTTGCTGTTGCCGGCGTTATGGGCGGCGAGTTCAGCGGAATAATGGACGACACTAATACGATCGTATTTGAAAGTGCTTGCTTCAACGGACCGACAACAAGAATCACCGCAAAAAAGCTTGGCATGAGGACCGAAGCCAGCGGAAGATATGAAAAAGAGCTTGACCCGAACAATTGTATGCCGGCTCTTCTTCGTGCGCTTGAGCTTGTTGAAGAGCTTGACGCTGGTGATGTTGTTAGCGGAATCATTGATTGCGACAAATCTAAGAAATGGGAAAGAACTCTCCCCTTCGAGCCGAAGTGGGTCAATGACTTCATCGGTATTGATGTTTCTGCCGAAGAGCAGAAGAGAATTCTCGAAGCTATTGATTTTAAGGTTGAAAACGGTGTTATAATCGTTCCTTCCTTCAGAAACGATATTGAACACCAGGCTGATATTTCCGAGGAAATTGCGCGTTTTTACGGCTATCAGAACATTCCTGACAGAAAGCTCGGCGGTGTTGCAAACGCAAAGCGTACTCCCGAGCAGAACATGGAAAGACTTGTTTCCTCAACGCTTCTCGGCTGCGGACTTTCTGAAATTGCAACCTTCTCCTTCATCAGTCCGAAGCACTATGATAAGATCAGGCTTCCTAAGGATGACCCGAGAAGAACAAGCGTAACGATTACAAATCCCCTTGGCGAAGATACAAGCGTTATGAGAACAACTGTTATCCCCTCAATGCTTGACGTTCTTTCAAGGAACTACAACAACAGAAATGACGCTGCTTCGCTTTTTGAGATTTCAAATGAATATATTTGGAACGGAACCGAAAAGCTTCCGGATGAAAATGTCAAGGTTACGCTCGGTATGTATGGAAGCGATTGCGATTTCTTCAAGCTCAAGGCTGTTATTGAAGAGCTTTTGTATGTTGCCGGCGTTTCGAATTATGATGTTGCTCCCGTTACTGATGATCCGACCTTCCATCCGGGAAGAACAGCTGAGATTACAGTAAACGGTGTACGAATCGCTTACCTCGGTGAGGTTCATCCTGCTGTTCTTGCAAACTACAGCATTGGAACCAAGACCTACATCGGACAGGTTGACTTTGCTTCGCTTCTTAAATACGGCAATCTCAAGCGCGTATATAAGCCGCTTCCGCGTTTCCCGGCTTCAAGCCGTGACCTTGCTTTTGTCTGCGATATTGACCTTCCGGTCATGACGCTTGAAAAGACAATTTCAAAGGCTGTCGGTCAGATTCTTGAAGGAATTACGCTGTTTGACGTTTACGTCGGCTCTCAGATTCCCGACAAGATGAAGAGCGTTGCTTTCAGCATCAAGATGCGAGCTGCGGACCGTACTCTCACCGATGAGGAAGCTGACGGTGCAATGAAGAGAGCTATCAAGGCTCTTGCCGATATGGGCATTGAGTTGAGAAGCTGACACAAAAAACTTCGGGGCTGTCGTATTTAGCGCAGACCAAAGAGCAAAACAAAAAGACTATATTTCACGAAGCTTATCAAAACAGGGGCTTCCTATGAAATATAGTCTTTGCTTCTTGATGATATTGAAAATAATTTTGCTCTTTTAAGCGTTTTTTTGCCCACTCGCGGTATCTACATACAGCTTCGGGGCAAAGAAAACGCTTTCTGCATCTAAATGCGACAGCTCCGTTTTGAAAGGAAAGAAGATATGCTTTCTGAAAATGAAATGCTCAGGATTCATGAATTCAGCAGCGGGAACATGGACGAATTTGATGAAAATAAAAAATGCGGCTGTTTTTATTGCTGTCGGATTTTTGAATCTGACAAAATCGAGCAGTATATTACGGACGAGGACTGCGACACTGCCGTTTGTCCATATTGCTCGATAGATTCTGTGCTCGGAGAAGGACACGGGTTTAAAATTACCGACGAACTACTTAAAGAAATGCATGATTTTTGGTTTTAATTTATATTACGAACCCGGAGACAAGTCTTAATGAATTGTCTCCGGGTCTTTGTTATTTATCTGCGAAAAGTCGTGATTGCAAGTCAAGGATATGCTGCCTGCGTCTGTTCATTTCTTCATCATCGATTACATAGTTGCCGTTTTCATCAACAAAGAGAACACTCCCCTCTTTTGCTTCGTTCGGAAGTTCGTCAACCGGTACTTCAAAAGTTGAAAGATCCTCCCGCTCACAAACGGCAATTCCGCCAACAATTCGGTCAATACTTATATACATAAAACACCTCAAATTATTTGGAAGTTGTCACCCGGTACCCTTTTGCGGTACATGTAAAAACGATACTGCCGCAAAGGTCGGTCCGGTAGCATTTTATTGAGTTTTGTTCAAGGTAATCAAGGGTCTCTTCATGCGGATGCCCGTAAGAATTATTGAGTCCGCATTGAATGACTGCCGCCGAAGGGTCTGCAAGCTGCAAATATTCCTCCTCAAGTGAAGTTCTGCTGCCATGGTGGCCCATAAGCATAACGTCACACGAAAGGTTCGGAGATTTTTTCAAAACGCTTCTCATTTCCGGTGTTTCGGCATCCCCGGAAAGCAAAAATGTTGTTGAATCAGCATCAGCCTTGCATATAACCGACATATTGTTCAAATCTTTATTCTGTTCAACAGGACCGAGAACGGTCAGATTGATTTTTCCAACGTTATACATTTTTCCATACTTTGCAGCAACAGCATTTATATTTTTATCATAAATCAGCTGCAAAAAGCTCTCATATGTTTTGGTTGTCGGTGCATTTGAAGATGTCAGCTTCGGCATAATGACGTTTTTGACGTTTATATCATTTAAAACAGTCAGCAAACCGCCGATATGATCGGTGTGAGGATGAGTTGCAACGACATAATCAAGCTGAGTGACACCGTGACTTTTAAGATAATTCACAACATCATCACCATATTCTTTTTCTCCTGCATCAATGAGAATGCCGTTTGAGCCTGATTGAAGGAGCACGCTTGAGCCTTGGCCAACATCAATGAAATGAACGGCACAAACGTCATTTGACGCGGCAGTAATTTTTGCGGTCGTTGAAGCCGGGTCAAATTCAAAGTTACTGTTAAATCGGCCGAGTATTGCGGCAATAACAGCAATAACAAAGATAACAGTCGTTATAGTTGAAGAGCTTCTACTTCTTTTTCCTTGTTTGCCTGCCATCGCTATAAGTGCCCTTTCTGTTTTTATTGCTGGGTTTCATGCCGCTTTTTTGCGGCCCGGTTCTTTCATGTCCGGGTCTTATCAGGCACGACGGTGCAAAACCGATAAGATCATAGCGCGCAGCTATTTTAAGCGCTTTTTCAATAAGCTCGTGCTTCGAGAAATCATAGTACTGAAGCAACGCACGCTGCATTGCCTTTTCTTCCGCTGTTTTAGCGACATAGACCTCTTTCATTGTGTACGGGTCGATTCCGGTATAAAACATACACGTTGAAATTGTTCCCGGAGTCGGGTAAAAGTCCTGAACCTGTTCGGGACGTATTCCGCGTTTTTTCAGGAAAAGCGCAAGTTCAATCGCATCATTAAGAGTTGAGCCGGGATGGGAGGACATTAGATAAGGAACAAGAAACTGTTCCTTATGTGCTCCATTAGAAAGTTCAAAATATTTCTTTGAAAACTCAATATATGCTTCAATGTGGGGCTTGCCCATTTTGTCAAGAACAGCGGCTGAGCAGTGTTCGGGAGCAACCTTGAGCTGACCGCTGACGTGATATTTTACAAGCTCACGAAGAAAAGAATCGTCCTTGTCTTTTAGTATATAGTCATATCTGATGCCGGAGCGTATGAAGACCTTTTTGATTTCCGGCAAACTTCTGACCTTACGTAAAAGGGAAAGATAATCGCTATGATCGGCAACAAGCACAGGACACGGCTTCGGCGCAAGGCATTTTTTACCTTTGCAAAGGCCGGCTTTCAGTTGCTTTTCACAGGAAGGAAATCTGAAGTTCGCTGTCGGTCCGCCAATATCATGAATATAGCCTTTAAAACCGGGCAGCCTTGTCAGTTTTTTTGCCTCTTCAATAACTGATTCGTGGCTCCTGCTTGTTACAAAACGACCCTGGTGGAAGGCAATTGAGCAGAAATTACAAGCTCCGAAACAGCCGCGGTTATGTGCAATTGAGAACCGTACCTCGGCAATTCCGGGAATCCCGCCTTCTTTTTCGTATGAAGGGTGATAATCACGCATATATGGCAATGAGTACACCCAGTCAAGCTCTTCAGTCGTAAGCGGAGGCATCGGAGGGTTTTGAACGAGCATCTTTTTCCCATGGCGCTGTTTTAAAAGCCTGCCGCGAATATGATCCTGTTCATCCTGCTCAATACGGCAGGAAACTGCATATTCGCGCTTGCTTGCACAAACATTCTCAAATGACGGACACTCTGCCCCATAAAGCGGAGTATCGACAACATCACAGGCATAGCATGTGCCGCGGATGTCGGTAAGAGATTTAATAGATTCTCCGTTTCTGAGACGTTCGGCAATCTCAATCGTCTGATTCTCACCCATGCCGTATGAAATCAGGTCGGCTTGAGAGTCAAAAAGAATAGATCTGCGAATTCTATCGTCCCAGTAATCATAATGGGCAAAACGTCGAAGTGATGCTTCGAGCCCACCGATTATGATAGGTATGTCGCCGTAGGCTTCTCTTATTCTGTTGCAATAGACAATTACTGCTCTGTCGGGACGCAGACCGGGTTTTCCTCCGGGAGAATAAGCATCGTCATGTCTGCGTTTTTTTGCAGCGGTATAATGAGCAACCATTGAATCAATGTTTCCCGAGGAAACAAAAAAGCCATATTTAGGGCGTCCAAAGCGCATAAAGTCACTCTTGCTTCGCCAATCAGGCTGAGCGAGAAATCCGACCTTGAAGCCCTTAGCTTCAAGAACACGGGTAATGATCGCCGCGCCGAAGCTTGGATGGTCAACATAAGCATCACCGTTGACATAAACAAAGTCAACGGTATCCCATCCGCGCTCCTTTACTTCCTCAATGGTGATTGGTAAGAACAAAACAAATTACCTCGTTAATCTGAAAGAATATCAAAATCATCCTCGTCCTTGTTGCCACGGGAGGCTTTCATCTCCATAAGCTGCAAGGCAGAAATCAAAACCTTACGCGGCTTACTACCTTCTGAAGGGCCAACTATTCCGCGCTGTTCAAGCTCATCCATTATTCTTGCTGCTCTTGCATAACCAAGCCCAAGCTTGCGCTGAAGCAAGGTTGTTGAAGCGGCCTGGCATTCAACAACAACATCAATCGCAGCGGCAAGCTTTTCGTCTGCATAGCCCGCTTCATCGCCTGCCGAAGCCTGAGCAGATTTCTTTTTGTTGTCAGCTGCCGCATTTCTCGCGATTTCATCCATGACCTCGCTGTCATACTCAACCTCTTCCTGAGATTTGATAAAGCTGACAACCTTTTCAATCTCCTCGTCTGAAAGAAACGCGCCTTGAATTCTGAGCGGCTTTGAAATTCCGACCGGGTTAAAGAGCATATCACCGTTTCCGAGAAGCTTTTCTGCGCCAACGGTGTCAAGAATCGTTCTTGAATCGACCTGCGACGAAACGAAAAGTGAAAGACGGCTCGGAATGTTCGCCTTGATTATTCCGGTGATGACATCGACCGATGGGCGCTGCGTTGCAACAACAAGGTGCATACCGGCGGCTCTGGCTTTCTGCGCAAGGCGGCAGATTGAATCTTCAACCTCTTTCGGAGACACCATCATAAGATCGTTAAGCTCATCTATGAATATTACAATCTGCGGCATATAGCTGTATTCCGGGTGTTCTGCGGCATATTTATTGAAGCCCTTGATGTCTCTGACGCCGCAGGCTGAAAACAACTTGTATCTGTTTTCCATTTCACTGACAGCCCAAGCAAGCGAGCCGGCTGCTTTTCTGACATCGGAAATTACCGGAACCAAAAGATGCGGTATTCCGTTGTAAACCGAGAATTCAACCTGCTTCGGGTCGATCATGAGAAGCTTGACCTCTGACGGTAAAGCAGAATAAAGAATACTGACGATCATGCAGTTAAGGCAGACCGATTTGCCGGAGCCTGTTGTTCCTGCGATAAGCAAATGCGGCATTTTTGCAATATCTGTGCAAGTTGCATTACCGGCAATGTCTTTTCCGAGCGCAACATTGAGCTTGCTCTTTGCATTTTTAAAAACCGAGGAAGATATGATCTCACGCAAGGTTACAAGCGATTTATGCTGGTTCGGTATCTCAATTCCGACAGCTGATTTATTCGGAATCGGTGCTTCAATTCGCACGCCGGCCGAAGCAAGGTTCAGCGCAATGTCATCGGCAAGATTTGTGATTTTGTTGATTTTAACACCCGGCGCCGGCTGCAGCTCATAACGTGTTACGGACGGGCCGCGGCTAACACCGATAAGTGTTGTTTCAACGCCGAAGCTCTTGAGGGTATCAACAAGCTTTTTAGCGGTTGTTTTCATTTCTGTTGCATAGTCATCGGCGCGGCTGAAATCAGGCTCATTAAGGCAGTCAATAGGAGGAAGACTATATTCTTTTTGAGGTCCGGCTTCATCTGTATAGCCCTTGACCTCAGCAATATTCTTTTTGGCGTTCCGGTCAGCACTTGTAATTGCATTTTCTACAATACTTTGCGCGTCTCTGTCAAGTTCACCTTCCCCATCTTGAACTTCGGTATCAATTTCTTCGTAGTCTTCCGGAAGTATCTGTTCCGAAGGATTTCCTCCGGCAGCATTGATTGCAGCATTTATATTGCTGTCGTCCTCAGAAACAGGCTCAACATCGCTATCTTCAACAATAACTGTTTTCTCTGCTTTTTCCGCTTTGGAAGGTCGCTCAAATTGCTTATCGGTGAACGTGAAAAGTCTTTCCTGCGGATTATATGGGCGCGGAGTACGCTTTCTGCGTCTGACGGTCAAGTCATCGTCAAGCTCAATCGGTGTTTTGGAGAAGTCAAACGCATCATTTTCTTCATTGTCGGACTGCTGTTCCTCCTCAATAGCTTTGCGCTGTTCTTCCTCATTGATTCTCGCAAGCCTTTTTTGCTCAGCACGCTCACGGCGTTTTTCACGTCGATGCTCGCTATTTTCGTCGATCTTCTCTTTTGAGCCGGTGATTGCTCCCGAAACAAGCTCGCCTACCGATGAAAAGCCCACGCCGAAAAACAAAAGTAAAAACACGAAAAGAAGGGCAATAACAACAACAAAAGCAGCTGCCTTTCCAAGCAGTTGAAGCATACCCCCGCCGAAAAAGGCACCGAGAGCGCCGCCTGTTACGGAGAATTGATCGTTGAAATAAAATCCGGCAGAAAAGGCTTCTTTAAACTGCGCAGCAAACTCCTCCGCTCCGCCAACCTGAACCGAATTTGTTGCAAGATGAATAATTGAGCCGACCATTGATGAAGCAAGGAAAGCCGAAAGGGTGGTTACTACACAGGAGTGTTTAAGGGAATCGAGCGCAATACGTATTCCGATTATAAGGAGAAATAAATCGAAAACATAAAACGAAAGACCGAATACTCCGAAAAACGCTCCCCTGATTGAAGCCCAAACACTTCTTCCCGGAATGAACGCAACAACAAACAGTAAAATTGAAGCAATCAGATAGGAAAACATTATCGCCGGACGATGTTCTTCGTAAAAACTGAGTTTCGATTTTTTCTTTCCTTTTTTACCCTTGCTCTTTTTCTTTGTATTCGTTTTTTTCTTTGAGGATGTTTTTGTGTTAGCCATTTTTTACCTCACAGGTGAAATATGCCGCCGTCTCGGAGTAAACCCGAAACCGACGGCTAAATTTGGGAATTACATTACAAACAAAACAATTGCTGCAACAGCGCCGAAAACAATTGAAAAAATGCTGAAGAAAATACAAGTTTTTCTAAAGTCAATTTTTGAAAGCAGTCTGATCATTAAAATACTGCCAAGTATAGCACACACGGCGCACAAAGCAATCATAATCGGGTTAGGGATTATACCACCGCTCATACAGACGCGAACCAGCCGAACAACATTGACCGTAAGCATCGAAGGCGCAATATATGTAAGCATTTCGCGAACAATAACGCGGCTGTCTATATCTGAAATCAAAAAGCTTGTTGTTCCAAGCGAAACACATGAGACACCCGGAAGAAAATACGCCGGAATCTGATAGATTGAAAAACGAATCAGACTTTTTGCGTCAGCAGAACGTTTTGTCTGCGCAAAGTTTTGTTTTGTGTACCAATGGGCAATCAACAGGAACAAACCGCTTCCAACGCAGCATAATGCAGTAACAAGAAGGTGTGTTGTTCCGAGCTGTTCATTAAACAAATCAAGAACAATTTTGTCCTTTGAATAAGGTACAGCCATAACAGCCGCCGGAAGCAAAGAGATAAGAATATTAAGCATCAGTTTGCGGTAGCCGGAACGGTTGTGAATTTTTGAATTCTTTGTACTGAACAGTGCGCGAAATCCCTTAAAATAAATCTTCCTAAGCGAAAAAAACACAGCCAAAGAAAACGCTATGGAAATAATCGAATAATAAAATATGCAGAGTGAAGAATTTTGACCGAAGTCAAGAACATAACTCAAATATGAATACCCTGCCGAATGAGAAAACGGGAGCGGCGCAAAAAGACCGCTGATTATTGAGATAATTGCAGCTTTTATATATTCAATCATGGTGTCCTCCGAATTTAACTTAAAAATTAAACCAATTTAAGTCCGGCTTTTGGTAGTATTATACCATAGAAAAGGCGTTCGGGCAACAAAAAACAGGAAAAAACCGCCTTGCAAAGCAAAACGGTTTTTAATTTTTCCAAAAATCTTACTCCTGATCTTCGGAGACTGGATCTGTTTCAGAAGAGGTCTCCTGCTCAGTGGTTTTATCACTTTGAGTTTCATCTTTGACTTCAAGCTTTCCAAGCATAAGCTTTTCAAAGTCTGCACCGTCAATTTTCTCATACTTCATGAGGTACTTAGCAAGTATGTGAAGTTTGTCTGTATTAGCCTTGAGAATTTCTTCACATCTTGCGTAAGACTCTTTGACGATTCTATTGATTTCCTGGTCAATTTCGGTTGCAAGCGTTTCGGAATAGTTGTGCATATTATTATAATCTTTTCCGAGGAAAATCTCATGGCTTCCCGAACTGAACGAAACCGGGCCGATAACATCGCTCATGCCGTATCGTGTGACCATATCACGTGCAATGTCAGTGGCACGCTCAATGTCATTTGAAGCGCCTGTTGAAATATCGCCGAGAATTAGTGCTTCCGCAACGCGTCCTCCGAGCAGAACAACAATACTGTCAAGCATATCGTTTTTGGCTTGATACGAACGTTCCTCTGTCGGAAGATGCATCGTATATCCGCCGGCCATACCTCTGGGGATAATTGAAACCTGGTGAACCGGATCCTGGCCTTCAAGGCAATAGGTAGCAATTGCATGACCGGATTCATGGTATGCAGTGAGTCTCTTTTCTTTGTCGCTGATTATTTTGGACTTCTTCTCGGTGCCGACAACAACTTTGATAGTCGCCTCTTCAATCTCAGACATTGTGATTGCTTTTTTCTTCCTTCTTGCGGCAAGCAGAGCAGCCTCATTCAAAAGATTTTCGAGGTCGGCTCCCGTGAAGCCGGCAGTTGACTGAGCAATAACCTCAAGACGAACATCCGGGCCGAGCGGCTTGTTGCGTGAGTGAACCTTAAGAATTGCTTCTCTGCCCTTGACGTCGGGATAGCCGACTGTTACCTGACGGTCAAAACGCCCAGGTCTCAAAAGTGCAGGGTCAAGAATGTCCGGGCGGTTGGTGGCAGCAATTATAATCACGCCTTCGTTTGCGCCAAAACCGTCCATTTCAACAAGAAGCTGGTTGAGCGTCTGTTCGCGCTCATCGTGACCTCCGCCCATGCCTGCGCCGCGGTGACGGCCGACAGCATCAATTTCGTCAATGAAAAGAATTGACGGCGAATTTTTCTTCGCCTGTGCAAACAAGTCTCTTACTCTTGACGCACCGACACCGACATACATTTCAACAAAATCCGAACCGGAAATTGAGAAGAACGGAACGCCCGCTTCGCCTGCAACAGCTCTTGCAAGAAGCGTCTTGCCGGTGCCCGGAGGGCCAACAAGCAGAACGCCTTTTGGAATCCTCGCTCCGAGTTCGTTAAAACGGGCAGGATTTTTAAGGAATTCAACAATTTCGCTGAGTTCAGCCTTCTCCTCATCCGCTCCGGCAACATCGTCAAAAGTTGTTTTTCTTTTTGAGTCTTTGCCAAGGGTAACTCTTGCTTTGCCAAAGCCAAAAGCCTTGTTGTTTTCGTTCATAATTGTTTGTCCCATTTTGCGGTTGAAATATATCAAAACTGCCGCAAGCAGGACTCCGGAAAAAATCAACGGAAGCATACTTGTCCATAATGTTGTGTTTGAGCCGGCTTTGTAATCATACTTGATAGCTTTATCCGGATTCTCGTCGTTGTACTTGATCACATCATCGTGAATATCACGCACAAAAAGCTCAACACTGGGAAGAGTATACTTCTTTTCTGTGCTGTCGCCCTGAACGGTGTATGTCAAAGCACCGCTGCTGAGGTTGAGGGAGTAAGAGGTCACTTTGTGTGACTTAAACATATCGACAATTTCATAATACTTGACTTTTGTCGTGCTCTGTGAGTTTACAAAAAAGATAATGAAAATGATCATTATCGCAGGAATCAGGAGGTAAAGCAGATTCCCCCATTTTCTGTTCTTGTTGTCCAATCTATCACACTCCTTTTGTGGGTATTATTATGACAAATAATCGAATGGCCTGTGCCTTTGGCTATTTATTGATTGTCACTTCGCAGCTGTCTCATATATTTCCGGCTTCAAAATTCCGATAAACGGTAGGTTGCGGTACTTCTGGTTAAAATCAAGACCGTAGCCGACAACAAACTGATCCGCAACTTTTGCTCCGATATACTTCGGCTGAATCTTGACACTTTTGTCGCGTCTGTCCGGCTTATCAAGAAGAGTGCAAAGGGTGATACTTGCAGGGTTTCTTTTGGAAAGAACATTTGAAAGATGCTGAAGTGTCCTGCCGCTGTCAAAAATGTCTTCAACAAGAAGAATATCGCATCCGCTTATATCGCCGTGCAAGTCCTGGAGAATATCAACGGTTCCCTTTGACGTTGTTCCGGATCCATAGCTTCCGGTGGTGATAAAGTCAATTTCACACGGAATCGTTATTGCTCTCATAAGGTCTGCCATAAAAATCACTGAGCCCTTGAGCACGCTGATGAGGACAAGCTTTTTGCCGGCAAAATCCTTGCTGATCTGAGCACCGATTCTGTCTGTAATTTCCTTCAGCTGTTCTTTAGTGAAAAAGATTTCCTGAATATCGTTGAGCATAAAATTTATCCTTCCTTAATCTTTATTTTTACCGGATCATCTGTTTTATCCGTAACAATAAACGGTTTATTCGTTCCGACTCCTTCAACCCAAACAACAGCTCCGCCGCTTTCGAGAACTGCAAGCTTTTCGCGCTCCTCGGGAGGAATTTTCATTTCGTTAAAAAGTTTTTTCAGCGTCTTTGTGTTGCCCCTGGCGACGCTGGTAAAGCAATCACCGGGTCGACGGCTGCGCATAATAAGCTCGCCGTCAAGCAGCTTTGGGTCAAAAGAGTTCTTCAAATCTATCCGCTGACTGTCAACAGCAGAAACAATGGAATAGCTCTTAAACGGTGAAACAAGCTCACCGTTGTTCCTCTTAGCAATCCATGGTTCACATTGCTTATTTTGAATCTGAAAGCTGATTATATCACAGGAAACTGAAATATACAAGTCCTCGGAAAGCTGAATTTTTCCGGTTTTTTTAATTGCATCGGCGACAAGTGCAATATGACGCGCCTCAATTTGTTTTTTCATTTTCTCTTCAAGGATAAGACGAACGCATCTATTTAAAACTGCATTGTCAAGAGAGAGGAAAGTCTGTCTTTTATAGCCTTCCTCACACTTTGTGGTTTTGAGAACGTCAAGCGCAGTTTTCTTTAAAAAAGCATCATCGTTTCCGGCACTTTTGAAGAATCTGAGGAAGCTCTTTTCAAGCTCCGGATTCAGCTGCTTTAAAAGCGGTATAACATTGTGGCGCAAAAAGTTACGCGAATAATCATCTGTCAGATTACTTGAGTCCGTAACAAAATTCAAACCGTTTTCGTTGCAGTATTCAACAATTTCATCGCGTGTGCAAAAAATCAACGGTCTTATAATATTGCCCCTTGTCGGCGCAATTCCGCAAACTCCGGAGAGTGAGCTGCCGCGCGTCAGATTAAAAAGCGAGGTCTCAATGCTGTCTGAAAGCGTATGAGCAACCGCGATTTTGTCGCAGCCTGACTTTTTAAAAGCCTCATATCTAACAAGCCTTCCACACTCTTCAAGACCGAGTTTCCGCTCTTTCGCAATCGCAGCAACGTCCGCAGAAACAATCTCGAGCGGCACTCCCCTTTTTTGGCAGAGTTCTTCAACGAATCTGCAATCGGAGAGTGCTTCTTCCCCTCTTAAATTATGGTTAACGTGAACAGCTTTAAGCGCGAAGTCACATTCCTCACGGATTTTGCAAAGAATATCAAACAAACAGACGGAATCCGCTCCGCCGGAAAGGCCGAGAACAACGGAATTAGCTCCGTCAAGCATAAAAAAGCGTTCAATTGTCCTTTTGACTTTACATATCATTTCTGAGTGTCTCCAGGTTGGTGAACAGCGTATAGTCGCCGTTCCACGCAACCTTGACTGTGTTGGTGGGTCCGTGTCTGTTTTTTGAGATTATGAATTCGGCTTCATTGACCGCAGGCTTTTCCTCTTCGGATTTCGAATCTTCGCCGTTGTTTTCTGCGTAGTATTCATCACGATACAGCATGATAACTATGTCGGCGTCCTGTTCAATTGAACCGGATTCACGAAGATCGGAAAGCTGAGGACGGTGAGATTTTCCGTTTGCTTCTGTCCGTCTTGCAAGCTGGGCAAGAACAACAACAGGAATATTTAAGTCTTTGGCCATCAGCTTAAGATTCCTTGTGATTTCAGAAACCTCCTGGACACGACCCTCCGTTCTGGTTCCGCTCTTCATAAGCTGCAGGTAATCGACAAAAACAGCGTCAACGTCTCTGAGCCGTCTGATTCTTGACTTCATTTCGGGAACTGTCATCTCTGACGTGTCGTCAAAATACAGTTCACAGTTGCTCAAAACGGCAGCTGCGGTCGCAAGTCTGCCCCATTCCTCACCGTTAATGTTGCCCGTTCTCATTTTTGTGCTTTCAATTCTTGCTTCTGTTGCAAGAACACGCTGAGCAAGCTGCTTTTTCGTCATTTCAAGCGAAAAGAAAAGCACTTTTTTCTTACCCATCATTGCCGTATTGCGTGCAATGTTCAGCGCAAGGCTCGTTTTACCCATTGCCGGGCGCGCACCGATAATTACAAGGTCAGACTTGTTCAGGCCGGTTATTGCCTTGTCAAGGTCAATAAAACCGGTTGTGTAACCTTTATACTTATCCCGGTCGGCAGAACTCAGCTGCTGAAGCTCCGGATAAACCTCAGTTACAATAATATCACCGAGCTTTGCCGGACCTTTTGTTACCTTGCCCTGACGGATATCATAGATTTTTTGCTCGGCAAAGTTCAAAAGAAGGTCAGCTGAATCGTCAGAGCCGGATGCTCTTTCAATTATATCCTTTGAAACATTGATGAGTGAGCGTATGTAAAACTTTTCTTTGATTATTTTACAATAGCTTTCAACATTCTCCGTTGAAGGGACAGACTGAGCAAGCTGATAAAGATAGTTCTTTCCGCCGGCGTCGTCATAAATTTTTTCCGTTTTGAGCCGTTCAAGAACAATGAGCGGATCTATTTTTCCGCCGACAGCGTCAATTTCCTGCATGACGAGGAAAATCGACCGATGTGCGGGCATATAAAAATATTCCGGCTTAATAATCACCATAACCTGTGAAAGACACTCCGGCTCGCTGAGAATGCTGCCAAGTACGGCTTGTTCAGCCTCAAGGCTGAAAGGAATATTTACATCATCAAGGCTGATGATGTTACCGGGTGACGGCATATCATTCACCAACCATTACATAAAGTTTTGCGGAAATTCCCTGATAGAGCTTAATTTCAAACTCATATGTTCCGAATTGCTTGATGTCATCAACAGCAATTTTTCTCTTGTCCGCGTCAATACCGAACTCTTCCCTAACCTTTTCCGCAATTTCCTTTGAAGTTACCGAACCGAACAGCTTGCCATTCTGGCCGGCTTTAGCAGAAATACGGATGGTTTGACCTGAAAGCTTTTCAGCGGCTGCTTTGGCTGCCGCAGTTTCGGTATCGATTCTGTATTTTTCTGCCTGCTGCTTATTTTTAAACTCAGACATCGCTTGCGCATTAGCCTCCGAAGCAAGTCCTTTCGGGAACAGGAAGTTTCTTGCGTAGCCGTCGGATGTGTTAACAAGCTCACCTTTTTTGCCAAGACCTTTAACGTCCTGTTTTAAGAAAACTTTCATTTTGGTACCTCCGTGGTTTCACTTAAATATTTATCAATAGCATTTTTTAAACGGCGAATCGCTTCATCAACCGAAGCATTTTCAAGCTGACACGCAGACATTGTCTGATGCCCTCCGCCGCCGAGCATTTCCATGATTATCTGAACGTTGACTTCGCCATATGAGCGAGCCGAAATGTTCACAAAGCCGGGAGCTTCATAAAGAACAAACGAGGCTTTGATTCCCTCAACATTGAGCATTTCGTCCGCCGCCTGCGAAGTAATAAGACGGATATTTTTGTCTTTGAAATCTGCAACAGATATTGCAAAAATCCCGTTATATATATGAGAATTGTCAATGACGGCGTTCCTCTTATGGAAAACGCCCATATCGTTTGAAAAGAGCTTTTTAGCTTCAATAGTGCTTGCAGACCTTGAACGCAGATAGGCAGCAGCTTCAAATGTGCGAACGCCTGTTCTTACAATAAAATTGCGTGTGTCGAGCATAATTCCTGCAAGAAGAGCCTGCGCCGTAATACCGTCAATAAACGGAGCGGTATCAACGTACTCACAAATTTCCGCAATCATTTCGCAGGCTGAGGAAGCCGTAGGTGCGTGATAGAACATAACGGTGTCCTCAATAAAGCCCACAGATTTCCGGTGATGGTCGATTACCATAACCTTTTCTGCTCTGTCCAAAAGCGAAGGTGCTTCGGAAAAGTCCTTTTTATGGGTATCAACAACAATTACCAAAGTGTTTTCGCCAAGAATAAACCGTGCTTTTTCAGGTGAAACGAGAACGTCGGCCGGATAATGCTCAAGAAATGACTCAACGAGCGGACCTGCCAGTGTGGTATCCCTGTCAATGACGATGTTCGCCCTCTTCTGAAAATGGGATGCAATTGCAAACATACCAACCGAACCGCCAAAAGCATCAAAATCAGAAAAGCGGTGGCCCATAATCAGCACATTGTCGCTGTCGTTAATTATTGTTGCAATTGACTTTGAAATAAGACGTGTTTTAACCTTGTTGCGTTTTTCAAAGCCTGCGGAAACGCCGCCATAAAATTTATATTGAGCCTCGTGTCTAATTGCAACCTGATCGCCACCGCGACTCTGAGCCATATCAAGTGCTTGCTTTGCCGAATCATTTGCAGCAATCAGAGTCGGTTCCTTGCCGACACCGATTGAAAGTGTAACACCGCAGTTTTTTCCGTCGTGACTCATGCTGCGAATTGTATCGAGAATCACGAATTTTTCAGCTATCATCTTCTGAAGCGAACGCTCTTCAACAAATATCATCATACGGCTGTTTGAATACTTGCGGCATAAAGCACCGTATGACGCCGCCCACGAGTCAATTTCCTGTTCAATGCGGCTGAAAATCGAAGCACATTCACTTTCCTTGAAGGTTTGGTAAATCTCGTTTGCGTTATCAATTACGCAAAGCATAATAGAAGGTCTTGAATCATAATAATCTCTTTCAGTCTTTCTGAGCTTTGTTTCATCAAAGAAATAGAGAAGATACAGTTCTTCGTCATCAAGCTCAGCCTCGCTTGAATAAACCGCAAAATACTTTTGACCGACCCGGATTCTGTAACCCTTTCCTTCAATGAGACGTTCAACACTGCCTTCACGGTTCAGAACGGTCAGGATTGAGCATACAGGCGTCTTTTTGTCAATCGAAAAAGTTTCCCTGAAGCTGTCATTTATCCAAACAAGCCGGCCGTTCTTTTCAATTACTGCGCAAGCGACAGTCAGTTTTTTAAAAGCTTCACCGCGTTCAAAGTCAAGCTCATCGGCTATGGTTCTGACCTGATAAAGCAGCTTTTGCTTTACCTGTTTCTGATAAAGCCACTTTGTCAAAAACAAAGCAACAAACAAAACACATTCGCATATTGCGAGAACGGTGTTATAAAAGAACGTCGCAGTTACGCAGAAAAGCGCAAATGCAAATGAGATTATGGAAGTGTCAAACTCTTTCCAAAGCCTTTTCATTTTAAATCTCCAAAAGAATCGGCAGCACCATCGGGCTGCGTTTTGTGCGCTCATACATCAGCTTTGAAACATCATCGCGCACTCTGCTTTTAATTGTTCCCCATTCACGAATATTCTTGTCAAAGCACCTGTTGATAGTCATTTCGGCGGTGTTCCTTGCCTCTTCAATGAGTTCTTCTGACTCACGAACGAACACAAAACCACGCGAAACAATATCCGGACCGGAAACAATGGTTCGGCTCACAGTATCGATTGCAGCAACAACGATGATTATTCCATCCTCGGCAAGATGCTTTCTGTCGCGGATAACAATGCTTCCGACATCGCCGACACCGAGTCCGTCAACAAAGACCTGGCCGGCGGGAACGTTGGCAGCCTTCTTGATTTTTGTCGAGGTCAGTTCATAGCTTGCGCCGTTTTCAACGATAATTATGTTTTCTTTATCGAATCCCATTGAAATTGCAAGTCTTGCGTGCTTTTGAAGATGCTTCTGTTCACCGTGAACCGGAATGAAGAACTTCGGCTTAACGATTCCGAGCATGAGCTTCAGCTCTTCGCTGCAGGCATGGCCGGAAACATGGACATCATACATCTTTTCATAAACGACCTCAGCACCGAGCTTCATAAGCTCATTAATTACCCTGCTGACGGTCTTTTCGTTGCCGGGAATGGGTGTTGCTGAGATGATTACATAGTCATTCGGTGTAATCGCAACCTTGCGATGATCCGAAAAAGCCATCCTTGTCAGCGCAGACATCGGCTCACCCTGACTGCCCGTTGTTATCAGAACAAGCTCATGGTCGCTGTATTTATTGATAAGGTTAAGGTCAATTATAACGCCGTCGGGCACTTTAAGATATCCGAGTTCACGGCTGACAGCAACAACATTTTCAAGGCTTCTTCCCGAAAGAGCAACCTTTCGGCCGAGACTTTGAGCAACGTCAATGATTTGCTGAACGCGGTGAATGTTTGATGCAAAGGTTGCAACTATTATCCTGCACGCGCCCGCCTTCCTGAAAAGCATTTCAAACGAATCTCCGACTTTGTGTTCACTTTCGGTAAAGCCCGGACGTTCGGCGTTTGTCGAATCTGAAAGCATACAGAGAACACCTTCATTTCCAAGCTGGCCGAAACGGGCAAGATCGATCATTCCGCCGTCAACGGGGGTGCTGTCGATTTTGAAGTCGCCTGTGTGAACAATTGTGCCTGCCGCGCATTTGATTGCAAAGCCGACAGCATCCGGAATGGAATGGTTTACATGAATAAATTCAACCTCAAACTTGCCGAGGCGTATTTTGTCACCGGGGGAAGCAACATTAAGCTTTGCGCTTTCAAGAAGCTTGTGCTCGCGCAGTTTGCCCTCAATCAGTCCGTTGGTGAGCCTTGTGCTGTAAACCGGAACATTGCAGTTTTTCAAAAGATATGCCAGAGAACCGATATGATCCTCGTGTCCGTGAGTAATAACAATGCCCTTCAATCTGTCAACATTATTGAGGACATACGTGAAATCGGGAATAACAAGGTCAATTCCAAGCATATCCTCATCCGGAAAAGCAAGACCGCAATCAACGATTATCATATCACCGTCATACTCGAAAACAGTCATGTTTTTTCCGACTTCATTTATGCCGCCGAGGAAAGATATCTTAACCGGCTTTTGAGGTTCTGCTTTTTTCTTTGAAGTCCTCTTTTTTTTGTAATAAAAGGTTTGGTTCTTTTTTGTTCTGGCGTTGGCTTTCACTGTCCTTTGAGAAGTATTATTGTTTTTTTCACTCATATTTTTATAGATTCACTCCTTTGAAATGAACATTATATGTAAATTTCGCATAAAAATTCAATATAATCATTGTATATATTACTATTTTTTTGTTACCATGTCAAGTTGAGCAATGCTTATTAACAAAATGTTTCTGAAATAACCAATGTTTTTCAATTTGTATTTTTAACCGAAAAATCTTTTAGTAGTCACACTTGAATAACTTCTTTCGATGTGATAGAATTAGTGAAATTCAGTTAAGAGGTATCTGCAAATGAAAGAAGTTACCGTTTATACAGATGGCGCGTGCTCCGGAAATCCCGGCCCCGGCGGCTGGGGAGCCATTCTTGATTACAAGGGCAAGCGTAAAGAGCTTTCCGGCGGAGAAGCACAAACAACTAACAATCGAATGGAGCTCACAGCCGTTATTGAAGCTCTCGGTGCTCTTAAGGAGCCGTGTGTTGTCACTGTGATTACCGATTCAAAATATGTTTCCGACGGCATCACCCTCGGTTGGGCAGCAGGCTGGAAAAAGAATAACTGGCGCAAGAAGGACAGAAAACCGGCACTCAATCCCGACCTTTGGGACACACTACTGAACCTTTGTGAAAAACACAAAGTTGTTTTTAGCTGGATCAAAGGGCACGCCGGACACCCGGAAAATGAGCGCTGCGATGAGATGGCAGTGGCTCAAAGTTTAAAATTTCAGAAGTAACAAGAAAAAACATTGCAGATGAACTATGTCTGCAATGTTTTTGTTTAAGCTGAGCAGAATCAAGCCCAATGTGCCTGAAGAATTTGTTTTCCGGTTCATTGCGGGCTTTTTTAACGCAGTATCGGCAGAAATTTGCCTTAAAAAACCGCATTGTGCTCGACTCTCCTCAGCTTATACGTCAAAGCCTTCAAGTTGAATGTTGTTTTTAAGAGCTGCATCCTCTGTGCTGAGCAGCGCGCCGGTTGAAGGCAGATTTTTTGACTTGTATCGGTAAGGCTTAACAAATTCACCTTCACGGTAGTTGCGGACAAGCGAGATGCGATTGCTGCGTTTAAGCGTCATGCAGGCAACACCCTGAGTGTCTTTCATAGCCTTCGGCGAGATAAGTGCCGTATTGAAAAGAAGATACCTGCCGCCGGTAGTCTCGATGACAAGATCCTTATCCTCATCAATCATCATGAGCCGGACAAGCTCGGATTTATCTGAATAAGCTTTGATCAGCTTCTTTCTGTTAGCCTTTGTGGCATATGACGAAAGATTGACCTTGGCGGCCTTTCCGTTTTCAAAGAAGAAGAGCATATAGCCGTTGTACCCGTTATTCAAAACAGCTGCATAAATTGCGCTTTCATCCTCATCCATCGAGAGTTTTGAAGCAACATACTCGCCGAGCACAGAGGCTTTTGTGTCTGCAAAATCGGAAAGTCTTGCTTTATATACTTGATGCTTATCAGTAAAAAACAAAACTTCCTTTGCATTGCTCGTTTCAAGCTGAAGAGTAATTTCATCTCCCTCTTTAAGCTTCTGGTCACTGCTCATTCTTAAAGACTGCGGTGTAATTTTTTTAAAGTATCCGTCTTTCGTAAAGAACACGGTAACAGGATAATCGGGAACTGTCTCCCCGTCTTCTTCCTCATCAATTTCAGAAAGATAGAGAATATCGCTCCTTCTTTCAACACCGTACTTTTTAATTACGTTTTCAAGCTCTTTAATGATGACCTTTCTTATCTTTGCTTTGCTTGAAAGCGTATCCTCCATATCTGCAATGGACGCAGTAAGATTTTCAATGTCTTTGAGACGTTTGAGAATGTATTCACGGTTGAGATGGCGCAGTTTAATTTCGGCAACATATTCGGCTTGAATCTTGTCAATACCAAAGCCGACCATGAGGTTCGGAACAACTTCGCTTTCCTCTTCGGTGTTTCTTATAATGGAAATTGCCTTGTCAATGTCAAGAAGAATTTTTTCAAGGCCCTTTAAAAGATGCAGACGGTCCTTGGCTTTTTCAAGGTCAAAGCTTATGCGGCGATAGACACATTTTCCTCTGAAACGAATCCATTCAAGAAGAATTTCTTTGACCGAGAGCACCTTCGGATATCCGTTGATGAGAATATTAAAATTGCAGGAAAATGAATCCTCAAGCGGTGTAGACTTATAAAGCCTCTGCATCAGCTTGTCCGCGTCAACTCCCCTTTTGAGGTCAATTGTAATTTTAAGGCCCTGCCTGTCGGTCTCGTCACGAATATCGCTGATTTCTTTGAATGTGCCCGCTTTAATTCGCTCAATGATCTTGTCAATTATTGCTTCGGCCGTTGTTGTCGGCGGAATTTCATAAATATCAATGCAGTTATACTCTTTGTCATAGCGGTATTTTGCGCGAACCTTAATTGAGCCGCGCCCGGTGTTATAAACGTCTTCTACCGCTTTCTTATCATATAGGATCGAGCCGCCGCCGATAAAATCCGGAGCCGGCAGTGTTTCAATAATATTGTGTTCCTGATTCTTAATAAGCTCAATTGTGGTTTCGCAAAGCTCTTTCAAATTAAAGGAACAGATCGAGCTTGCCATACCAACGGCTATGCCGAGGCTGACATTTGCAAGAATTGACGGAAAGGTTACCGGCAAAAGTACCGGTTCTTTTGTTGTGCTGTCGTAGTTGTCAACAAAATCAACTGTGTTCTTATCAATGTCGCCGAAAAGCTCACTGCAGACAGGCTCAAGCTTTGCTTCGGTATATCTTGCGGCCGCATAGTGCATATCGCGCGAATAGGCTTTACCGAAGTTACCTTTTGAATCGACAAACGGACACAAAAGTGTTTCATTACCCCTCGCAAGACGTACCATTGTTTCATAAATCGAAGCGTCGCCGTGAGGGTTGAGACGCATAGTCTGTCCGACAATGTTTGCAGATTTTGTTCTTGCTCCGTTCAGAAGGTTCATTTTGTACATCGTATAAAGAAGCTTTCTGTGTGAAGGCTTGAGTCCGTCTATTTCCGGAATAGCGCGCGAAAGAATTACGCTCATTGCATAGGGCATATAATTGACTTCAAGCGCATCAACAATCGGTTGGTCAATAATATCACCTGCCGAGGAAATGTGCGCGTACTTCAAAAGCTCGGTAATGTCCGTCTCTTTTTTTTCAGTTTTTTTCTTCTTCGCCATTGTTCTTTCCTCTCTGTCAGCTAACGTCAGTCATGTCAATATAAAGATGACCGAAATTAGCAATATAATCCTTTCTTCCGGCAAGATTATCGCCGAGAAGCAAATCAAATTTTTCGGCAGTCGCCTGTGCCTCGGCCGGTTCAATTTTGATTAGTCGCCTTGTTGCCGGATTCATGGTTGTAAGGTTCATCATTTCGGCGTCATTTTCACCAAGACCCTTTGAACGCTGAACGGTATATTTTTTGCTGCCGATTTCAGCAAGTGCATCGGTTTTTTCCTTTTCGGTGTAAGCAAACCACGTCTGATCGCCGCTTGTGATTTCATAAAGCGGCGATTCGGCAATAAAAACCTTTCCGGCATTTATTAACGTTGGCATGAGTCTATAAAGCATCGTGAGAATAAGAGTGCGAATCTGATAACCGTCAACGTCGGCATCGGTACAGATGATTATTTTATTCCAGCGAAGGTTGTCCAAATTAAAGGTAACCATATTCTTATCTTTGACGTGCTTGCTTTTGACCTCAACTCCGCAGCCGAGAACACGGATAAGGTCAACGATAATTTCGCTTTTAAAAATTTTATCGTATTCAGATTTCAGGCAGTTGAGAATTTTTCCCCTGACGGGAATCAATGCCTGAAATTCCGAATCTCTCGCCTGCTTACAGGCACCGAGTGCGGAATCACCTTCCACAATGAAGAGCTCGCGCATACTGACATCGCGGCTGCGACAGTCAACAAATTTCTGAACGCGATTAGTGAGGTCGTTTGAAGAAGAGAGCGTTTTTTTTATGCTGACCCTTGTTGCCTCAGCTTTAATGCGGCTGCGCATATTAACAAGAATTTGGTCGCAGATTCGTTCGGCCTCAGTCTTGTTTTCAAGAAAATATACCTCAAGCTGATGACGCAAAAACTCAGTCATTGTTTCTTGAATAAATTTATTGGTTATCGCCTTTTTTGTCTGATTGAGATATGATGTTTCGGTTGAAAACGATGATGAAACAAGAACGAGGCAGTCTGCGATGTCCTGAAATTTGATCTTGGGGTCGGTTTTAGTGTATTTACCGTTAGCCTTAAGGTAGGCATCTATCTGAGAAACAAAGGCACTTGTTACAGCCTTTTCGGGTGAGCCGCCGAATTCAAGCCAGCTTGAATTATGATAGTATTCAATCATTTGCTCCTTGTTGCAGAAGGTCAACGCAACATTGAGCTTGACCTTATACTCCGGAAGATCGGCTCTGTCTTTTCCGGTTCTGTCGGCTGACCAAAACTGAACGGATGTAAACGCATCTTCGCCGACAAATTCGCGGACATAATCGGCAATGCCGTTCTCGTAATAGTATTCAAATGATTCAAAACCGCCTTTGATTTGATTTTTCAATTCAAAATGAACACGGCTGTTTACGATGGCTTGACGTCTGATAACCTCCTGATAATATTCAAGCGGAATTGATATATCTGTAAATACATTCAGATCCGGTTTCCATTTTATGCGCGAGCCGGTGTCTTTTTTTGAATACGGTTCGCTGACGAGTCCACCGACATTAAAGCCCTTTTCAAAGTGGAGAGTATACTTCATGCCGTCTCTTTTAATTTCAGCATCCATATACTCACTCGCAAACTGTGTTGCGCAAAGGCCGAGTCCGTTTAGTCCGAGCGAATATTCATAGCTGCCGCCTGAGTTGGTTTTATACTTGCCGCCGGCATACATCTCGCAAAAAACAAGTTCCCAGTTGAATTTATCATACTTTTCATTGAATCCGACCGGAATTCCGCGTCCGAAGTCCTGAACCTCAACCGAACCGTCAAGAAAACGGGTCACAACAATTCTGTTTCCGTAACCTTCACGGGCCTCATCTATCGAGTTTGAAAGAATTTCAAACATCGAGTGTTCGCAGCCCTCAATTCCGTTTGAACCGAAAATAACTGCCGGACGTTTTCGAACTTTATCAGGTCCTTCAAGAACCTCAATGTCCTGGTCGCTGTATCTGCCTTTTTTCGCCATTATATATCAAAATCCTTTCTTATTAAACACAAAATCCACAGCATTTTTTACATACTGACTCAATATATAGTATCACGAATATATTTTACACCATTTTCAAAAAAAATCAAGAGGCTCAAAGAGCCTCAGGATTCATCACTTTTAATTTTAAAAATCAGCTTTAAAATACCTCTCAGTGCCTTCGGACTTCTGATAACGACAACCTTCATGCTCTTACCTCCCAAAAATAAGTAAGCGGCTCAGCGATTACCCGAACATGAAATCACGCCGAGAATGACAAGCATTATTGCAAGGATGAAAAGCATTATTTTAGTCGGAAAACAAAGCGCAAGCAAAAGTCCAGCGCCGAACGCGGCGAAAACCGCGCCTTTATTGGTGTTCCTGTGGCAAGACATCGAATCATCCCCGTCATAATATTTTGCCGAGTACCGCTGTTGCTCGGGCTCAATATCATTATACGAGGAAACGAAATTATTGTGAAAGTTCCCACTTTTTAATATTTTTAGCCTGATTGTAAAGTTCAATATAATTATCGTGGCGACTTTTGTTAATTATACCCTTTTGAACCATTTCACAAATTTTGCAGCCCTTTTCGCCGATGTGTGCACATGAGGTAAATTTACACTGACCGATATATTCCTGAAACTCCGGAAAATAGAGCGCAAGTTCTTCCTTCAATATCGGGTCATTTGATATAAGGTCAAGCGATGAAAAACCGGCTGTGTCAATAATAAGGCCGTCGCCGACGTGGAAAATCTCAGCCTGGCGCGTTGTATGCCGTCCGCGTCCGAGCTTTGAACTGATTTCTGCAGTTGAAAGCGCAAGCGAAGGACACAGTGCATTTATAAGCGTTGACTTGCCTGCGCCTGAATTGCCTGTAAAGGCTGTGAGCTTGCCGGACAAAAGACTCATGATTTTTTCAAGGTCGCTTTTGTCTTCGGGCGAAACCGTGAATATGCTGTATCCGGTGGTTTTATATATGTCAACAAATTCATCAGCCGAGGCAAGGTCGGTTTTTGAAAAAACTATAATCGGCGTAATTCCGTTACGCTCTGCAAGAGCTGTCATCTTGTCGATAACCAATGTGTTCGGTGCAGGCTCACACATCGAAACAACAAGAAGCAGGTTGTCGATATTGGCAACCGGAGGTCTGAGAAGAAAATTTTTTCTCTCATCAATTTCATCAATTGTATTTTCGGCGTTACTATTGACTGTAATAGAAACTTTGTCACCGGCAATTGGGCTTATTTTTTCGCGGCGGAAACGTCCCTTTGCCTTACATTCAAAAACTCCTTCGGCAGTTTCAACATAATAGAAACCGCCGATGCCTTTTAATATGATACCGTTTAGTTGCATGAAAACCTCTCAAAAGCTTTATTCGTCAATAACCGGAACGTTATCGGATGTTTGCGACGGAAGCGTTGTTTCGCGTCTCGTGCTCTCCGGTTTTGAGGTTGACGGTTCGGTCTTCGGCGAGGTTGGCTTTGTTGTTGTCGTGGTTGGCTTTGAGGTTGACGGTTCGGTCTTCGGAGCGGTGGTAGATTCCGTTGTCGACTCAGTTGTGCTTTGTGTCGGAAGCTCACCCGTGCTGACATACACAGCGATTTTCGTTCCCGGTGCAACCTGTTGACCAATGTTTTCGTATCCGATTATTGTTCCCTTTTTATCTGTGCTGCTGCGGTACTCGGTTCTGCCGGTATCAAGTTCAAGTCCGACCTCCTTGAGGGCTTTTTCAGCCTCGGAAACAGTCATGCCAATCAGGTTCGGAACATCAACGGGTTCGTCTTCGGCTGACGTTGCAACATAAAGCGTTATAAGAGAGCCTTCGGTGACCATCTTTCCGCGAGCAGGACTGGTTTTAATAACAGTGCCGGTCTCGGCGGTCGTGCTTTTTGACTTTTCAATTTTGACGTCAAAATTCTTGCTTTTTAGGAAAGACTCGGCAGATGTATATTCATATCCGTATACATCCGGAACCTCAACCTCATTTGAAACTTCTGAAATGTAAAGAGTAATTTTTCCACCGAGTTTGATCTTTCCGCTTTTCGGCGATTGGTCAATAATTGTTCCGTTGGGCTTGTCGCTGGTTGAGTCTTTAAGACATTCAAACTCAAACTTACCCTTATATTCATCGGCATTCATAACGTCACTGACAAAATTCATGCCGATAAGATTCGGAACATCAACCTTGCCTTTATCCGGAAGGACAAAAGCGATGATTACAATTGAAAACAAAATGAGAGCGCCCAAAATTCCGCAGAGCAAACCGATTGTTCTACGCTTTGAAGCAGCTTCCTCCTCATTCACTGAAGATTTCGTTAAGACGGGTGACTTTTGTTCGGGAATTTCCGCTTCATTGAGCGGTGTGTTTGCAATCGGAATGTATTTTGTGGGCTGCCTATCAACAAAATATGAGTAGTCGAACTTGACGTTCGGATTTTTCTTGAATTCCGCAATGTCCATAAGCATTTCCGAAGCAGACTGATACCTGTCATTTGGATTCTTTTGCATAGCTCTGATGACAATCTGCTCAAGTCCGACGGGTATTTCCGGATTAATTTCACGCGGCATAACAGGATCCTTCTGAAGCTGCATCAAAGCAACTGAAACAGCGTTATCGGACTGGAACGGCAATTTACCGGTGAGCATTTCATAAAGAACAACGCCTGAGGAATAAAGATCGGTTTTTGCGTCAGTAATGCTGCCTTTTGCCTGCTCGGGGCTTATGTAATGAACAGAGCCTATCGCGCCTTCAGTCATTGTTCTGGTTTCGCTGCGGCTGAAGCGGGCAATTCCAAAATCCGTGACCTTAATAGTACCGTCAGAAACGAGAAGAATATTTTGGGGCTTTATGTCACGGTGTACGATTCCTTTATCATGAGCGTGCTGAAGCGCTCTGAGAATCTGTGTAATAAAATAAATCGCCTCACGTATATCGAGCTTCCCCTGCTGTTCAATGTATTCTTTTAGCGTGATGCCTTCAACATATTCCATGACAATATACTGAAGGTTATCACCATAGCTGACATCATAAATCTTAACAATGTTCGGATGAGAGAGGAGAGCAATCGCTTTTGACTCGTTTCTGAATCTGCGCCTGAAGTCCTCATTTCTCAAATATTCGTCCTTCAGTACCTTAACAGCAACAATTCTGTTATCAATACTGTCGAAAGCTTTATAAACAACGGCCATACCTCCGACACCGATAATTTCAATGATTTCATAGCGTCCGTCAAGCCTTTTTCCTACATAATTTTCCATAAGCTGTTCACTCCTTAACACTTGACGGCAACAACAGTGATGTTGTCGCGCCCACCGTAATTGTTAGCGGCTTCAATATAATTATCACACAATGCGTCAAAATCTGAATCAAGATATATTTTTAAAAGCTCCTCACTGCCGACAAGGCCGCTCAACCCGTCGGAGCAAAGAAGAATTACATCGCCGCTTTTTACATCAATGTAATCAAAATCAATGTCTATGCTCTCCTCAACGCCTAATGCACGTGTTATGATATTTTTTATTGGATGATTCTCAAACTGCTCTTTTGTAATCTGTCCCCTGTCAAGCATTTCCTGAACCAAGGAGTGATCTTTTGTAATCTGAGAAATCTCTCCCGAGCTGATTATGTAAGCACGGCTGTCTCCGACATGGGCTATGCAGGCAGTTGAATCTTTCACAACACAGGCAACGATTGTTGTTCCCATTCCGTGAACACTGTTGTCGGCCGCCGCCCTGTCAAAAACGGTCACGTTGGCCGTTGTGATTGCGGAGAGCAGCATATTTTCAACCGAAACACCTGACATTGAGCGATTATAGCTTTTTTCAATTTTTCTGCTGACCATGTCAGCGGCAAGAGAGCTTGCAAGCTTTCCGCCCAAAGCGCCGCCCATTCCGTCGCAAACAATGGCCCACACGGCACCATCTTCATATTTGCCGAAACGAAACGCGTCTTCGTTAGTTGTTCTGACGCGTCCTATATCGGAATTACCGACAATCTTCATACGTTGTTTTCACCTCCGGTGAATATTATCACTCCGTTGCTTTCTTGGCCTGACGACGAAGCTGGCCGCAGGAAGCATTTATATCACTGCCCAAGGTGCGCCGCACCGTAACATTGATTCTGCTTTTTTCAAGAATCCTTATGAAGGAATCCATTCGTTCCTTGCTGCTCTTCACAAAGTCGCGTTCCTTGACCGAGTTGACCGGAATGAGGTTGACATGGCAAAGCATACCTTTGAGCTTTGAAGCGAGCAGACGCGCACATTCATCGCTGTCATTGACACCGCTTATCATCGCATACTCAAACGATATTCTCCGTCCGGTCGCCTTAATATAATCGTGGCAGGCAGAAAGCAGTGTATCAATGTTCCATTTTGAATTGACGGGCATTGTCTGATTTCTGATCTCGTCACTCGGCGCGTGAAGAGAAATTGAAAGCGTAAGCTGCAGCTTTTTTTCAAGCAGCTTATATATTCCGCTGACAACTCCGCAGGTTGAAAGGGAAATGTTCCTCATCCCGATGTTCTGTCCTTTTTCGTCACTGACAAGCTCAAGAAAACGCATAACGTTGTCAAAATTATCAAGCGGTTCGCCGACACCCATCATAACAACGTGAGAAATCTTAACAGACATATCCTTTTGCACTGCATAAATTTGAGATAGAATCTCTCCGGGCAGAAGATTACGTATGAAGCCCGCAATGCCCGAAGCGCAAAATTTGCACCCCATTTTGCAGCCAACCTGACTGGAAACGCATATTGTGTATCCGTATTTATACTTCATAACAACGGATTCAATAAACTCCCCATCGTCAAGTTTAAACAGATACTTAGCCGTTCCATCATACACTGAAACCAACTTTTTTTCAATAGTGCAATCTGAAATACTGTAAAATTCTTTCAATTTTTCGCGCATGACTTTGGATATGTTTGTCATCTCATCGAAAGATGAAGCCATCTGCTTGTGAAGCCATGAGAAAATCTGCGAAGCGAGATATTGTTTCCCGCCGATTTTTTGGATATCGGCTTTTAACTCAGAGAGCGTCATTGATTTTATGTCTTTTTTCACGCATGATCCTTTCTTTCAAAAGCGGCAACAAAAAAACCGTCATTGTTATGTTCATCAGGAAAAAATGTAACAAAGTGTTCATTTTCGGTAATACCGAACGGATTCACAGAAACAAAGTCCTTATGGTTCCGTAAAAAGCGTTCACATACACCTTCGTTTTCACTTTTGTTCAGCGTACAAGTGGAATACACCAGTCTGCCAGAGTGCTTAACATATTTTGAACTGTTTTCAAGAATACTGTATT
The DNA here is from genome assembly GCA_934525065.1 of uncultured Eubacteriales bacterium. Taxonomy (GTDB): domain Bacteria; phylum Bacillota; class Clostridia; order Oscillospirales; family Acutalibacteraceae; genus UBA6857. The sequence goes on from CAKSYX010000001.1 coordinate 110,262, forward strand.
GGATATCCGGCAATGCGGCAAATTCACTTTTATCTTTATATTTAATTTCAGGCTTTTTTGAAATAATGCCAAGACCCGAGCACGGAACATCGCACAGGACTCTGTCTGCCTGTCCGAGCTTCGGCTCAAAAACAGAAGCGTTGCCGACAGCCGCGGTAATTATATCAATTCCAAGACGTTTCGCTCCTTTTTCAATCAAGTGAACGCGGCCTTCATAAAGGTCAAAGGCAAAAACCTTGCCGTTATTATTCATTATTTCTGCAATTGTGAAAGCCTTTCCGCCCGGGGCGCTGCATAAATCATAAACCGTCTCGCCTGCCTTGGCATCAAGTGCAATTGCACAAAGCTGAGATGTAATCCCCTGAACGTGAAAAAGGCCTTTTTTGAACTGAACTGTTTCATCAACAGCGGTGCCAGAAAGAGAAAGAACAAGACTGTTTCCGGCAGGACCATAGTCACATTTTACGCCGGCTTTTTCAAAACTATCCTTTAAATCGGCTGCTGTGGTTCGGAGTGTGTTTACACGCACGGTAATTTTGCTGTTACCAAGAGAATGTTTGAGAATCGAAAGCGTATTTTTCTCGCCGTATTCCGAAAGCCATTTTTCAATCAAATGTCCGGGACAAGAATATTTTACACTCAAAAAGTTGATTTTATCGCCTGAATCCGGAAAAATAAAACCGTTTTTTGCAACCTTGCGCAAGATAGCATTTATAAGACCGGAGGAATAGGAAAAGCCATTGCTTTTTGAAAGCTTTACGCTTTCGTTAACTGCAGCAGAATCCGGCACTCTCGAAGAAAAAAGCAACTGAAAGGCACCCAGCCGCAACGCCGTAAGAGGCTCGGGCTTCAGCTTTTTAAGAGGCTTTGAAAGATAAAGAGAAAGATTATAGTCAATAGTAATTCTGCGTTCAATCACGCCATATACCAGAGCTGCGGCAAAAGCCTTATCTCGTTTTTCAAGATTACTGTTTTTTAGTTCGGAATCTAACGCAAGGTTTGAATATGCTTTTTCTTTTTCAACTCTTAGAAGAACGGTATAAGCCAATTGTCTTGCTGAATTTACCTTCATAGCATTAATCATCCCTTGACCTGAACCTGAGAATCAGTCTCAAAAGAGACATGATTGAAACAATAAGCGCTGCAACATAGGTCATTGCGGCGGCTGTGAGAACCTTTCTTGTTCCTTTCTGCTCATCAAAGCTAAGCATCCCGGTTTCATCAATGACTTTCATTGCTCTTGCGCTTGCATTGAATTCAATCGGCAGGGTGACAAGCTGAAACAGCACAACAGCAGCAAAAAGAATTATACCGATGTCAACGAGTACTCCGAAATTCAGGAAGTATCCGATTACAGCAAGCCATATTCCGGCCGAAGAGCCTATATTAGCGAATGGAAGAATCGCATTGCGAACCTTTATCGGTGAATAATTCTGCGCGTGCTGTGCGGCGTGTCCGGCTTCATGGCAGGCTATGCCGACCGCAGCTATTGAAGAACCGGAAAATACTTTTGAAGAAAGGCGAATAACGTTTGTTCGCGGATCATAATGATCTGTCAGTTCACCGTTTATCGGTTCAATTCTGACGTTATTTATTCCGTAATACGAGAGAACCCTTGCCGCTGCTGCCGCACCGGTAATGTTCCCTGAATTGCGAATTTTAGACATTCTTTTATATGTGCCTTTGACACTAATTTGCGCAATAACCGAGAGAATGAGCGCAGGCACAACAAGAATCAGATAGTAATAGTCATACCAAATCATGACTTGCCTCCTTTATTTTCCAAGAACGGTCCCAACGGATATCTGCCTTCCGTTTATAAACGAAGCGGCATCCATCCTCTTTTTTCCTTCAAGCTGAAGTTCAAGCAATTCCACGCAGTGACCGTCGCCGCAGCTTACGGCAATTCCGTTATGCGTATCGACAACAGTTCCGGGAACGCTGTTTGCTTTTTTATCGCTCAAAACAGACCTGTGGATTTTTAAAATCTTACCGCCGAGTTTTGTATATGCGCCCGGCCAACTGTAAAGACCTCTGATTTTATTGTGAACAGCAAACGCACTTTGACTCCAGTCAATTTCGCCCTCTTCTTTTGAAAGAAGGCCGGCGTGAGTTGCTTCGGCTTCATTTTGTTTAATTGGCTTCAACTCGCCTTTTTCAAGCAAGTCAATCGTCTCAATAAGTACCTCGGCGCCGAGAACAGAAAGCTTTTCAAACATTTCAAGCGTTGTATCGTTTATACCAATGGGTATTTTTTTGACAAGCAAAATATCACCTGTATCAACGCCTTCATCCATTTGCATTGAAGTTACTCCGGTTTCTTTATCACCGTTCAATACGCTGTGATGGATAGGAGAAGCACCGCGGTACTTTGGAAGAATAGATGCGTGAATGTTGATACAGCCGTACTTCGGATATGCCAAAAAGTCAGGCGGAAGAATTTTGCCGTATGCAATTACGATAACAAGCTCCGGCTGCAGCTCCCTTAAAAGCTCGACTCCCTTCCCGTTCTTGAGAGAAGCCGGCTGAAAAACCGGTAAATTGTGTTTGAGAGCTTCAACCTTAACATCGGGCATTTTAAGCTGCTGCTTTCTTCCGACGGGCTTATCGGGCTGGCAAAAAACGCCGACAACCTCATGCTTTGATTCAACAAGTGCCTTCAGACATTCAACCGAAAAATCCGGCGTTCCCATAAAAACTATACGCATTCAAACCACCTCAATTATTTCTGCTCATATGCCTGATTTCTTCTTCTGTAAGCATTTTTTTGACCCTGTCGGTAAAAATAATTCCGTCAAGGTGATCAATTTCATGACAGAAGCAACGCGCCTTCAGCCCTTCACCCTTATACATGTGCCAGCGTCCGTTCCTGTCCTGAGCACGGACCTTGACAAAATTCGGTCTGCAAACAATGCCCCATTTTTCGGGCAGTGAAAGGCAGCCTTCCTGCCCTTCCTGTTCACCTTCGGTTTCAACAATTTCCGGGTTAATCAGTTCAAGGGGTTCGGCGTCGTCAACGTCAACAATGACAATTCTCCTGAGAATTCCGACCTGAACTGCCGCAAGTCCGACACCGTCGGCCTTTTTGAGCGTTTCCTTCATGTCGTCAAGAAGCATTGCGAGTTTCTCATCGAATTTTTCAACCCTTCTGCTGGTTTTTCTCAAAACCGGATCTTCAACCGTAACAATATTTCTGATAGCCATGTTTTTTGCCTCCTGCCGAATCGCACTTTTAAATAGGGTGCGGTATAATAATTTAAACGAGCGTCTGCGGATTCATGTCAGCAAACAAAGTGACATCCGAATATGCACTGCCTGCACCAAACTCGGCAAGCAGCTGAGAAATTATTCTTCGGAACGCCGCGTTATTTTTGCATTTGATTATTATTCTGTATCTGTATTTGTTGTTTATCTTTGAAACACGCGGCGGCATCACAGGAAGGACAATAACTCTCAGTTCATTCCTGTTTTCGTTGACCCTATCGGTGAATTCATTGAAAAACATTCTTGCCGCCGAAAGCGCTTTTGCCTCGTTTTCGCTGATTGCATAAACACAGCAGATATCGCAAAACGGCGGATACACCATCATTTTTCGGATTGCGATTTCATTTTTAAAAAACGAAGGATAGTCCTGATTTTTCGCAAGCTGAATTACGCTGTTCTCCGGTGTCAGCGTTTGGATCACTGCAACCCCCTTATTCTTTCCGCGTCCGGCACGTCCGACCACCTGAGTCAACAGGTCGAATGTCAGCTCTTCGCTTCTGAAATCATCGTTATTAAGCTGCTGATCGGCGTTTATTACGCCAACAAGAGTAACATTTTCAAAATTCAGTCCCTTTGCAACCATCTGCGTACCAAGCATAATATCATATTTATTGTTGCCGAAATCGGTAAGATTTTTTTCAAAGGAGTATCTTCCGGAATTGGAGTCTGTATCCATGCGAAGAATACGCGCCTGCGGAAACAACTGACTCAGTTCTTCTTCGATCCGCTGTGTACCATAGCCGGCGTAGCGGACATTTTCTTTGCCGCAACTTTCGCAATGCGTTTTAAACTCAGTTGTATAGCCGCAGTAATGGCACATAAGTTTTCTATTGACCATATGGAACGTGAGCGAAATACTGCAAAACGGGCAAGTCATAACCGTTCCGCAGCTGTCGCAGGCGGCAAAGGTATTATACCCGCGCCTGTTGATGAGCAGAATAGACTGACGGCCGTCATCAAGATTCTGCCGCAGCATATCAATAAGCTCAAGACTTATGTGATGCTTGTTGCCGCGTTTTCTGTCCTCCTTCATGTCAATAACAGACACGTCAGGGAGAACAGCCTCACCATAACGTTTTGAAAGTGTTTCAAGCGAGTAAAATCCTTTTTTGGCAAGTGAATAGCTTTCAACACTCGGGGTTGCGGAGGAGAGAACAAGCAGAGCATTATGCCACTTGGCTCTGAACTTCGCAACGTCTCTCGCGTGGTAACGAGGCGATGACTCGGATTTATATGTGTGCTCCTGCTCCTCATCAATAACGATGAGACCGATATTTTCAAAAGGAGCAAACACCGCCGAACGGGTGCCGACAACAATTTGTGCAAGTCCTTTTTTTACCCTGCGGTATTCATCCTTCCTTTCACCCATAGAAAGTGCTGAATGAAAAATTGCAACCTTTTCGCCGTATCTTCCCTTGAAAAGTGACATCATTTGCGGGGTGAGGGAAATTTCCGGAACCATAACGATAACATTTTTTCTGTCGGCAACAACATCGTCAATAAGTCTCAGAAATACCGATGTCTTTCCACTGCCTGTGACCCCGAACAGCAAAGAAACACCGCCGCCGTTCTTATATTTTTCGCAAAGGCCGGAATATGCCTTGTTCTGCATATCCGTCAGACTGATATCACCGCTTGCCTTTGTGTCAACATATTCCGTTTTCGGAATACGATAGACGTTGCTGTCAATTATGCTGATAAGCTCCTTCTTTTCAAGAGCCTTAACAACAGCGGCAGAAACACCGGTAACCGCGCACAGCTCTTTAACCTGAGCCGAGCCGACATCGCGCAGTACCGAAAGAACACTCTCCTGCTTTTTGGTCAGTTGAGAAAGCGCGCCCGGTTCTTCGGCCTTCTGCATCAGTATAGCTGTCTTTACAGAAAGCTCACCAACCTGCTTTGAAGCATCGGTATTTTTTTCCGCAAGTCCTTTTGCAACCAGCTTTTCAAGAATCGGGCTGTTTTCGGGAAGGCTACAGTCAGACAGAATTTTTTTCTTGCTTTGATAACAGACCTTATCAAGCATATAGTCATAGACTTTCTGCTCGTCATCAGACAAATGAACTGCTTTGCCATTGCTTTCAACAGCAACGTAGGTGACGTTGAGCTTATAGTTGAATCCCGTCGGAAGCTGAGCTTTTGCGGCTTCAAAATATGTGCAGAAGGTTCGCTCCTTCAAAAACTTTGAAATTTCAATCATTTCCGCCGTCATAAGCGGTTCATCATCAAGAACTTCAATAATTTTTTTATACTTTTTCCCCTCATCGGGCTGCTCCAATGAAAAGACAATTCCCTGTCGCTTCGAATTGCCTTTTGAAAAACCGACAAGCACCCTTGAGCCGATTTGAGCCTTATTGCGCATATCAGGCGGAACGATATAGCCGTATAAAATATCAAAATGATATGAAACATTCTCAACGGCAACACCGGCGATAATCTGCTCCATATCATTTCACATCCCTTTTAAGTTATTGCCGCGCTCAGATACCTCTGATTTCCTCAGGTTCTCTAATTGAAAACTTGCCATCAAGAAATTCCTGAAGCGCATAGGTAACGGGCTTTTCGGTTCCGCATTTTTCGGAAAGAGTGGGATCTTCGGTGATCGTTCTCGCGCGTTTTGCAACGGCGGTTACAAGCGAATAGCGGCTTGTGCTGTCTTTAAGGAGCAGTCTGAGATCAGGATTAAGCATAATTATTACCTCACAATTATCTGGATTTTTTTACAATTTTAATAACTTCGTCAACGGCGTCATCAAGAACGTCGTTGACAACAATGTAATCATATTCACCGGCACGCTTCATTTCATCCTCTGCGATTTTCATTCGCTGAGCAATACCCTCTTCGTCCTCTGTACCACGGCTTCTGAGCCGCCTTTCAAGCTCTTCTGTTGAAGGCGGAGCGATAAAGATTTGAACAGCTTCAGGCATCAGCCTGCGGATGTTGGCACCGCCCTGAACTTCAATATTCAGAAAGACCGTTTTCCCCTGGCCGAGAACGTCTTTAACCGGACCGATCGGAGTGCCGTAATAGTTTGAGCCATATTTGGCATATTCGAGCATAAGGTCATCCTCAATGTTTTTTTGAAACTGTTCCATCGAAACAAAGAAATAATCAACGCCTTCTTTTTCTCCCTCACGCATCTTGCGCGTTGTCATGGAAACTGAAAGAAAAGCACTTCCGTCAAGTTTTGCGAGAACAGATTTAAGAACAGTATCCTTACCGCTTCCGGAAGGACCTGAAAGAACAACAAGCAAACCCTTATTCATTTTCAACATCCTCCGTAAATGACTCATTCCCCTCACCGTTCAACCGCGCAGCAACCGTTTCGGTCTGAAGGTATGAAAGCACAACATGGTCACTGTCTGTGATAAGAACAGCGCGAGTACGGCGTCCCTGAGTGGCGTCAATAAGGGTTCCGCGTTCTTTTGCTTCCTGAACAATTCTTTTGATCGGAGCAGAATCCGGGCTGACAACAGCAATGAGCCGTGAGGCATTGATCATGTTGCCGAAACCGATATTTATAAGTTTCATTTGAATTCACCTTTGGTTACTCGATATTCTGAATCTGTTCCCTGATTTTTTCAACCTCAGCTTTGATGTCAATAACTCTCTTTGCAACCGAAACATCCTGAGCTTTTGAACCGATAGTGTTGGCTTCACGGTTGATTTCCTGAATAAGGAAGTCGGCTTTTCTTCCAATTGACGTATCCGAATCCATGAATTCGCGCATCTGGTCAATATGGCTGCGAAGTCTGACAGTTTCTTCCGCAACCGCAACCTTGTCTGCAAAAATGGCAGCTTCGGTCAGAATACGTTGCTCATCAACATGAACATCCTCTAGAACGGCTTTCATCCTTTCAAGCAGCTTAGCGTTATACTCGGCAACAGTCTCAGGAGAACGCTCTTCGATGAAAGCAACATTTTCAAGAATGATATCGCAACGCGAAAGTACGTCATCCCGAAGCTTTTGGCCTTCCCTTTTGCGCATTTCAACAAAAGATTCAAGAGCACGGTCTGTTACAGTGCAAACAGCGTTCCAGACTTTTTCCTCATCGGCTTCATTTTTATGAACTGAGAATATGTCATAATACTTGGCAAGAGATGTGACCGTAATATCATTTTCAAGGCCGTATTTTTCCGACAACTCCTGCAATGCGGTAATATACCCGGCGGCCAGCGAATGATTAACGGACACTGTGCAGTTATCATCTTCAAGAGCTTCAATTGTTACAAAGCACTCGATTTTTCCGCGTGCAACAGAAGATTGAACACGGCTCTTGAGCCTTTCGTCAAGAAAACCGTAGGTTCTCGGTGTTTTTGAACTGAATTCAAAATACCTGTGATTAACACTTTTAATCTCAACGGCAATGCTCATGCCGTCAATTACATCTTGTGCACGGCCAAAGCCGGTCATACTTTTTATCATATTCTCAAGCCTTTCTTCGTACCAATTCCTTGTTTTCTCCGATTCCAAGTATTATATATCGTTTTGCTTCATTTGTCAAATATCTTTCCCACAGCCGCAATGTCCGGCAAGAAGCGACGGAATGTCATTGCAAAGTACTCCGTCTTTTTCCTCGAAGTTTAAATAGGTGTGTGCTTTTCCGACGTCATTAGCCGTAAGAGTTCCGATGTATGCCCCGCGGTTTGCGGCATAATTGTATGCACTCTTCAAAAGTCCTTCGCCGACCTCGGGCTGCGTAATGTCATAAACGAGTGAACAAACATCGGCCGTGTTTCCGTCAATGAGCAGACAACATTCACCGAGCTTGTCCGAATTTTGAAAAGCTTCAAATAAGACGGTGCATTTTTCACTCAGCACCTCGGTCGGTCTGAAAAAAATCATTTCTTTTTGACCTCCATGCCGGCGGCAAGCATCAGCTTGCGTACCTCTTCCTCCGTAAGTTCACGCCATGAGCCAAGCTTGAGCATACCGAGCTTAACCGAACCGACAGCGATTCTGCGAAGTCTTGCAACCTCAAGGCTGATTTCTTCACACATTTTTCTGATCTGTCGGTTGCGTCCTTCATAAAGGACGATTTCAAGAACAACTCTCTTTTCCTCCTGCAAAATAACACGTACATCCGCAGGTGCGGTCTTTCTGTCGTCAATAACTATACCCGTTGCAATCGCTGTCAACTGTTCCTCAGTGACCGGCGGACGAACGGTAACACGATATGTTTTTGAAACGTGCTTTGAAGGATGCGTCAGCGCGTTGGCGAATTCACCGTCATTTGTGAAAAGTAACATTCCCTCCGACTCCTTATCAAGCCGGCCTACCGGATAGACACGCGCCGGAGCATCTTCAACAAGGGACGCAACACACTTTCTATCCATTTCATCGCTCATGGTGGTGATGAATCCGCGCGGCTTGTTGAGCATAAGATATACACATTTTTTTTGCTTGAAAACTTTTTTTCCGTGAACGGTTATGCTGTCGCGTTTCGGATCAACCTTGTCACCTATTGACGCTGTTTTTCCGTTGACTTTTACAAAGCCGTTTTCAATAAGCTCCTCGCTTTTTCTCCTTGAAGCAATGCCGCATTCGGAAAGAAATTTTTGAAGCCTGATTTTTTCAATTGCCAAACAAACACTTCCTTAGGTTAACGCGAAAAAACTCCTGAGCCTTTTCGCCAATCTTTTTATAATACTTATTTCGGGTGCATAAGTTTCCGCTGTTTGTGAGATAGATTCTCCAGCCGTCAAATAAACAGTATCAATCACTTTACCGCAGACGGAATAATCAATTTTTCCGATAACATCACCGCTTTTAACAGGTGCATAGATAAACTTCGGAAAGCTGACGGCCTTTTCAATCCTTTCTCCGCTTTTAACGGCAATATCGATGCTGTTTTTGCCAGACACAACGGTAACGCTGTTCTTTTCGCCGCCTTCAACCGGAATCTGCTTAGGAAATGAAATATCTGCATTAACTTTTTCATATTTCTTCAAACACAAAGAGAAAAGCTTTTTATGGTCATTCCAGTCATCCGGAGCCTTGAGTGTGACCGCAACAAGAACTGCACCATTCTTATTTATTGCACTCACAAGGCATCGTCCGCTCTTTTTGGTGAAACCGGTTTTAACGCCGAACACTCCGTCAACATAAGAAAGCAAACGGTTATGATTTGAAAAATAAAGGCGGCATAAAACCGGAGCAATCAGTTCGGCAACATAATTTTTATCAGAACATACCGAGCAAAAAACAGGATTTTTGATGCAATATGAAGCGAGCAACGCCATGTCATACGCCGTTGAATAATGCTCGTCATCGTCAAGACCGGAAGGAGTAACAAAATTAGTGTTGCTCATTCCGATTTCGGCCGCTTTTTGGTTCATTAAAGCCGCAAAGGCTTCAAAGCTGCCGGAAAGATAAAGCGCAACTGCATTAGCGGCATCATTACCGGATTCAAGCATCATGCCATAGACAAGATCGAGTAGTTTCAGCTTGTATCCCGGTTTGAGACCGATTGAGGTTCCCTCAGCTTTTGTCATTGCCGCAGCAACATCAACAGTCTCCTCAAGTTTTCCGGATTCAATTGCAAGAATTGCCGTCATAATTTTTGTTGTGCTTGCCATTGAGCGCCTTTCAAAAGCATTGCTTTCAAAAATGATGTCATTCGTTCTCGCATCGAGCACAACAGCACTTTGCGCACTGACTGACAACGAAAAGCAATAAAATCCGATGCACGTCATGATTAAAACAACAACAAAAAGAAACCAAAAAATCTTTTTAATCAACAAAGCAACCACCTGCCATTTTTATGTTATGCAGGCGGTTGTTGAAAAAGTATCAGATATATTATTATTCGCTGACGGGAGCGTCGATAGCTGTGTCAACAGCAACATCTGCGGCTGCCTTCTTATCGGCATCCTTCTTAGCCTTATTAACAAGACCGGTAACTTTGTCAAACATTTCGGGAACGAGGTTAACAACTCTTTCGGCAGCATTATCATATGCAGTAATATGCTTGAGGGTAACTTCACCGTCGTTGACAACAAGGAAAGCAACCGGAGTAATAGTCACACCGGCTCCTCCTCCTCCGCCAAAAAGCTCTTTGGTATTCTTTGAGGGAAAGTCAGCGCCGCCCGAAGCAAAGCCGTAGGTGACCTTTGAAACAGGAATGATCGTAATGCCGCCCTCGGCATAGATCGGCTCGCCGATAATTGTGCTTGTGTCAACAAGATCACGGATTTTTTCAATTGTTGCGCTGAGGATAGCACCTGCTGATTTTTCTGACATTATATATCATCCTTTCTTTGTTTGAGGAATTGATTCCTGAGTTTCGGTTTTCTTTTTGCCTTTCTTTGCGTTTGTAAAAAACTTCAAAACAACGCCGAAAAGCAGTCTGAACACCATGCCGATTGTTGAATTTATTACTTTTCTTACAATCAAATGAAAATCAAAGTAAAACTCTCCCTCACTCTGATTTGCAAGAAAGTCCGGTTCAACCCTTGCATCATATTTTTTAACAAGGTTGTTTGAGCAAATAAAGCCGAGAAGCGGATAAACCTTCTGACAGGTCTTTCCGTATTTGATTGCGGTCTGTGCGCTGTCTCCGGTACCGACAGTTATGTAAAGCTCGATTTCATCAAAAATAACGCTTTTAAAAAGCTTTCCACCGTAAAGGGCAAGAATATGACCGAAGTTTGAAAGAACCTCCATCATTCCGTCGTAGCCATTTGCCTTCACCATTTCAAGAATATGGTTAGGCTTTTTTTCCTTTGGTTTTTCTTCTTCAGGCTCTTTTGGCTTCTCTTTTTTGGGCTTTTCCTTCTTCTCTTTTTTTGGCTTCTTTTCGCCCAGCGGCAAAATATTCAGCTTAATAAAAAGATACCTTACCGATAGATAGATTTTTTCGCCGTATGAAAAGGAAACATGGATTGGTATGGAAAGAATCAGAACAAAAAATGCAATGATTCCGCCAAGGACGCAAAGAAAAGTTTGAAATCCTGTCACAACACCGCTCCTTTCATAATCTGCTTTGTATATGTTACCCTAAATTTTAAATTTCGTCAACAGTTTGAATCAAATCATTTCCATCTGTTTGCAAACTTTCTTCATTTTTCGTGTCTGAAGCTGTCGCTTCTTCCGCTTTTTCGGGCAAAGGCGGAAGGTCGTCGAGCGAACTGAGACAGAAGCAACGAAGAAAATCGGGCGTAGTGCCATAGACCAAAGGCCTGCCGGGAAGGTCAAGCCTTCCCCTTTCTTCGATTAGCATACGTTGACATAGAGTTGAAATAACCGCCGAGCAGTCAACGCCGCGAATCTGTTCAACAAACGCTTTGGTCACCGGCTGATTGTATGCAATAATTGCAAGCACCTCAAAGGCTGCCTGCGAAAGCGGAGTATTACGCTTGCTTTCAAGAACACGCCTGACCGCATCGGCATACTGCTTTTTTGTACAGAGCTGATATTTGTCGTCAAGCTTCAAAATACAAAGCCCACCGTCCCGTTCATCGTAAAGAGCACGCAGGTTTTCAATTACCTGACTGAGCAATAGCTCGTCCGTTTCAAGAATTTGAGAAAGCTTTTGAAGTTCAACCGGTTCACCGACCGCAAAAAGAATCGCTTCAAGTGTGTTTTGAAGTTCCTTCATATTCATTTTTGCTCACCGCCGCTTCTGTTTAAAGTAATTGAGCTGTTGTCATCGCTCAGTCTGATTCTGCCGTTTTTGACAAGCTCAAGAATGGCAAGGAAGGTTGCAACCATTTCCGAGCGCGAGCTGCTATGTGTGAACAGTTCGCTAAATCTTGTCCTCGTGCTTTTAAGCAAGCAGCGATAAATATACACAATTCTCGAATTGACCGAAACGATTTTGTGCGCAACGATTGAATTGAACGCCTCAATCGGCGGCGGAAGCTTGCGCCTTCCTTTTCCGACCGCGCTGAGATAAGCCGAAAGAATAACAGACGGCTCGTGTGTAAGCCGATACGTCATATCCTTGGGTAGCTGCTGAGGCTTACGGCAGATATAATCAACTCCGTCAGCCTGTTTTGAAAAACGCTCGGCCATCAATTTGCAGTCGCGGTATTCAATGAGTTCACCGGTAAGTTCAAGCTTCAGCTGTTCGGCTTCTTCATGAACCGGAAGAAGGGAAACGGTTTTTATATAGACAAGCCGGGCTGCCATTTCAATAAACTCGCTTGCAATATCCATGTCGGCTTCTTTCATTTGGCGCACATAGTCAACATATTGCTCCACAAGTTCAAAAATCGGAATGTCATTGATGTTCAGCTTGTGTTTACTTATCAGGTGCAGCAAAAGATCAAGCGGGCCTTCAAACACATCAAGCTTATAATTTATCTTCTCCATTTTCACCCAACCTGAAGGCCGAATATCGCCGCAGCCAGTTTAATAATGGCACCGGTAACTCCGGTAGTTACCCACGCCATTGGCTTATCAAGAACGCCTAAAACGATGATGATAAAAAGCCCGTATACGAAATATCGCTCATACTGCATAAGCTTGAAATAGGTTTTATCCGGCAAAATGGCAGTCATAATCCGTGAACCGTCAAGCGGAGGAATCGGAATAAGGTTAAAAACAGCAAGCGATACATTGATTTGCGTGACATAAAGGCAAAAAATTGCAACAGCTCGCAATACACTGCCTTCTGTCGGCGTTGCAAATCTGAAAATTGCGCAATATGCAACTGAAAAAATAAACGCAAGAAGAAGATTCGAAAACGGTCCCGCAAAGGCCGTCAGTGCAGTTCCAAGCTTTCTGTTTTTCATCTTGAAGTTGTTCATATTGATCGGAACCGGCTTTGCGTAACCGAAGCCGGCAACAATCATCATCAGGGCACCGAACAAATCAAGATGTGCCAGCGGATTAAGAGTCAAACGGCCGGAAAGCCTTGCGGTTTTGTCACCCAGTCTGTCGGCAACAAGAGCGTGAGCAAATTCATGAACCGGCAAGATGCAGAACATAACAAATACTCTCGCAAACAGATTCAGAACAAGTTCAATTGAAAACCCGCTCTTGAAAAGATCATATATCATATTAGTCCTTTCCGGCGATGACAAAGCGGTCAATGCCGTTAAAATCTTTGATAATTGAGATGTCATCGGCCGAGCTTGCAAACAGAGCCGCAACATCATCGGCTTGCTCATCGCCACACTCAACTGCAATAAAGCCGCCGCTTTTTATAAACGGAAGCCATTTCTCTGCAAGTGCCCTATAAAACACCAGACCGTCTGCTCCGCCATCAAGAGCCATTTTCGGCTCTTTTGTCACTTCGGTCTGAAGAGACGCAATTTCATCGCTTTTTATATACGGCGGGTTCGAAACAATTATATCGGGACGCGGCAAAAAACCGAAAGTCTCGTAGCCTTGCAGAACATCACCCTTGACTGCCGGAACCGAGCGTGCCACCCCGAGCCGCATTCGGTTTTCGTTAAGATATCCAAGAGCTTCGTCTGAGTACTCAACAAGATAAACGTCAAGCTCAGGCAAGGTCTTTTTTAAAGAGATACCTATGCAACCGCAACCGGAGCAGAGATCAAAGACAGAAAGATTTTTTCCGTTAGCTTTAATTCTTTCAGCAATAAGCGAGCACAACTCTTCTGTTTCCGGGCGCGGAGCCAAAACACCTTCTCCGACCTTAAAAGTGTACCCAAAGAAATCCCATTCGCCGAGAATATACTGCAAGGGTTCCTTTTTGATTCTTCTGCGTGTCATGCTGACAACTCTGTCAATTACATACGGCTCCGCTGCGATACATTTTGAAAGCAAAAAGGTCGTTTCGTCACATTCAAGCGATTTTTGCACAATGAAACGAGCCTCATTAGCCGCGTTTTCAATTCCCGCGTTTTCAAGTTCGGCATAGCAGTTTTTATATAATTCAAATACTGTCATATTACTTTATAGCATCGTCATCCGGATTATCGGTGATTACGGTTTTAAAAGCCGCAAGAGCAACTTCAATCATCGAGTCGTCCGGCTCTTTTGTTGTCAGTCTCTGCATCCAAAGACCGGGGGCAGAGAGAATCTTAACGAACAGGTTGTCATGCTTACCGGCATATTTTATAAACTCATATCCAAAGCCCATGACAAGCGGCAGAATAAGAAGCTTAATGAGCATCCAAACCGCAACATTATTTCTGAGCTGAGGAAACGCAACAGAAATACAAGAGGAAATTATAACACTGATGATAATTATAACAAACATGAAGCTTGTTCCGCAGCGTGGATGAAAACGAATCTGCTTGCGGACATTCTCAACAGTCAGTTCAAGGCCTTTTTCATAGCAGAAAATGGTCTTATGCTCAGCACCGTGATACATAAATGTTCTGCGAATATCCTTCATCAATGATACTGCGGCAATATATGCAACGAAAATAGCCATTCGCATTACGCCTTCAATAAGTGCTCTGAAGTTTGTAATTGCTCCGCCGCCGGCATTGTTGATGAGGTCGGCGATCTTTGTCGGAAGCCAAAAGAACAGCACAAAAGCGAGCAAAACACCAAGTACTGAAGCGATTGCAGTTACTACGTTCATAACTTTTTTGCTTAAGTGTTCGGAAAGCCATTTGTCAAGCTTAGACATATTTTCTTCAGAGCTTTCCATATCCTCAAGCCCGGATTTTTCGGCCGACAGCATAAGGCACTTATAGCCGAAAATCATTGATTCAACAAAATTTACGCAGCCGCGAATGATCGGCCATCCGAGGAATTTGACCTTGTCGCGAATATGCTTGACCTGCTTTTCCTCGGTATCAATCGTGCCGTCAGGCAATCTTACCGAAACGGCAGCGCCCTTTGGCCCCATCATCATGATTCCTTCAATCAGAGCCTGACCTCCGACTGACGTCTTATGAACAATATCAGAATTGCTCTTCCTACTCAATTTTGTTCCTCCTTTTTGTATACAGGCAACATAACAGTAACTTTTGTTCCATCACTTCCGTTGCTTTCAATCCTGAAAACGCCGTTATGTAGCCTGATAATTTCATCAACAACAGCAAGACCGATTCCGGTTCCGTGCTTTTCATTATTTGCTTTATAAAACTTTTCTTTAACATGGATAAGGTCGTTCTTTGAAATTCCGCAACCGTCATCGCTAAAGGTTATTTTAACATATTTTTTTGTGTTTTCAACCGTAATTTCAATTTTTCCGCCACTTTCCGTATATTTGACAGCATTGTCAAGAATATTTATAAACACCTGACAAATTCTTGCATTGTCTCCGTATACAAAACTCGCCTCTTCCTTCGGCAGTTTAAGTGAAAGCTTTTTGCCTTCCGACAAAGCCTTCGGCTGATACATAATGTACGCTTGCTGAATTTCGGCAATTATGTCAACCACACCATTGTTCATTTTGAGTTTTCCGCTTTGCATACGCGAAAAATCAAGCAACTCTTCAACCATTCCGGAAAGCCGCGCAGTCTCTGAAATAATTATTCCGAGCCCCTTTTTCATCACATCATCCTTGCCGTCGGCAACGGAATATAACGTTTCTCCCCAACCCTTTATTGCAGTAAGCGGAGTTCGGATTTCGTGTGAAACTGTAGAAATAAAGCTGTTCTTCATGCTTTCAGTTTCGCCCAGCTGCTCGGCCATATCATTTATTGTGTCACACAATTCGCCGAGTTCATCGTCAGAATGAGGCGAAGATATCCTTGCCGAAAAGTCACCGGTAGCAATTCTCTTTGCTGTTTGGTTTATAACCTTGACCGGATTGACGATCGACAGAACAAAATAGTATCCGGTGTTGAACATAAGCATGATTATTAAAAGGAAGCTGACAATTATTATTCCTGTCACAAAGTAGAACTGCCTGTTGACATCCTTCATAGAAATAATATATCTGACTGCACCGAAGCTTTTGCCGTTTGAATCTTTTAGAATACAGCTCATAGCCATGGCGGGTTCTCCCCATGACATTTTCGTTCTGGCAACCGCCTTTCCGTCTCCGGACGAAAGAGCATTATAATAGTCCGGCATATCATCGTAGATACTGACGTCATAGCCGCCGGAGGAAACAATGGGATTTCCGTTTTTGTCAATAATCCAAATATCGGTTCTGTCCCGGTATTCATAGTTTTCTGCATATGACGCCGCAGCCTTTAAAAACGCCGATTCATCGTTTGCATAATAACCGAAATATGCACCGGCAGTCTCGGTATTATATGACTTTAAAGTCATTTGAGCCGCATGATCATAGCGCAGATATGTGGAATTTATCAATATGACGGAAATTATTATCAGAACAACTATGGTCGAAAGAAAAATATTTCTCAGCCACCTGGCTTTAATTGTCTTTTTTTTAAGCACACCGCCGAGCTTTTTCAATTTTCCGTGACCCATTTATATCCCTTTCCCCAAACCGTTATCAAATGCTCCGGGCAGGACGGATCTTTTTCAATTTTAAGCCTCAGACGCCTGATGTTGACATCAACAACCTTATCATCACCGTAATATCCTTCACCCCAGACACGGGAAAGTATTTCATCGCGCGTTATTGTTTTGTCGGGCTGAGAAAAGAAAAACTCAAGAATTTGAAACTCAATTTGCGAAAGCTCTATTCTTTTACCGTTGAGAAGAATCGCACGTTTTTTTGTGCTGAGCGTAAACTCACCGCAAGTCATTTCATCACTGTAAGAATTGAGCAGGTCCTTGCCTAGCCTGACGCGCCTATATACGGAATCTATTCTTGCAAATAGTTCGGTGACGGAAAATGGTTTGGTAATATAATCATCAGCGCCTGAAGAAAGTCCGAGAACCTTATCTGCTTCCTGTGCCTTTGCCGTGAGAAAAATCACTCCGACACTCGGTGAAAGTTCACGAATACGCTTGCAGGCATCAATGCCGTTAACAACAGGCATCATGTAATCAAGGAGAACAACGTCAATATTCTCTTTGTCTTTTTCAAAAGCTTCTATGGCTTCTTTTCCGTTTTCCGCTTCAATAACGCTATATCCGGAATGAACAAGGTTGAGCGTTATAAACCCACGGATTGCGGATTCATCCTCAGCAACAAGAATCTTTTTCAAAATATGTTCCTCCGTTTAAACAAAAATAACACTCGATGAGATCAACTTCTTTGTTATTCCGATATTGCTTGCAAAATCGGTTATTCTGCAGTAAAAATCTGTTCTCCGGTGACTGCCTATGAATCTATACTGCGTTGAAATCAAGTTGACTGTTCCGGCAGTTTCAAAGACAATTTCAAACAAAAGTCCGGCATCCTCTTCGTCTTCTGCAGAAGGTTCAGACAGATAAAAGCCCAGTCTCTTTCCGTCGGCCGAGACCGAAGGATATGAAATATCCCTAATTATCTCAGGAATGCTGAAAAAATAACCGTTTTCCCGGTTGTCATAATAATAACATACCGTCGAGAGATTATCTTTAAACAAAGCCTTCCATTCAATTAAACTGAATGCAGTGCCGTTATGTTCAACATTTTTGCTTGTTGGTATTTCAACCATACCATCCGAGTTTATGTCGCTGCAAAAGACATTAATGTTTCTTTTTGAAATAGCACCCACGGTTTCCCTGTCAATATAGCAGCGCTCAAGTTTTCCTGTGGCGGAATCAAAAAGAATTAAATCTGTTGAAAGCAGTCCGTCAGCCGTATAACC
Source organism: uncultured Eubacteriales bacterium (assembly GCA_934525065.1). GTDB lineage: Bacteria > Bacillota > Clostridia > Oscillospirales > Acutalibacteraceae > UBA6857. The sequence continues at coordinate 128,113 of CAKSYX010000001.1, forward strand.
GTCAATATAAACCCTGCTGCTTGCAGTTCTCTTATAGTAATCAAAGTTCAGGCTGGAAACAGTTGTAATTGAAGGGTCAACTTTGATTGTTCCAACCGATTTAAAAAAACTTCCGGAGTATGAAAACAGGGTCAGCTTTTGAACAACCGGCTCGGTTGTTATGTCCGAAGTTACCAAAACAATTTCCGAACGACCGTCCAAGTTGAGATCAAAAAGCCCGAAGGACAGATATTTTTCATCAAATATTTCGTCAAGGAAAACATTTGACTTGTTATACCTATACACACTTATTTGCTGAAGAATATTATTTTTCTGCAATCCCCATCCTGCAACGATTTCGAGTTTACCATTACCATCGAGATCGGCAAATTCAACCTGTTTAATTTCACCAAATCCGCTTTTTATTCCGGCTGTTGCTTTCCATCCATCGTTTTCCCTTGTAAAAACCTGCATACACACAGAATCTTTTGCTGTTTCCGCAGAATAAAAAACAATTACCTCGTCCTCACCGTCGGCATCAAGATCTTCATAAACCAAAGCCGAGCGGTGAGCACCATCGGTCGGCGTTTTAAGAATATACTTTCCGCCTGCGCTTTTTTCAAGTGCAATCCATATCTGTCCGTTGCCGCTTTCCTGAGCCGGTGCATGGATGAGGGTATCAATTGATTCGGATTCGGATCTGAAGAAGAAAAGCAGAATAGCGGCTGCAAGGGCCAAAATAATCATTGCAGTCGTATATTTTTTCATACTCTTCACCTCAAATACATTTTATCCGATAAAATCTGCCACAACCTTGCTGTCAAGAGCAGGATATTTTTCAAGAAACTCCAATATTTCAAGTGCAATGAGCTGTGCGCCGCCCTTAGAGTCACTTTCAATATTGAGCGGCATGATTGGGTCATGGACGCTGAGCCTGAGCAGGAACCATCCGTTGCCGTGATCTTCGTCAAGAAAAACTCTGATTCCCTCGCGATTATCCGGAGAAATAGTCCAGCCGCCTTTTGATGCGGAATATTCTTCAAGGTCGGAAATCACCTTGTTGCCGTAGCTTCTGAAATCTTCCTCGCCAATCTTCAATCTCAACTCAACGGCCTCAAGGGGATCTTTAAGATTTTTGATGAGAGTCTCAAGCTTCTTTCCGTTCTTGCCCATTTGCGCCATTTTGATTACAATTTTTGTTATCAGATAGGCTCCGTCGTCAAGATAATAATTCTCTCTGAAAGCGGCATGGCCCGAGGTTTCAATCGCAAGCGGGCAATTTACACCTTCATTGTTGAGCCTTATCTGCTCGTTTATTACGTTGCGGTATCCCCTCTTGTATCTGTAATGTACACCGCCAAGCTCATTTTCGATAAAATCGGTAAGGCCGGTAGAAGTCACGCTGTCGGTAACAATTGTTCCGCCCGCATTGCCTTCAAGGGCAATAATTGAAGCAAGGGCAACCAAACGGTTGCGGTTGATCTCATTGCCGCTGTCGTCAACACAGCTCGCCCTGTCAACGTCGGTGTCAAAAATAACACCTAAGTCAGCGTGATTTTTGAGAGTTGCTTCGCTTATTGACCTCATGGCCTCTTTGTTTTCCGGGTTAGGTGCATGATTCGGAAACATTCCGTCAGGTTCAAGGAACTGACTGCCGGAAATATCGGCACCGAGTTTTTCAAGAACTTCTGTTGCATAGAAACCGCCGACGCCGTTTCCTGCATCAACAACAATTTTGTAGCCGAGAAGTGGTTTATCATAAACCTTTGCATTAACCTCACGGCAGACCATTTCACGAAGAGACTTCGCGTAGACCGACATAAAGTCAACCTTTTCAATCGTAAAGGCCTTGTGCAAAGGAATTATAAGCTCGCGCGTATTCTCAATGACCTTGTCAAGGTCCTCGCTGTTGAGTCCGCCTTCGGTCGTGAAAAATTTAAGTCCGTTTCTGTCATATGGATGATGGCTTGCCGTGATTTGAACTGCGGCAACACAATCAAGATCAACCGTTGTCATGAACATCGCAGGTGTTGAGGCAAGTGAGCAGTCGAACACATTGAAATTATATGAGCATATTGCGCTGATGACCTGTTTTTTTATTCTTTCAGCTGAAATTCTTGAATCATGGCCGACAGCAATGTTACTCGAAGGCTTTACACCGTTGTTAATAAGCCATTGGCAGAATCCGCAGGTAAGGTCAAAAACAGTCAGATCGTCAAGCTGAACGGGGCTGCCTTCGGTTTCAACCGCAACTCCGCGGATATCGGTACCGCTTTTAAGCTTTTTATAGAGTTCATATCTTTTCATATGCTGTCATCTGCCTTTCTCGCTTATCATTTTATTTGTTGCTTTGAGGAAAAATTTATACATAGGAGCGTAAGCTTCAATCGTCTTTTTCAATTCGTTAAGAACCGTTCCGTCAAAAAGCGGTTCCATATCAAAGCTGCTTTTTATAAAAAAGATACTTTTTGCATTATAATAGTCCGACAACTCTTTGCCAATGCTCTCACTCCCCGGTTTATCTTTTACGTACCGTTCAATGCTCGGATCGGCACCGGAAGAAAGGGCAGACTTGAGCGCATTTTTGAAGTCCTTCTGATTTTCCCGAAAAGCCTCACGGTACTTTTCAAGAAAATGCGAATCCGTATGGTACATTCCAACACCGATTGTGTAGCAGCCCGGCATGATTTCAAACCACATACAGGGCTGATAATTCCAATCGTACTTATGTCTCATAAACATACACCAGATATTATCACGGTACATATCCATATTTTTTGCCCGCCTTGTGTCTCGCCGGATTCTGGAAACCATTTTGACCGGTATCAGGTTCATTTGCTCATCAACTTCAAACAAAAGCGGCGCAAGGTCAGAACAAATCTGACGCATTGGCACAATCGCTTTTTGCTTTAGTGTTTCCTTGACCGAATCATAGTACGGCTTGCTGTCGTTGAACTTGTTTTCGGCGAGCAATAACAGTGTATTCCTGTCAAAGCCTTTAAAGGTACTCATTTTTTCAATCCCTTCAACACTTCATCTGCGCTGCTCATTATTGCAAGCTTCGCGCTGTGAAAATTCAGACCGCCCTGCATCCAAACAGCGTACGGTTCTCTGAGCGGCGCATCCGCAGAAAGCTCAATTGAAGAGCCAAGAGTAAATGCACCGGCAGCCATAACAACTTTGCTGTCATAGCCGGGCATATCCCACGGTTCGGGCGTTGCAAAGGCGTCAACAGGCGAACACTTCTGAATTCCGCGGCAAAAGGCAATCAGGTTTTTCTCATTTTCAAGCTTGATTGCCTGAATAATATCATGGCGCGTTTCACCCGGTGCAGGCGTTGTTTCAAATCCAAGGAGATTAAAAAGCGACGCCGCAAAAGCCGCGCTTTTCATCGCCTCACCAACAACGTGCGGTGCGCTGTAAACGCCGAGGAAAAGTTCCCTGTTCATTCCGAGAGTTGCGCCGACCTCACGGCCGATTCCGGGGGAAATGAGCCTGTCTGCACATTTTTCAACGAGGTCATGCCTTCCTGCAATGTAGCCTCCCGTTCTTGCAATTCCGGCGCCCGGGTTCTTTATCATAGAACCTGCAATCAGATCAGCTCCGACCTGTGTCGGTTCTCTTTTTTCTGTCCATTCACCGTAGCAGTTGTCAACCATAACAACAGCACTGCTTTTACGTCTGGTGATTTCAACAATCCGTCCGATTTCGTCAACCGAAAGTGAAGGACGGAGATTATAGCCTCTGGAGCGTTGAACATAAACCATTGAAATACTGCTGTCAACGGCGTTTTCGATCGCTGCAAAGTCAAGCGTTCCGTCAGCTTTAAGGTCAACCTGTTTATATTTTATTCCGAAATCCTCAAGCGAACCTGAAATCCTTTTCTCATTGATACCGATAACAGGCTGAATCGTGTCATACGGTGTTCCGGTCACGCAAAGCATAGTGTCACCCGGGCGAAGGACACCGAAAAGCGCGACACTCAGCGTATGGGTTCCGCAGGTAAAGTTATATCTTACGATCGAGTCTTCTGCACCGACAGCCTCGGCAAAAACGCGGTCAAGTACCTCCCTTCCGCGATCAGAATATCCATAACCGGTCGTGCCGGAAAACATTGATTCGCTGACATTGTTGTTAATAAATGCCGCAAGCATTTTTTGCTGATTAAATTCGGTAATCCCATCAATCAAGTCAAATTCAGCTTTCACGTTTTCAAGTGCTTTTTTTGAAAGTTCAACTATTTTTTCGTCAAATTCAAACATTGTTGTTCCTTTCTATGTATGCGGAATTTTCATACAGTGAAAAACCGATTTTTTTGTAAAATCCTTCGGCAACATCATCGTTTGCCAAAACAAAAACATTCTTCTTTTCATTAAGCAGTTCGGAGGCTATTGAAAAAACCGCTTTTTTTCCAAAGCCAAGTCCCCTTTTTTCTGCTTTGCAGCACACGCCGCCGATAACAGCGGTTATGTCCGTTTCGGCAACAGTAAGTGTGTTGGAGCAAAGCTCACCGCCGTCAAAGACCGAACGAACGCGCGCAAGCTTTCGCCCGCTCCTGAATGTTATGTCGGAAAGCCATTCGAGGTAATGCTCTTTTTCTCTTAAATATTCATGCGGAAAACATTCACAAAGCAGTGAATATACCTGTTTATAGTCCGCTGCACTGAGAAGTTCGGCCTTTGGAGCATCTGCACTGAAAATAAGCGCCTGCTTCTTCCTGAAACTGGCAAATCCTAACATTTCGGCAGAAAATGCGTCAGTCAGCAAGGTGTTAAAACGAGCGGAAATGATAAATGAACCTAATTCTTCAAAATCAGTATCGCCGTTAGAATATAAAACTGCATTTCCGTTGATAACCGAAAGCGCAGAAGTCACTTTGTCAGCTGAGAAGCAAAGCCATGTTTCGCAAAAGCGTTTTTCAAAACCATACGCTTTTGCACGGCATAACACATACGAGGCAAACGGGTCGGAAACATTGCAAAAGTTTTCGAGCGCTTCGCGGTCGACTGAATTACAGAGCTTCAGCATCGGCAAAATCAAAAAGAAGCAATTCGGCAAGTTTCCGGCAGGAATCCATATCTCGCTCATCCGCAACGCTTGTTGCAGAGTGGATATACCTGCAAGGCAAAGAAACGGTGATAGTATACACGCCGCCTCTGCTCTTGTGAATTGAGCCTGCATCATTTCCGCCGGCAACAGCCGTTTTAACCTGACAAGCAACACCGTTTTCTTCGGCCACTTTGAAAGCGCGCCTGAAAAGCCTGCGGTCATAAACTGTTGACCTGTCCATGAATGAAATTACCGCGCCATTTGAAAGAAGGCAAACAGCGTTTTCGTCGCTTACACCAGCAACATCTGAGGCAGTCGTTGCCTCAAGAACGATCGCATAGTCCGGGTCAACGGAATATGCTGCAGCAGCCGAACCGCGCAGACCAACCTCCTCCTGAACAAGAAAAACATAATATGCGTCATATTCTGTTTCTTTTTCAATCATGTCAAGCATAACAGTGCAGCCGAAACGGTCGTCAAGTGCCTTTGCTTTGACTTTATTTTCTCCGAATTTTTCAAAAGAAGAGATAAAATAAGCACTGTCACCAACCGAAACATATTTTTCGGCTTCTTCTTTGCTTGAAGCACCAATGTCAATATAAAGTTTTGAAACCGGCGGAACCTTTCCTTCGTCCGCCTTGTCAGTTAAATGAATCGGTTTAAGTCCAATTACACCCGGGACTCCTTTTTCGCCGACTGTAACTGTACGCCCCGCAATGACTTTTTTGTCAATTCCGCCAACCGCTTCAAAACGTAAAAAGCCTTCATCGGTAATATAAGTAATTATAAAGCCAACCTCGTCCATATGCGCTGTCAGCATAACCTTGTTTTTAGGAGCCTTTCTGCCCTTTTTGAAAGCAATGACATTGCCGAGTGGGTCAACTTTGCATTCACATTTCCCCTTAATTCTTTCAAGTATAAACTCGCGTACCTTTTCCTCACGTCCTGAAGTACCGTTAAGTTCACAAAGCGTTTTTAGAGTTTCAAGCATCGAGTTCAGTCTCCTTTTTAAGAATGTATCCGACAATAAGCTTCGCCGTGTTTTCGATGTCGGCAAGGTCAACAACTTCAACCTGAGTATGCATGTTTCTTTCCGGAATTGAAAGTAAGGCCGTCTTTACACCGCCGCGCGCGATATTGATAACATCAGCATTTGTGCCTGTGCGTCCGCTCATAACGTCATGCTGATACGGGATTTCGTTATCTTTTGCAATCTGAACAAGTTCGAGCATAAGATTTCTGTCAAGTGTCGGAGAAATTCCGATTGAAGGACCCTTTGAAAGTTCATTTGCCTCGGTCTTATCACAATGCGGATCCAAGCCGAACCCAACGTCAACAGCGATGGCCACATCGCTGTTGGCAGTATAAGCGGCAGCCCGTGCACCGGAACCGCCAACTTCCTCCTGCGAAGAAAGCTGTATCATGACTTTGCAATTCTTCAATTTGTCGTGAACAGCCTCAACAGCAAGAATCAAAGCTGCGGCACCGCACCTGTCGTCAAGGGCAGGACTTGCTATTCTGTTTCCGAGAAGCGTAAGCTGTTCGGAAGCAACTGTAATCCTGTCACCGATGCTGACCGCTTTTTGGGCTTCTTGTTTTGAAAGGCCGATATCGACAGAGAGACTTTTGACTTCGACACCTTTTTCCTGGTCTTCTTTTGTCACAAGGTGCGGTGGGGTTGAACAAATTATGCCGAGGAGCGGCCTTTTTCCGTGTACCGTTACTTTAGCACCGACAAGTACGCGGGCATCGACGCCTCCGGCCGCAGAAACAAGCAAAAATCCTTTTTCATCAATACCTCTGACAATTAGTCCGATACGGTCAATATGAGCATCAAGCAGAATTTTGAAGTTTCCGTTTCCAACGGTACCGACAAGTGAGCCGAGCCTGTCCGTATGAATAGTCATATATTTTGAAAGATATCCTTCGGCAACGTTGCGGGCTTCAAGCTCATCTCCCGGCGTTCCGCCAGCTTTTGCAAGTGAAAAGCAAAGCTCTTTAACTTTCATTAACAGTCACCTCTGATTTTCCAAAAATAGTATCGTTTTATTATACACATTTCGAGCAAAAAAATCAAGAAAAAAACTCCCTCCGGAAACCGAAAGGAGTTTTTCATATAAACAGATTATCTTTTGAAAAGAACCAGCAAAGAAGATACAAGAGCAAGAACAAAAAAAAGTGTTCCGAAAATCTTTGTATACTTTGCAAGCTTTGCCTCCATAGTCCTGCCCTTATTCTTTCCGAAGAAGCTGTCGGCGGCACCGGCGATTGCACCGGAAAGACCTTCCTGCTTGCTTTCCTGAAGAAGAACAAGAACAATGATAACCAAGGCCACAAGAATAACAATTATTGACAAAACATACTGAAGAGCAGTCATGATTCAACCTCCACATTTTTTTACCAGAGTATTTTAACACAATCCCTCCGGGAATGTCAATACTCAATCCATATTTTTTGCAATAAAGCCGTTTGCTCGCTTGTTTCCGGCAGCATGAGAAGGTCCGTTATGCTCAAAAACAGGTTCGCCGCCACCCTCAACAACCTCACGGGTAATCGTAATTTTTGAAACTGTCGGGTCGGAAGGAACATCAAACATATATTTCATCAAAACCTTTTCGAATTCAGAGCGAAGCCCTCTTGCGCCGGTATTGGTTTCAAGCGTCTTTTCTGCAATCGCTTCAAGAGCACCGTCCGTAAACTCAAGATCAACGCCATCCATAGAAAACATATATTTATACTGCTTAACAAGCGCATTTTTCGGCTCGGTAACGATGCGTACAAGTGCCTTTTTATCAAGTGAATGCAACGCAGTTATAACCGGCAGACGACCGACAAGCTCAGGAATCAAGCCATACTTCACAAGGTCATGGTGCACCACTTGAAGCATCAGCTTTCCGGCCTGAACTTCTTCCTTAGTTCTGATTTTTGCACCAAAGCCAAGGCCGGAATTGCCCATCCTTTTTTCAACAACCTTTTCAATTCCGTCAAAAGCACCGGCACATATGAAAAGAATGTTCGTTGTGTCGATCTGAATAAATTCCTGCTGCGGATGCTTTCTTCCTCCCTGCGGCGGAACATTTGAAACTGTTCCCTCAAGAATTTTCAAAAGAGCCTGCTGAACGCCTTCGCCGCTGACATCACGCGTGATTGATGTGCTTTCGGACTTGCGCGAAATTTTGTCGATCTCATCGACGTATATAATTCCGCGTTCAGCCTTCTCAACATCATAATCAGCAGCCTGAATAAGGCGCAGAAGAATATTCTCAACATCTTCACCGACATATCCGGCTTCGGTCAGCGTTGTGGCGTCCGCAATTGCAAACGGAACATCCAGAATTTTTGCAAGCGTCTGAGCGAGCATTGTTTTGCCGACGCCGGTGGGTCCGAGCATTAAAATATTGCTTTTTGAAACCTCAACATCAGACTTATTCTTTGAATATATTCGCTTATAGTGGTTATAAACAGCGACACTGAGCGTCCGTTTCGCTTCATCCTGTCCGATAACATATTCATCAAGCCTGGCTTTGATTTCGTGCGGCTTAGGAAGTAAATCAAAATCAGACTCCTCGCCTACTACAAACTTGGAGCGCGGCTCCTCGTCAATGATTGACCGACAAATGCCAATGCATTCGTCACAAATATAAACCCCCGGGCCTGCAATCAGCGTTCCAACCTCACCTTGAAGCTTTCCGCAGAAAGAGCAGCGGATCGGTTTATCTTTGTTTTCGTCATCTCTTGCCATCAATAAATACCTCTTAGTAAGTTTATCTCTTGTAAAGAATCTTGTCAACAAGACCGTAATCAAGGGCTTCTTCCGCGGTCATGAAATTGTCGCGGTCAGTGTCCTGTGCGATAATTTCGATCGGCTTGCCGGTGTTTTCGGCAAGAATTTTGTTGAGTCTTGCCTTGGTTTTCAAAATCTGCTCGGCAACTATCTGAATCTCGGTAGCCTGACCCTTTGCACCACCGGAGGGCTGATGAATCATGATCTCGCTGTTCGGCAGGGCGAAACGCTTTCCCTTTGCGCCGGAAGAGAGCAGAAATGCTCCCATGCTTGCGGCAAGTCCCATGCAAATTGTTGAAACGTCACATTTGATATACTGCATGGTATCATAAATTGCAAGTCCCGCAGTTACGGAGCCGCCCGGGCTGTTGATATAAAAGCTAATGTCCTTCTCCGAATCCTGACTTTCGAGGAAAAGGAGCTGAGCCACAACAAGGCTGGCTGTCGTGTCGTTAACTTCATCGGAGAGAACAATAATACGATCGTTGAGAAGTCTTGAAAAAATATCGTACTGACGCTCACCGCGGTTGGTTTGTTCAATGACATACGGTACAAGTGCCATAAATATGCCTCCTTAGACTGTTATAGTGTTATGCACCGGTGCCGCGCAATGAAGCGCAACACCGGCGTTTGAGTTTATTGTTGGAAACTGGGCCAAAGCTTAAACAGAACAGAGAATTATTCCGCGCTTTCGGCAGGCTCTTCAGCCTTTTCCTTTGAAGAAGCCTTAGGCTTCCTTGCGGTTGTGACCTTGGCGTTTTCACGTACAAAGTCAACAGCCTTATCAATTGCCAGGTCCTTTTTGAGATCTTCAGCAGAAATAATCTTTTTGATCTGATCAAGTTCCATCTGATACTGAGAAGCAAACTTATTATATTCCTTCTCAACGTCTTCATCAGAAACCTCGATGCCCTCAAGCTCAACGATTTTCTCAAGCGCAAGGCGGATTTTAACCTGCTTTTCAGCATCGGGCTTTGTCTGCTCCCTGTACTGCTCAACGGTCATGCCCATATACTTGAGGTAGTTTTCAAAGCCGATGCCCTGAGAGGAAAGTCTGTAATCAATGTCCTTGATCTGGTTGTCAAGTTCGGTTTCAACCATAACGTCCGGAATTTCGGCAACAACATTTTCAGCAAGCTTTTCAAAAATCTGAGTTCTGATTTCGCGCTCGTTTTCGGCTTCCTTCTGCTTTTTGATCTCGTCAACAATGCTCTTTTTGAGTGCATCAACGGTATCACAGTCGGCTGCATCCTGAGCAAACTCGTCGTCAACCTCGGGAAGCTGCTTTTCCTTGATTTCATGGAGCTTGATTTTGAACACAGCTGCCTTGCCGGCAAGCTCGGGAGCGTACTCTTCGGGGAAAGTTACATTTACGTCAAACTCGTCGCCGCTGTTGTGTCCGATGATCTGATCTTCAAAACCGGGAATGAATGAGCCGGAGCCGATCGTAAGCTCATATTCTTCAGCCTTGCCGCCTTCAAAAGCAACGCCGTCAACAAAGCCTTCAAAATCAATGACTGCAATGTCTCCGTCTTTGACGGCACGATCTTCAACAGAAACGATTCTTGCGTTTCTTTCAACAAGCTCATCGAGCTTGGCTTTAACTTCCTCATCAGTCGCTTCAACCTTTTTCTTGGTTGCTTTGAGTTCCTTATATGCCTTCAGTTCGATTTCAGGCTTTACAAAAACTTCAATTGAAAGTTCAACGCCTTCTGCGCCGATCGACTTAATATCGGCCGACTTGGTTCCGACAACTTCAAGACCGGCTTCCTTGATTGCGCCTTCAACGGCATCGGGATAGCAGATATCAAGAGCGTCTTCATAAAGGAAACCCTTGCCGTAGAAATTCTCAGCCATTTTTCTTGTGACCTTGCCCTTACGGAAACCGGGAAGAGAAATGCGGTTTTTCTGCTTTGCAAAAGCCTTGACCTGAGCGGCCTCAAAATCCTCGGCGCTGATTTCAACCTCAAGGGTGTAAAGATTAGTGTCTGTCTTGTTTGATGATTTTAAACTCATTTTTCTGCTCCTTTTTTCAAACGGGTAAGTTGCACATGGCAGGCAACCGCCCGACCATACAAACCCATTATACATTTTAACCATGGTATTATATCAGCATTTATTTAAAATTACCATAGATTTTTCAAAATTTTCCGATAAATTTCGGACAAAAGCCGAGATGATCGGCCGAAACAAGGTCAAAACCGATTCCGTCAAGCTCACCCGTAAAGGCACTTTTAGTTGAAGCACCGTGAAGATGGCCGTAATAGCAGCGTTTTATCCCGCTTTCTCTGAGAACATCCATCATCTCTTCGCAGCATTGAGAAACAGTTACCGGAGGGTAATGCAAAAACACAATGATTTCGCCGCCGAGCTTTTTTCCGGCTTCAATAGAAAGTCGCAGTCTTCCTGCTTCGCGGAGAAGAACCTTCTTGTCGCTGTCATTTTCAGCGTCAAAAAACCAGCCGCGGCTGCCGCATATTGTGGTGTCACCAAAACGGTAAGCATTATTGAAGAGAATCGAAAGCGAATCAAAACCGTTTTCTTTAATAAATGCATCCATTTTTTTCTTTGTGTTCCACCAATAATCGTGGTTTCCCTTCATCATAAGCTTTTTTCCGGGAAGAGAATCAAGAAAAGAGAAGTCCTTCTTCGCGCCTTCAAGGCTCATTGCCCAGGAAATGTCTCCCGGAATTACAACGACATCATCCTCGGAAACAAGATTTCTCCAGTTCTTTTCAAGACGCGGAACATAATCGCTCCAACCCCTAAAAACATCCATAGGTTTGTCGGTATCGAACGAAAGATGAGTGTCACCGATTGCAAAAATATTCATTTCCGTCCTCCTGCAAACCCACAAAAAGTCGATAAACCCTCTTGGAAAATATTCTTATATGCCGAGCATATCATAAACCGCGTGAGCCATCTCTTCTTTGTTACAGCATGACGTGAAACGCGGAGTCTTTCCTTTAAGAGAGGAAAGCTGCTTCGGACATTCGACCCCTGTTTTTTTAATGAGAAGCTCAACCTGTTCAAATTCATCGGCATCGCACGGTTCACTTCCGGAAAGTGCTTTAAGAACAGAAGCCGAGAACTTATAAGGATTAGCAGTTGATGCTATGACCGTGGGCGTTTTATCGCCGGTTTCCGCAACATAATCTTGATACACCTTAACTGCAACGGCAGTATGGGTATCAATGAGATATCCATGCTTTTCAAACGTTTCGGCAATAGTCTGATTTGTCTCTTCGTCATCACAGCAACCCGCGGCAAAAAGCTCAAAAATTTGCTCTTTAACCTCGTCGGTAACTTCGTATTTGCCATCACCTGAAAGCGAATCCATCCATTCTTTCACGAGAGAATCATTTTCTCCGCAAAGATGAAAAAGAAGCCTTTCAAGATTGGACGAGATAAGAATATCCATCGAAGGAGACTCGGTCGTATAGAACTTTCTGTTTTTGTCATATTTTCCGTCGGCAAAAAAGTCAGTCAGAACATTATTGGAGTTTGAAGCGCAAATTAGCTTTTTAATGGGCACGCCCATTTTTTTGGCGTAATAAGCCGCAAGAATGTTTCCGAAGTTACCGGTCGGGACAACAACGTTGATCTCATCACCATTCTTGATTGTTTTGTTTTCAATCATATCACAATATGCGCCGACATAATAAACTATCTGCGGAACAAGCCTGCCCCAGTTAATTGAATTAGCCGAAGAAAACATCATGTTGTTCTCATCAAGCTTTTTTATGACAGCGGGATCTGTGAAGATTGACTTAACGCCGCTTTGTGCATCGTCAAAATTACCGTTGATTGCGCAGACACCGACGTTGCCGCCCTCCTGCGTTGTCATCTGAAGTTTTTGCATCGGACTCACACCGTCGTTCGGATAAAAGACCATGATCTTGGTTTTGTCAACATCCTTAAAGCCTTCAAGGGCTGCCTTGCCGGTGTCCCCGGAGGTAGCAACAAGAATGACAATGGTTTTATCGGCAACCGTCTTTTTTGCCGAAACAGTAAGAAGATACGGCAAAAGCTGAAGTGCCATGTCCTTGAATGCACAGGTTGGACCGCGCCAAAGCTCGAGGACCTCAACTCCGGGTTCAAGGGTTTTAATCGGAGCAATTTTTTCACTGCTGAACTTGCCTTTTGCGTATGCACCGTTCACACAGTATTCAAGCTCATCATCGGTAAAATCCGTTAAAAAGAGAGAAAGTACCTTCTTTGCTCTTTCAATGTAGCTTTTTCCGAGAAGCGACCCAATAAAATCTTTATTTATGACCGGCAATTCCTTTGGAACAAAAAGTCCGCCGTCTTTTGAAATACCGTGAGCGATTGCATCAGCCGATGAAACGCTGACACCCTTATCTCTTGTGCTGGTATAAAGCATGGATATTCCTCCAATCTGAAAACAGTTCTCCGCTATGATATCACACTTTTTCATTTGTGTAAAACATTATTGAAAAAATTCTCTCCGTTTTTATAAAAAATCTTTGCCAAAAGCTCATCATCAAAGCCCTTTTCGGAAAGGAAGGCATAAAGCAACTCTGCTTTTTCAAGAGAATCAAGCTTTTCGCTCATTTTTGCGCCGTCAAAATCACTGCCAAAACAAATATTGTTCTCTCCCCCAAGCTCAAGGGCGTGATAAATATGTTCATAAATCAACTCAAACGTGTCACCTTTTCCGAGAAATTCGGGATAGAAGCATATACCCATAACACCACCCAAAGCAAACAATTCCTTGATTTGCTCATCTTTGAGGTTACGCCTATGGGGACACAAGGAAAAGCAATTACTGTGAGTTGCAATAAGCGGACTTTTTGCAAGTTCTATGCAGTCGTAAAACCCGCGTTCATTCAAATGCGAAACATCAACCAAAATTCCTGCATTTTGGAGTTCCTTGAACGCTTCCCTGCCAAATTGTGTAAGGCCAGCCCCACCCTGAAAAGACGAGCCGAAGCCGAGAGAGTTGGCCCCGTTCCAGGTAAGCGTTACCGCGCAAACGCCTTTGCTTTTCCAGTATTCAACACTCTGCAGATCATCACCGAGACTGATTCCGTTTTCAAGCGCAAGAAACGGTCTGAAGTGTGCGTTTTTAAAAGCCTTGATGTACTCAAAGTAATAATCAGCAACAGCCTTGGCTTTTAAAAAAGCGTCACACGGAGAAATGGAATCGTTCATCCAGATTGCAAAAATCTGGGAGTAATTCTCAAAAACTGCTGCCTTTTTCGGCGTAATCTGCGTGTTGAGCTTGCCGGAATAAGCTTCGATAACGGTGTCGCAATGAAGATCAAAGTAATTCATTAAAAAGCACCTCCGAGACATGAAATGTCAAACGCGTTTTTAATATGATTATATTTGACCTTTCCGTCCCGGCAGTACAGAATTTCAATCACATCAAACACCGGCGTTTTATTTACGCTGTTATATTGAAGATATCTCATAGCGGTAAGAACAATTCGCTTTTGCTTTGTGTATCCGACAGCTTCACGCGGCAGGGTAGAACTGCTTTCATTGCGTGTTTTTACCTCAACAAACGCAACAAAGCACTCATTTTCGGCGATTATATCAATTTCACCGTTTCGTGAATGATAGTTTCTTGCAACTATGCTGTATCCTTCTCTAAGGAGGATTTTGCAGGCTATGTCCTCTCCGCGACTGCCGATTTTCTTACTTTCCATTCTCTTCACCGAAAAGTTTTTTTAAAAAAGTTCTTCTGTGCTCATCGCAAATACCGTGTTCGGCAATTTTTTCATAATGTAGTTTTGTGCCGTAACCCTTGTGCTTTGCAAAGCAAAATTCCGGATGCTTTTCATCAAGTTCTTTCATGTATCTGTCCCTCGTGACCTTTGCAAGAATCGAGGCCGCGGCAATTGAAATGCACTTTGCGTCGCCTTTGACAATCGTAACTTCATCGCAGCTAAGGCCGGGCTTGCGGTTTCCGTCAATTAAAGCAAGATCGGGAGCATCTTCAAGTTTTTCAAAAGCACGACGCATTGCCAAAAAAGTTGCCTGCAATATGTTTATATCATCAATTTCCTTTGCCGTAGCCATGGCAATACCGTAAGAAACTGCCTTTTCGGTAATCAGCTCAAACAAAGCTTCTCTTTTCTTTTCGCTGAGCTTTTTTGAATCATTGATTCCATCAATTTTACAATCAAGCGGCAAAATAACTGCGGCGGCGCACACCGGGCCGCAAAGCGGGCCGCGACCCGCC
This sequence comes from uncultured Eubacteriales bacterium, assembly GCA_934525065.1. Lineage (GTDB taxonomy): Bacteria > Bacillota > Clostridia > Oscillospirales > Acutalibacteraceae > UBA6857. The sequence continues at coordinate 143,136 of CAKSYX010000001.1, forward strand.
TCATCGATTCCGCAAATTAGACGGTATCCTTTTCCGTAATATTCCTTTTCGATTTGGTAATCCATTTTTATCTCCGTTTTCTTTAATTCAGAAAAAGCGGCAGGAAAACCTGCCGCTTTAAAAGCTTTAAGATTAAAGAACCTTGCAATAGTTGAAAATTGAAGCGGGAAGCTCTTCCCTGTCGGCTGAAATTGTGAATGTAAATTTCTTATCCTGAGCCTCGGCAAGCTCATAAACCTCCTCAAGGAACTTTGAAAGCTCGTTGTAATCTCTTCCGCCGATTCTGAGGGTAGCGTCAACAAGAACATCGGTGATGTCGTGATTACCGGCGCAAACGCCTGCAAGGAAGCCATAAAAAGAATTATAGCCCTTAATTTCAAAGTCATCGGTTGCAATAAGTCTTGCTCTGTAATTAACGTCATATGTCAATTTTGTCTCTTTTTCGACGCAAATAACATTACCTTTTGAGGTCTCGATTGCTTCGTTAACGCAAGCGATGAGGTGCTTGGTTTTGCCGGAGCCTTTGTGTCCTAAAATAAGAGAAATCATGAAATTCTCCTCCTTAATATAATTTCCACATCCGTGGATTTTTACAAGTCCATTGTATCACATAGAAAGCCTTTGTTCAAGACTTTCTTTCTCTTTTTCGTATCCGGGTTTGCCAAGAAGGGCGAACATATTCTTCTTATAGCTTTCAACGCCCGGCTGATCAAACGGATTTATGCCGAGAACATATCCGGAAATTGCACAGGCTTTTTCAAGGAAGTAAATAAGATATCCGAGATTTTCCTCGTCCGGCTTTTCAACATTAAGAACAATATTCGGAACTCCGCCGTCGTTATGAGCAAGAACGGTTCCTTCAAAAGCCTTTTCGTTGACAAACGACATCGGTTTTCCTGCAAGAAAGTTGAGCCCGTCAATATTTCCGGCTTCTTCTTTGATGACCAGCTCTTTCTGTGGCTTTTCAAAGCGGAACACAGTTTCAAACATCAATCTCTCGCCCTGCTGAATGTACTGACCGAGAGAATGGAGGTCAGTTGAAAAAATTGCAGACGTCGGGAAAAGTCCCTTTCCTTCTTTGCCTTCGCTTTCACCGAAGAGCTGCTTGATCCATTCATTCATCATGGTGAAGCAAGGCTCATATGCAATGAACATTTCGGTGCATTTACCTTTATTATAAAGTGCATTGCGAAGCGCAACATATTTATAGCAGTCATTTTCACTCAACGAAGTGCTCATGAGCTCTTTTGCAGCACAGGCAGCACCGTTCATGAGAGCATCGATGTCGATACCCGCAGCAGCAATCGGAAGAAGTCCGACAGCAGTAAGAACAGAGTATCTTCCGCCGACATCATCGGGAACAACGAACGTTTCATAGCCCTCTTTATCAGCAAGCGATTTGAGCGTTCCTTTTGTCTTGTCTGTTGTGACATAAATTCTTCCGGCAGCTTCCTTTTCGCCGTATTTTTCAATCAGAAGCTCGCGAAAAACGCGGAAAGCAATTGCAGGTTCAGTGGTCGTTCCTGATTTTGAAATCACGTTGACCGAAAAATCTTTACCCTCACAAATTTCAACAAGCTCGGAGAGCACGGTTGAGCTTATGCTGTTGCCCGAAAAATAGATAGCCGGAGTACCCTTGCGAAGAACATTATAGTTCTGAGACTTAATGAATTCGATGACTGCTCTTGCGCCGAGATATGAGCCTCCTATGCCGATAACAATGAGAACCTCACTGTCATTTGAAATCTTCTTTGCCGCAGCTTTGATTCTTGAAAACTCCTCTTTATCGAAGTTGAACGGCAAATCAACCCAGCCCGTGAAATCACTGCCGGCTCCGGTTTTTTCGTGGAGCATTTTATGAGCGGCTTCAATTTTAGCGGCATACGAATTTATTTCACTTTCCGTCAGGAAAGAAGAGACATACTTGTCTGTTAGTTTTACTGACATTACAATTCCTCCAATAAAGGCAGGAATCCCTGCCCATAACGGTTTATTTGTGTATTCTAATACATTTGTATAATTTTGTCAACTATTCGGCACTTTAAATCGTTCGAACACATTGTCAGTGTGTCTTTTCCTTTGCAGTGTTGCCGGTCGCGGTTGTTTCGCCGGTTGCTACATTCTCGGCAGTGCTTATGTCTGTTTGCTTCTCTTCGGGTTTAATATCATCTGTTTCTTCAATTGTGCACCTGATACTCAGCGAAGCAATAAGCCTCTTCATCACATCAAAAAGCGTTATTTTCCTTACGGCGCACGGAGCTGTAAGTGAATAGCTTGCAACTTTTTCATCGCCTATCATAAAACTGACTGTTCCGAGAAGCTGGCCTTTTTCAACTGGAGCTTCAACGTTCACGGCGAGGTCGATTTTTGTTTCAAGTTTTGCGCTTTTTCCGCTTTCAAGCGTCATTGGCAAAATCGATTCAAGCTCCGGAGTAATCTTGTTGCAAACACCTTTTAGGACTGTGACATCTGTAATTAGTCCCTCTTCAACATTCGGTATAACTGTTTCATAATTTGCAAAGCCCCAATTCAAGAGTGACTTTGCCCCTTCAAAACGGTCGGTACTGTTTTCCGCACCGAGGACAACAGCCACAAGGTGAAGTCCGTTTCTCATTGCACTCGCAGCGACGCAGTGTCCTGCCTTTGAAGTTGTTCCGGTTTTAAGACCTGTTGTGCCTTTATAAAAACGAACAAGTTTATTTGTGTTCACAAGCTCTGTTGCGCCGTCTCTCAGTTTATCCATCCAGACCGTCGTGTAATTCATAATTCTTTCATGCTTCAGAAGCTCACAGGACATCAGAGCAATATCATATGCAGTTGTCATGTGATCGGTCGTATCGTCATCAAGACCCGTACAGTTTTCAAAATGCGTATCTTTCATCCCAAGCTCGGCTGCACGGTCGTTCATCATTCTGACAAAGCCCTCTTCGCTGCCGGCAATGTATTCCGCGAGAGCTGTGCAGGCGTCATTCGCGCTGCCGATTGCAGAAGCGCGAAGGAGCTCATCAACCGTCATCGTCTCGCCTTCCTTCAGCCAGATTTGCGAGCCGCCCTTTCCTGCCGCTGCCGTGCTTGCCGTTACATTATCGGTGAGATTGATTTTTCCATTGTCGATGCTTTCAATCACCAAAAGCAAGGTCATGATTTTTGTGACCGAAGCCGGGTAAAGACGCTCATGCTCATTTTTTCCAAGCAGGAGTTTTCTCTGTGAGACATCCATCAGTGCACAGCTTTTTGATTTTACAGTAACTTTTTCTTCGCTTTTTTCGGCAAATGATACAACTGTGAGAGAAGAAATCATTACTATGATGCAAAAAATTATTGAAAATATTCTCTTCATATCATCAACTCCTCACAATTATATATGACAAACGGCAGAAAATTAAAACAAAGCTGTTGAAAAGAAGATAAGTTTGTTTTATAATTTGTTGTTGTGATCGTATTCCGACTGTATATGACAGTTTTTCAAAGTGAGGCTACTATGAAATATTCATTTTACACACTCGGCTGTAAAGTCAACCAGTATGAAAGCCAGGCGCTTGGTGAGCTGCTTTCAAAGTTCGGTTATGAGCCGGCCCCCGCCGGAGAAAGTGCCGATGTTTATATAATTAACTCCTGCACCGTTACCGCAGAGTCAGACAGAAAAACGCGGCAGGCCGTCCGCAGGTTCAAGCGTAACAATCCAAATGCGGTTGTTGTTCTCACCGGATGTATGCCGCAGGCATACCCCGAAGACGCACAAAGTCTTGCAGAAGCGGATATTGTTATCGGTAACAAAAACAACGGTGAGCTTCCCGAGCTTCTTGAAGCATATCTTCGTGACAGGCAGCGCCGTGTTGTGACTGAACAGCATATGAAGGGCGAAAGCTTTGATATCTGCCCTGTCACTTCCTTCAACGAAAGAACAAGAGCTTATGTCAAAATTCAGGACGGCTGCAACCGTTTTTGTTCATATTGCATTATTCCGGTTTCGCGCGGACGTGTACGTTCAAAGCCACTTTCTGCGCTCAAAACCGAGCTTCAGACTTTGGCGGCCGCCGGATACAAAGAAGTTGTTCTTGTCGGAATCAACCTGTCGTCATACGGTCAGGACATTGGTGAAAGCTTTCCGTCGGCTGTTGAGCTTGCCTGCTCTGTTGAAGGAATTGAGCGTGTTCGTCTCGGTTCGCTCGAGCCGGATCACCTGACCGAAGAAGTTGTTGAACGCCTTTCAAAATGCAAAAAGCTTTGTCCTCAGTTTCATATATCGCTCCAAAGCGGCTGCAACAGCACTCTTCGCCGCATGAACCGCCATTATACCGCAGAAGAGTTTCAGCGACTTTGTGATTCTTTACGCTCGCATTTTGAAAACTGTGCACTGACAACCGATGTCATGGTCGGCTTTTGCGGAGAAACCGAATGCGACTTTGAGCAAAGCCTTGAATTTGTTAAAGGAATCGGTTTTGAAAAGGTTCACGTGTTTCCCTATTCCGTCAGAATCGGAACAAAAGCCGAAAAAATGGACGGCCATCTTCCGAAGGCCGTCAAAGAAAAACGTTCTGCCGTTATGATTGAGGAATGTGAGAGAATTCGCCACGATTTTCTCTTGTCACAGGTTGAAAAAATCTTTCCGGTGCTTTTTGAAAGCAAGGAAAAAGACGGCATGATTCTCGGTCATACCGCAAACTACACACCCGTTAAGGTTCTCGCCAAGCATGAACTAATCGGAAAAATTGTTGATGTAAGGCTAACCGGAGTCGGCAAGGACTGGAACATCGGCGAAGTCATTTAATCCGCAATGAATATCGGGCTTGTTTGTTCACGCGAACAGCCCGATATTTTTTTTGAAAACAAGGAGTACAAATCAGTGCATGAGCACTCCAAAAAATAGACCTCTTTTCCAAATTCGGAAAGCGAAGAAAGATGAGAATGCCTTGAAATAACCGGCAGACAGCATTTACTTGCTTTGATGATTTCAGCTCCTTTTTTGTTCATTGCCAAAACTTTAACATATGGCGGAAGAGCCTTCGGCATTTCAGCCGGAATCTTCAAAAAGCAGGACATTACCGCACGCCTGACAGCCGCCATTGTAATACTCTTTGTTTTGGTTTTACCGATAAGGTCATCAAACGAAGCGGCAGTTTTTGAGGCTTTATAAAGTCTGTTGACAAGTCCGCTGTCATCAGAGACAAACTTGCTCATCTCTTCCAAGCTCATCTGACGAAGAAAACCAAGCAAAACCCTTTCCGCGTTTTCAGTTTTATATGGGTACAATCCGCATTGCTCAAGAGAAGAGAGCTCGGAAAACATCGGGCCGGGAACATAGTTTTTAATCATATCAACGTTTTCAATCAATCTTAAAGCACCTGCTGTGGCAATGCAGCTATGGTTAACGTGCTCATCAAGATGATCTGGACCGTTTCTTTTAATGGCCAGATATTCAAAGGAATTTTTTTGTTTCCTGCTTTGACGGATATATTCAACAGCAAGAGTGTTGTTAGGCGAATCAAAAATTTCCGCTGTTTCTTCGCCGAAAACTTGACAGACAGCTTTTCTGAGAGCAGAGGGATATGTATGTCCGCCTACCATTTCTTTTTTTATTATCTCCCCGACGTCAGGCGAATCAACAGCTTCAGCCGACGCCATTAAAAGCCCCACACTGTCATTTTCACAACCGAACGAAAGCATATCGACGCCAAGACATGAAAGAATATATATACCGCCGCGCGCAAAATCTTCCGCAGAAGAACAGGCCCATGGTGTCGGAAGTTCAACAACCAGGTCTGCTCCCGAAAGAATAGCGGCTTTTGCCCTTGACCATTTATCGGCAATAGCCAAATCTCCGCGCTGAACAAAGTTTCCACTCATTACGCAAACTATATGTGTCGCAGTTTTGCGAGTCTGCTCAAGCTGATAGATATGTCCGTTATGAAGCGGATTATACTCACAAATTATTCCGGCAACTTTCAACTTTCCACCCCTTTTCAAGTATATTTTATTTGCAGCCGATGGTTTTGTCAAGGCAAAGAAAGGCCGCCGAAGCCAAGGAGCTGCGACGGTCTTTTCCGAAAACAATTTTTATGACTTCGGAACGAAGGATTCACAGTCAACGCACTGACAAACCTTCGGATCGGTCTCGTGCGAACCGATTGAAACCCGGTTGAGAGTACAATAGTTTTCGGAATGGCAGTGATGAGCGCACTTTTCAACCGTGCAGCCAATTGATTTGTTGGCATCATTGCAGTTCATAAGAATACCACCTTTGCAAAAATAAAACTCGAACAGCCGAAGCATCAGCTGTTCGAGCCTATTTTTATATTTCACAAAAGCGGTCTGAATTATTCGCCTTTACCCCAATTTCCAATATTCTTAAAGTTTTTATAAATTCTGTCGATTATTTTGACAAAGCCATTTATAAAGTTCTTAAGAAACTTGACAAATGTTTCCCATATAGTCGTTTTTGCTTCCGAAATATTTTCAATCATGTAGTTGACAAGCTCGGGAACAAGATCATTGAGATTTCCGCAGAACATTCCGTCAATAACCTTAACAAGTCTGTCCTTTTCCTTTTGCTCAAGGACGGCACTTGCATTGATACTGTTCTTAATACCGCTGACAGCGGTCGGATTTGACGCGTGCTTTCCAACAAGGTTGAGATAGATCATAAGATAGAGGAAAAGCTCAACGGTATCTTTTGAATTAGCAAATCTGTATACCGGAGGAGTTACAAACTGAAGTTTACTTGTATTCGTTGGGTCGTTGTTATTTGCAACGAGATTGAAAAGGCCCTTTAGAGTCGAAAGCTCTTCTTCCGTGATTCTTCCGCTTGCGATTTTAATATTGAAAAGCGCCTTGAGCGGCTCGTACATGAACAGCGAATAAGTTCTTGAAAAAGCCCAAAGAACGTCAAGAAGATAATTGACCGGGCCGCGGTTGAGAGTAGTTGTAATAATTGCCCTCAGAAGGAATCTTGAAACGATTTTTGCGTTATAGATATCCTTGTCGGGAATCGGAAATTCGCTGAATTTTACACCGAGTGTATACAAAAGCGGTTTATAATTGAGGGTGCGGTTGTTACACCAGTTGTTTTGAATAAGTTCGCGAAGGCCACTGCGCTGCGCAATAGTATCATAGAAAGTGTCGGCATCGTCTTCAACAAGCGGAACCTCAAAAGTGATCGTCTGGTTCTTATAATTTTCAAAGAAAAGGTTGCCGATAAAATTACAGATTTTGGTCGCATTTTCTGCGGAATAAAGCTTGTTGCCGGAAATATGATTTTTAATGATGTTAAGCAGCATCATGTTAAGGTTGCCCTTGGCGAGGGCAATATCGTTTCTGATATTCTCTTTCTTGAGAGTTGTTCCGCAGTCCGGGCAAGTGTTATCGGGAACGATTTCTTTCGGAAAACTCTTTTTGCAGTTAGGGCACTTCGGATCCTCAGATGACGGCAATGTTGACCAGAAAAGGTCTCCTGTACTGTGATAAAGAAAATCAAGGGAAAGACCGAACATATAAACATTGCTCGCAGTTCCGCTTTGAACCAGTGATTCGATATCATACTGACCGTCTTCATCTAAATAATCTTCCGGAAGAGCACTGCCGTCAAAGTTATAGTCCTTCAGAGCTTTTTGGAAATCGATTTCCTTAATCTTATCGGTAATGAGGCCGGAGAGGTCATAGCCGAAATCGCCGACGGTGTTCCCATTGTCATCAGCAGCCAAAGCAATTGTTCCGAGCGATGAAACGGCAAGTATCAGCGAGAGAACGACACAAAATAATTTTTTCATATAAACAACTCCTTTTTGCAAACATAGGGGTATTTTGTTCATAGTTAGTTTAACATTTTATCGTTGCTGTGTCAACACAAAATACAATTGTCGATAAATTTTTTCGTGATTTTTGACGTATTTTTCTTGCAAGATACCTATAAAAATGTTAAAATATCAGCACAAAAGCAATTTTCAACAAACGGAAGGAGTGTATTTCATGAGAATTATTACAATCAGCAGACAGTTCGGTTCCGGCGGACGCGAGCTTGGAAAAAGGCTTTCCGATGAGCTTTCAATCGCGTATTACGACAGGGAAATTATCTCGGCCGTTGCAAAAAACAGCGAGCTTGATGAAGGCTATGTTGAAAGAATGCTTGAAACCGGTGGGCCTTCATCCTTTCCGTTTTCTTTCGCCCGCTCTTTTGCCTTCACCGATGTCAATCAACAAAATTACACTAAAATGCTTGTTGCGCAGCAAAGCTTTATCCTTCAGCTTGCACACAAGGGCGCAGATTTTGTAATCGTCGGACGCAGCGCGGATGTGATTCTGCATGAATTTTCTCCGTTCAATATTTTTGTTCACGCAGATATGGATTCAAGAATCGACCGCTGTATTGATCGCGCTCCCGAAAGCGAGGAAATGACCCGCCGCGAATATGAAAAGCGCATCAAGCAAATTGACTCGGCGAGAGCAAGACACAGAAGCTTCCTTGCGGATTCGCCGTGGGGCAAGATGGAAAGCTATCACCTTTGCGTCAACACGACGGGAAAAGAAATCAAAAAGCTTGTTCCCGGTCTCGCGGCCTACACAAACGCATGGTTTGAAAAATAAAACGAATTGCCCGGCAGCTGCGGCTGCCGGCTTTTTGTTGTGTTACTAAATTGTAATGGAAAGAAACCAAAAAGTGTGCTATCATAGCTGCAGAGGTGTTATGAATGAACATATTTCTTCTTGAGGATGACGAAGCGATTGGCATAGGGCTTAAGTATTCGCTTGAAAACGAAGGCTACGAGGTTGTCCTTGCAAAAAGCGTTGCCGAAGCAAACAGAATAATTAAAACAGAAAATTTCTCGCTCTATATTCTTGACATAAATCTCCCGGACGGCAGCGGATATGATGTATGCCGGCTGGTCAAGGCCAAAGGTGATTCTCCGGTTATCTTTCTGACCGCTTACGACGATGAAGTCAATGTCGTTATGGGTCTTGATATCGGCGCGGATGATTATATTTCAAAACCGTTCCGCGTGAGAGAGCTTATTGCACGAATAAAAAGCGTCATGCGCCGCTGCGGCAGCGACAAAACCGCGCAGGTCGTGCATCTCGGCGAAATTACCGTCAACCTTAATGAAGCAAAGGTCACTAAAAACGGTTCGGAAATCATTCTGACAGCAATGGAATACAGACTTCTGCTCACCTTCCTGAATAACCGCGGAAAGGTACTTTCAAGGAACAAGCTTCTTGAGGATATCTGGGACGTTGACGGCGATTTTGTGAACGACAACACGTTGACCGTGTATATAAAACGCCTGAGAGATAAAATTGAAAGGGAACCCGCCTGCCCGACTATCATTAAAACGGTGCGCGGTCTGGGATACATGATTGATAATGAACGATAAAAGCTTTAAAATTACACTGGGAGTTTCTTTTGCTATAACTTTTTTGCTTTCGGCCTTCTGTTTTTACTATGGTTTGCTTCCCGGCATAGTCTGTTTGCTTTGCGGCGGTGTGGCAATAGTTTTATTCGTCGTATACACAAAAAAGCGCTTCAAAAGAATTTCTGAACTCAATAACTACCTGTCGGCAGTCTGCTCGGGAAAATTTGACCTTGATTTACCTGATAACAGTGAAGGCGAACTTTCGATTCTGAAAAACAACCTTTATAAAATCATAACCATGCTCAAATATCAGAATGAAGCATTGAAAAAGGACAAAGTCTATCTTGCCGACTCAATGACGGATATTTCACACCAGCTCAAAACACCTTTGACTTCAATGATGGTTATGACGGACATTATCAAGGATGAGCAATCCGCCGAAAAGCGCAAGGACTTTGTTGATATAATTCAATCGCAGCTTGAAAAAATGCGTTGGCTGATTTTGAACCTTCTTAAGCTCGCAAAACTCGACGCCGATACCGTTGAAATGACAGAAGAAAGGCTCTCTGCCTTTGACCTTGTTGAAGAAAGCCTTCGTCCTTTTCAAATTACGTTTGATGTCAGAGATATTATGCTTTCCAAAAGCGGCTCGGACTTTTTTGTTGAGGGAGACAGCGGCTGGCTTTGTGAGGCAATTTCAAATATTATCAAAAACGACCTTGAACATACACCGTGCGGAGGTTCAATTTCAATTTCTTTTAAACAGACAGCACTTTTCGGTGTAATTTCAATCACCGACAACGGCTGCGGAATTGACGAGGAAGACCTCAAGCATATTTTTGAACGGTTCTACCGCGGAAAAAATTCTTCTGCCGAAAGTGTCGGAATCGGTCTTGCACTCTCTAAATCAATCATTGAAAAAAACGGCGGTAAGATTGAAGTCAAAAGTAAACCCGGAAACGGAACAACGTTTGACGTTTTCCTTCCGATTTTTCACAGTAAGGACTGATTGTTACTTAATTGTAATCTTTTTGTCACCGAATAGTAAGTTTAGACTTTTATTATATAAGCAACGAGCACGAAGCAAACAGTGTTTCGTTGCTTATTTTTCGTATGAAGGGAGTAACCAAAATGAAAATACTCGAAATCAAAAATCTCTGCAAGACCTACGGAAAGGGCGAAACAGCTGTCAAAGCACTTGACAACGTTTCCTTTTCCGTTGAGAAAGGCGAATTCGTTGCCATAATCGGTCCTTCCGGTTCAGGCAAATCCACCCTGCTGCACATTCTCGGCGGTGTTGATACACCGACAAGCGGCAGCGTTGTCATTGACGGCACCGACATTTCAAGGCTTGACGAAACTGCACTCGCGATTTTCCGCCGCAGGCAGATCGGACTTATCTATCAGTTCTATAACCTCATTCCGATTCTTACGGTTGAGGAAAACATGACCCTTCCCCTTCTGCTTGACGGAAAGAAACCCGACAAAGCTGTTATTAAAGAACTTAGCAAAACACTCGGTCTTTCACAGCGAATGACATTTTTGCCGAACCAGCTTTCCGGCGGTCAGCAGCAGCGTGTTTCAATCGGCAGAGCACTCATCAACAACCCTGCGCTTATGCTCGCCGATGAACCGACCGGAAACCTTGACAGCAGAAACAGCCATGAGATCATTGCGCTCCTGCGCCGCTTCAACCGTGAGCACGGCCAGACTGTCATAATCATCACCCACGACGAAAGCATTGCCCTTTCGGCTGACCGAACAATCGCAATTGTTGACGGAAAAATCGTTAAGGACAGGGTGAACGGCTGATGAATATCGTAAATAAGCTGACGCTGCGCCACCTTAAGCAAAACAAAAGCCGCTCCGTTGTCACAACTCTCGGCATCTGCGTTTCGGTTGCAATGATCACCGCTGTTTTTGTTGCAGCATTTTCACTCATGAATCTTCTCGGCGACCTGAGCATAATCCAGGACGGCAACTGGCACGCAAATACATTCCTGAGTGCTCAGCAATTTGAAAAATTCAGAAACGATGAGCGAATTGACAAAATCGGTATTGAAGTTTTAACAGATGACTCCTACTTTGTCCTTAATGATAAAGGCGTTCCGACGCAAAAAAGCCTTTACATCAATCGCGAAGATAAAGGGCTCATGGATATGGTTGTTCAAAGTAGCTATGAAGGACGACTTCCCGAAAACGGCAGCGAGGTAATAATAAACAGAAATCTTCTTGAACGAAACTTTCCCGGCGTCGGTCTCGGCGGAAAAATCACGCTTGCCGTTCCGGACGGTTTTTCCGATGAAAAAGAAGTATTCTTGTTTGATAAAAAGAAGACCGTTTCGTATACGGTCGTCGGAATAATGAACAACAACCAACCGCGTTATTTTATCACCCTTGCCTCAACCGCAGACATCGCAAGAGCTTTCAACAAGAACCAAGCGAATGTATATTTCACGCTCAAAAAGCTTGATTACAACAGTATACGCACCATCAACGCAATCGATGATGAATATAAAATCACTGCAGAAAATGGAAACATACAGAAAAACACAGACCTTCTTACTTCAAGGTTTGCACTGTCTTCCGACAGCTTTTTCCTGACCACTCTCCTGCCCCTGTGCGCAATCTGTCTGGTGCTGATAATCATTGCTTCCGTGATGCTTATATACAATGCCTTCGGAATGTCGCTTTCCGAAAGAGTGCGTTATCTCGGTATGCTGGCAAGTGTCGGAGCAACAAAGAAGCAGAAAAGAGCCTCGGTATATTTTGAAGGTCTGCTCCTCGGCGCAATCGGTATCCCCGTCGGTATCGTTGCAGGCTTTGTCGGAATTGCAATTACGCTGTATTTTGTCGGTGACAAGATTATTTCATCGGGAGTTTTGTCAGAATCCGCAAAGGATGCCGGCCTGAAATTTACCGCAACGGTTAATCCCCTTGTGATTGTTCTCATTGTTCTTTTCAGCGCTTTGACAATTTTCATTTCACTGTATATTCCGGCAAAGAAAGCATCAAAAATCACTCCGATTGACGCAATCAGGCAGAAAAACGACTTTAAACTCAAGGCAAAAAAGATTCGTTCCTCAAAGCTTATCCGGAAAATCTTCGGATATGAGGGCGAGCTTGCCAACAAGAGCCTCAAGCGTAACCGCCGTAAGACAAACATGATTACCGCTTCAATCGCCCTCTCCGTTATATTGTTCCTCTGCGTCAACTATTTCTGTCAGGTGCTTGTTCAGTCCAATGACTATGCAAAGGATGTTCCGTATGACATCACTGTCGGCGTTTCGGTTAAAGACAGACCCGAGCTTGAAAAAATGTTTACGGAAATTAAAGAAATCGATGATTTTTATAACTTCAGTTCAATGTACTTGGCATATACAGCAGAGGATAAAAAATCTCCGTTTGTTGACGCCGAAAATTATACCGCGCAGTATAAAAACTTAGTCAAGAATAATAAAATCAGTGTTTATCTGACGGCGGTCGATGATGACGCTTTCAATCACCTTTGCAAGGATAACAAACTTAATGCTGACAATTATTACAATCAGAAAAATCTGAAATGTGTCCTTATGGATGACTTGAGAAGAACCAACGGAAACTCCGGAATTTTTAACTCATCAATAATAGGCAAAACCTGCACAAATGATTTTTATGAATTCGTCAAAGGTGTGAGCTTTACTTATGAAATCGGCGGCATTGCAAAATTTGACTCCGATGATTACATTTGTTCGCTCAACGGAAAAGGTGTTTTCTCCCTCTATTGCCCGATAAGCGAGTATTTGAAAGTGTATGACAGGCTGAATAAAGAATGCATGGAAAAAGGCAGCAAAGAGGACATTGAGCATTATGAATTTTTCAAAACAGGCTATGGCATCAAAGCCCGGAACCACAGCGCCGTTGATGAACAACTGGTAGGTATGCTTGATGAGGCAGGAACTGGATACACCTACAACTACTATGCTCAGAGCTATCAGATGATAAATGCACTGACGTTTGCACTTCAGGTCTTTGTTTACGGCTTCATCACGCTCATCACTATGATTGCAATTGCAAACATAATCAACACCGTTTCAACCGGAATTATGATGAGACGTAAAGAATTTGCAATGCTTAAATCCGTCGGAACCACACCGAAGGGCTTCAACAAAATGATCTGCCTTGAAAGCTTCTTCTACGGCGCAAAGGCACTCATCTTTTCAATGCCTATAAGCCTTTTGATCTGCTATTTCATGAATGTTACAGTAGGCTCAAATACAATTCCGTTCAGCCCGAATCCATGGACATACCTTGGCTGTGCCGGTGTTGTGTTCGCAATAGTCGGCGTTTCAATGTACTACTCGGTCAGGAAACTGAAGGACGATTCAATCGTTGAAACGCTCAAAACCGAAATAAACTGACCGACTCTCCCAATCACATATCAAAACAAAAGAAGCAGGCCGCTATGACCTGCTTCTTTTGTTTATTTCTCTTTATAATAAAGCATACAGTGGCAATACCCTTCAAAGTTCGGATCCCTGACCTTTTCACGGAAGTCCTTACACATACATTTTGTGTCCTCGTTTTGCTCACGGATACACGGGCAATAGCCGCCTGTTCTTTTAAGTCCCTCTTTGACAGTTTCAACGACCTTTGCGTTTTCATTGAGCCGGATTTTCATTGTCAGCCCTCCAGGAGTGCAAGAATTTCTTCTTTTTCATGGTAGCCCGTTGTTGAGTTGACGATTTTACCGTCCTTGATTCCAACAAGCATCGGAATGAACCTGACTTCAAACTTTTCCGCAAGTTCAGGCTCTTCGTCAACGTTAACCTTGCAAACGGTGATTTCATCGTGCTCTTTGGCGATTTCTTCAATTATCGGCGAGACCATCATGCAAGGTCCGCACCACGTTGCCCAGAAGTCAATCAACACAGGCTGTTCGCTTTTCATTACAACTTCATCAAAATTATCCTTTGTCAGAGTGATCTCCATAATTAAACCTCTTTTCAATTCATTATTCGGCAGTCGATCTGCCGAGCCAAAGATCCCGGCAGTTACCGGCCGTCTCTATCCATATGCAGACGCTCTGCATATCTTACTGTTTCCATTGCGTCGGCCGAATATTTATCCGCACCGATTTTTTGAGCATATTCTTCTGTCAGAACAGCACCGCCGACAACGACTTTGCAGCCCGGCGCTTCTTTCCTCAGCAGCTCAATTGTCTCCTCCATTGCCGGAACGGTCGTCGTCATCAAAGCACTCAAGCCGGCAATCGGTGCATTCAAACGCCGAACAGCGTCAACAATTTTTTCCTTCGGAACGTCTTTTCCAAGGTCAACAACGTCATAGCCATAGTTTTCCAAAAGCAGCTTTACGATGTTTTTGCCGATGTCATGAACATCGCCTTTAACCGTTGCAAGAACAACAGGAAAACCGACCTTTGAAGAAGCAGCACCGTCTTTTGCGGAAAGCTTGATTTGCTCAAAAGCACATTTCGCTGCCTCGGCACTCATAAGAAGCTGCGGCAGATATATCTTTTTTTGTTCAAAGCCCTTTCCGACCTCATCAAGCGCGGGAATGATGACCGAGTTGACGATTTCAAGCCCATCGGTGCTGCAAAGAAGCTCTTTGCAAAGCTTTGAAGCGTTTTCTTTAAGTCCTTTTTCAATTGCGTCTTTCAACTGTTCGGAAGTACTGCGTTCTGATTTCCGAGAGACAGCCGGATTGTTTTCGATTGAATCAACGTTACTTGAATAAAAATCAATGTATTCAAAAAAGCCTTCATCAAAGCCTTTGAGCGCGCAATAGTTTTTATAAGCAGACATCATATCGAGGCTCAGCGGATTGATTATTCCGGCAGAAAGACCGTTTTGAAGAGCCAGCAGGAAAAACGAAGCATTGAGCGCTCCCCTGTTCGGCAATCCGAACGATATGTTTGAAACACCGAGAACCGTATTACAGCAAAGCTTTTCCCGAATTGTTTTCAGTGCTTTGAGCGTTGTCTGCGCGGCAAACGGCTCAGCACTGACTGCCATCGCAAGAGTATCAAAAACAATGTCCTTACGCTTAATTCCGTATTCAGACGCAACGCGAAGAATCTTTTCGGCAATTTTGACCCTTTTTTCTGCCGTTTCGGGAATGCCGTTTTCGTCAAGAGTGAGAGCAACCACAACACCGCCGTATTTTCTAACCAACGGAAAAACAACTCTCATGCTTTCTTCTTTTCCGTTGACGGAATTTATCATGGCTTTGCCGTTGTATAGCCTTAAAGCTCCCTCCATTGCAATTATATCAGATGTGTCAAGCTGCAGCGGCAGATCAATTATGCTCTGAAGTTCAAAAACCGCTCTTTTGAGCATATCGGCTTCGTCGATTCCGGGTGTTCCGACATTGACGTCAAGAACGTGTGCTCCGCTTTGCTGCTCGGAGAGACCTTCGCGCAAAATATAGCCTATATCATTTTCCAAAAGTGCCTGCTTAAAACGCTTTTTACCCGTCGGGTTAATCCTTTCGCCAATCAGAACAGGCTTATTTCTGAACCCGACAGCGTGAGTATATGACGAAACAACGGTCAGATTTTTCTCTTTGTTCGGCACAAAGGGAAGATTTTTCGTTTTTTCAACAAGCAGACGTATATATTCATCATCAGTTCCGCAGCAGCCGCCGAGAATGTTAACTCCAAGCTTTGCAAACTTCACCATTTCTTCGGAAAAAGCTTCGGCATTTACGTCAAAGACTGTTTTTCCGTTAACACTTTTTGGCATTCCGGCGTTCGGCTTCATAATTACCGGCACAGACGCGGCTTCAATAATTCTTGAAGCTACCGACTCAAGCTGCTTGGGCCCAAGTGAACAATTTGCACCAACAGCGTCCGCGCCCATGCCTTCAAGCATTGCAACCATGGCTTCGGGCGTAGCTCCGGTCATGAGCTTTCCGTCCTCGGAATAAGCATTTGTCACAAAAACCGGAAGCTCACTGTTCTCCTTTGCGGCAAGCAACGCTGCTTTCGTTTCGTATGAATCATTCATAGTCTCAATGACTATTAGATCTGCTTTATACTTCACACCCAGCCTAACAGTCTCCGCAAAAATAGAAACTGCTTCTTCAAACTCGAGGTCGCCGAACGGCTTTAGCAGCCTTCCGAGTGGGCCGATATCAAGCGCGGCAAACTTTTCCTGCTTTCCGCCTGATTCACTTGCAGCAAAACGTACATTTTCAAGCGCCTCTTTGACAACAGCCTCCAGCTCCTCTTCGGAAAAGTTTAAGCTGTTTGCACCGAATGTGTTTGCACAAACTATGTTGCTACCGGCATCATAATATTTTTTGTGGACGCTTTGAACAACATCCGGATGTGAAATGTTCCAATCTTCCGTGTGTTCACCGGGCTTCAGCCCTTCTTTTTGAAGATAAGTTCCAAAGCCGCCGTCAAGATATATACGCTGATTTTTTAAAAGCTCAAGAACGCCCATAAGCACACTCCTTTTCAGAAAATCACTCGTTATATATTCCAATAATAGCCGTAACCGATTTTGAAGGAGACATCATCAGATTATTACTGAGGCTGATTCCGAGCAGCTTTGCACTGTTAAGAGCAGGAAGAAGTTCCTTCTGCAGCTCAAGAGAAAGGTCGCCGTAGCCCGGGCTGAACCTTGGCTTTAGCTTGCAACCCTGTTTTTCAAAATAGGTTTTCATTTCCTCGTTAAAAGCATCACACAGACTTTCGACCCGTTCGCTCCCAAGAGCCTGAAGGCAAAGTGATTTTGCGGGTGAAAGAAGCGATTCCTTTTTAATCAGTCTGTCTATTCCGTGTCCGACCGTAGCCGCAAAAACAATTGCTTTTTTGCAGCCCTTGAGGTTAATCGAAAGTGCATAGCTTTTTGTTTCGGCAAAGCCGAGGTCAATTACTTCACCTTCAATTGAAACGTCAAACACCGAATAGCAGACCTTATATGAAAGTTCTTTCCGGCTTTCAGTTATGCAAAAATCAAGCAGGCTTTCGGTTTGCTTGTCCGGCTTTCTGCATGACATATATCGGAAAACCTCACGGCTATTCACGGGCATATCGTTATAAGTTTTCAAAAACACTTCATTCATATAGCTTACCCAGAATATCAGATAGATTCATATAAATACCCAGTGCCACTTCGGGTTTATTCATTGAATAAACGTGAACATTGCTCACACCATTTGCAAACAGGTCAATTATCTGATCCGTAGCATAGGCAATTCCGGCTTGCTTCATCGCAAGCGGATCTGAGCCAAATCGGTCAACAATGCTTTTAAAGCGTTGCGGAACATGGCAGCCGGAAAGCTTAATAGCCTGTTCAACCTGCGAAGCTTTTGTAATAGGCATAATTCCGGCGACAACCGGAACGGTTATGCCGGCTTCGCGCAAGCGGTATAAAAAGCTATAAAGCAAGCTGTTGTCAAAAAACATCTGTGTTGTTAAAAACTCGCATCCGGCTTCAACTTTAGCCTTCAAAAACTTGATGTCAACGCTGCTGTTTCTGCTTTCGGGGTGTACCTCCGGGTAACACGCAGAACCTACGCAACATTCAGGATAGAGGCTTTTTATCTGAGCGATAAGCTCCGTTGCATGGTGATAATCCCAGTTGCTTCTGTCGCAATCGAGCATATCTGCCGGTATGTCACCGCGAAGAGCAAGAATGTTTTCAACGCCGCTCGCCTTAATGGCCTTGATCTGCCTTTCAACGCTTTCCTTTGAAGAGGAAACGCAGGTCAGGTGCTCAAGCGTTTCAACGCCGTAGTCTTTTTTGATCGTTCTTGCGATATCAAGAGTGTATTCACTTGTTCCACCGCCCGCACCGTAGGTGACACTCATGAAAGCAGGCTTAAGTGCAGCGATCTCTTTGACCGCCTTTTCAACACTTTCAAGGGATGACCGCTTTTTCGGCGGAAACACCTCAAAAGAAAGCGACGGCTTTTTATCATTCAAAATGTTGGCAATTTTCAAAATATCACCGCTTTTTGTTATTTGATTACTCCGGTTTTGTCCTTAGGAATTACGTCGTGTGCGCCGCCCTCAACAATACTGGTTGCGGAAACAAGAGTAATTTTCGCTTTTTGCTGAAGTTCCGGAATTGAAAGCGCACCGCAGTTGCACATTGTCGATTTGACCTTTGAAAGCGAAATTGCAACGTTGTCTTTAAGTGCACCTGCGTATGGAACATAGGAATCAACACCTTCTTCAAAAGAAAGCTTTTTGTCTCCGCCGAGGTCATAACGCTGCCAGTTTCTTGCGCGTGCAGAGCCCTCACCCCAGTATTCCTTCATATATGTTCCGCCGATGCTGATTTTGTTTGTGGGGCTTTCATCAAATCGGGCAAAATATCTTCCGAGCATTACAAAATCCGCACCCATTGCAAGTGCAAGTGTAATGTGGTGGTCATAAACAATTCCGCCGTCTGAACAAACAGGAACATAAATTCCGGTCTCATCAAAATATTCGTCCCTTGCCTTGCAAACGTCTATGAGGGCTGTAGCCTGTCCGCGGCCAATACCCTTCGTTTCGCGAGTAATACAGATTGAACCGCCGCCGATTCCGACTTTGATGAAATCTGCGCCGCAGTCAGCAAGAAAACGGAATCCGTCGGCGTCAACAACATTGCCTGCACCGACTTTTACGCTTTCACCGTAATGCTCACGAATCCATTTAATTGTAAGTCTCTGCCACTGTGAAAAGCCTTCTGAAGAGTCGATACAAAGCACATCGGCGCCTGCTTCAATCAAAGCAGGGACTCTTTCGGCATAGTCACGGGTATTGATTCCCGCGCCGACGACATAGCGTTTGTTTGAGTCAAGAAGTTCATCCGGATTCATCTTATGAGAATCATAGTCTTTTCTGAACACAAAATGACAAAGTCGTTGTTCGCCATCAATAATCGGCAAAGCATTGAGCTTGTTATCCCAGATAATATCGTTTGCCTCTTTGAGGCTTGTGCCTTCTTTGGCGTAAATAAGCTTTTCAAACGGCGTCATAAAATCGCCGACTTTCGTGTCTCCGCTCATGCGGCTCACACGGTAATCGCGGCTGGTAACTATTCCAAGCAGTTTGCCGCGCTCTGTTCCGTCAGCGGTAACCGCAACGGTAGAGTGGCCCGTCTTTTCTTTGAGAGCAATTATATCTGAAAGAGTTGCCGACGGAGAAACGTTTGAGTCGCTAGTAACAAAGCCGGCCTTGTGGTTCTTCGCCTTTGCAACCATCGCAGCTTCGCTTTCAATTGTCTGAGAACCGTAAATAAAAGAAACACCGCCCTCTTTTGCAAGCGCAACAGCGAGCCTGTCGCCGGAAACCGACTGCATAATGGCGGATACCATAGGTATATTCATCGTAATTGCAGGTTCTTCACCCTTTTTGAAGCGGACAAGCGGAGTTTTGAGACTTACGTTCGCCGGAATACATTTGTCGGACGAATATCCCGGAATAAGCAGGTATTCGTTAAAAGTGTGAGAAGGTTCGTTGATAAATACAGCCATAGTATACCTCCGATATCAGATGATTTTGAAATAGCCGGGCCTCACAGAAAACTGCAAGGCACGGCATTTGATTTACTGAATTTTATCACAACAAAAATGCCTTGTCAACAAGTGAAGGTATTTTTGGCGTGTTAAATTTTATAAGTTAACGGCAACCTCGTAAGCACGCTTGGTTGCGTCCGCAATTTTGCCGACCTTTTCACTGTCTCCGATTGAAACAATGCTGATTCCTGCGCTTTCAAGCTTTTCGGCAAAGCCTTTGTTTGGCTTTGAGCCGAGCGACAAAACAACACGGTCGCAGTCAATGCGCCTCTTTTGTCCGTTCTTGACATTTTCGGCAACTATGAAGCCGTTGCCGATTTCGCAGAGCTTTTCGCCGGTCATGAATTCGGTTCCGGCCTTTATAAGCTTCGGCAAAATATCATCCTTGTGCTGCATCCATGTTCCGGGAGCAAGCTCACCGGCCATTTCAACAACTTTGACCGAGCATCCGTGCTCTGTAAGATAATGCGCAGTCTCAAGGCCGGTCATTCCGGAGCCGATAACGGCAACCGAGCTGCTTTCAAATGAAACTCTGCCCGAAAGAATGTCTTCTGCGGTGCAAACATTTTCGGCGGAATAATTACCCGGGAAATTCGGCCTGGCAGGACTGCTGCCAACGGCAGAAATGACCTTATACGGCCTCTCCGCCTTAGCAATTTCAACCGTAAGTTCCTGATCAAAGACAAAATTTACGCCGTCCTCACGACAGCATTTATAGGCATCCTCAACGAACCAACCCATTTTATTTTTCTCAGGCGGAACGGCAGCAAGACTTACCTGTCCGCCCGGTATGCTGTTTTTCTCATAGACGGTCACATCAAAACCTCTGCGCGCAAGAATGTCGGAAGCAATAAGTCCGGCAGGTCCTGCACCGGCAACAAGGACTCTGAGATTACCGCCGTTTTTGATGAGCTCTTCGCCTTCATGTCCCACAAACGGATTCACCGAACATTCACCGTGCGAACCGATGTATGCATTCTCCTGCATCGACTCAATGCAGTTAAGGCAGCAGATACAGCGCCTTATCGTTCCGCCTTCAAGTGCTTTCTTTGTCCAGTAAGGGTCGGCAATCTGCGGCCTGCCAAGGCAAACAAAGTCCTGATCGCCCTCTTCAAGCTGCTGTTCGGCCTGCTCCGGCGAACGGATAAGGTTCGCCGCAAGGACAGGAATCGAAACAGCCTCCTTAACGGCCTTTGCCATATATTTACGCCAGCCCGGCTCAAAAGAAGTCGGCTCAAGCCAATAATTAAACGTGTCATAGCCCGCAGAAGAAACGTCAATTGCGTCAACGCCGGCCTGCTCAAGCCTTTTTGCAATTTCAACGCCCGTTTTAAGGTCATAGCCTTTTCCGGGTTCTCCGATCATTGAATAGCATTCATCGACGGTAAGTCGGACAATTATCGGGAAGTTCTTTCCGCACTCGGTCTTGATGCCATGAATGATGTTCAGGATGAACCTCATCCTGTTTTCAAGTGAACCGCCGTATTCATCGGTGCGCCGGTTTGTTACCGGGCTGAGGAACTGCTGAAGCAGATATCCGTGTGAGGAATGAAGTTCAACACCGTCGCAGCCGGCTTTGAATACTCGGACCGCTCCGTCAATAAACTGCTGCTCAAGCTCTTTGATTTCACTGTGTGAAAGCGCCCTGACCCTTCCCCCTGCAAAGTAGGCAGGCGGACATTTTGAAGGAGCAACAGATGAGGGGACAATGTTATGCCTCAAAAGCGTCGGGCCAACGGCCGGAGTAAGCTTGTAAAGCAGTTTGCCGTACAGTCCCCCGGTCAGCTTTTCTGCCTGAATCGAAAGCGGAACAGTACCGATTAACAGACCAACATTCTGGCGTCCGGGATGATGGATCTGAACAAAAAACTTTGCACCGTGCTGCTGAATTCTTTTTGCCATTTCGGCAAGCGGCTTGATGTGGTAGTCATGGCTGACGGCAAGCTGAGCGAAAGCGGCCGCTCCGTTCACATCATTTACGCGCGTTATCTCGGTCATAATGAGTCCCGCACCGCCTTTTGCGCGCTCTTCATAATAGTTCATCATTTTTTCGGTCGGTCTTCCGTCAAACTGACCGAATCCCATAAGCATAGGGGGAAGAACAACCCTGTTCTTGATTTCAACATTACCGATTTTCATCGGACTTGAGAGCATCTTAAAACTCATAGTTTACCTCATTTCTTGACAGCTGAAAGACGTTTAACGTTTTCCTTGAACTCATTGAACTTTTTCTTTTCAAGACCCCAATAGATATTGCGGACAAACGGAGCAAATTTCATAAGCTGCTCTGCAAAACTAAACAATGCGCAGGGACTGACGGTTTTCTTACCCTTCTCAATACCCTCAACCATCTTTTCCGCAACAACATCGGGCTGCTGAACCGGGAAGGGCTTTTTGAATTCAATTTCGTTGGCCGCTTTGAAAAATCCGGTGTCTGTTGCAACGGGATAAAGGCAAGTGAGCTGAACGTTCTTCGGCATTTCGAGCCTTATACCCTCCTGGAAGCCCTGCATTGCAAACTTTGACGCCGAATAAATCGTGAAGCCCGGCATTGCCATTTTTCCGATTGCAGAAATCGTAATTGCAAAGATTCCCTTTCTGCCGTCGAGATACCTGACATACTTCTGATAAGAATAAATCGGAGAAAAGACGTTTGTTTCAAACATTGCCGCAACTCTGTCCCAATCGGCATAGTTCACCTCTTCGTAATAAGGATATCCGGCATTTGCGTAAAAAATATCAATTGAGCCAAGCTCTTCAAGTGCAGTTTCAAAAATCTTATCGACTGCTTCTTTTGAGGACACGTCTATCTGCATCGGAACGACCTTCCACTCATCAAAACCGACGATTCTGTCAATATTTTTATCAACAGCGAGGATTTTATTGTTGCCGCGAACGAGAAGCCTCAGAACCTCAAGACCGATTCCGCTGTTGCAGCCGGTGAGAACAATGTTTTTTTCGCTAATCATTAAGCAAACCTCCAAAACTTTTATGATTCATCTTAACATATTAAATCGGGTAAATCAATAAGACAAAAATAAAAAAACGGCAGTCAATTTTGCAACAGACTGCCGTTTCGATGTTTAATCAATAACCTTTGATTGACCTCACAAGCTCAACTATTACTTTTGCGAATGGCCAGAAGATATTATAGAGAATTTCAAACAAGCTCTTGATTCCGGTCTTTGTAAGAATATTATCGGTATCTTTGTCGAGAAGCTTGTTAAAGTCGCTGACTCGATCGGCAGCAACATATGGATTCCCGCTGTCAAATTCCGGAGCTTCGCCGTTCATTATTGTGAAGTTGAAAAGTCTTTCGCCAACAGGAGTCGGGCTTCCGATGAGAACATAATCAACCACCAAATCAAAGTTAGAACGTGAAACGGCCGGAATTTCACCCTTAAAGCTAACCTCAATGCTTTCACCCGGTTCGAGGAGCTTTGTAAAAATCGAATCGTCAAAACGAAGGTCGATTCCGCGAGCCGAAACAGACATGAGCTTCATTTTATGTTTTTCAGAAAGATTCTTGATTACAACAGAATTATCCTTTGAATCAACATAGCCCTCGGTGCTGTTGTTGAACATTGCATGAACCGAGTGAGACTTATTTGTTGTTGCATGGAACTGCGGATACTCCTTTGAAGAATGAACATCCTTGATCTTTTCGGTCAGAAGAAGGGTCTTGAGGAGCTCGGCAGTATAAATATCCTTATAAATCATCCCATGATAAAAATTCTCGACAAACCATGTATGTTCGGGAAGATATGAAGTTGAAGCGTCAACCGTCATTGACGGCGAAACCTGGTAGAATCCGGTGTCAACCTTCTGAACATAGCCGTCCGCAAAACGCTGACCCAAAGGTGCAGCTGTTGCGCCGGCAGAGGACTCAATAGTAATGATTCCGTCCGAGCTTTCATTAAGACCTGTGACAATTTTATTGTCATATCCGGCAACGATATAAACATCCGTGCCGGCCTGTTGAGCACGCTTAAAGCCGCTTGAAAAATCGGGCATGACCTCATAGTGCATATAGTCGCTGCTTTTTATAAGCTCTGCGCTTTCCACCGGGTCAAGAAGCTTCGCTTTGAGCTCTTCATAATACTCGGTCGGACAGAAATCCCAGATGCTGCCCCAATATCCGATAACCTTATGAACATACGGAATCATTGCATTAAGAACTTCATCGAGAAAACCGAGCTCATTTGCTCTGACAAGCCAGTTGTAGTCGGTTTCTTCCATCATTCCGTGCTCGATGAAGGTGAGAAGACCTTCCTCGTCAAACTCGATGTTTCCGGCAAGAATATTATAAGCAAGACCCGCTCCGCCGAGGGCAGGAACAGTCATAACAGCGTTGTTAACATCGCCTTTTTCTCCGTAAAGAGTAAGGTATGTTCCGGTAACCTGACCGCCGTGAGAAACTGCAAAAATATTGACCTTATCCTTGCCTGTATACTCCTTGACAGACTGAATAAATTCATCAAGCTGTTTTGCGCAGAAAGGAGCACCCATTCTGAAATCGCAGTTGAAATTGAAAATGTTTTCGTCGCCTATATATTCGGCGTATTCACCCATAATTTCCGTCTCATGCTGATAGATGAGGTCACCGTCGTACTGCTTGAGCATTTCGGCACGGTTGCTCTCCTTGGCAGTTACACAGTATCTCTGCAAAGGATAAATACTTGAACCGTCCGGATTGCAGGCCATGTCATAATAAAGCTTTGCAAACTCTCGGCCGACAGTCTGACCGAGAGCTTTTCCGTTGCCGGTTGCAAGTGCACCGATGTCAATTCCGACCTCGGCAATGTTTTTCAAAACGGCGGCGATTATCTCTTCAAAATCAATGCCCCAAACGTGAACCTTGTTACCGTTTTCATCAATTCTGTACTGAGCCGATGAGCTGTATCCGGGAACAACAATAACCGGATAGCCGTTGTATGCGTCTTTGTCAAAAGCAGCAAAGACCGGCCAGACCGATGAAAAGGCCAAACAAAGGCAGAGCAAAACGGAAATGAGTTTTTTCATTATATTTCCTCCTAAACAGCGGAGCTGTAAAAATCTAACAGTTTATTTTATCATTTTATCAAAGCTTTTTCAATGGAATTCAATTAAACTGACTTCAAAAATTGATGCCGCCTTTTTTGTCAATAACTAACAAAAAGGCGGCATCAATCAGATTTTTGTTGACAATCAGTCTTTCTTTTTAAGCTTTGGGAGCAGCAGACAGGCAATAATTGCCAAAACAGCAGCAGCAATGAGCACGATCGGAACAATTGTGTCAAGGTCATTATCGCCCGTTTTCGGAGCGGCCGTCGTAATTGCCGCGGCATCCGAAGCAAAAACCTGAATCAAAACAGCAACTGCGCTGAGCATCATAAGCGCTGCAAGAACTATACAAATGATTTTTACCATTTTTTTCGGAAGCATAAGGGCAACCATCCTTTATTTTAAGTATTTTTCCATATCCTCTGACAGTGCCGAGAATATTCCTTCGGCACTTTTTTTGTCATTACCTCTCGCGGTGAAATAAACCTTGATTTTTGGCTCGGTTCCGCTCGGTCGGATTATAACACCGTTAGCTTTTTCAAGCGCGTAGGCCAAAACATTGGATTTCGGCAGGTCAATCAAGCTCTTCTCTCCTGTGACAACATCAACAGTTTCACTCTTTTTATAGTCGGAAATTGAGAGGACTTTGTAATCCGCAATTGAATCAAGGCTGTCATTTCTGAGCGTTTCCATAATTTGCGCCATCTTTTCCATGCCGCTTTCGCCCTTGAATTCAAAGCTTATAACACGGTTAAGGTAGTATCCGTGTTCCTTGTAAATCTCCTGCATTTTTTCATAAAGGCTTATGCCCTTCGCTTTGTAATATGCAGCCATTTCACAAATAAGAGTGGAAGCAACAACCGCGTCTTTATCTCTTGCATGAATGCCGCAAAGATATCCGTAGCTTTCCTCCATACCGATAACAAAACGGTCTGCTTCTCCCTTTGCTTCAAGCTCGGTAATATATTCACCGATATATTTGAAGCCTGTGAGGAGTTTTTTGACCGAGACGCCGTACTTTGCCGCAACAGCGTCAACAAGGTCGGTCGTCACAAACGATTTGACAACAACTGCATTTTTCGGAAGTATTCCGAGCTCCTTTCTCCTTGAAAGCAGATATTCCGCAAGGAGAACACCGACTTCGTTTCCGGTCATAAGCTTATATTCGCCGCCGTTCAAAACAGCAATGCCTACTCTGTCGCAGTCCGGATCGGTCGCAAGAAGTAAATCGGCTTTTTCGTGTTCTGTCATTTTGATTGCGCATTCAAAAACCTGCTTGATTTCCGGGTTCGGATAGGGACAGGTCGGAAAGTTACCGTCGGGAAGCTCCTGCTCCTTGACAACGCACACATTTTTTATACCGATACGCTCAAGCATTGCGCGAACATGTTTGTTGCCGGTTCCGTTGAGCGGAGTGTAAATAACGCGAAGATCGGTCTTTGCTGTGATATCCTTTGAAAGACAGCACTTTTCAACGCAGGAATAGAACCTTTCAACAAGATCATCGGTAATATATTCAACAAGGCCGGATTCAACAGCGGCATCAAAATCCATCGTTTTTATTTCGGAAAATATATCGGTTTTCTGAATAAACTCATACGTTTTCGACGCGGCTTCATCTGTCATCTGATAGCCCTCGGGATCATAGCACTTATAGCCGTTATATTCGGCAGGGTTGTGGCTTGCGGTGATAATTATGCCGCCTTTGCAGTGAAGCTCTCTGACTGCAAACGAAAGCATCGGTGTCGGAACAAGCTCCGGATAGAACCAAACCTTGATTCCGTTAGCTGCAAGGACAGCGGCCGCGAACTTTGCAAACTCGGTTGACTTGATTCTTGAATCATAAGCGATCGCAACAGTCGGTTTTTCATATTCGTCAAGCAGATATGAAGCAAGGCCTTGGGTCGCCTGCCCAACGGTATAAACATTCATTCTGTTTGTTCCCGCACCGATAATTCCGCGCAGGCCGGCGGTGCCAAACTCAAGATTCCTGTAAAAACGGTCATTGATTTCTTCATCCTTACCCTTAACAGCGGCAAGCTCTGCTTGAAGGTCAGGGTCGGCAACGGCCTTTTCACACCAAAGTGAATAGAGCTTATTTATATCATTCATAAAGAAACCTCCAGTCAATTGATCTTTAATATTTTAACACCGCACGCAAAGATATGTCAATAGCGAAAACTGTCAAAAAAAACAGGATCCGCAAAAGCGGTTCCCGTTTAATAGAACATTTCAGTCAATTTCGACCATGATTTTCTGGTCGTTTCTGTTGGCGGTTGCACGCATTACGGTCCGGATAGCTTTTGCAATTCTGCCCTGCTTTCCGATAACTCTGCCCATATCGTCAGCAGCAACGTGAAGATGATAAACAATTACGCCTTCATCGTTGATGTCGTCAACGTCAACAGTTACCTTTTCCGGCTCGTCAACAAGACCGGCCGCAATTGTAACAAGTAACTCTTTCAAGGCGAGTACCTCCAAACTTATTTAATGATGTCGCACTTTTTGAGCAGAGCCTTGACGGTATCAGTCGGCTGCGCTCCGTTTGAAATCCACTTTTGAGCCTTTTCGGCGTCAATTTTAAGTTCAACGGGTTCTCTCATCGGGTTGTAGTAACCGATCTCTTCGATGAAACGTCCGTCGCGCGGATATCTTGAATCTGCAACAACTACACGATAGAACGGTGCTTTCTTTGCGCCCATACGGCGAAGTCTGATTTTAACTGCCATTTTTGTTACCTCCAAAAATATATGAAAAAAATTTATCTAACACGCGTTATTATTTCAAAATTAAGGCGTGTTGTGAACAATAGTTTGTTTCCCTTACATCGGGAAACCGGGTGTGCCCGGGCCAAAATTATTCATTCCGGGCATATTCATCATTCTACGGCGCATTTTTTTGCTGCTTTTTCCGTTGAACTGCTTGAACATTTTTTGCATCTGCCGATACTGCGCAAGAAGGCGGTTGACGTCCTCAATCTGCATTCCGCTGCCCGCTGCAATTCTGCGCTTGCGCGAAGGATTGATAATATCAGGCTTCTTTCTCTCGGCAGGAGTCATCGAAAGAATTATTGCCTGCATTCTGTCAAACTGACGCTCGTCAACTTCAACGTCATCAATCTTACGTCCGATTCCGGGAATCATTTTAAGAAGATCCTTGATCGAGCCCATTTTTCTCATCTGCTGAAGCTGGTCGAGAAGGTCATTGAGGTCAAACTTGTTTTTGCGAAGCTTTTGTTCGAGTTCCCTCGCTTTTTTTTCATCAAGCTCCTGCTCGGCTTTTTCAATGAGGGAAAGCATATCACCCATGCCGAGGATTCTTGATGCCATTCTGTCCGGATGGAAAACATCAAGGTCACCGAGCTTTTCGCCGGTACCGACAAACTTGATTGGCTTTCCGGTAACAGCTCTGGCCGAAAGCGCCGCACCGCCCCTTGTGTCGCCGTCAAGCTTGGTAAGGATAAGGCCGTCAATTCCAAGTGCCTCATTGAATGAAGAAGCAACATTGACCGCATCCTGACCGGTCATTGAGTCAACAACGAGCAAAATTTCATGCGGTTTGACTTCGCTTTTGATATTTTTAAGCTCGGTCATGAGCTCTTCGTCAACGTGCAGACGTCCCGCCGTATCAAGGAATACATAATCGTATCCGTGATCCTTTGCAAGTGAAACCGCATTCTTTGCAATTTCGACCGGATTTATCTGCCCCATTTCAAAAACAGGAACACCGGCTTTCTCGCCAACGACCTGAAGCTGTTTGATTGCCGCCGGACGGTAAACATCGCAAGCAACAAGCAGAGGTCTGTGACCCTGATTTTTAAGCATGAGGGCAAGCTTTGCGCTGTGGGTGGTTTTACCCGAACCCTGAAGGCCGCACATCATAACGATTGTCGGCGGATGATTCGCGGTATTCAGGCGAGCTTTGGTTCCGCCCATAAGATTTGTCAACTCTTCGTTGACAATCTTGATGACCATTTGAGAAGGTGTAAGACTTTCCATAACCTTGGCGCCGATTGCGCGCTCGGTAACGGTTTTTGTAAAATCTTTGGCAACCTTATAGTTGACGTCCGCTTCAAGCAAAGCAAGACGAACCTCTCTCATAGCATCCTTTACATCGCTCTCAGTGAGTGAGCCTTTGCTTTTAAGCCGCTTGAAAGCAGCTTCAAGGCGTTCGGAAAGGCCTTCAAATGCCATTATATCAGTCCTTTATCAAAAGTTATTCGGAAAGCATTTTTACAATGACGCCGATTCTTGTAACCGCATCATTGATTTCACGCGAGAGAATCGTTTTCATGTTGACCTCATTGATGATCTCTGCCATTTTTGAAATTTCATCAAGGCCGCTTTTGAGCTCATCAAAACGTTCTTTGAGTCCCAGCTTTTCTTCAAAAGAATAAAGTTGGACTTCTGCACGCTTGATTGCGTCTCTCACGCCCTGACGGGTGATACCTTCGTTCTGGGCAATTTCGGCAAGCGAAAGGTCATCATCGTAATAATATGTGATAAAATCACGCTGTTTCTCCGTCAGCATATCGCCGTAAATATCATAAAGCATGATAATATCAAGATCCTTCGCCATAGCCCCGCCCCTCTTCAATGAAGTCTGTAAAGACAAATCACTTTACAGCGGTTGCTATTATACTTATAGCGCCGCGGTTTGTCAAGTCTTTTTCAGTATTTATTTTTGGCTCGGCTCGTTTTTTATTTTTGACAAAGCTTTTGAAATCAGCTCGTCTTGTTCATTCTGAGCCGAGCCGTCAATGACACAGCCGAGAAGGTAATTGAGCATTTCTCCGACACTCTTTCCGGAGAGTCCGAGATTCAACATATCATAACCGTTTACAGCAAGCTTTTTGAGCGAAAAACATTCATCCGCCTTGATAATTTCATTTGCAAGTTCTTCTAAATTGTCAAAGTTAGTCTGACGGAAACGGTATTCTGCAGCCTGTGCAAGGTTATCTGCGCGCTGAAGCTCAACAAGGTCAAAAAAACGTTCTTTTCCGAGACGGTTGAGCTTTCGTTTAACAGTTTTAATATCACACTCGATTGGAGAATCGTGGATGCGGATAAGTTCGGTGGCTTTTTCAATCGTATCGCTGTCAAAACGCAAAAGCTTTAACTGTTCATATGCTGACTTTGCACTCTTCGGCGCGTGGCCGTAAAAATGACCGGTTCCGCTTTCATCAATTGAAAAGCATGAGGGCTTTTCGCAGTCATGCAGCAGTGCCGCAAGGCGCATATATACGTCCGGGCGAACATTTTTCATGGTGATTACACAATGCTCATACACATCGAAGCAATGATGTATGTTGTGCTGCTCAAAACCGATCATCTTTGAAAGACACGGCAAAACAACTGCAATTACTTTACCGTACTTTAAAAGAACGGATGCTGCGTTCTTTCCGCATATCAGCCTTGAAAGCTCGGAGCAGACACGCTCGGCCGAAAGATTCATCAACAAGACGGCGCAAGAGAATATTGACTTTTCCGTTTGTTCCTCGACAGCAAAACCAAGCTCGGCTGAAAATCGCAAGGCGCGAAGAATTCTCAAAGAATCTTCACAAAATCGTTTTTCCGGATCACCGACACATCGAATTATTCCTCGCTCAATATCATTTCTCCCGCCGAACGGATCAATTAGCTTTCCTTCAACGTTCATCGCAACGGCATTCATTGTGAAATCTCTTCTCGAAAGGTCATCCTTGAGACTCGAAGTAAACTCAACTTCATCCGGGTGTCGGTTGTCAGAATATCCTTTTTCGGTTCTGAAGGTAGTAATTTCAACCGAAGTACCATCTATCATTACAGTAACCGTGCCGTGTTCTATTCCGGTAGGAATAACATGAAAATCGGAAAAAACCCTGCAAATTTCATCCGGAACAGCAGATGTCGTTATATCAATATCATGGGTTTTTCGGTTCATTAGGCTGTCGCGCACAGACCCGCCGACCAGATACGCCTCATATTCGCAAGAATTCAGTTTGTTAAGCGCAGTAAGCACAATCGGATCATTCAAGAGAGACACCGCCTTTTTCTTCCAATATTGTGACTTATTATACAATAATATATATTTTTTTCAAGATAGGTTGAAATTTATGCGCAAATTATGCTATCATTACTTAGATAGAATGGTATTTTATATCTCTTTTCAACTTGGAGGGTATTGATATGAACAATGCAGACCGCCTGTTCAGAAACGCCGTTTTCGGAGGTTTCAACAAGGATGATGTGATTGACTACATCGAAAACATGAAGAATGAGTTTTTTGAGTACCGTTCACAGGTTGAACAAACAATCAAAGAACTCAACGAAAAGGTTGCCGCATTAAGGGAAGAAGCGGTTGCGGCAAAAAAAGAAGCCGCTGAAGCTGTTGCCGCTTCAAAGGCCGCTATCGCTGCCGCCGAGGAAAAGGCTGCCGAAGCTGAGGTCAGATCCGCTGAAATGGCGGCAAAAGCTGACCCCGACGCAGTTGAAGAAATCAACAGCGCTGCCGACAAGCTGCGCAGGGTAGCTGACGAGCTTTGCGACAGTTTGACAGGCTTTCTTGACAGAATCGCCGAAAGCAGCGTTGCCGTAACAATTGAGCAGCCGCAGTCGGCTCAGACCGTTGCCGTTTCTGCCGAGGCTCAAACAGAAGAGTCTCAGAAGGAACAGCCAAAAGACGGTCTTACTTTGACGAGGGAAAAAGAAGCCGACATTCTCTCGTTCATCGACAACATTTTAAAGAATGCATCGCAGACGGAAGAAAGTTCGGTCAAGGCGGAAAAGAAGAAAAAAGAAGAACCGTCACTTCTTGATTCATTGCTTCCGGATAACCTTTTCAGCTGACTTTTCCGGCATTGCGCCGCAATGTCAACGTTAAAAGCCAAGGAGAATAGCATGAATATAAAAGTCAAAAAGTTTTTTGCAGTTTTTCTGCTCGTGGTTTTTATAACTACCTCTTACTCGTTCTGTATTCAGCCCATTGCGGCCGCCGACAGCTTCGAACGTTCGATTTCCGATTTTCCCGCAAGCTATAAGCCGCAGCTTCGCAGGCTTCACAGCCTTTATCCAAAGTGGAAATTCGTTGCTTTTGAAACCGGTATTGACTGGGACGAAGCCTTCAAGCAGGAGCAGGCTTATGACAGGAGCCTGTTTCCCCTTTCCTGCTCTGACATTTATAAGAGCAAGGAGATTGGAGACTACAACTATGACAGAGGCTCCTACATTCAAAAGGACGGCGGTTTCGTTACAGCAAACAAGGCTGCAGTTGCGTATTACATGGACCCGCGCAATTTTCTTGACGCCGCTTCAATTTTTCAGTTTGAAAGCCTTGAATACAGCGACGAGTTTGACGAAGATGCTGTTGAGTTTGTTCTCAAAGGCAGCTATATGTCAAACACTAAGATTTCGTATCTTGATTCAAACGGAAAGACCGTAAAAACGAGCAAAAAGTATTCAACGGCAATTTGTGAAGCCGGCAAAAAGAACAATGTCAACCCTTGTTACCTTGCTTCAAAAATCATCAACGAGGTCGGACTTTCCGGCAGTGCTTCCGTTTTCGGAAGCAACAAAAACTATCCCGGAATTTATAATTTCTACAATGTCGGAGCAAGTGACGGCAAGGGCGCGATTGAACGCGGACTTAAATGGGCAAGTACCGGTACCACTTATTCAAGGCCTTGGAATACACCGATGAAATCAATTACCGGCGGAGCTGAATTTATCGCCGAATCATACATTGCAGAAGGACAGTTCACGCCATACCTTCAAAAATTCAACGTGAATCCCAAAGCCGGATACCGTATTTACGACCACCAATACATGACCAATGTCTGCGGTGCCGTCATTCAGGCATACTCTTCGTACCAGTCATATAAGTCCTCAAATCTTCTCGGCAACAGTTTTGTTTTTTCAATTCCTGTTTTCAACAACATGGACGATGAAAACGGCAAGGACGGAAGCATCTCTCTTGCCGATTCAAAAAATCAGACGGGCACAATCGCAAACTCCGGCTGCAATGTCAGAAAAGGGCCTTCAACAAGTAATGCAAAGTATGATTTTCAGCCGGACAAAGGAACGAAGGTTCAGGTTCTCGGCCTTGTTTCAACTGATTCGAGTTATTATTATGACTACCTCAGTTACCCATACTGGTACAAAATTAAGTTTACCTATAATTCAAGGTCATACACCGGTTATATGCCGCAGAGCTTTATTAAGCTTGATTCATCATTGACAGTTCCCGTCGGAATATACAATCCAGGATATGACTCTGACAGCGGCAAGAAGCTGCGTCTGATCTCGTTCAATGAAAAGATTGCAACAATTCAAAATGATTACACCATTCTTTTCAAAACAAAGGGAATCGTTTCAATCGCCGCATATGACTCAACCGGACGAATGTCAATCGTTCAATACGGTGTTGCCGACGGCAAACGACCCGACATCGTGACAGGTATAAAGCAATCATCGATAAAAACATCCTCATACACACTTTCATGGAACAGCGTTAGGGAGGCAACCGGCTATACCGTCTACAGATACAACAGTAAAACGCAGAATTTTGACGCTTTGAAGACAACAGCAGCAACAAAGCTTGCTATCAAATCTAAAACGTCCGGGCAAATTGACACATATATCGTGAAAGCTCTGAAAAAGGTTACAGACGATCTGATTCTTGAAAGCTATGATTCCGAGCCTTTTATGGCCGCCACAAAGCCGCAGAAGCCGACTTTCTCTTCGCAAAGCAAAACCTCTGACAGCGGATACACCTTGAATTGGAGCCAAAGCCCTAATGCCAACGGATATCAGATTCAGGTTTACGATGAGAACGGCGGGAGCTATTCCTCGCTTAAAACAACGACTGAAAACAAGCTTTCCGTTACCTCTCTCGGCTCATTGACTTCCGACAAGTACCGAGTTCGCGCATATATTCGGATTAACGGTAAAAATATTTACAGTGACTATTCTGCCGCTTTCACCGCCTCAACCGCGCCAAGTGCTCCAAAGAGCCCGAAAGTTTCAGCTATATCGGCAACGTCTTACACGATTTCATGGAAGAAAGTCTCCGGTGCCGAAGGATACAGAGTTTACAGAAAAGATGAAAAGACCGGAAAATACACCTTTGTTGTTGCCGCAAAGGGAACTTCGGTTCAGATAAGCGGCCGCGACAACGGTTCTCATGACGAATACGTTATCCGTTCGTATATAACACTCGGAAAAGCGACTTTGCTCAGCGGGAACTCTGCGGCGGTCAAAGCCGTCACAAAGCCGGCAAAAGTCAAATCGCTGAAGCAAAGCTCGACCAAATCATCAGGCTATACACTCAGCTGGAAAGCTGTTTCCGGAGCAGACGGATATTGCGTTTACAGATATGATTCGGCTAAGAAAAAGTATGTCAGAATGGCAACGGTCACAACAAACAAATACGTTGTTAAGAATCTGAAAGCCGGCAAATCCGCTCAGTATAAAGTCCGCGCCTTTGTAAAGCTCGGAAATAAAACGTATTACGGAAGTTACAGCAACGTTTTAAAAGCCGTTACGGCACCGGCGGAGGTTCAAAAGCTGCAGCTTTCAAAAAATAACGGTTCAAAGTATACCGTTAAATGGAGCAAAGCCTCCGGAGCAGACGGATACAGAGTATTCAGATACAATTCAAAAAGCAAAAAATACGTCTGTATTGATACCGTGACCAAAACTTCTGCCACAATTAAGGCGGCAGCCGCAAAAGGCAGCGAATCACTTTATATCAAAGCATACATCAAAAACGGAAAAGCTTTTGTTTACGGCAATCGCTCACCGATACTGAAAGTAAAAATCAAGTAATACCGAACACCTAAAACAGAAAGAGAGATGATCCTTTAATGGATAAGGGAAAGTTTTACATCACTACCGCCATTGCGTATACCTCAAGGAAACCGCACATCGGCAACAGCTATGAAATTGTTTTGACTGACGCGATCGCAAGGTATAAACGTCTTTGCGGTTACGACGTTTTCATGCTCACAGGTACCGATGAGCACGGCCAGAAAATCGAGGATTACGCTAAAGCGGCAGGAATAACGCCCAAGGAATATGTTGACAAGGTTGCCGGCGAAATCAAGGGCATCTGCGACCTGCTCAACACTACCTACGACAAATTCATCAGAACAACTGATGAATACCACGAGAAATGCGTTCAGAAAATCTTCAAAAAGCTCTATAACCAAGGAGATATTTACAAGAGCGAATATGAAGGCCTTTACTGCACCCCTTGTGAGTCCTTTTGGACCGAGGCACAGCTCAAGGACGGAAAATGCCCTGATTGCGGACGTGAAGTAAAAAAAGCCAAGGAAGAAGCATATTTTCTTCGCCTTTCAAAGTATCAGAAACAGCTTGAAAAGTATATTGAGGACAACGAACACTTCATTTATCCAGAAAGCCGCAAGAAAGAGATGCTCAATAACTTCATAAAGCCCGGCCTTCAGGATCTCTGCGTCTCCCGTTCCTCCTTTAAATGGGGCATTCCTGTAACCTTTGACAACAAGCACGTTATCTATGTATGGATTGATGCACTTTCAAACTATATCACCGCTCTCGGCTACGACCCGGACGGCAGCAGTGAGCTTTACAAAAAATACTGGCCTGCAGACGTTCACATCATCGGCAAGGACATTGTCCGTTTTCACACGATTTATTGGCCCATTATGCTCATGGCACTCGGTGAGCCGCTTCCCAAACAGGTTTACGGCCACCCGTGGCTTCTTTTCGGAACAGACAAGATGTCAAAATCAAAGGGCAACGTTATTTATGCAGACGACCTTGTGAGCCTTCTCGGCGTTGACGCCGTGCGCTACTATCTGCTGGCAGAAATGCCACACGCAAACGACGGTTCAATCTCATATGAGACAATTATTGAAAGATATAACTCAGACCTTGCAAATACACTCGGAAACCTCGTCAACAGAACCATTGCAATGACTAACAAATATTTTGACGGTGTTGTCCCCGCTCCTGTCTGCCCCAATGCGCTTGATGACGAGCTGAAAGCCTGCGCAAGCGGTGCCGTTGCTGACGTTGACAGGTTCATAAACAGCTATCACATGGCTGACGCAGTTGAAGCAGTAATGAACCTTGCAAAACGCTGCAACAAATATATTGACGAAACCGCTCCATGGGCACTTGCAAAAGACGAAAGCAAAAAAGAGCGTCTCGGCACTGTTCTTTATAACCTCCTTGAAGGTATACGCTACATTGCCGTTCTCATTTCCCCGTTTATGCCCGACACCTCAAAGGCGATTCTGGAACAGATGTCCTGCGATGTTGCCGACTATGACAGCCTTGAAAGCTTTGGTGCTTTTAAGCCGGGAACAATTGTAAAAACGCCGACTCCCCTCTTTGCAAGAATCGACGCTGAAAAAATGCTTTCTGAAATTGCGAAGAAGCAGGAAGAAGCCGCAAAAAAGGAAAAGACAATTGAAGAAATTGAAGGCATTGCAAAAATCGGAATTGACGATTTTGCAAAGGTTGACCTTCGCATTGCAAAAGTTGTTGACTGTGTTCCGGTCAAAAGAGCTAAAAAGCTTCTTCAGCTTACGCTCGA
Organism: uncultured Eubacteriales bacterium; assembly: GCA_934525065.1. Taxonomy (GTDB): domain Bacteria; phylum Bacillota; class Clostridia; order Oscillospirales; family Acutalibacteraceae; genus UBA6857. The sequence continues at coordinate 179,600 of CAKSYX010000001.1, forward strand.
CGACGGCACCGGAAAGAACAGAACGGTTGCTTCCGGAATTGCAAAATGGTATAAGCCGGAAGACCTTATCGGAAAGCAGGTCATTGTTGTGGCCAACCTCAAAAGTGCCGTTCTTTGCGGCGTTGAGAGCAACGGCATGATTCTTGCCGCAGACTGCGGTGAAGACGACGTCAAGGTCGTTTTTGTTGACGGTATGCCCAACGGAGCCAAGGTCAGATGATGTACAGCGGAATTTTTGATACGCACGCCCATTATGACGACGAAAAATTTGACGATGACAGAGCTCAGGTTCTGTCGTCGCTGAAAGACGGCGGTGTCTGCGGCGTAATTGACTGCGGCTGTGACCTTTCTTCCTCTCTCAAAGCTATTGAGCTTTCCGAAAAGTACGATTTTGTCTATGCAGCCGTCGGAATTCATCCGCACGAGACAGCCGAAGCCGGAGCAAACGATTTTGATGAAATTAAAAAGCTTTTTTCAAAGGAAAAGGTTGTTGCTGTCGGTGAGATCGGTCTTGACTATCACTATGACTTTTCGCCCCGCGAAGTTCAGCTTACATTCTTTGAGCGTCAGATCATTCTTTCAAAGGAGCTTGACCTTCCGATTATTGTCCATGACCGCGAAGCACACGAAGACACAATGAATCTTTTGAAAAAGTACAAGCCCAAAGGCGTTGTTCATTGCTTTTCAGGCAGTGCAGAAATGGCAAAGGAGGTTCTGAAGCTCGGCATGTATATCGGTCTCGGCGGGGCCGTTACATTTAAAAATGCGCGCAAGCCGCTTGAGGTTGCCGCAATCATTCCCGATGACAGACTTCTCCTTGAAACAGACTGTCCTTATATGGCACCGGTTCCGTTCAGAGGCAGCCGCTGCGATTCAACAATGATTGCCTATACCGCTCAGAAGCTTGCGGAAGAACGCGGATGTGAGGTTCAAAGTCTGATTGACAAATGTAGAGTCAACGCAAAAGAGTTGTTTAAGCTTCCGCAATCTATATAAACATAAAAAAGCGATGTCCGAACACCCAAGGTTCGGACATCACTTTTTTATTACTGTTTTTACGAACAAAATGACTTTCTGATGATTTTTCTCGCTTCATCAAGGCTGCCGAGTTCACCGGAAAAGATAAACTGAGAAAGCAAATTTCCTGTTGCGGTTGCCTCAACGGGACCGGCAGAAACAGGCTTTCCGGTGTATTTCTCGGTAAGCTCATTTAGGTATCTGTCTTTGCTGCCGCCGCCGACAATGTGAATTGACGAAATGCACTTACCGGTAACGTTCTCAATTTCTTTAATTGCCGCCGCGTATGAATTTGCAAGAGAATGATATACGCTGTTGATTGCCGCCCCAAGTGAAAGATTCGGCTTTTGAAGGAGGTCTTTAATTGCCTCGATCATATTTACTGGCGCAACAAGTGACGGGGAATTGACGTCTATAAAATAAAACTCACCGCTTTCTTTTGCGAGGTTCATCATCTCGTCATACGTCAGAGATTTGTTCAAATTCTTTCTGATGTTCTGCAAAAGCCACATTCCCATGTAGTTTTTCAAAAAACGGAAGCGGTAATCAATTCCTCCCTCGTTGGCGAAGTTATATGTTCTGCTTTTTTCCGAGATAATCGCTTCTTCACTTTCTGTCCCGATAAGGCTCCAAGTACCGGAAGAAATGTAAACGCTGTCTTTTTCAAGCGGGCAGGCTGCTACGGCACTTGCTGTGTCATGCGACGGACAAAATACGACCTTTGAAGAAAAGCCGAGTTCTTGCCTGATTTCTTCCTTAAAATCACCGACCAAAGTTCCAGGTTTGACGATTCTTCCGAGAAGCTCTTTTTCAATGCCAAAACGTTCAAGCAATGTTTCATCCCAGTCTTTCGTCTTTGCACAAACAAGTGCAGTCGTTGTGCAGTTTGTGTATTCGTTAAAAATTACACCGGTGAGCTTATAAGAAAGATAAGCCGGCATCATGAGAAAATACTTTGCCGTTTCAAGCCTGCCGCTCTCCTTTTCGCAAAACAGTTGGTAAACCGTATTATAGCTTTGCTTTTGAATTCCTGTTTTTTCGTAAAGTTCCTCAAAAGGAACGATTTCTTCGCTTTTTAAAACAGCCTCGGCGGTTCTGCCGTCTCTGTAACAATACGCCGGCAGAATTTCCTCCTTTTTTTCGTCAAGCAGAACGTAATCTACTCCCCAGGTATCAATAGCTACCGTCTCGGGAACAATACCGCAATTTTTACAGGCTCTAAGCCCGTTCACAACTTCATTGAAAATAAGCTCTGTGTCCCAAACTAAAGAACCGTTTTCCTTTTTAAATGAGTTTTCAAAGCGATAGACTTCTCGGAGCTGCATCAGTCCGTTTTGAATATAGCCAACAATATGCCGTCCGCCGGAAGCACCGATATCAATTGCAAGATGATATTTCATATAACTTCTCCTAAAAGATAATATTTGACATAAATTACTAAAGCAATAATCTTATCTATGATTATAAACTATAGAGCTTTCTTTTGCAACAGTTAAAGCAATACTAAAATCCGTTCTGGTTGTATAAATCATACAGTATTTTTAGACAAAGGTGGCTCTTTTCCGTTATTTGTATTGAAAACAGTACCGAACTGTGATATCATTACAATTACTGTGACCGCAAACGGTTGCGTATTACTTTTTTGGGAGAGAACGAAGAATGAAAAAAGATTCAAAGAAAACATTGACATTCGGCAAAATCGTTCTGTATTCCGTTGGAATTTTCGGAATTCAGCTTCTTGTCGGATACATCAACACCTACCAGTCGCAGTTTTACACAAGTGTCCTTGCAGCCGACCTCACAAAGTGTGCGGTAATCATTTTGATTGCCAAAGTCATCAGCTCGTTTGCCGACCCGATAATCGGCAATATTATTGACTCGGCTCACTTCAAGGGCGGAAAGATGAAGCCTTTCGTTGCAATGAGCATTATCCCGTTTGCACTTGTGACAACGCTTATGTTTATTGCAATCGACTTTAAAAGCGACACCGCAAAGTATGCATACATAACCGTGACGACAGTCCTTTGGAACGTTGTCATGAGTTTCGCAGATATTCCCAGTCAGGGTATGCTGGCAGTTCTCAGCCCCTCAAGCGAAGAGAAAAACAGCTGTGCAGGAATTGCAAATATGCTAAAATCGCTTGCGCTTGTTGCACCGAACCTTGTTGTTCCCGTCATCTGTATGCTTACCGGCTCAGCGGTCATTACAAAAAAGGAATACATAATTTCTGCTGTTGCTATGGGTATATTCGCAATCGTTACGACCGCGATCATGCTGAAAGGCTCGAAGGAAGTAATCAAGAGCGAGCCCAACAAAATGGGATTTAGGGAAATGTTTTCCGAGCTGTTTTCAAACAAGCCGCTTATGATCATCTTTCTTATCAATATTCTCGGCTTCGGAAGAAACATGGCGGTCAGCATCGGCGTTCAGGCGGCTGCGGTTTTGCTCGACGAATTCACGATTCCCGGCTTGAACATTACCCTCAGCGGCGAAAACCTTCCGATAATCCTCGGCGTCGGTGCCGCGATTCCGTCCACCCTCTCCGTTGTTCTTACTCCGGTTATTTCAAAGAAATTCGGAGTAAAGAAAACCTTTATGGCCTTCGGCGTATACGGTGCGATTGCAGCGATGGGATATTACTTCCTCTTTGCTTTCGGTCCGGAGTGGTTCCGTTCACTTTGGGGTATTCTCCTCGGCCAGTTCGTTATTAACTTTATGTTCGGCCCTCACGGCTTTGCTCCGCTCATTATGCTTTCCGATTCGGTTGACTACCGAGAAATGACAACAGGCAAAAGAACCGAGGGTATTCAGTATTCCGTTCTCAGCCTTTCAATCAAGCTTGCAAACGCCTTTTCGGTTGCAGTCGGTGTTTTCATTGTCGGTCTTTCGGGTTACATCGGAACAATGACCTTTGCCGAAGTTACGCCGCACATGAAAAACGTTGTCATGGCTGCATATTGGTTCATTCCCGGCCTTTGCACAGCACTCAGCATGATTCCCATGCTCTTTTATAAGCTTGACCGAAAAGAGGTCAAACAGCAGATCAAAGACTTTATTGCCAAGCGCGACGGCGAAGTTGTTGCTAAATAAGCTTAAAACTATAATATAACAAAAAGGCTGTAATACTATCTGGCACGAACCGGGAAGTATTACAGCCTTTTTTAGTTTAATTTTTTAGTCCGTCTCAAGGATTCCGGAATTGGCTTTGTCAATAGATTTTATAAGGTCGTAGACAAAGCGACAAACCGGCAGCTCAACACCGTTTTCCTTCCCCATCTTAAGCGCGTCTCCCATAAACATTTCAATTTCTGTCGGCCTTTTTGCAAGAACATCCTGCACCATGCTGCACATTCCGTCAGGGGCATAGCTGTCAAACAAACTGATTATTTCTTCAATGTCATCAGCTTTGATTGGAACCCCGAGTTTATTTGCAAGGAGCATAATCTCGGTCATTATGCACCGCATGGCATCACGCGCTTCCGGAATCTTTTGGAACCAGCTGTGCTGCCCACGGAAAATTGCTTCAACTGTATTGCATGCAGAATTCATCATATACTTTTTCCAGATTTCAAAGTGAATATCCCTGCTGATTTCGGAAGTTACGATATGGCTGAAAAGGTTACGGATGTCCATGAGCCTTGAATTAAAGCTTCCGTCCTTTTCTCCGATAACGATATGGCCGACCGGCTTAAAATTAACAGAATTACCGCTCTTTTTTGAATTGACCTTACTCATGCTGTAAATAACATGGCCGCACTCCAAGCGCTTAGCTATGAGATTCTCGCTTGAAAGTCCGTTTATCATACTGATTACAGACGTATTTTCACCGACTTCGGCAAGAATATCACACATTGCTCCGTCGAGACTGTAAATCTTAACGGCAACTATCAAAAGGTCCGGCGGCGTACCGACCTCACCGGGCTCTTTGACGTTCAACTTATAGTGTTCGCCGTTTATGATAATACCGTTTTCTTTAAGCCGCTTTGCCCTCTCACCTTTTGCTATTATCCTCACATTTTCAAAAGGAAGCGTTTTCCTTGCGGCGCAATAAGCAACACTGCCTTCCGCACCTAAGCCTATGATACTCACAGTTCTGATTGCCATAATCCTACCTCATTTCATGCATGGGTATTATACTATTCTTTGTGCGACTAAATCAATGGCAATATTCATATAACAAAGTGCCTTACAGGCTGAAAAACTATGCCGGGTTCACAAAGAACTGACCGGTATGCTTATCTCGGTTACAAACTTTTCGGGATTATTTGTTATACCGTAATCTATAATTGTGATTTCTCTTGAAAAACCTATTATTATGAGACTGTTTTTCTCGATATAATCGAGCATTTTTTCATATCTTTTTGGAGCTTCCGTGTGACTGCCGCAAAAACGAAGCGTTACACATTCCGAAGCCGGAAGTTCCGAAACTTCCCCGTCAAAGCTGTCCTCATCGTCAAGAAGCAGAAAAATTCCGTCGTAACGGTCAAAGCTTCTGCTTTTAAGGTGCTCTGCCGAGATTCCGAGCCCGACTTTTCCAAGGAAAATTACCGCCTGCGTCTGCTCTTTTGCAAGCTTAATTGTCGGTTCCTCCATGTCATAGTAGCTTTCGATACTGAGCTTTTGATCAATGCAAAAAATTTTGCACCGAGCAGTTTTTTGAACTGTTATTTCATCAAGTGCCGATTCGCGAGCTTCTCTCAATTTACGCAGTCTGTTGCCGATCTTTCTTTCGGTCTTTTCAAGCTCACGCAGCTTTTCGGCAACAATTTCCTTCTGACGAATCAGTTTATCCTCAATATTTTCAATATCGCGATTTTTTAAAAAATCAGAAATTTCGCTCAGCGGCATATCAAGATTACGCAGATATCTGATTGAATTGAAAATTTCAAACTGCCTGATGCTAAAGTATCTGTATCCGGTCTGAGGATCAATGTATTCGGGGGTAACAAGTCCGATGTCCTCATAGTGCCGTATACTGCTTACGCTCAGATGAAAAAGTTTTGCAATCTCACCTATCCGAAAAAGTTTAAGCTTGTCCATACGCGTTAAGCCTCGCTTCCCTCCTGTTTTTTAGGATAATGCAAAGAGCCAGAATACAGATTACACTTGAGAGAAGTGAACCTGCAGCCGAGGCAAGACCCATCGGTAAAAGTGTGTTCGGATACATTTTTGAGGCGAAAAATGCACCGGGAACACGAACAAAAACAATTGAAAGCACATTATGCAAAAATGAAAGCTGAGACTTTCCGCAAGCGCAAAAATATCCGCTGAAGCTGAATTGTATTCCTGCAAGGACGCAGTCAAAAATATAGCCGCGCAAATATTGGCCGCCCGAAACGATCACTGCTTGATCCGGAGTAAAAAGGCCGACGATCTGCTCGGCCATAAGCTGAACGATTATGCAGACGACCACACCGAAACCGACAGAAACCATGCAGGCATATTTAAGCGTTTGGAGCGCGCGCCCTTGCTTCCCTGCACCGATATTCTGTGCACCGAGAGCAGAAACGGTCGAAAGCATTGACGAAGGTACAAGAAACAAAAATCCGATAACTTTTTCAACAATTCCGACAGCGGCGGAATCCGTTAAGCTTCGGTTGTTGGCAATAACAGTAATGATTACAAACGAAACCTGAATGAAGCCGTCTTGGAGGGCAACGGGAACGCCGATTTTCAGAAGCTTTGAAGTAACAGCCTTTTGAGGTTTTAAATCTGAACGTAAAAGGCTGAGCATTTTCCTTTTGACAATCACCGTCAGGGAGATAATTACACTGACAGCCTGAGAAATCGTCGTTCCGAGCGCGGCACCGGCAGGTCCCAATTTTAAAGCGCCCATAAACAAATAGTCAAGCGCGATATTCACGCCGCAAGCGATTGCTATGAAATACATTGGGCTTTTGCTGTCGCCCATACCGCGGAAAACGGAGCTAATGACGTTGTACGCAGTAATAAAAGGTATTCCGATGAAGCAGATCGTAAGGTATGCTGTCGTTCCCGAAACCGCCTCCTGCGGCGTTGACATCACGGACACTATCGGTTTGACAAAAGCCAAAAGAAGAGCCGTCAGAGCCGCCGAAACGAGCATAAACAGCGTTATTGTATTACCTACGGCGGCAGAAGCCAGCTTTTTGTTGTTGGCACCGATAGCCTGACCGATGCTCACCGTTGAACCCATTGCAAGGCCTACGAGCATAACGGTAAGCATATGCATGACCTGACTGCCGATAGAAACGGCTGTCGTTCCCGAAATATCGGTTTCAAACTGCCCTATTATGAACAGATCTGCCATGCCGTACAGCGTCTGCAAAAAATACGACAGCAGGTATGGCAAAGAAAAATAAATTATGTTTTTAAATACGCTTCCGGTTGTAAGATTTTTCACAGTTCTCACCCGATCTTTTTGAGCCGCAAAGCGTCCGTGCCATGCGGCTTACTCATGACGTCATATATATTAAACTCTGCAATTATTGTAGAGTCAAGCGTTTTTTATATTTTTTCATCACCGGCCGAATGCAAAAAAACGCGGCCGAATATCGACCGCGTTTTTTCATTTGATTTTTAAGCTTTTAAGATATGTCTTTTGTTCGGGTGTGATGCGATAGCTTTCGACCGCTTTCTGGATGGTTTTGTTGTGAACCCAAACAGAAAGCCGCTTTTCTTCAAGATACTTAGCCGCAAAGTCATATTGTTTTGCAAGAGCAGTCGCAAAATACCACGCCTGCATCATCATGATGTAGTACTCTTCGCTTTTGACACCCGCAGCAAGTTCAAGATACTCCGGCTTGAAATCCTCATCAAGAAAATGCGTCATAAGCATTTTAAGCGCAAAACGCACTGTATACGTGTCCGATACACCGAGCCACAGACGTATCTTTTTGAGAAGCTTCTCCTTGTTCGTTTTAAAGCACTTCGGTGAAAAAGAGTCGCAAACCGCCCAGTTGTTGACAAAAGGCAGCAGACGTTCCGTTTCGGCAACAGCTTTATCAAAGTCTTTTATCTGTTCAATGAGCATAGCGTGGATAAAGTACTCTTCATGGTAACGATGCAAAGGCGAAGCAAGAAAACTTTCGTAACCGCCGTTACGGTAAACAGCCCTCGCAAGCCTTCTCATGTCGGGCGTTCTGACTCCGATTACTGAATTTTCGTCAACATTAGGAATCAGCTTGCAGTTAAAGTCCTTAAACGCTTTATCTTTGAGAGAGAAGAGCTTTTGAATCAGTTTTTCCTCAAAGCTATCCATTAAAGCTTCATTGCAACATCCCATGCGCCCCAGATAACGGTACGGAGATTTCCGATCTTGTCGGCATCGCCGATTACATGGATGTTTTTGCCTTCAACAGCAAGCGGAGTCGGAATATATCCAACTGAAAGAATAACACTGTCGCCGCTTATCTTAAATGTCTTTCCGTTCTTATCGGTAGCCATAATGCCGTCGGGAAGAACTTCGGCAAGCTTTGTTTCAAGATGTACGGGAACTTTGTTAGTCTTGAAAAAGTCGCGAAGGAAGCTTGAGTTTGCGAGGCAGACGCCCTTAACAGCAATAAGGTCATCCTTCATTTCAACGATAACCGGCTTCTTGCCGTGAAGATAGAGATCATATGCAATCTCACAGCCGGTAAGTCCGCCGCCGACAATAATAACGTTTTCCCCGACCTGCTTTTCGCCAAGGAGTAACTCGGTTGCATCCATTGCAAGTTCGGCACCCTTCACGGGAATCTTGCGTGCTTTTGAACCGGTTGCAATGATTATTTCGTCTGCGCCGAGTGTATTGACATCCTTAACCTCAGTGTTAAGCTTAACAGTGATCGGAAGCTTTGCAATTTCACGCTTGAACCATTCGATAAGCTCACGATCCTTCTCCTTATATGACGGAGCAGCCGCAGCAACAAAGATTCCGCCGAGCTTATCCGTCTTTTCGTAAATCGTGACGTTATGGCCGCGAAGAGCAAGAACCCTTGCGGCTTCCATTCCGCCGATACCGCCGCCGATAACGGCGATATTCTTCTTTCTTGCAGCGGGAACAATCTTATACTTTTTGCTCTGCATTGTTTCAGGGTTGAGAGCGCAGCGAGCCATATGAGCAGAGTCGCTGAAATCCTGGTTGTTTGCGTGGCCTTTATAGTGAGCCATATTGAAGCAGCCGTTGTGGCAGCAAATGCAAGGAAGAATTTCTTCAAGCTTGCCGCTCATGAGCTTCGTAATCCACGCCGGGTCGGCAAGGAACTGACGGGCAACGCCCATTGCGTCAATTTTGCCTTCCTCAATCGCTTTTGCACCGACTTCGGGCTCCATTCTGCCTGCGCAGACAACGGGGATATCAACAAACTTACGGATATGAGCAACATCATCAAGGTTGCAGTTCTGAGGCATATACGCCGGCGGATGAGCCCAGTACCATGCATCATATGTACCGTTATCGGCGTCAAGCATATCATAGCCTGCGTCCTGAAGATATTTCGCGGCTTTTTCGCTTTCTTCCATATCTCTTCCGACTTCGGTATAGCCTTCCTCACCGGGAAGAGCGCCATAGCAGAAATCCTTGGTTTTTGAAAGCACGGAATAACGAAGAGAAACCGGGTAATCGCTGCCGCAAACGGATTTGATCTTTCTGACGATCTCAACCGGGAAACGATAGCGGTTTTCAAAAGAGCCGCCGTATTCATCGGTACGCTTATTTGTGTACTTCATGGTGAACTGGTCAATAAGATAGCCTTCGTGAACGGCGTGAATTTCAACGCCGTCAACGCCCGCCTCTTTGCACAGGGCGGCTGTCTTTGCAAAAGCGTCAACCATTTCTTCAATTTCCTTTTTGCTCAAAGGGCGGCAAGTTACTCCTTCCGCCCAACGGGAAGGAAGCGCACTCGGGCTTGCGCAAAGGTATCCAAGGTCAAGAACCGGCTTCATAAGTGTACGAAGCGGAGTATTATAAAGCTTTGCAAGCGGATCGGTAATTGCGAAAGAACGGCCGAAGCCGGCAGTCAGCTGAACAAAAAGCTTTGCTCCGGTCTTGTGGAGTTCATCCATAAACACCTTGAGTTCCTTGAACATCTTCTTGTTCTGATAAAGCCAGCGGTTACCGATAGTGTCTTTTAGCGGCGCAATTCCGGGAATGATGAGGCCAACGTTGTTTTTTGCCCTTTCAAGGAAGAAGTTAGCAGCCTCCTTGTCAAAATGGTTCGGTTCCATCCAACCGAAAAGCGAGGTTCCTCCCATCGGGCAAAGAACGATACGGTTTTTGATTTCAACGTTACCGATCTTCCACGGAGTGAACAGTGCAGAATACTCTGAATTCATTAGTATTTCTCCTCTCTGAGTCTACGTTTTCACGATGCTTCAATTATATTCCATTGCTGTGTCAATGTCAATTGATTCTTGTACATAATTCCAAAAATATGTCTGAAAAATGATGAATTTTGAAGGTTTTTGACAAAAATAAACCCGACACAACAAAGCATCGGGCCGGTTTTTAATGTCTTGTGTCGTCATCAAAGCATTCACAAAAGCGGCAGGCGAACGAAGGCGCCTCATCGCCTTTATAAAGATGGCTTATATCGCCGAACGCAAGAATTCTGAAAGCGGCGATTCCTTTTTTTCTTTCCTCTGTCACAAGGGTTGTTACCGAGGTTGGAAGCGCAGCAAAGTTATGCCAAAACGGCATCGGACTCACAGAAAGAAGATGGCTGAGAATCACGCACTCAACAGCGAAATGACAGAACAACACGATTGTGTCATGGTTAGGCGCAATTACGTCAAAAGTTCTTCCGTCATGCCTGTATCCGTGAAAAATGAGAAGTTCATCAAGACCTTTGCTGACTTTTTCATACTCTTTCCTGATGTTAGTATCCCTAAACATTGACTGTTCGAGCCATTGATCGGTATAAAAGCCCGGAAATGACGTCCAGTCACACGGAAGCCGATCCCAACACACGTCTTCGACACCGTTCACCGTAACTCTGCCTTCAAATTCCCTTAGCCAGGGAATTATCTTGATTTCTTTGTCAACAAGCTTTGTTGCAAGCTTAGCTGTCTTTTTAGCTCTGCCAAGCGGTGAGCAATAAATATAATCAGGCGCAAGTTTTTTGATTCGTTCAGCAAGAAGAGAAGCCTCACGCCGTCCTTTTTTTGTCAGCGAATCCAAAGCATAATTCGGATCGCCGTGTCTGATTATAACGATCTTCATAATCTGTCACCGTGCCTGAGTATACACACTTCCGGGTTTAAGTCTAATGCCTTTATACTCCATCATTTCTGAAACCGTTACAAGCTGATAACCCTGCTTTACCAACCATGGAACAATAATTTTTGTTGCGTCGCCGGTTGAATAATAAAGGTCATGCATCAGAACGATTGAACCGTCACTGACGTTTTCCTTAATTCTCTGCACCGTTTTTGACGTGCTTCTGTGGCTCCAATCCAGCGTGTCAACAGACCAGTTGATAAAAGGATATGGAACAAGAGAAAGCACACGGCCGTTGACCGAACCGCCGGGAGCGCGGACAAGCGAAGCTCCTGCTCCTGCATAACGGCGAATCGCGGCATTCGCATCGGCAATTTCCATCCGCACTCGCGCATCTGATACCGATGTCAGCGTTGTATGGTTGTAAGTATGATTTCCAATTTCGCAATTAAGTGAAACTGCACGCTTGACACAGTCGCTATAAGTTGATACTCGGGAACCTACAACAAAAAATGTTGCCCTTGAATCATATTTTTTTAAAACATCCAAAATCTGATTTGTTACCGGTCTGTACGGTCCATCGTCAAAGGTCAATGCGACCATTTTTTTCTTCTCATCGAACCTTTTTGCGGAGACTGTGGCAGAATATGCACTGACCGGTTTTGAAACAACGACAGTTTTCAGGCGATAGCGTGAAGTTTTCCCTTTTGGAGCGGTTTTATCAATCCATGACCTTGATGAACTGCCGACAGTTTTGATTTTAGTCCACTTTTTTTCGCCCTTGGTTTTTCTGTAAACGGCATAGCCGTTTGCACCGGAAACACCATTCCATTTTAAACTTATACCCTTCTTTGAGGCTGTTGCATCAAAAACCTTCGGTGCTGAAACAAAGGTAATCGTCCGAATGTTGGCATTCTTTGCGCTGACCGCGTTTGAGCATATCTGACGAACCTGATATGTATATTTTACGCCGGACTTTGCTTTTTTATCAATAAATTCAGAAGTTGATGAACCGATTGCAGCAAGCTTTTTCCAGTCGGTATTTCCGCCTTTGCGGTATACGCAGTATTCAAGAGCACCGGGTATCTTTTTCCATTTGATCGCAACACCGTTTTTCACATTTTTCAGTGACGTAATTTTTGGAACAGCCGAATACATCCTTGAAAACCTGTTTGAAGAAGGCGACTTTTTTTTGCCGGCAAAAGCTTTCATCGTGTAGGTATATCCTACCGAACTTTTTACGGTTTTGTCAACATATGAGGTTGTTTTTGAGTTCTTGATCACAACAACCTTTTTCCATTTTGAAGAGCCGTCGGTCCGGCGGTAAATAATATATCCGTCAACCCCGCTGAGTTTTTTCCACTTGACTTTCAGGCCATGCTTGCAATTTGAGACTCGGGTAAGGCGCGGTGCTTCCAAAGCGGAAGCGTTTGGAGCAGAGCAAACAGCCATTGAAAACGTCAATACGCCAAAGGCAAAGACCAAAAGCATAAGTTTTCCAAATCTCTTCATTTTGTCACCTTCCTGTATTTTAACACGTATTGCCGTGAAAAGCCGAAGCTTTTCTTATCAGCAGAGTTTTGCAAGCTCGGCTGCGGTTTTTGCCGCAAGAGCAGCATTATTAAGAACAAGCTGAATGTTTGAATCCAAGCTGTCACCTCCGGTGATATCCTTAATTCTTGCAAGGAGGAACGGAGTGGTTTCCTTTCCGTGTATTCCAAGGTCACGGCTTTCTTTAATCGCGCGGTCAATGGCTTCATTGATAACGTCCGCATCCATTGAGTATTCCTCGGGAATCGGATTTGTAACCAACATTCCGCCGCGCAAATTCATTCCGAGCTTTGCGGCAAAAGCATCAGCGAGTTCTTTCGGAGAATCGAGGCGGTAATCAACAGAAAAACCGCTCTTTCTGGTATAAAATGCAGGAAGCTCGTTGGTCTGGTATCCAATAACCGGAACACCCTTTGTCTCAAGATATTCAAGAGTCAGACCAAGGTCAAGAATTGACTTTGCGCCGGCGCAGACAACCATCACAGACGTTGTGGCAAGCTCCTCAAGGTCAGCAGAAATATCCATTGTAATCTCTGCTCCGCGATGAACTCCGCCTACACCACCGGTTGCAAACACTTTAATTCCTGCCATTGCGGCAATTATCATCGTTGTTGCAACAGTTGTTGCTCCGTCCTCTCCTTTTGCAACAAGAACGGGAAGGTCGCGCCTTGAAGCTTTGATAACCTTTGTACCTTTTTTGCCGAGATACTCAATTTCATTCTTTGAGAGACCCGCTTTGAGCCTTCCGCCGATTATTGCAATCGTTGCGGGAACAGCTCCGTTTTTTCGAATTGTTTCTTCAACGCGCAGGGCAGTTTCAACGTTCTGAGGGTATGGCATACCGTGTGAAATAATCGTTGATTCAAGTGCTACGACAGGTTTATTTTTTTCAAGAGCTTCTTTTACTTCGGGTGCAATTTCAAGATACTTGTTCATTACTCTCATTCCTTTTCTGATAATAATTTAAGGTTTATGTTGACCGCTTGCTCGCCCTGACACGCACACTTCGCGCCGCGCAGAGCAAAACTGCAGCTTTCTTCCAGACTTTTTTTCTCAAGAGCCGCCATGACGCAACAGGAAAAAAACGCATCCCCTGCGCCGGCAGTGTTGACTATCCCCCCGGAAATCGGTGCTTTTATGATTGCCATTTCGCCGTCATAAGCAACAGTTCCCTTTGCTCCCATTGTGATGAATACCTTACCGACACCAATTTTATCGACAAGATATTCTGCCGCCCTTTCAGCCGATTCATAATCATTCACTTCAAAGCCGCATAACACACCGGCTTCGATTGCATTCGGCTTAAAAAGCGTGAGATAAGGCAGGCACGCCTCGAGCCGCGTGACCTTGTTTGCAGACACAGCATCGGCAAAAATCGGAGCGGTTATATTCTCGCATAGGTACAAAAGCGTTTCACTTTCAAGATTTGCGTCAATAACAACAGCGTCACTCTTTGAAATTTCAGCAATCAAGGGTTCAAAGAACTCTTTGTTCAAATGACGGTTGATACGCATATCATTGACAGCGGCAAGCATATCTCCGTGCTCATCCGTTACATAAAGATAAACGGAATTACGCTCGCCCGAGAATATTTTGCACATTGTCATATCAATCGAAAACCGATTAGCTTCATTTTCGATTTCAGCTGAGTAGACATCATCTCCCAAAGCGGCAACGAAACGAACCTCGGCACCAAGAAGAGAAAGATCTCTCGCAACATTAAACCCAACGCCTCCAATTGTGTGAGACACAGAGCCAATATTGGAATCCTTCGGAATAAACCGTTCAAACGGCTTTCCGCAGATATCGATGTTGACAGCACCAATAACGGTCACTTTGTAAGACATGATATCGCCTCCCAGTTTGATATTATATCAAATAAAGTGCTCAAAGTAAACACAAGGTCATAAAAAAAACGGGCTCTAAAAAAGATTCGCCTATTACAGGTTTCCAACTTAAAATAAAAGCTATACTCCGCACACATCTTTAGGATGTCAATTGCAGACTATAGCTTTTAATTCGTTTCTTAGCTTCGGCACTGAGCCGGATATGACCGGTCACAACAAGGACTTACGCAGCTCTGTTATTGCTCTGATTGTCCTCACCCGAAACAGAAACCGGTTCGCTTCTATCTTTGAAGAGAAGAGAAATGCACCAAATTCCGGCAAGTGCAATTATTGTGTATATAATTCTGCTGACGATTGCACTCTGACCGCCGAAGATCCACGCAACGAGGTCAAACTGAAACAGTCCGATAAGCCCCCAGTTGATAGCCCCGATGATGGTGAGAGTAAGAGAAATTTTGTCTAACATCTTGTTTTCACTCCTTTTGCTTTTAGTATAGCAAAAAACAAGAATATTATTCACCTGAATCAAAGTTTTATTGTCATGATGCAGCTTCCGAAAATATTGGCAATTTTTTTGAAACCGTTGCGTTCATAAAAACGAATCGCATTTTTGTTGTTATAGCCGCAAGAGAGCATTAAGCCCGGGATACCCTTATCCGAAAGATATTTCTTGAGCTCTTTCATAAGCCTTGAACCGACACCCTGATGGCGACACACATCGAGCAGGTCAATGTGAAGATGCGCCGGATATCTTTTTGAAAAAAGCCTGTGAACGGCAATCTCACTTTTAGCCATAAAGGCATATTTTAAGCCGAGTTTTCTGATTTCCGGCATATACAAGCCGTTAAACACCTTGTAATATTCATCAAAGTTTTTTCCGCAAATGAGGTATCCGACAGCATCACCGTTTTCATCGGCGGCAACAAAGCATGAGTCTGGTTCAACTTCGGTATAGTAGTCGCAGAACATCAGTGTTATAAATTCAGCGGTTTTCCTGTCTGCAACATCAAACGAGGAGGTTTCGAGACAAACCTTTCTCATATTTTCTTTGTCTTTTTCTTCGTATTTTCTAATGTTTATCATATGTATTTCCCCTTGTATCTCTCACCAAAGCTCCTTGCATGAGGTTGAAACTCCGAGTGCGCCGCTTTCAATGGCCTTTTCAATATCTTCCTTTTCATTCACAAGACCGCCGACAATAACGGGCACCTCAATGATTTCACTGAGTCGCTTTGTAATTTTCGGCATGATTCCGGGCATTATTTCAATTGCATCCGGCTTAATAAGAGCCGAGGTCTTGACCGTTGTCTGAATCGAAAGAGAGTCAATGATGAAAAGCCTTTGAACGGTCAACATTCCAAGCTCCCTTGCGGCTTTCAGCTGATTGTTTTTGGTTGAAATGATTCCGTCAGGACCAATCTGCTCATGAATATATTTAAGAGCCATGGCATCGCGCGAAAAGCCGTCAATCAGATCAACGTGAATGAAAATCATCTTTTTCTTTTCGTGAACACGCTGAACTATGCCTTTAAGGTTAAAAATATTTCCGCACAGCAAAAAAATAACTGTACATTTTGAGTTGATGGCACTGTCAAGATTGTCCAGATCCTTGACCGTTGCTATTACCGGCTCACTCTTCATAAGTCTTGAAAATGTTTCTTTCATGTTATCCCCTTTCAACTTCGAGTGCTTTTTCAATCAGTGCACGCAGCTCTCCGGTTCCGTCACCCTTGACGGCAGAAAACGGAACAACACTGATATTTCCGTATTTTGTGAGAACCGAGCATATTTTTAGAAGCATATCGCTGCGCTGAGCTTTGCTCAGCTTGTCGCATTTCGTCAGCGCAACAACAAACGGCAGTTTTCTCTCTGCCATATATTCAATCATTTCAATGTCAAGCTTTGTCGGCTCATGGCGCATATCAATCAGCTGAACAACCAAACGCAGGTCACGTTCGGAGTTGAAATAGCCTTCCATGAGCTTCGCCCATCTCAGCTTTTCTTTTTCGGGCACTTTAGCATAACCGTAGCCCGGCAAGTCAACAAAGCGGCAGCTTTCAAGCCTGAAAAAGTTAATTGTCACCGTCTTACCGGGCACAGAGCTGACGCGTGCAAGTGCTTTACGCCCGAGCAGACGATTTAGAAGTGATGATTTTCCGACATTCGAGCGGCCGGAAAAAGCTATCTCCGGAACAGTTGATTCTTTCAACTGTTCCGGTGTTCCAAAAGCGGCTTCAAAAACCGCATTATCAAATCTCATAAAAAGCACCATAGCCTTTCCGGCTACAAAATAGTTGCGTCAAAGCCTTGCCGTAGCCAAACAAGGCGAACATCGCGCCGCTCCAATTCACTGAGCAATATTATCTCCGCTTGACTTTTTTTGCTCAACCTTGAAGGAGGGAGCGTGCTTCAGATCAATTTTCTGCGTTTTTTCAACGCAAAGTGCAACGGAAAAAACGTCATCCAGCTTTTCGGCGCAGATAAATTCAACGTTCTCTTTTATAATCGGGTCAACCTCAAAAAGATCGCTTTCATTATCCTTGGGAATTACAACCTGTTTGATGCTGTTTTTATAAGCAGCCATTGCCTTTTCACGTAAACCGCCTATGGGCATAACGCGTCCGGTAAGGGATATTTCGCCGGTCATGGCAACAGAATGGCAAACTGCCTTGCCGGTCAGAGCAGAAAGGATAGCCGTCGCAATCGTTACACCGGCCGAAGGTCCATCCTTGGGGACAGCACCTTGCGGAACGTGAATATGAATATCCTTCGTTTTAAAAATATTGCTGTCGATTCCGAAGGATGACGCAACACTTCTGATATAGCTGTGAGCCGCCTTTGCAGACTCTTTCATAACATCGCCGAGCGAACCTGTAAGTTCAAGCTTTCCGCTGCCGTCCATAACAACGGCTTCAACCTGAAGCAATTCGCCGCCGACACTCGTCCACGCGAGGCCGTTAACAACGCCGATAAGGTCGTTTTTTAAAGCTTCATCCGGCTTAAACTTAACCGGGCCGAGCATTTTTTCAATTAATTCAGGTGTGACACTTACCCTCTTTGCCTCTCCCTTTGAGAGCATCACGGCACTTTTACGACAGATCGATGCAATGAGCTGTTCAAGTCTCCTCACACCGGCCTCACGCGTATAACCTTCAATAAGGAACTTCAAAGAAGCATCGGAGAAACGGATCGTAATACCGTTAAGTCCGTGCATTTCTCGCTCTTTTTTAACAAGATAGTGTTTGGCAATGATCAGCTTCTCCTGAGCGGTATAGCTAGGAAGCTCAATGACCTCCATTCGGTCAAAAAGAGCCGGCGGAATCGTGCTGCTGTCATTCGCGGTCGTGACAAAAATAACCTTGCTGAGATCAACCGGGAACTCAATATAGTGATCTCTGAAGGAATTGTTCTGTTCAGGATCAAGGGCTTCAAGCAAAGCAGCTGCAGGGTCACCCTTATAATCACTTCCCAACTTGTCAATTTCATCAAGAAGAATGATCGGGTTAAAAGAACCTGCCTGAGTAAGCGCATTTATAATTCGGCCGCTCATCGCGCCTATATAGGTCTTTCTGTGTCCGCGGATCTCTGCCTCATCACGGACACCGCCGAGAGACATTCTGACATACTTTCGACCCATCGCTTTTGCAACAGAACGGACAATTGAAGTTTTTCCGACACCCGGAGGGCCGATAAGGCAGATAATCTGACCTCTTGTTCTGTCCGTCAGAGAGCGAACGGCAAGCATTTCTATAAATCGTTCCTTAACTTTTTTGAGCCCGAAATGCTCATCATCAAGAATATTCTGCGCCCTGTCAAGGTCAAAGCGGTCACTGGTATATTTCCCCCACGGAAGAGCAAGGCAGGCATCAAGATAGCTGCGAATAACATTTGCGTCCGGCGAACTGCTCTGCATTTTTGAAAGCTTGCCGCATTCACGAATGAGTTTTTTTTGCACCTCTTGTGTAAGTGGCAGGGAAAGGATTTGAGATTTATATTCCTCGCTTTCGCCGAGGGAATCTTCGCTTTCACCGAGCTCGGCGGAAATGGCTTTAATTTGCTCACGAAGATAATATTCCTGCTGATTCTTGTCCATCTGTTCCTGAACACGCTGTTCAATCAGATTCTCAATTTTTGAAATTTCAATTTCATGGGAAAGAATCGAACAAAGTCCCTCGAGGCGTCTGAGCGGGTTAAGCTCTTCAAGGAGAGCCTGCCTGTCTTCAAAATTTGTGAGTGCGTTGCCGGCAATAAAATCGGCAAGGTGAGACGGCTCCTGAGTGATATAGACCTCCATTGCGACGTCGCGTGCAAGCTTTGAGGTAACATCGATATACTCTTCAAAGATATCCTTTGTTTTTCTCATCAGAGCATCCGCATAATCTTCTTCGCTGAGCTTTACCGCAGCAGAGCGACGTTCTTTGACATCACAGAGCAGATAGTCCTCGTTGGGAAGAAACTCCGCGATTTCAGCACGGCAAACACCTTCAACAACAACGCGAACCGTTTTGTTTTCCGGAGACTTGACGATCTGCTTTACATTGGCAAGCACACCGAATCCAAACAATTCTTCAAAAGTCGGATCCTCATACGAAATATTCCTCTGAGCAACAAGGAAAACCTTTTGGTTCTCGGCAACGGCAGCTCTGAAAGCTGCAATCGACTTGCTGCGTCCGACTTCAAAATGAAGCCTCATTCCGGGAAAAACAACAAGGCCCCTCAAGGCAACGGTCGGAACAGATTTATATATTAAATTAACGGCCATTCAATAACCATCCTTTTACTTAGCATTATATTTGGCATTATACTACATTTCACTTTCAAAATCAACCTCCATAATATTGCAAAAGAGTTGTCTGTTTTATTGCATTTCTGCACGGAATATGGTATATTATGCTTGCAAGTCATATATAAAGGAGAAGATAGTTTATGAAAGCAAAAAGGTTTTTTGCCTTAATTCTGGCGTTTGTTCTCGTCTGCACCGCGGTGCTCCCAATGACAGCTTTTGCCGCCGGAATTGAGATTTCAAAGGACTGCCCGTATATTCATGTTGTCGGTTTCATGTCTGAGACGCTTTATAAGAATCCGGGTACCGAAAAGCAGGAGCAGATCTGGCCGCCGAAAAGTGAAGACATCGTGGCCGCCGTCAAAAAAACACTTCCGACGCTCGCAATCGCCTCTGCCACCAAAGAATGGGATATGCTTTGCGACGTTCTCATTCCTGAAGTTAAAAAACTGTTTGAACCTGCCTGTCTTGACAAAAACGGAAATGCCGTTGAAAACACAGGCATAGATTACTCATATCCAACCGAGCAGTTCATTCGTTCGGGTGAACAGACAAGCTTTCGCTATGACTGGAGGCTGAGCCCGCTTGAAATTGCCGACCAACTGAATGATTACATTGAATATGTCTGCCGCATTACGGGCAAAAACAAGGTCTGCCTTGAGGCGCATTCCTGCGGCGGAATCATCACAATGTCATACATAAACAAGTACGGTCTTGACAGGATCAAGGGCGTTGTGCTTGACTCAACGGCAATTTTCGGCGAAACTTACACCGGTGAACTTCTGACCGGCCAAATCGCATTTAACAAGGACTCACTCACAAGTTTTCTTAAATATGTAATGGACGGCGAAGAATACGAGAACCTTGTTAATTCAGTTCTTACCCTTTTTTCAAAAGCAGGCGTTCTTGATTATGTAATGCAATATCTGAACGAGCTTCTTGACGGAATCCGTGAAAGAGCAATACCCGAAGTTGTCATGCCGCTGTTTTGCCGCTGGCTGACAGTCTGGGCCATGTGTCCCGATGAATACCTCAGTGATGCGTACAACTATGTGTTCGGCGAAGCCTGCGACAGCGACCCGACAGAATATGCAGCTTTGATTGCAAAAATCAAAGCCTACGATATGACCGTAAAAGCAAACAAGGTTAGCCTTTTGAAAGAAACCGAAAAGAACTGCCGCCTTGGTGTTTTCTCATCATACGGCTTCAGCGCAGTTCCGGCAACACCGTCATGGGATTCAACCGGCGACGGCGTTATCGACGCCAAGTACACATCCTTCGGCGCAACCGTTGCACCTTTCGGAAAGGTGTTCAGCGATGAATACATTGCTTCAAAAGACGGCACTTACATCTCACCGGACAGAATGGTTGACGCTTCAACCTGCCTTTTCCCCGAAAAGACGTGGTTCATAAAAGGACTCAAGCATTCCGTCAACCACGATTCTCTTGATGAACTTGCGGCGGCTATTCTTTACTCCGACAAAGAAGTCACGGTTGACACGTTTGAAGAATATCCGCGTTTTCTTGCCTTTGACAACAAGAGCGAAAGTGTGACCAAAAACGAAAGCACCGATAAAGAAAACATTTTCACGAAGTGGTTCAAGGCTTTTTCAGAGTTTGTAAACCTTTTGAAAAGCATTTTTCAGAAGATTTTCAAATAAAGCGCCTTCTCAAATATACACAAGAGCAGCAGCCGTTTTCGGCTGCTGCTTTAGCTTTATTCACTTTTTTCGCTTTTTAGGAATCGGCGTTACAGATTCCAGTATCTCAATAACCTGTTCGGAAAACTCATGGTTTTCAATATCGAGCACATAGTGCTCCTTCGCTCCGTCATACGGAAATCCGCACTCGGCGTTCACCATTATTTCGGCAAGCTCAGGAAGCTTTTTAACAAACACGGTGTTATCGCATACCAAAAGCACCGGTTTCTCATTGATATAAACCATGTATTCACCGAACATCTTCTTATATCTTTTTTCGCCCGGATGTGTTATGCACTCACAGACAAAGTCAATATATTCTTTTGAAGTTGCCATATAATCACCTTATGAACGAACTTCTCTGAACGGCAGGAAAGCATCCGTATTATCATACTCACCCTTGTTATAAAGCAAGTCTTCAACAACATCACTTATAGCAACCGGATTGCCGAAATGGTCTTTAAGCGTAACGAATTTCGGAACACGGGAGATGATTGCCATGAAACTCTTATACTCCGCAGTGTCCGGTGTGAATTTCCTGACGCCGGAATAAAGGTTAATAATAAGCTCCATAAGAAAATCTCTGACTTTGACATTTTCAACAGTCGGATCAATCTTTGAAGACACCATAAGAATTCTTCCGAGCGACTTAAATGTCAGGCTGTTGATGCTTTTTCCGAGAGCCTGAAGAACCGGCTTCAAAGTGTCAACAGTCTTTGCATCCATGCTGAAGCCGTTTGCAAGCACCTTAAAGTGTTCAATGTCGTTTTCCATTGAATCAAAGATATCCTTGATCATGAAAAGGAAGTGATCCTTCATGTATTCTTCGGTCGTTTTTCCGCCGAGCGGCCAATCGAAGTTCTTAAGGTTGTGCGTTTTGACATCAATTCCGTCGTCTGTCACGGTCATCTTTCTGTACGGAGCCGGGTAAGCACAGATAGAGCCGGTGTTGATATGATAGAGACTGTTACCGCGCGCCGTTTCAAGTCTCGTGATCGACTGCATATGCGTGTGACCGGTAAAGCAATACTGAATACCAAGGTCGGCAAACAGCGGTGCAACGGTTTCATAATCTCCCAGCATGTCGCGGTGTGAAAACAGCGGATAAATAAGTCCGGGCGGAAGCATCGGGTGGTGGGTAACGGCAACGACCTTTTCGCCGGCTTCGTTTGCCTCTTTGACCTGATTTTTGATCCATGCAACAAGCGTTTCGTCATAGCCGCAGAAGGAACGGCCGTTTCCGTCGTCGTTAAGCAGAAGAAAACGCCAGCCCTCGTGCATTTTTACTGCGTATGAATATGAAGGCACATGCTCCGCAATTGCTTCATTCCAGCCGAAATCGTTATAAAGCGCGCGAAGCTCCTCGCGTGTATATTCTTCAAGCTTAAAGTCACCGATTTCGGTATAGCCGCGGGCATTGTTGTCAAAGTCATGCGTCGCAAAAGTCAGGAAAATACGCTTGCCTGCTTTTTTGAGCTTTCTGAGTTTTTTGACAAGAAGGTCATGGCTGACTTTTTCGCCGTCATAAGTCACGTCGCCGGAGATTATGACAATTTCGTTGTCCTTATCATCGGCAAGCTCTTTGAAAGCGGCGTCAACAATAGCACCCGATTCGGCAACACTCTTTTGGTCGTTGTTGCAGCGAAGCTCAAAAAATTTGCCGTATGAGCCGATGGCTTCATTTGCATAGTAATGAAGATCGGTTATCTGATAAAAATTAAACTTTTCCATTGGCGGCACTCCGTTTCAAAAATTAAAGTCCGGTCTTTTCTCTGATGTAGTTTCTTGCGAGAACAGCATATTCAAACGGATTAGCCTTTGCGGGGTCCTGCTCCGCCTCAACAACGACCCAGCCTTCATAGTCTGCTTCGGCAAGAATATCAAAAACCGGAGTAAAATCAAAGTCGCCGTCGCCGGGAACAGTGAATGAACCGGCACGGACACAGTCAAGGAAGCTGTAGCCCTTGACTTTAACTTCGTCGATAACACTCTGACGGATACTCTTGAGGTGAACGTGCTTTACACGGTGAACGTATTTTTTGAGCACGGCAATTGCATCCTCGCCGCTGAAAGCAAGATGACCGGTATCATAAAGGAGATACACAAGGTTCGGGTCGGTAATTTCCATGAGCCTGTCAATTTCTTCGGTCGTCTGAACCCCGGTACCCATGTGGTGATGGACGGTAAAGTACATACCCTTCTCTTTCGCAAGGCGACCCATTTCATTGAATCCCTTTGCAATAAGCGCCCACTGCTCATCGGTATAAACCGGCTTTTCGCCAAAGATTGAAATAGGCTTGCCCTGAATGCTGTTGCCCTGTTCGGAAGCCCCGATAACTTTTGCGCCGAGAGCGTGAAGGAAGTCTCTATGCTTGATGAAGGCTTCAATTGTTGCGTCGTAACCTTCGGAAAGAAGCAAAGAAGAGAACCAGGCGTTGCAGATTCTCATGCCTCTTACGTCAAGCTTATGTTTGAGGGTTTCAACGTCTTTCGGATACTTGTTGCCGATCTCGCTTCCGGTGAAGCCGGCAAGAGCCATTTCGCTGATGCATTGTTCGAAGGTATTCTCCGCGCCGAGGTCGGGAAGGTCATCGTTTGTCCATGCGATCGGTGCAATGGCAAGCTGAACTTTTTCTTTGTTAAGCATTGTTATTCTCCTATCAATAAAGTCTTGCTTTCGCAACATTTTCTTTCATTTCTTCGTACGCTTTTTGAACGGTTTCGCTCTCCGATACTTCGGCAACGCCTACGCGCCACCATGAATCGTAGCCGTCTGACATTGATTTGTGAGCAACCTTTATATCAAAAAGGCAGGGAATTGTCTGCTTCTTTGAGTCCTCTAAGGCAGCATAAAGCTCTTCTTCGTTCGTAACGCGATACGCCTTGCAGCCATAGCCTTCGGCAATTTTTGCGTAATCGGTCATGATTACTTCACCGTCAAGACCGGTCTCGGTTCTTCTGGTGAAGCGCGTTCCATATGTCTTTGTTCCTTGGTTGTTCTGCAAATTTTCAATGCAGCCCCAGCCGCTGTTGTCAAAGAGCATAACGTTGATTTTGGCCTTTTCCTGAACTGCGGTGTAAAGCTCACTGTGAAGCATCAGGAATGAGCCGTCGCCGACCATTGTATAAACTTCTTTGTCTGGGCAGGCAAGCTTTGCACCGAGTGCGCCGCAAATTTCGTATCCCATGCATGAGAAACCATATTCAACGTGATATGTATATTCGCTCTTTGACTTCCAAAGTCTTTGCATACAGCCCGGAAGCGAACCGGCAGACGAAAGAACCACTGCATCATCGGCAACGGTTTCATTGATAATTCCGAGAGCGCGGGTTTGCGAAAAGCCGTTTTCAAGTTTAACGCTGAAGCAACGATCGATCTCTTTGAAGAAATCCGCCTGTGCTTTTTTATATTCGTCCGTCCATGCGGATTTATAGCCGTCAAGCTTTCCGGAAATTCTTTCAAGTGATTCCTTTGCATCGCCGAGGACAGCCACACTGTCCATTTTGAAAGCGTCAAAAGCACAGACGTTGATTGAAAGCATTTTTACATCCGGATTCCGGAAGCCCCATTTTGAACACGTTGTAAAATCCGTAAGCCTTGTTCCGACGGCAATCACAAGATCGGTCTGCTTTGAAATTGCATTGGCACTGCCTGTTCCGGTAACACCAACTCCGCCCATATTAAGCGGATGATTCCACGGGATTTGACCCTTGCCGGCCTGCGTTTCGCCGATGGGTATGTTGAACTTTTCGGCAAAAGCGAGCGCCGTTTTATAGCTTTCGCTGTATGTTACGCCACCGCCGACAATCATCATCGGCTTCTTCGCGGCGCGAATCATCTCGACAGCAGCATCGGTCTCGCGTTCACTCGGTATGCGTCTGTCCATGTACCAAACACGTTTTTTGAGGAAATGCTCGGGATAATCAAAAGCTTCGGCTTCAACGTCCTGAGGCATTGCAATACAAACCGCTCCGGTGTCGGCCGGATCGGTAAGAACACGCATTGCATTGATACAAGCGGTCATGAGCTGCTCCGGACGGTTGATTCTGTCAAAATATTTGCAAACAGGCTTAAAGGCATCATTTGCAGTAATGCCGACAGAAGCAGGCTGTTCAATCTGCTGCAGAACCGGGTCGGGCTGACGGCAGGCAAAGGTGTCGCCCGGTAGAACCAAAAGAGGAATCCTGTTGCTTGTTGCTGTTCCGCAGGCAGTTACCATGTTGAGTGCGCCCGGACCGATCGAAGAGGTGCAGGCGATAATTTCGCGGCGTTTCTTCTGCTTAGCGTAGGCAATTGAGGCGTGAGCCATGCCCTGCTCATTATGTCCCTGATAATAGGTCAAAGAATGTCCGCCCTGTTCAAGAGCCTGGCCAATTCCGACAACACAGCCGTGGCCGAAGATTCCGAAGATTCCCTTGACAAATTTCGTTTCTTTTCCGTCGAATGAGACATACTGATTATCAAGAAATTTAACGAGGGCTTGTGCCATTGTCAACTTCATTCGCTTATTCTCCTTTCATCGGTGGCCACATGAGCTTTTCATTTGCCGGGTCGGTTACCCAGCGGTGCTCGGGAATGAAATACGGTGTGATATACGGATTTCCGTCAAGGTGGCGAATCACCCAAAGGTACCACATGGCATAACCGGGAGCCGTTGTCTGCGGATGAGTTTCCTCATTAACAATAAATACGGTTGAATTGTTATGTGTTTTATAAACCGTCTCGTCAAGTTCAGCAAAGCCATAGCCATTTTCGGGATTGAACTTGTAGTAATAAATCTCCGGCTGGGGGTGATTGTGAGGCGGATAACTGCTCCATTTTCCCGGGAAACCGATAACCTCACCGAGGACAAGATTTGAATAAGGAGCATTTGAGTAATCAAAAACAGTTCTGACGATTCTTGTTGAAGCCTCACGCATTGTTCCCGCTCCCCTGTTTTCGCTTGCGCATTCTTTGGGAGTATAAAGCTTCGGCTCAAATGTCTTTTCATTATCGGTTCTGTGAACTGTCCACTCACATTCATCAAGCGCCGTGATTATAATTTCAACGTCATTCGGAACATGGAGCACCCACGGTTCAAAGTCAAAGCAATTTGCTCTTTCAACAACAGCTTCTTCTCCGTTAAATGAAAGCTTTGCTTTTCCGTTTACAAGAAGATATGCTCTTTCAAGATGCTGAGACTCCGAAAAAACATCGCCCTTTTTCATTCTCAAAACGCCGAAGTCCATGAGCGAATGCTGTTCTTTGTTATCCATAGTTGCAATTGCAGTGTAACCGTACGGAAATTCTTTAGGTCCCCTGATATGCATAAAAATGCCAACCTTTCCCGGCATATGATATGCCGTTTCATTAAATATTGATGAACGCCGGCATTAACAAAACGCCGGCTGTTCAAATAATTACATAATCTCAGTAAGCTTAACGGGTCTGCCTTCCTTGACTGACTTTTTGGCAGCAAGAGCAATAAGAATCGCAGCAAGGCCGTCTTCACCGGTCGTCGGAGTGGGTTTATCATTCTGAACAGCGTCAACAAACTGAATCATTTCGTCTCTGAAGGACTGCATATATCTTTCAAGGAAGAAGTAGAGCGGCTTATCGGTCATAACACCGTCAGCGGTCATAAGGGTAACATTGGTCGGTGTATCATTTGCGGCAACAGCAGCACCGAGAGAACCGAAAGCTTCTACTCTCTGATCATAACCATACGCTGCGCGACGTGAATTATCAATTACGCCGATTGCACCGTTTTTGAACTTGAGAGAAACTATTGCCGTGTCAACATCGCCGGCTTCGCCGATTGCAGGGTCAACAAGGCAGGTTGCATTGACATAAACCTCTTCAACCTCACTGCCGGCAATGAAACACGCCATATCAAAATCATGGATAGTCATATCAAGGAAGATTCCGCCCGAAACGGCAGCATATTCTGCCGAAGGAGGTTCGGGATCGCGTGAGGTGATTTTGACAAGCTCAAGCTTTCCGATTTTCCCCTCATTGATAAGCTCGCGGATATGTGAAAAATTGTGGTCAAAGCGGCGATTAAAACCAACCTGAAGCTTTACACCGGCTTCCTTAACGGCCTTGATAACGGCAAGAACCTTTTCCGGAGTAAGGTCAACGGGTTTTTCGCAGAAAATGTGCTTTCCTGCCTTTGCAGCTTCGATTGAAATATCGGCATGGGTGTCCGTTGAGGAGCAAACCAGAACAGCGTCAATTTCAGGATCTGCAAGCATTTCCTTGTAATCACCGTAAATCTTTTCAATGCCGTACTCGGCAGCAAGAGCAGGGAGAGCATCCTTATAAACGTCTGTGATGCCGAGCACCTTTGCTCCGGGTACATTATATGTGATCGACTTCATATGAACCTTTCCGATTCTTCCGGCACCGATAATGCCGATGTTTAACTGTTTCATTGGAAATCCTCCGTAAAAATAATGTTGCACCGAGGTGGCAAAATCACACCGAAGCCCACGATACTATGGTAAATTATAGCACACAAAAGCAGACGGTTTCAAGAGAAACCGTCTGCTTGCTGTTATAAAAATACGTTCATTTTTTTGTGCAAATAGACAACAAGCTTATTTCAAAGGAGCAATACAAAATTCAAACTCCAACTCATCCTTCATGCGAAGGTCATACTTTGAAAGAACAGCCGGACCGCAGCTTGCCGTTCCCGTTCCGCGAACAAAACCGTCAATGTTCAAAAACGTGTTCTTTTCATGCTTCAAATCTTCGATATGCTTTGCTTTTCTGAGTGTTTCGTTTGAATACGGCGAAACATTGAAGGTGAACGGCGCTTTTTTGCACCGGATTCTAACTCCTCTGCCATCATCATCCGTAAGATCAAGGAAGCGTGTTTCCATATGCATTGAGTTTTCCTGCGGCTTTATGTAATACTCGAACATTTCATCAACCAAAGCCGAGTAAATACCAATCGTTGATTGAGCCTTGAAGTCCGGCAGGTTTTCAAGCTCACCAAGTCCGTAATATCTGACATTTTTCAGCGAGCCGTCAAGCGCAATGCTGACGCCGAAGCGCGGCAGCTGAAGCTTTGTGAAGGATGGGAACGGACGTTTGATTTCGGCTTTAACCTTAATCACACCGTTTGAATAGACCTTATATTCAATTTCAAAGTCAAACAGCTTTTTGTCTGCGTGCTTGAGAACCGATTTTGCTTCAAGCTCAATAACTCCGCCGTCATTTTTGCATTTTACAAGCTTTGAATCGGCAACGGTGAAAGAGTCAAGCCCGGCTTTTTTCCAACGCTTAGCGGCGTTTACATCATTGTCAAGAACGGCACGGAAAAGATTCGGAACAAAACCGTTCGGACTTGAAATTATTTCTTTTGAGCCTATCTTATAGCTATACAGTGCACCTGATTTTCTGTCAAAAACAGCTGTTCCGCCTTCAAAAGCAACGATGATTGCACTGCCCTTTTTCGTGTAGGCAACCGAACCGCCGGACGGCAGCTTAACTTTTGGAAGCTTTTCAAAAATCGTGAGCTGTTCCTTGGCAACAATGGCTCCGTTTTTGCGGCGATAGATAAAGTTGATAAACCATTCATTTTTTTCGTCGGTCATTTTGTGCGCAATGACAAGGCTTTTTGAAGCGCAGGGTTCAAGGTCAAGCTCAACAGTTCCGCTTTCAACCGCTTCGCCGTTGCAAAGCAGTTCATATGTAATATCATACACCGAAGCGTTAACAAACCTGTTGGTGTTGACAAAGCGATAAACATTATCGCTCAGTCTCTCGCTTCGTATCGGGCGATAGACGGCTTTCATCTCATATGCGCCGGTGTGCGGCCTTCTGTCCGGGAAGAAGAGGCCGTCAACACAAAAATTACCGTCATGATACTGTTCGCCATGGTCGCCGCCGTAGGTATATTTATACTTAGCGTTCTTGTCATAAACGCTGTGATCGGCCCACTCCCATATGCAGCCGCCGGTAAGCTGATCGTTATCGTAAATAATCTGCCAATAATCTTCAAGCGAACCGGGGCCGAGGCCCATAGCATGGCAGTATTCACAAAGAAAATACGGCTTGTTTTTATATCGTGAGCCCATAGAATGTTTTGCAATCCGCGAAATTATCATCGGATGCTGATACATTTCGGAAATCACGTCATATGAACCGCGCGGCGTTCTGATTGCCGCTTCATAATGAACAGGAAGCGGTGAACGCTCTTTAAGCAGCTTGTAGCACTTATCCTGGTTCTTCCAGCCGCCCGATTCATTGCCGAGGCTCCACATGGTTATTGAAGGATGGTTTTTATCGCGTTCATACATTCTCAAAACGCGGTCTTCAAAGCGCGGCAGCCAGCTTTTATCGTTGCTGATTATGTTCGGCTTAAGAGTCGGTTTGAGTTCAAGGTCAAACTGAGTTCCGTGAGTTTCAATGTCGGCTTCATCAATAACATACAGACCGTATTCATCGCAAAGCGAAAGGAACATCGGGTCCGGCGGATAGTGAGAAGTTCTGACCGCGTTGACGTTAAAGCTCTTCATAAGCTCAACGTCGCGCAAAAGGTCTTTTCCACTCATGACATATCCGGTTTTTTCGTTTGTGTCGTGGTGATTGACCCCCTTGAATTTGATTGCAGTGCCGTTGAAAAGGAACAGTTCTTTTTCAATTTCCACCGTTTTAAAACCGATGCGCTGACGGACTGTCATATTCTTTTGACCCTTGCTTTTAAGCGTGAGGAACAAATCATAAAGCTCCGGTTTTTCGGCGTTCCACTCAAGAACATCGAGGTTTGCAAAAAGGAAAGCCGAATCATCGTTTGCACTGTGTGTCTGTGACGCAACAACCTTTCCGTCCTTCAAAAGCTCAGCCTCAATACTTGCATTTCCGCTGATTCCAAAGGTATTGACCAAAACTTCGAGCTCATATCTTCCGTCGGGCTGCCTCTCGGTTTTCGCATGAAAATCACGAATATAGCACTCCTGATACTCCGTGATATATACGTCACGAAAAATTCCGTTTTCGCGGAACATATCCTGACACTCCAAGTAAGTTCCGTTTGACCACTTTGTAACGATCGCCAAGAGCTCATTTTCTCCAGCGTGGGCAACACCGTCAAGGTTGAATTCAGCCATGTTGTGGCTGCCTTCGCTATATCCGACATAAACGCCGTTCACATAAAGTGTAAGCGAAGAGCACACACCGAGAAAGGTTATGACACTGTGAGCCGTATCTTCCTCAATTGTAAAGTTCTTGAAATACAATCCGGCCGACATTTCCTCCGGAACAGACGGAAGTGTCATCGGAAAGGGGTATCTTGTGTTGAGATACACAGGACTCTCATATCCTGTTCTCTGCCACGTTGAAGGAACAGTAACTGTGTCAAAACCGAGGGTATCGGTATCTATCCTTGCAGGCAGACGCGAGAGCTTTTCATAATATTTGAACCCCCAGCTGTCATCTGAAAGAACAGTCACCATATCGCTTGAATAACGTTCGCTGAGAACGCTTTGCCTTTCAAGCAAGGCTCTGTCGGAATACGGAATGAAATAGCTGCGCGGTTTGAGCTTCCCGATTTCAAAAACGTCAAAGTTGTTCGCTTCAAGCTTTTTGATCTGATATTTCATAGATGTATACCCCTTCTGAATATTTGTCCGGTACATAATAACACAAGTTAGTTAATTTTGCAAATATTACCTTGATATATCCGCAGAAGTTCGGGCAATAATCAATCTGAAACAAAAAGCCGTCAAACCGGTTCTGTATTGGGGGAAGGAATTTTGTATTTCAATAAAGTTGAAATCTGTGGAATCGACACGTCAAAGCTTAAGGTTCTCTCCGAAAACGAAAAGGTTGAACTGCTCAAAAGGAGCCGTTCCGGAGACAAGGTTGCAAGAGAAAAACTCATCAATGGAAATTTGCGTTTGGTTCTGAGTGTAATTCAGCGTTTTACAAACAGAGGAGAAAACCTCGATGACCTTTTTCAGGTCGGCTGCATCGGACTTATTAAAGCAATAGATAATTTTCAGCTTGAGCACAACGTTCGCCTGTCAACCTATGCGGTGCCGATGATAATCGGAGAAATAAGGCGTTATTTGCGCGACTATGCACCTATAAGAATCAGCCGCTCGATACGCGACACTGCCTATCACGCCATGCAGGTCAAAGAGAGGCTGCAAAACGAAACGCAGAAGGAGCCGACAGCCGATGAAATTGCAAAGGAAATGGGGCTCAAAAGAGAGCAGGTCGTTCTGGCACTTGAGGCAATCGTTGACCCGGTTTCGCTTTACGAGCCGGTGTATTACGATGCCGGAGATACGATATATGTTATGGACCAAATAGGCGACAGCAACACGGATATCAACTGGATTGATGAGATCCTTTTAAAAAAGTCTATTCACGATCTTCCGGAGAGGGAAAGAAAAATTCTTTCTCTGCGCTTTATGCAAGGACTTACACAAACAGAAGTCGCGAAGGAAATCGGAATCTCTCAGGCTCAGGTTTCAAGGCTTGAAAAGGGAGCACTTGACAAAATCAAAAGTCACAGAAAAATATATATATAAAAAGGCAGCGCTGTTCCGAAAAGTAATGGAAGCAGCGCTCGATATATATTTTTTTCCGTCTTATATTTCCAGACAGTTTTTTCCTTTTTGCTCGTTTTTTTCAAAAACGGTCAACATTCCGCGCTCATCGCAGGAAGCGAGGAGTATTTGTTGATAATCGGAATAATTCCGGTTCTTTAATTTATCCTTCAGCCATTTTCTGTCCTTTCCGATTGCGTCAAGGCTCTTGTCAATAACCTTGCCGTCAATTATAACATTCGCAACGAGTGCATCCTGAGTAACGCTCAGCTTCATGTCCCTCGGAGTCACGGGCCTGTTCTGCGAAACAGGCAGAAAACTCACGCGGCCGTTCGGTTCAAGAATAGCGGTGTCTATTTGAGTAATGTCAAAATAGCCGTTGTTGCGGCATTTCATGAGAAACTCGTTTACATCAAGCCGCGACTTGCGAAAGCCCTCGTAATACAGCCGCCCGTTTTTCATCAGCAAGGTCGGATTGCCGACAAACAGTTTGCGTAGCTTTGTTGACTTATCTGTCAAAAATGCAACGAGGATTGAAAAGATACCGTATATTACCATCGCAATGGAGATCTGAAGCGTCTCGCCCTGTTCGCACGTTGCAAGCTCGGCAGCAATTGAACCGATCGTTATTCCGTTGATATAGTCAAACAAGCTCAATTCGGAAAGCTGACGGTAGCCGATAAGCCGTGTAATAGCAAACAAAAGAACCACTGATAAAATCGTTGTCAGAACTACTTTCAAATACAGCATAGTGCACACTCCTTTTGAAATAGTCTTTTTTCTCAAAGCTGTTTTATGCGCCGAATATTTAAAAAGCAACAGAGAAAGATATTACCGGTGATGATATGAAAGAGCTTTTATGCCTGCTTTGCGGCTACACTTTCGGCTGTCTTCAGACCTCGTATATAATCGTCAGACATTGCACCGGAGAGGACATCCGTTCAGTCGGCTCCGGCAACGCAGGAACGATGAATACTTTGCTTTCCTTCGGACGGACACCTGCAGCAGTCGTTCTGTTCGGCGATATGCTAAAAACAATTATTCCGGCAATTCTCTGTGTCCTCGCTTTTCCCGATAAGAGGCCGGAAATCATAATTTCCGTCTGTTCTCTCGGCGTTTTTCTCGGCCATTGCTACCCCTTTTGGCTCAGGTTCCGCGGCGGAAAGGGAGTTGCGGTTGCGGCGGCTTTTGCGTTAATGCTGGATATCCGTGTGTTTTTTATATCCGTTATTGTCGCCGGTGTATTCGGTCTTGTCTGTCACTCTGCAGCTTACAGCTCTTACACGTTTGCTATCATGCTTTTTGTCTGCACGGTCAGCTTAGGTTATGACAGCTCCGTGATACTTTGCGCACTTTCAGAAAGCATAATCATTGTTCTTCTTCATTTGGGTCGGAAGAAAACGCTGCAGCCGGGCAAATAAAAAGCAACTGACGCCCAAAAAAAGACGGACGCAGCTGCTTTCGGTAATCTGTTCTAAAAATTATTTGATGATATATACCTTCACGCCGTGGCCGGGAAGTTCAGCCGAGAAATCATTTGAAGCTGTGAAAGCGGTTTTCTCCCAAGCATCAAAAACTTCATAGCTGCCCTTAACAGGAAGATCAACAAAACCGAGGTTGGAGATTTTTCCAAGGTCAACTTTCACGTTCTTGTCGTTCTTACTCTTGTTGAAAACGCAAACAGCAACCTTTGCACCGTCCAAAGGTTTGACAAGAACATCGACAACTCCGCATTTTATGCGCCTGCACTGAAGGCCGAGCTTATCCTGATTTATAGCGATCAGGTCCTTGTCAGTGAGAATTTTATAGACACGGTTTTCCTTGTCAACGGTGCCGTCCTCTTTGATAAACTTGCGGACGTCATTGCCGAGAATGAGCGGAGCGCACATCATGCACCAAAGCGAAAAATGAGACTTATTCTCTTCATATGTCAAGTTGCCGTTACCGACCTCAAGCATATCCGGGTCGTTCCAGCCGCCGCAGGCAGAATGCTTCCACAGACGGACATTGACTTCATAAATAGCCATGACAGATGCCCAGAACGGCTTGATATCCGGCGTTGTGCGCCAAAGGTTTCCGGCCTGCCTTCCCCATTTCCACGGACGGTTGAATCCCCACTCGCAGAGGGAGAAAACGATCGGCTTTTCTTTTGCACCTGTCTTCTCGGCATACTGTTTTGCTGCGCGTTTAAGTTCCCTGCCCATAAGCTCATACTGCAAAGCGGCACTGTCTGCCTTTGAGCCGACGGGATTGCAGAACTCAACGGTGTTAATACCTGCGCTTAGCCTGATATCGCATTGAGCGCGCTTTACTCTGTCGGAGGTCAGGGTTTTGGGGCAGTAAAGGTAATATTTTTCATTTTTGTTTACAGTCACAAGAAGAAAACGTTCGGAATCGGATGCCTTGCGGATAGTAAGCGAAAGAGTCACCGTCTCCTCACGGTCGGATTCAACATTAACATAAAAAGAACCGTTTCTTGAGCAAAGACCTTTGATATACTCATAGTTATCCTTATCATTATCCTCTTCGCGAACGATCCTTGCGCCGCCTTCAAGGCTGCAATCACGCGCAGAAAAGCAGACAAAGGGCTTTTCGCCTTTTCTTGAAAACTCGACAAAAGCAACAGACGGTGCCTTTTCTGATATCGGAATATTATGACAGAAGTCATATTTAAAGTATTCAATGCCCCACTCGGCAAGGCTGTCGGCATCAACTGCCTCGTGATAAAGGCTGGCAGGATAATCCTCGCAGGTTCTGGTGCCGTTGGAGGAATAAAGGCCGAGCTTTAATCCACGCTCGTTGACATAGGTGCTGAGTGCCTTGATTCCGTTAGGAAAAGTAGCCTTGTCGCACTGAAGTCTGCCCTGCTCATCGCGCTCGGAGCTTTGCCAGCAGTCGTCAATATTGACATACTTGTAGCCCGCTTCAAGCAGTCCGCTGTTTTTCATTGCATCGGCAATTTCTTTTATAAGGTCCTCGTTGATTTTTGAAGCAAAAAGGTTCCAGCTCGACCAGCCCATCGGCGGAGTCATTGCAACACCGTTGTTATATCCCGATTCGGTATGAGCGTTGACGAAAACCTTGTGAAGCAGACGCTTCGCCTCACACACAGGGCAGAACTTTTTGTTTTTCATGTCAAGAGCGGTTTTTGTTCCGACTGCGGCCGCGGCAGTTCCGACAGCGGCAGCAACGGCGGTTTTAATTGACTTTTTCATCTTGTGATTCTCCTTTATAATAATGCAAAACTTTTAAGTATAAACACGGTTATGAAAATTGAAAAAAGCGAAAGAACGCTTGTCCAGACAACAAGCTGAGTAGCAAGTTGGTCATCTCCGCCAAGCTCACCGACCATCACCGCGCTTGAAACGGCAACAGGCGAACCGAAAACGGAGATATAACCGGGCAGTTCATTTTTTGTCACTTCTAAAAGACCGAACTTTTTTGAAAGAATAATTGCAATACCGATTCCGAGCGTCGGAGCAACTACGTTTCTGAGCAGCACGCCGAGCGTTATCGGCTTTGCAAGACCCTTTATTGCAGAAAAATCAAATCTTGCGCCCAAAACAACGAGTGACAACGGCGATGCAATTGAAGCGGCACTTTTGACCGCCGTCCACAGGAACGGAAGGTTCTCCTTAATTGTAAACGTGTGAGCACCGTCTGCACCCAAAGGCAGAAGCGAGCGAACAAGCAGCGCAGCCGCACCGCAGGCAACGCCGATAATCAAAGGATTTTTGACCGTTTTTACCGCTGTTTGAAAAAGCGTAGGTTTTTTCTTACTATCAGCATAATGCGTAAGGCAGAAAACAGCAAGCACATTAAACAGCGGAATTGCGATTGCGGACAGGAGCGAAGCGAACGCAAGAGCCTCGGCTCCGCCGAGAGACTGCGCAAGCGGAATCCCGATTATTGCGTGGTTTGAGCGGAAAGAGCACTGAAGTATTACCCCTTTTTGATTATGCTCCCGAACAAAAAGCGCTGTGCAAACTTCCCCTACGCCGAGAAAAAGAAAAACGGCAAAAACACTGTAAACAGCCGCTTTCCAGTTTACGGCACTGAGCGATTCAAGGTTATACACATTAGTGAAAAGCAAAATCGGCAGGAACACCCTGAAAACAAGGCTGTTCGCCTTTTTGAAAAAATCATCGCCGGCAAAATTCAGCTTTTTGAGCAGGAAGCCGAGAAGCACAAGCAAAAGAATCGGCGCAACCGAATTAAAAGCGTAGCTCAAAACATCAAACAAAATTTCATTCCTCCGTTCGGCAGTCGGTTTTTTCGGTCACACTGAGCACCGTCAAAACCGTTTTGTCGGCGGTGAATTCAATCTCGTAATCGGAAAACAACATGTAATATTTTCTGTCGGGTTCGTTCTGATAGCCGGGTCTCGGGTCTTGCGAAAGCGACTCAAGGAGTCCCTGCCTGAGACTTTGCGGAATAACCGAAAGCAGCTTTGGAGGAAAGACGACCTTTGTCCGGCACGCCGCGCCCTCAAGGGCAAAGCCGCTTTTCGCCTGCGGCTTTGAATCAGCATAGGGAACGTACGGCTTGATATCATATATCGGTGTGCCGTCCATAAGATCAGCACCGCCGACAACAAGAATCACCTGACCGTGTTCTCCTCTTTCGGTTCCGAGCAGCTTTACGCAGGAAAGGCCGAGCGAGTTCGGCCGATAAGGCGAACGTGAAGCAAAAACACCCATCCGCCGATTTCCGCCGAGCTTCGGCGGCCTAACAGTCGGCGAAAAAGAATTGCTTTTTGCCCCGGTGAATTTCCAGATAAGCCAAAGATGCGAATAATCTTCTATACCCCTGAAAGCTTCTGCCTCGCCGTACGGCTCAAGGAAAACGATTCTCGCTTCAACACTTTCGGCAAGCCCGCTCTGACGGGGAATTCCGAATTTTTCGCAAAAAGGCGAACGGATATGTGCAATCGGCTCAATAACATAGCTTTCGTTTTTCAAGCACTGCTGCCCCCGTATCCGTAGTAATTTTATTTGTTGACCTTGTGAATCATATTTACAAGCTTGCAAAAAGCAAGGAAGATTGCTCTGAGAACAACACCGCCGGTGTTTTTTCCTTCGGCATTGACAACAATTGTTTCCGCGCTGTCATAACCTGCATTTCTGAGAGTGTCAAGAATGACCTGTGCAATGAGCCGGTTCCCCTTGGCACTGGGGTGAATGAAGTCAAACGCAACAAGCTCGGGATCAGCCGGAAAGGCCGCCGCAACATCTGCAATTATAAACGCACCGGGATTAGTGTCAAGGCAATCCCTGTATGCGTTATTGAGGAACTTAACGCCCCTTTCAAATGTTTCATAAAAGGCTCCGGGCATCGGATTATAAAGTGTTTGAACAATGATGAGAGCGTCTTCATTGTATGACTTGATCGTTGCGATAATAACGTTGAAATCCGCTTTGAAGTTATCAATGATCTTCTGAGCAGTGTCGTTTTTTTTGAAAACGCCGAGTTCAATAACAGTCTTGGGAAGGTTATCGAGAAGGAAGTTGTTTCCCCCGATTGAAATACTTATTATGTCAGAGCTTTTGATATCTTCTATGACCTGCGGTTCGGAGATTCTTATGAGCATATCTCCGGTCGTATGGCCGGGAACGGCATCGTTGACGTAATCATAGCCGTTGGAGTCCGCAACGATTCTGCCGTAGTTTGCTTCGTCAGGATTTTTTAGGCCGGAGCCGAAGCCTATCGAATCGCCGAGGACAAGATAGGTAAGCCTGTCCTCTGCGGCAAAGGCAGCAACGGAAAAGCAGCCGAGGATGAGTATCGCTGCAAGGAGGATGCTTGTGAAACGTGCGGTTTTTTTCATTAAAATCAATCCCTCTCGTATATTTGCACTTAATACACACGCTAAATTTTAGCATCTGTCCCACATTTTGTCAATACAGCTTTTCCAATGCGTGCCTTTGCACCGACAACGGCCAAAACTCTTTTGCTCTTTTTTTCAAAAAATTGTTTACTAATCGCCCGATTTGCAATATAATGTAAAAACAAAGAATCAGAAGGTGACGTTATGACATACGAAATAGATGAACTTCTCAAAAAAATAAAACACGTTCATTTTATAGGAATCGGCGGCTCGGGTATGTGTCCGCTCGCCGAAATTCTTCTTTCTCACGGATATACAATTACAGGCTCGGACAACAACCCCGGAGATAATATTGACAAGCTGCGTTCGCTCGGCGTAAAAATCACAATGGGCCAGAAAGCGGAGAATATCAAGGGTGCGGAAATGATCGTCTACACTGCTGCTCTGCTTCCGGACAACCCGGAGCTTTGCGCCGCAAAGGAAAGCTCAATTCCGACTTTTGAACGTTCAAAGCTCTTCGGTGCAATCACGAGAAAGTATTCCAACTGCATCGGTGTTTGCGGAACTCACGGAAAAACAACCGTAACTTCAATGCTCGTCCAAGTCCTCATTATGGCAGGAAAAGACCCGACAGCCGTCATCGGAGGAAAGCTTCCGCTCATTGACAGCCACGGCAGAAGCGGAAAAAGCGAAACAATGGTCTGCGAAGCCTGCGAGTTTGTTGACACTTTCCTTGACCTTTCGCCGGACGTTGCGGTCATTCTCAACATCGACGAGGATCACCTTGATTACTTCAAAACGCTTGACAATATTATAAAGTCGTTTCACAGGTTTTCTCTCCTCACGACACACACGCTGATTATTAACGGCGATGATGAAAACACACTCAAAGCCGTTGACGGCGTTGAAAAAAAGAAAATTACCTTCGGTTTTAACGAAGATAATGACTACTACCCGGAAAACATCACCTATAACCGCGGTGCTTTTCCTGAATTTGACGTAATGAGCGGTTCAAAAAAGCTTGCTCACCTCAAGCTGAACATTCCCGGAAAGCACAACATTCTCAATGCACTCGCCTGCTTTGCGGCCGCTGTCAATGCCGGCGCAAGCTACAGTGACTGCGAAAAAGGAATTGAGGCTTTTTCCGGCGCAGGACGCAGATTTGAAATTCTCGGTGAGTTCGACGGAATAACGATTGCGGACGACTATGCCCACCATCCTCATGAACTTGAAGCCACGCTCACCGCCGCTATGAAAATGGGATACAAAAACGTCTGGGCAGTCTTTCAGCCGTTCACATATTCAAGAACAGCAATGCTTCTTGATGATTTTGCCCGCGTTCTCCAAATTCCGGACCGCTGTGTTATGACGGAAATCATGGGTTCAAGAGAGGTCAACACATATAATATCTACACAAAAGACCTCGCGGCGAAAATTCCCGGCAGCGTTTGGTTCAACACCTTTGAGGAAGTTTCAAAGTATGTTACCGACAACGCAAAAGAAGGCGACCTCATCATAACCCTCGGCTGCGGAGATATCTACAAAGCTGCAAGGATGATGGAAAACATTCTCAAATCAAAATAACAGAACAAAAACAAATGGAAAAAATTGCCGTGCATTGTCCTCATTTGCGCGGCAATAATATTTTCAGCGGAAAGCTTAAACCGCTGGACAAAAAGCGGTTATAAAATGCGTTTGCGGCTTCCCGCTTATCTGAATCACGCGGGGAAGCCCGGCGTATTCGGAATATAGATTGTGAGCCTTTCGGTTCGCGTTGAAGCGTCTTATCGACACACATTCTTTTCAGCAGAGGAGAAAAACAGTGTGTTCATCGGGCGTTTCAGAAAAAACCGCCCGGTGGAATCACTGAGCGGTTTTGTTTTTCGGTTGTAACACGCGCTGTTTTTGCGGCTCACTTCACGTTTTTATAATAAAGAGTGTTTCCGGAAAGCCTATAGATTTTTGCTTTCTTCACGCCAGAGCCTTTGAGCGCGGTTTTAAGCTTCTTCGCAACGGTCGCGTTCTTGACGTAGAACTTAATGCTACTCGGTGTTCCCGAAAAGGTTCCGGCCTCAAACCCTTTGGTGAACTTTATGGTGTCGTAATTATAAGAGCCCGGAATGTTCTTTGTGTCCTTGAATGTTACGCTTTTGAGCCTTGAACAGCCCATGAACGCGTTCTTGGCAATAGCCTTTATTCTTGACGAGAACTTGATACTTTCAAGTCTCTTGCAGTTAAGGAAGGCTTCCTCGCCGACAACGGTAATCAGGCCGGGATTTTCAACGTTTTTAAGCGCGGTGCAGCCGGCAAAAGCTCTGGGACAAATCGTAATATCTTTTGCCTTTTTCGGCAAAACAACCGTCTTGAGTTTGGTGCAGTAAAAAAAGGCTTCATCACCAATCATGAGCTTTTTGACGGATGACGAAGCGGTGAATTTGACCGTTTCAAGGCTCTTGCAGAACGAGAAAGCACCCTCGCCGCCAAAAAAAGCCGTTGCCGGAATGGTGAGAGACTTAAACCCGGTTCCCGAAAAACTTCCTTCGGCGAATTTTGATTTTGCAGGGAATTTAATCGACTTGAGAGCTGCGCAGCCGGAGAAGGCGCTGTCACCAAATCTTACGGATTTTACGTCAAAGGTAACGGTCTTGAGCGCGGTGCAATTATAAAACGCTGCTTCGCCGATTGCAACATCTCCGCCGCGAACAACAACCTTTTTGAGAGACTTCAGGCTGCTGAAAGCCCCTTCGTCGAGCCAAAACTTTTGGGTGCCCTTCGGGAAGATTACGGTTTCAAGCGCATTAAGGTCGCTGAAGGCGTTTGGGTTCACATAGCAAAGCTTTGAGGGAAGAACAAGCTCCTTGATTTTGTTGTTTTCCTGGGGAATTTGAACGCCCTTCATCTCTATCGTTTCAACGGGAATTCCGTTGATTTCGTCAACGAAGGTTATTTTTGTTGCGTTTTTCGCCGTCTCTTCGGAATCGAAAAGAGACTTAATTTCATAAAACTTATGCTTTTTTTTGTTTGCATAGGTTTTTCCATATTTAAGGCTATAAACAACGTTGTTGATTACACCCTCGCCGGTGTAAACATAACCCTCGATGAACTTCTCCTCCCCTTCGCCGCTATACCAAACAGCGAACGAAGGAAGGGCAAAGGACGAAAAAATCATCAACGCCGCAAGAATTGCGCATAAACACTTTTTCATAACTTAACCTCCATTAGTTAAAAGCTAAAGTTCTGCCCGCCGGAATGTGTTACCTTATAAACTCCGTCGGCTCACTTCACGTTTTTATAATAAAGAGTGTTTCCGGAAAGCCTATAGATTTTTGCTTTCTTCACGCCCGAGCCTTTGAGCGCGGTTTTAAGCTTTTTCGCAACGGTCGCGTTCTTGACGTAGAACTTAATGCCGCTCGGTGTTCCCGAAAAGGTTCCTGCCTCAAACCCTTTGGTGAACTTTATTGTGTCGTAATTATAAGAGCCCGGAATGTTCTTTGTGTCCTTGAATGTTACGCTTTTGAGCCTTGAACAGCCCATGAACGCGTTCTTGGCAATAGCCTTTATTCTTGACGAGAACTTGATACTTTCAAGTCTCTTGCAGTTAAGGAAGGCTTCCTCGCCGACAACGGTAATCAGGCCGGGATTTTCAACGTTTTTAAGCGCGGTGCAGCCGGCAAAAGCTCTGGGACAAATCGTAATATCTTTTGCCTTTTTCGGCAAAACAACCGTCTTGAGTTTGGTGCAGTAAAAAAAGGCTTCATCACCAATCATGAGCTTTTTGACGGATGACGAAGCGGTGAATTTGACCGTTTCAAGGCTCTTGCAGAACGAGAAAGCACCCTCGCCGCCAAAAAAAGCCGTTGCCGGAATGGTGAGAGACTTAAACCCGGTTCCCGAAAAACTTCCTTCGGCGAATTTTGATTTTGCAGGGAATTTAATCGACTTGAGAGCTGCGCAGCCGGAGAAGGCGCTGTCACCAAAGTATACGGATTTTACGTCAAAGGTAACGGTCTTGAGCGCGGTGCAATTATAAAACGCTCCTTCGTCGATTGCAACATCTCCGCCGCGAACAACAACCTTTTTGAGAGCCTTCAAGCTGCGAAAAGCCCCTTCGTCGAGCCAAAACTTTTGGGTGTCCTTCGGGAAGGTTACGGTTTCAAGCGCGGTAAGGCCGCTGAAGGCGTTTTGGTTCACATAGCAAAGCTTTGAGGGAAGAACAAGCTCCTTGATTTTGTTGTTTTCCTGGGGAATTTGAACGCCCCTCATTCTTATCGTTTCAACGGGAATTCCGTTGATTTCGTCAACGAAGGTTATTTTTGTTGCGTTTTTCGCCGTCTCCTCGGAGTCGAAAAGTGACTTGATTTCATAGTACTTATGCTTTTTTTGGTTTGCACAGGTTTTTCCATATTCAAGGCTATAAACAACGTTGTTGATTACACCCTCGCCGGTGTAAACATAACCCTCGGTGAACTCCTCCTCCTCTTCGCCGTAATAAGAAACAGCGAACGAAGGAAGGGCAAAGGACGAAAAAATCATCAACGCCGCAAGAATTGCGCATAAACACTTTTTCATAACTTAACCTCCATTAGTTAAAAGTTAAAGTTCTGCCCGCCGGAATGTGTGACCTTATAAAC
The DNA here is from genome assembly GCA_934525065.1 of uncultured Eubacteriales bacterium. Taxonomy (GTDB): domain Bacteria; phylum Bacillota; class Clostridia; order Oscillospirales; family Acutalibacteraceae; genus UBA6857. The sequence goes on from CAKSYX010000001.1 coordinate 221,675, forward strand.
TCCGTCGGCTGAAGCTTTAGAACCGATATACTTTATGTACTCATCGGAATGAACAGCATTAGCAGATACCAGTAATTCGCCGGAAGCGGAGAACGCAGCGGATTCAAACTCCATTTTCTTGTACATATTTATTTGTGTTCCCGGTGCTTTAATATTGTGCGCAACTGCACTAATCTTATCGGGAACATAATAACGATAGGTTCTTCCGTCCCCATAAACTTTGCCATTAGAGCCAACTCTTCTGTTAACAATAGTGGAACCCTCTGAATCGATATCTGCCCACATGATAACATTTTTAGTTCCAACACTATCTTCAGTTCCAACATCATTCCTCACTTTATACCAAACAGGTATTACCAAGCCCTTGCCTGCCGAATAGCCTATATCCTGATTCACAAGTGTAATTGAAACATCGTGAACTGTGTTGTTTTGAACGATGAATCTATCATCCGGGTCATTTGAAACAACGAAGAGTGTTTTTTCTCCGACCGTGACAAGCTCTGCTGTGGTAAAGCCATAATACTTGTCACCACTTTTATTATACAAAGCAACACCATCCCATGAAACAATAAACTTGTTTCCATACCGTGCAATGCTTGCAATTGATTCCGTATAAGGAACATACGGAGTTGTTTCACGAGCAGATTCATCAGGGTTAATCATTTTGGGATGTAAAACCTTGTAGCCTTCAACCTCTTGTGTGTTCGGATTGTCTTTCGGCAATGTTCCTCTGTCCGGAGTTGCTGAAATCAGCGAACGAGGAATTTTTAAAATCCAGTTGTTATACGTGTTGTGCTGCTGAATATTTTCACTTTTACTGCACCAGCCGGTGATATATACATTCCCCGCATCCATTGTCAGGGCATTTGCATGACCGGCATATCGAAGGAAAACAACCTTGTATCTCGAGGTATCATCCAAATCAGGATAGTGATAAAGCGCAGCCATTCTTTCGTTTCCTGAAGCTTTAACAACAAACATACTGTTTTTTACACGGGTGACGTAAATTCCGCCCATCGCAGTACACTTGTACTCTTTACCCGTAAAATCGGGGTTAAACACGTTAGGTGTGCGGGCTATACGAACGATTTCTGATGTAGTTATAATGTCTATAGCAGATGCATCAATATTGATGCCAAACACTACACTAAACAGAACACATACAATTGCGACTATTCGCACTACTTTTTTTCTCATTATTATTCCTCCTATTTTTTTTACACACACCCCTTACTATGAAACCGGAAATTTATCGTCCTCCTACATTATATATTTAATTCATTCACATACACTCTTTTACGCAAGTGACTGATTCCTGCGGCTACCGAAGGCAACTTGAGCCCGATTTAACATATATGCCCTGCATATATAATGCTGACATCAATAACATATTGTTCCGCTATTGCAAGTATATATCAACAAATTTCGAAAGTCAACAGATTCGGTGAAAATTTTGCCATGATAAAAAAAGGCTTCCGCAACCCTTTCGGTGCGGAAGCCTTTGGCAAATTGGAGCAGTTTTAAAGCGAAGCTTCGAGAATTTCAAAGATGTCCTGTTCTGAAAGCGGCGCCCAGGCCTTGCCAAGACCTTCGTTGACGGCAATGTGATGCGCCATTTCTTCAAGGCGTTTTTCGTCAATTCCAACCTCACGAAGGTGCATCGGAATTCCGAGCGACTCAAAAAGCTTATAGGTTTCTTCAATCGTTTTTTCTGCAACTTCAGCGTCGGGAAGCGATGGGTCAATGCCAAAAATGTGCGTACCGAAGCTGACAAAGCGCTCAAGCGTGTTTTCGTTCAAAATCTTACGCATCCAGTGCGGAGTGATAATTGCAAGCCCTTCGCCATGGGTGATGTCATAGTATGCGCTCAAAGCGTGCTCAATTCCATGGCACGGCCAGCCTGACGGACTGTTGCCGATTGAAAGGATATTATTACAGGCAAGTGAGCAGTCAACCATAAACTCTCCCCTCGCCTCATAATTTTCCGGCTCGCGCAGGCAAATGTGAGCGTTTTTTATAAGGCTCTTGATTGCGCTCTCACACATTCCGTCGGTAAGCGAGGTGTGGTCGGCGCAGAAGTACTGCTCAATGATATGATTGATGGCGTCCGCCGCACCGGCAGCCGTCTGCTTTTTCGGAACTGAGAAGGTATAGCGCGGATCGAGAATTGACACCACTGGGAAAAGCAGCTCATCAATATAGCCAACCTTGTCGTTCGTCTCCGTTCTTGAAATTACACAGCCGCTGTCATATTCCGATCCGGTTGCAGCAAGCGTTAGCACGTCAACAAGCGGAAGAGCCTTCTTCGCCTTCGCTTTATAGGTGATGAGCTCCCACGGTTCTCCGTCATAAAGCGCACCGGCGCAAATTGCCTTTGAGCAGTCGAGAACGCTTCCGCCGCCGACCGCAAGAACAACGTCAATATCATGCTCTTTGCAAAGCTTTACGCCGCCGAGAACGCTTGTGGTGTATTTCGGGTTTGGCTCAATTCCGCCAAGCTCATAAACTTCAAAGCCTTCAAGAAGACTCTTGACCTCATCATAAAGCCCCATTGATTTTATGCTCTTTCCGCCGTAGGTCAAAAGAACCTTTTTCCCGAGTGCGCCGAGAATCTTCGGCAGCTTTTCAATTGAACCTTTTCCGAAAATGAGCTTTGTCGGAGTGCAGTATGTGAAATTTTGCATTACAAATCACCTTTCTTTTCTGATTTTTCCCTTATCCGAGCCTTTTTCCGTCGCTGAACGCCTTGCCGACAACCGAACTGAGTTCAACGTAGGTGCTGTTGAACGGATCGAACGCTATCGGGCGTACTTTTGAAATGTCAACATTTCCGTTTTCGTCAAGTGCGCTTTCGTCAACGCTGACGTTGACGATTTCTCCGACGAGAGTACCGGTTGAAGCATCGTAGCTTTTAAGCCTGCATTCAACGCAAACAGCAAGCTCTTCAATAACCGGCGCGTCAACGAACTCTGAGTGTGCAACATGGAAGCCTGCTTTTTCAAGCTTTCCTTTGACGGTGTTGCCGGAAGCCAGACCGACATAATCGCACGCGGCGACATGAGGCGCGTCCGCCATGCTGACGGTGAAAGCCTTTTTGGCAAGAATGTTCTTCGTTGTCTTGTGGGCAGCACCGATACACATTGAAAGCTCATTGCCCGCGCTGATTCCGCCCCATGCCGCGTTCATTGCATCACTCTCGCCGTCTTCGCCGTATGTGGCGATGATAAAAACAGGCTGTGGATAGGTATAAGGTTTTGCACCAAAGTTTTTTCTCATAACTATTACCTCCGATGATAAAAATTTGAATTCAGCAAAAATCTGAAGACCGCGAGCGCAATTTTCAGCTTTCTGAAGTGATTATACAACTTGAAGTTAAGTTTAAGTCAAGAGTCTTTGAAAAAATTTTTCAAAATTTTCCTCTTCTAATCTTTCTCTAATATTTCACGGGTATTCTCTAATCACAACAGCAAGGGAAACGAAAAAGCGGTTCGCCTTGAAAAAAATTATCTATGGAAAGGAACTACCACCATGAAAAAAATGAAGAAAATCATCTCCGTTCTCCTCGCCTGCCTGCTTTGCCTGAGCATTGGCATGACCTGCGCTTTCGCCGCAAACTACATCGGTGAAGCAAAAGCAAAAGAAATCGCCTTCGGCAAAGCCGGAATCACCGCCGAACAGGCTCGTTTCGTCACCTGCGAATTTGATTACGATGACGGTGTTGCCGTTTATGAAGTTGAGTTTTTCTTTGACAGCGTCGAATACAGCTGCGACATCAACGCAAAAACCGGAAAAGTAATTAAATTTGAAATTGACACCGTAGTTAACCCCCTTCCCGACACCGATGCGAACTACATCGGCAAGGCAAAAGCAAAACAGATTGCTTTCGAACACGCCGGCGTTGACGAAGCAAAGGCAAAAAAAGTTAAGGTTGAATTTGATTTTGACGACGGCATTGCAAAGTACGATGTTGAATTCCACGCCGACAAGGTAGATTATGACTATGAAATCAACGCTCTCAACGGAAAAATCATTAAAGCCGAAAGAGAAAAAGACTTTGATTTTTCAGATTTTGCTCTCATTCAGTGGCTCATGAGCATCCTCGAGACCCTCAGAAGCCTTTTTAATAAGTAATTGACCAGAAAAGGGGCTGTCGCATTTAGATGCAGAAAGCGTTTTCTTTGCCCCGAAGCTGTATGTAGATACTGCAAGCGGGCAAAAAAACGCTTAAAAAAGCAAAATTTTTTTCAATATCATCAAGAAACAAAGACTATATTTCATATAAAGCTCTAATCTTGACAAGCCTCGTGAAATATAGTCTTTTGCTTTTTGTTTTGCTCTTTGGTCTGCGCTAAATGCGACAGCCCCTTTAATTTTTTTTGATACTGTGATACAATAGCTACACAAAATCGGCCGCCGGAAAAGGCGGCAAAAACTTTGAACGGAGGTTTTTCAATTGAGACTTCTTGTTGTTGAAGATGAAAAAGACCTTAATAAAATAATCTCAAACAAGCTCAAAATCGACGGTTACAGCGTTGACCGGTGTTTTGACGGAGAGGAGGCCGAAAATTTTCTGTCCGCCGCAGAATATGACGGCATTATAATGGACATCATGATGCCGAAAAAGGACGGGCTTACTCTCCTCGGCGAACTGAGAGCCAAGGGCAACAACGTCCCCGTCCTTCTTTTGACCGCAAAGGATTCGATTAGCGACAGGGTGACCGGCCTCGACTGCGGCGCCAACGATTACCTCATCAAGCCGTTTTCGTTCGATGAGCTTTCCGCAAGAATACGCGCCATGCTCAGAAAAGTGAACGGCGCGCCCTCAAGCGTATACACGGTTCTTGACTTAATGGTTGACACTGCCTCAAAAAAAGTTACACGCGGCGGAAAAAGCATTGAACTTTCGGCAAAAGAATACGCGCTTCTTGAATACCTCATCACGAACAAAGGAACTGTTCTTTCCCGCGAGAAAATTGAAAACCACATCTGGAATTTTGACTACGAAGGCGGAACAAACGTCATTGACGTTTACATCAGCTATCTGCGCAGGAAAATTGACCACGGCTTTGAAAAAAAGCTTATACATACCGTCAGAGGAAGCGGCTATGTTCTTCGGGAGGACAAATGAAAAAGGGATCTCTTATTACAAAAATCACGCTCTGGTTTTCTTTGACGATAGCTCTCATTTCCGTTGCGGCTGTTTTTATTACAATTGCAGTCGGAAACTCCGTTATCCGCCGCGGAATACGCGAAAACCTTGTTGCAACGGTTCTAGACAACTACGATGAAATCGAGTTTTATACCGAATACGACCGCCTTGAATTTGACGACCCGTATGACGTTGAGCTTGAATATAAAAACGGCTACATCGAAATTGACGATGACTTCATCCGCTCAGTCAACGGAATTGACACCTCGCTTTTTGACGACAACGGTCTGCTCTACGGTGACGGAACGCATTTTTCAAAGGAAAAGACACCTGTTTTTAAAGATAAGACCGTCAGCATTGTCAAAGACAACGGCACAACTTATTACGTCTATGACACGCGTCTGAGCTTTCCGGCAATGGAAGGCGGCGGACTTTGGCTTCGCGGCGTTGTCAGCGCGGAATACAGCATTTCTCAGGTGAACACTATCACCAAAGCAGTTCTTGTTCTGCTTCCGTTTCTGATGCTTCTCGCAGTCGTCGGCGGATACATAATTTCAAAACGTGCACTCTCTCCGATGCTTGACATCAGAAAAGCTGCAGAGGACATTGAAAACGGCAGCGACCTTTCAAAACGAATCGAAATTGAGGGCGGCAGCAGTGAGGTGCGCTCAATGGCAGATTCCTTCAACGCAATGTTTGGAAGGCTCGAGGACTCGTTCAATAAGGAGCTGCAGCTAACATCGGATATTTCCCATGAGCTTCGCACCCCAGTTTCAGTAATCGGTGCACAATGCCGCTTCAGCCTTGAAAACGAGGACACCAAAGAGGAATATGCCGAAGCTCTTGAGCTGATTGAACGCCAAACGAAAAAAATGAGCCGCGTCATCAATGATATGCTCGCCTTTTCGAGAATTGAAAGAGGTGCCGCAGAAATTCAAAAGGAAAAGCTTAACCTTTCGGAATGTGTCTCGTCCGTGTGTGAGGATATGGCGTTGATTAGAGAAAAGGGAATTACACTTGAAAGCGATATTGAAAATAACATTTATGTAGACGGAAACTTTGAGCTTCTCACAAGACTCACCGTAAACCTCATTTCAAATACCTACCGCTACGGAAAAGAAAACGGAAAAACTCTGGTGACGCTCAAGAAGAACGGCAGCACGGCAATTCTTTCGGTCAAAGACAACGGAATCGGAATAGGCGAAGATGATATTGAAAAAATATGGGACAGGTTTTTCCGCTCGGATTCTTCAAGAAACAGCTGCGGAACTGGTCTTGGCCTTGCTTTTGTGAAGGAGATTGCGGAAATTCACGGTGCTTCTGTCGGCGTAAAAAGCGAAAAAGATATCGGAAGCGAGTTTTTTGTAACCTTTCCTGTTCTCTAATGAAGCTCTAACATTCTTCGGCTAAACTTAGGTCACAATAAAGAAGGAGGTTACGCTCATGAAAAAAGTGACAGTAGTTATTAGCTCACTCGTTCTCGGAACAGTGATTGCCGCCGGAACGGTATTCACTCTCGCCTCACCCGCAAAAAAAGCAGAGACAACACCAACAACTTCAACCACGCTTGTTACAACCACCGCGCCGGCCACCGAGCAGACAAAAAAGTATATCTCCGCAGAAAAAGCTCAAAGCATCGCCATGGCTGATGCAAACGTTTCAAAAAAAGACGTCACCTTCAAAAAAACGAAGCTTGAGCTTGACGACGGAATCTATCAATTTGACGTTGAGTTTTATGTCGGCAGAACCGAATATGATTATTCGATCGACGCTGTAAGCGGTGCCATTCTTGACAAGGAAATTGATACTGATGAGGAGCACACAACGGTTCCGTCAACCGCTGCTCCGACAACTGCCGCAGCGTCAACTACCCAAAGAACAACAGAACCGCCCAAAACCACTGCTCAGCCCAAAACAACTCAGCCGGAAAAGACTACGGCAGCGCCCACAACCACTAAAAAAACCTCGCGCTATATTTCGGCGGCAAAAGCTAAAAGCATTGCGCTTTCCGACGCCGGAATAAAGAGTTCTCAGGCTCTTTTCACAAAGGTTAAGCTTGACCGCGACGACGGAATAACAGAATATGAAATCAAGTTTTACGTTGGAAAAACCGAATACGAATACTCAATTGACGCAAGCACAGGAAAGATTCTCGAAAGAGACATCGAACGTGAAGAAAGCGTCCCCACAACAAAAGCAGTTACCACAACAAAAAAGACCGCACAGAACAAATTCATCAGTGTGAGCAAAGCAAAGGCAATTGCCCTCGCTCATGCAGGCGTGAGCGAAAAGAACGTTTCATTCAAGAAAGTCAAGCTCGAAAAAGACGACGGAATCTATGAATATGAAGTTGAGTTCTATGTCGGCAATTGGGAGTATGAATACTCAATCAATGCAAAAACAGGCAAAATTCTCGATTTTGAAAAGGAACTTGACGACTAAAAATCAGTTATTACCCAATCTTTTTCTCCAAAGCAAAGCTGTCGGTTTTCCCGGCAGCTTTGTTATTATAAGAAACGCCGCACCAAAACAGAGTTTTCTCCCCTTTGGCGCGGCGGCAACTGATATTCAAATTTTATCCGAGAGCGATTGAAAGGACTTTCCAAATATACTCAAGAAGGTCGGCTACGAAGTAGACGATCTTTTTGAAAATTGCAAAAACAGAGTCAACGCTCATTTCGGTTTTGACTTCACCGTATGCGGGAAGGTCAACATTCTTATCTCCGGGAGCTTCATCGACCATGATTCCGTTAAGAACCGGCTCAAGGACGGCCGAGGTAACACGCATTCCAAACTCACCGTCGGAACCGAAGTCGCGAACAAGTGCTTTGAGGCTGATTCCGAGAGCAGAAGGATCAACGCCGAGAAGCTTGAAAATCGCGTTGAAAATCGCGTATCTTGCATCATTGGGAACACCTTCAAAAGCATAGGCAACAAGCGCGGCAACGCAATTGACGGCAAGCTTCATTTCAATGCTGTCTGCCAGATAGTTTTCATCACCGGCAAAGTGATTTTTAAGGATGACCATTGCAACGTCAAAAATCGTTTCATAGTCGCTTTCGGGAACAGTTATGTCATACTTTTCCTTTGCAATGGCGGAAAAGCTGTCCTCCCCGCCGTAAAGCGGAGCAAAAATGAGCTTCTTTGCTCTGTTGCAAACGCCGTCAACGGTATCATACAAAACAGCGTCCTTTGCTCCGATGAGTCCGCATAGGAAGTCGGCACTCACGAACTCACCTACCATATACCTTGCACTTTCGTCAAAGAACAGGTTTGCATAGGCCGGAAGGTCGGTTGAAAGCATTTCAAGGGCTTTTTCGTTGTGGCCTTTTGCAATAAGGTCCATGTTCTGAATCTTTGTGACCGACCTTGTTCTGACCTGAACCCCGTTTTGAGAAAAATCAACAAGTCTGTATTCGATCGGGTACGCAAGAAGCGACGAAGCGGAGATGTCATAGACTTCATTGCCGAGTGCGCTTTTGTGAACGGCAATATCACCGACGTGTTTATGTCCCGTAAAGACATATTTGATTCCGGCGTCTGCAAACTTTGAAGCGACCTTGCGCCAGTTTTCAACAACGAAAGCGGGAAGAATCACATCATGAAGAGCAAAATGAGGCATAAGAGGATGGTGCATCATTGCAATGACCTTTTTTCCTCTTGCCTGAGCCTTTGCAGTCTCTTCAAAAATCCATGAGTAAAGCTCGTCGGTCATGCCGTCGCGGGTCTTTCCGGGAAGGTTTGAATCAATTGCAATGAGAGTGTATTCATCATCGAGGTCAACGGCATAAGAGCAGGTCTTTTCGTCCCGAGCGTATGCTTCCTTGAAGCCGAAATTATAATAGTTTTCGCGGAAGAACTCAACGCCATCTTCGGCAAGGTTATAATAATCGTGGTTTCCGGGAACAAGATAGATTTGAACACCGGTTTCCTTTTCAAAGGCATCAAAATATGCGGCAAGCTTTTTGTGCTGCTCGGCTGTACCTCTGTTAGTCAAGTCACCCGTGATGAGGATGTGCTCGGCACCGTTCGCAATCGCCTCACGCATAAACGAATCAATAACTCCGTATGATTCATCATGAAGGCTGACAAGCATTCCCTTGTTGCCGAACATTCCGTCGCCGTAAATGTCATTGATCTCTTCGTTTTCAACGGTGTGGATATCGCTGGCAACTGCGACTTTGAGCGATGATATATCATCATCCGCAGCATAAGCGCAAAGTGCAAAGCACGAAAACGCCATGAGAACGGAAAGGATGATACTCAGTCCTTTTTTGAATGTTTTCATTTTGTATCGGTCTCCTTTCGACGTATGTCGATATTTCATCGGGTATTTTATCACAAACAATGTAAAATTCATATACTGTTTATGAACTTTAATTATTTTTTTATGCAGCTTGTACATTCGGCATTTAGTTTGTCAACACAAACTAAATTTCTGAATATTATTTCGCCTGTTTGTGCCAAATAAAGCCGCAAAAAAATTCAACTTTTTTTGAAAAAACTCTTGACAAACGAATCGAAAAGTGATTTAATCGTGTCAACAACAAAACAAACCGATGAGAAAGAGTGAGTAGGTTTTGTTCCCTTTCTTTCAGAGAGCCGCCGATGGTGGGAACGCGGCAGAAAGCGCAAGGCTGAATGGACTTTCGAGGGCGAACGGAAACGGCTTTGCCGGAGTATGTGAGACGGAGTTGGACTCTCCGTAATCAAAAGTCAGCATATGATTGTATGCGTTGAGAGAACGCGAAAGCGTTAAGCCGGGTGGCACCGCAGGAATTGTTATTTATCCTGTCCCAGCAGTTATTGCTGGGGCAGTTTTTTTGTTGCAAAAAGGAGGTCATTTCATGAAAAACAAACGATGGCGCGCGGCGCCGAACATGAATCAGATTTTTCAAACGGATATAAATGAGCATATCAAACCAAAACGTAATCAGAAAGGAATTTTATTATGAAAAAGATCATCGCACTTGTGCTTTCACTCACACTTGTTATTCTTGCTTTTGCAGCTTGCCAGAAACCCAACACCCCGAGTTCGACAGCGAACGGAGAGCACACGGAAAAGATTGTCTACAAAATCGGTCTTTGCAACTATGTCAGTGACGCCTCGCTTGACCAAATCGTCGGAAGCATCAAAGCAAAGCTCTCCGAAATTGAAAAAACAAAGCCCGTAAAGTTTGAGATCTCATATGAAAACTGCGAGGCAGACCCGAACGTTCTTAGCCAGATCATTGCGAACTTCATTGCTGACAAGGTTGACATCATGGTTGGCGTTGCAACCCCGGTTGCAATGGCTATGCAAAGCGCAACCGAAGACAACAACATCCCTGTTGTCTTCTCAGCTGTTTCCGACCCAGTTTCAACAAAGCTTGTAAGCTCACTTGAAAAGCCGGGCAAAAACATCACCGGCACCAGCGACTACCTTGACACCTCCGCCATCATGAACCTTATGCTTGCCGTAAACAATAACGTCAAAAAGGTCGGCCTTCTTTATGACGCAGGCCAGGATTCATCAACAACGCCCATCGCCGCGGCAAAGAAGTACCTTGAAGACAAGGGCATTGAAGTTGTTGAACGCAACGGAAGAACGGTTGACGAAATCATTCTTGCCGCTCAGTCTCTTGTAACCGATAAGGTTGACGCAGTTTTCACTCCGACCGACAACTCAATCATGAAGGCCGAGCTTTCAATTTATGAAATTCTTGCAAAAGCAGGCATCCCCCACTACACAGGCGCGGATTCATTTGCTCTCAACGGAGCTTTCCTCGGCTACGGCGTTGACTATGTAAACCTTGGTGAACAGACAGCAGAAATGATTGCAGAAGTTCTCACCGAAAACAGAAACCCCGGCGAAATTCCGGTCCGCACCTTTGACAACGGTACCGCAACGGTTAACACCGACATCTGCGAAGAGCTTGGACTTAAGTTTGACGAAGTTTCTGAAAAAATCAAACCGTTCTGCACGGAGGTTAAGGAAATTAAAACCGCTGAAAGCTTTTCGGCAGCTCAGTAAAGCCCACTAAAAATTCATTTCTACCGAAATAAAAACACAACGGAGAGATTATTATGGATTTATCCTCAATGCTCAGCCTGATTCAAACGGCGGCAGAGCTCGGACTCATCAGTTCCCTGACTGTTCTTTCGCTTTTTCTGAGCTATTCTATGCTCAACGTTTGTGACCTTTCAACCGACGGTTGCTTCACTCTCGGAGCAGCCGTCGGCTCCATGGTTGCAATAAGCGGACAAGGCCACCCGTTCCTTTCTATTCCCATTGCCATGCTGGCCGGTGTCATTTCCGGTTTCATCACTGCTTTTCTTCAGACGAAGATGGGAATTGACAGCCTGCTTTCCGGAATTATTGTTAATACCGGACTTTATTCAATCAACATTGCCGTTATGAAAAACAACTCCCTTGTCAACCTGGCAGGAAAAGAAACTGTTTTCACCAAGGTTAAGACCTTGCTTTCCGGAACTCCCTTTGAAGCTCAGAATAAGCTTATCGTTGCCGCAGCAGCAGTGATACTGGTCGTTCTGTTCCTTGCACTTTTTCTGAAAACAAACCTTGGCCTTGCAATCCGCGCAACCGGCAACAACCCTGACATGGTTCGCTCCTCATCAATCAACACAGCGAAAATTACAATAATCGGACTGAGCATTTCAAACGCGATTACAGCTCTTTCCGGCTGCCTACTTGCGCAGTCGCAGAAATCGGCGAACATCGATATCGGAACCGGAATGGTCACGATTGCGCTCGCCTCACTGCTCATCGGCGGAATACTCTTCAGCAAAAGAAAAAGCATTTCCGTCCGTGCCGTTTGTTCGGTATTCGGTGCACTGATTTTCCGTTTTGTATACACAGCCGCTCTGCGCTTCAATATGCCTGCGTATATGCTGAAGCTTGTCTCCTCTGTTATCGTTATTGTTGCAATTTCGGCACCTTATCTTAAAACAAAAATTCCGATGCTTAAAAGACGAATGGAGCTTCGCAGCAAAAAGGAGGTTTTACAATGATGCTTTCAATTTCGAACATCACCAAAACCTTCAACCCGGGAACTGTCAACGCAAAAACGGCAATCAAAAATCTTTCGCTTCAGGTTGAAAGGGGCGACTTTATAACCGTGATCGGAGCGAACGGTGCAGGTAAATCAACGCTCTTCGGCGCAATATCAGGCGTGTTTTTCACGGACAGCGGCAGAATCATTCTTGACGGAACCGACATCACACTCTTGGCTGAACACAAGCGTTCAAAAACGATTGGCAGGCTTTTTCAGGATCCTATGCGCGGAAGTGCACCCGGAATGAGCATTGAAGAAAACCTTGCCCTCGCTGCCCACCGCGGAAGCTGGCTTAGCCACGTCACCAAGAGAGATCGAAAAGACTTTCAGGAAAGGCTTTCGCTGCTGAACATGGGGCTTGAGGACAGAATGCATCAACCCGTCGGTCTGCTTTCCGGCGGGCAAAGGCAGGCACTTACGCTCCTCATGGCAACGATAAATCCGCCGAAGCTCCTCCTCCTTGATGAGCACACAGCTGCGCTTGACCCGGCAACAGCAGAAAAGGTTCTTGAACTGACCGAAAAAATCGTCAGCGAAAACAATCTCACCTGCATGATGATCACACATAATATGCAGTCCGCCCTTGACCTCGGCAACAGAACAATCATGATGAATGACGGCAATGTTGTTTTTGACACCTGCGGCGAAGAAAGAGAGAGCCTGACCGTGAGCGACCTCTTGGTCAGGTTTAAAGACAAAGTCGGCAGCGAGCTCACCACGGACAGAATTTTACTCTCATAATAATTCGTAACTATGTAAAAAGCCTGCGTGTTATCAAAACACGCAGGCTTAAATTGTTATGTTGAACTAAACTTTAAAAGCCGAACAATCCGGGAATACCGTAGGAAAGAATCGACATAATTATTCCGGCACCGAGCACACCGGCGGCAATAGTCGGAAAAGAATGACGCACTCTGATATCAAGAAGGTCGGAAACCAAAGCTCCGGTCCACGCTCCCGTTCCGGGAAGAGGTATGGCAACAAAAAGGAACAGACCCAAAAGCCGATACTTTTTGACTTTCCCGGCTTTGCGAATCGACCTTGCTTCAAGCTTATCGATCATCGCGTTGACTTTTTTGAAGCGTTTGAGCCAATTGAAAATCTTCCGGATAAAAAGCAGGATAAACGGAATCGGCAACAGATTGCCGATGAAGCAAATTACAAATGCTTTGGCAAAGTTGAGGCCGAGAAGCTTCGCCGCAATCAGCCCGCCGCGAAGTTCAAGAATCGGCAGCATTGAAATAACAAATGCAATCAGCTCAGCAGAAAGCTTATCGCCGAAATTATCAATAAAAAACCTTGCAATCGTTTCAGACATAATCAGCCTCCGATATGGTTTCCCTCGAGATATTCCTCGGCTTGCTCAAGAATGCGCTTATCGTTGTCATAATTGAGCGTCTTCATTGCGTCCGCAAAAGAAAACCAGCCGCACTCTTCAATTTCCTCAACCTGAATAGTGTATTCAACATCATCGGTTTGAGCAAGGAAAATTGAAACGGCCTTTTCAATGCGACCCTGTATTGTATACTCGGAGCATTTTTTGAAGCCGGGCAAAATGCGGATATTGATTCCCGTTTCCTCAAAAACCTCACGAATCGCAGTCTGCTCATTGCTTTCTCCGGGTTCGATATGCCCCTTCGGGAAGCCCCAGTGAGCACTCCTTTTGTTGCGGATTAGAAGAAATTTTTTCTGTTCGCCGTTACGGCGGAAAACAACGGCACCGCAGGAGCTTTCATAAAGGCATTCAAGCGTAAAGCCGTTTTTTCCTTCAGCAAAGTCAATCGCGCGGCGGATATCGTTGACGATGAAGCGTGTACTCTTCGGTGCAACAACAAGAACAACACCCCTTCCGCCGTTTCGGCGGAGAATAGCAACGACCCGGCCGTCAAAATTTCTGACCGGATGATTGATACCCATAATATAAGCGCTCATAACGGAGTTCTTTTGAGCTTTTCCGCCCTCAACGATACCGTAGTTCAGCTTATACTTAAAGCCGAAACGCTTATTGTAAGAGTGCATCGGGGAAGTTACACGTACTCTGACGAATTTTCCTAACATATGTGTCCCCTTTTTCAAAATGCAGCCGAAAACCAAACGCTCAAAGCGCGGCTGCACAGGATAATAATGAATACATTATACTTGCGTTTTAAAGAGATTTCAATAGATTTTTTATATTTTATAATTTATACATAAATTTTTAAACGACCAAAAGTATAATTTTGTCGCAATTTAATTTCGTAGACAGTTGTCTTTTTAACGATGGGGTGTTATAATGACTGTATATAGTGACACAAGTAGGTACTTTACATATGAAAACGCTTTATATTACCGACATTGACGGAACATTTTTAAACAGCAGCGCAAAAGTCAGCGAAGCTTCGGCCAAAATAATCAACGATCTCATTAAAAAGGGACTTTTGTTTTCTGTTGCAACGGCTCGCACCTACGCAACGGTTGTTCCTTTGTTTAGGAATGTCGATTTACGTCTGCCGCTAGTTCTCATGAACGGTGTTTGCATTTATGACCCCGTTCAGAAAAAAACACTCAGAATTCACGAGATGTCTCCCGAAACAGGTAAAGACGTTGTAGCTTTGTTTTCGCGCTTTGGAAAAGCTCCGCTTTTTTACTTTGAGCAAAACGGAAAAATGTCGGTTCACTATGTAAAACTCGACAACAAATATATTGAAGCCTACGTCAACGAACGCGAAGCATTTTTTAACAAAGAGTTTTTGCCGGTTCCGTCAATCAGCTTTGAAGGCCACGGAGGCTTTATTTATATCGTCATGCTCGACAAAAAGGAAAAGCTTGAAAAAATCCATGAAGGTATGCTGAAAATCAAAGGTCTCAGTTGCAATTTTTATCGGGATAACTATACCGGTTGCTATTTTCTTGAAGCGATGAAAGACAATGTTAACAAGGCAAGCGGTTCTCTTGAACTTAAAAATATGTTGGGCATTGACCGCATCGTAGCCTTTGGCGACAACATTAACGACATTCCCCTTTTTAAGCTTGCAGACGAATGCTATGCAGTTGAAAACGCCTGCGATGAGCTTAAGGCAATTGCAACCGGAGTCATCCAAAGCAACGACTCGGACGCCGTTGCACACTTCATCAGCAAACGTTTTTTGGAAGAAAGGCAAAACTAAAATGGGCAAATTATATAACGAATATTGCAAAACATATAAACTGACAAGGCGCAACAGCAACGGTTTTTTTGATGTTGTCGGCGACCTTTACTTCAGCGATGAGGTTCAGTCTCTTGCAAAATATGAACAGCATCTTGACATCGACCGTCTTCAGCACATTACCGGCGTTGCGTATCTTTCATACATGATCTGCCGCAAGCTCGGCTGGAACGCAGTCTGCGCCGCAAGAGGTGCAACAATGCATGACCTGTTCTATTATGACTGGCGTGACGGAAAGACCGACAAGGGAAAGTGGCATAAATTTCACGGATACAAGCATCCGCGGTATGCTGCGCTCAACGCAAAAGAGCTTGCACCGAATTCAAATGATATAATCATCAATTGTGTCAGACGCCATATGTGGCCGTTAACAATTGTTCCGCCAAAATACCGTGAGGGTTATGTTGTCAGCTTTGCAGATAAATACTGCGCAGCGCGTGAGCTTCTCTATTCACTTTCAAAAAAATATAAGCAGCGCTTTTTGAGCGATGTTGAGAGGGTATTGCCATGAACAAGATTCCTATTTATATATTGTTGTTCTTTTTCTACAGTGCGGCAGGCTGGTTTGTTGAAAGTCTTTACCGCTCAATCGGAGAAAAGCGAATAATTAACAGCGGCTTTCTCACAGGCCCAATGTGCCCGATATACGGCACCGGTGCCCTTGTGATGACCGTCTTCCTTTACAATCCGTTCAAAGATAATATGCTCGCCGTTTTTCTTCTCGGCATGGTTTTATGTGACCTGGTTGAGTATGTCACCAGTGTGCTCATGGAGATTCTGTTTCATGCACGTTGGTGGGATTACACCTATGAGTTCCTGAACATCAAAGGCAGAATCTGTTTCAAGCATACGCTGTACTGGGGAATTGCTTCGGTTGCTTTTGTTAAGCTTCTTCATCCCAAAATCGACAGCATCGTTCAGAATTTCAACCTCAGAACAGTCAGGGTTCTTTTGATCATTATTTTTGCAGTATTCTTCCTTGATGTTGCAAACTCCGTCAGAAAAGCACTCGACATCAGAAAGCTTCAAGATAAGCTTAGCAAGATTCTCGAGTCCGTCAGTGCGGCTTTCAGCAATGTCAAAACTACGCTGGAGGACAAAAAAACATCGCTTCAGCTTTCAATCGAAAACAAAAGCGACAGGTTTTATGACACCAGAATTGAAGCCTTTGAAGAGCTTCAGGAAATTATTCAGGAATTTGAGTTGAGATTTTCCAAGGGAAAATCTGACAAAGCAGATAGGAAAAAGTATTCGAACCGCTTTTTCCGCAACAACTTTTCAATTGAAATCAATATGAAAAAACAACTTGAACGCATTCGAAAACTCAGAGACGATATAAAATCAAATCTCTTTGAGGACGGCGAAAAGCAATAAAGGGGGGCGTGTTTTTTTGAAGAAAACCGATGTTCGTGTAAAAAGAACATATGAACAGCTGACAGAAGCTTTAATAAGGCTCCTTTCAAAAAAGAGCTTTGACGATCTTACTGTGCTTGAAATCTGCACAGAAGCAAATGTTCACAGAGCAACATTTTACAAGCATTTCATTGACAAGCACGATTTTTTGAACTGCTGTCTCAAAGTCAAGCTCGGTGAGCTTGACTTTGAAGGGCCGAGCAAGGAGTTTTCAATCAGCACAATGAGAGAAAGCTGCATGAAAATGGTTAAAATGGTCGTGTCCTTCATTGAAGCCAACAAAGAATTTGTTGAGCATGTCAGCTCAGAGTATTACTCCGCATCATTTACAAATGCGCTTTCGGACGCAATTGCCGCCTTCATAATCGAGCAGATTGAAGTAAAAAGCGGACTGAGTGAAAAGCTCGGATACAACCTTCCGCTGATGGCGAATTATTACGCCGGAGCTACCGTCAGCCTTGCAAGATGGTGGGCAACGAGCAAAAACACCTGCTCTCGCCGTCAGTTCCTTGATTTTGCTCAAAGAAAAATTAACGACCTTTGCAATTACTTCAGCACATTTTTGGATCAGCCATCTTCCGAAGTTGCGGTCTTATCATAATCATCGAGAAAATTATGCTTGATTCCGTTCTTTCTGTAACCTATCACGGTTTCGAGATTTACATTGTGGACACTGCGAAAAATATTCATTTCGATGTTGGAGTTGGTCTTTCGAAAGTGTGAAATCAGTTCTTTCATTTCTTTGCGTTTTGAAAGATTCTCGTTATCCTCTCGACTGCAAGCTTCGGTAAAACGACAGGCGCATTGAAGAAACTCAAGTCCGTTATATCTCACCCACGCCTTTATATCCGCTTCACGAACCATATATAGCGGACGGATAAGCTCCATGCCCGGATAATTGGTACTGTGAAGCTTCGGCATCATGGTTTTGATTTCAGCCGAATAGAGCATACTCATCAGAGTGGTTTCAATCACATCGTCAAAATGATGTCCGAGAGCAATTTTGTTGCAGCCTAAATCCTGTGCATTTTTATACAGGTATCCCCTTCTCATTCTTGCGCAAAGGTAGCAGGGCGAATCATTAACATCGACGACGTAATCAAAAATCTTCGCGTCAAAAATATGAATTGGTATCTCAAGCAGCTCGGCGTTTGCAATTATTTTCTGCCGGTTTTCCTCGGTATATCCCGGATCAAGAACCATATATTCGGCCTCGAACGGAAAATCACTGTGCTTTTGAATATGCTGAATGCACTTTGCAAGAAGCATTGAATCCTTTCCTCCGGAGATGCAAACAGCAATTCTGTCTCCGGGCTTGATCATTTCATACTCGTTAATCCCGGCAATAAAACGCTTCCAAATCTCCTTGCGGTATTTTTTGATTATGCTGCGTTCAACCTCAACGTGTTTTTCCAAAGCTATCACCAACCGTAATCCTATGCTTTGTGTATCTGACACATAGCAACAATAAAAGCACCCTAAGAAAGTCTCTTAGGGGTACACCCTGTTTAAAACCTACATTCGCCGCTTGACAACATACACTGAAAAACGAAAAAGCCCGTAAGTACTACGCTTACGGGCTTTTCTGTTGTCATGGTCCGAGTGACAGGACTTGAACCTGCGGCCTCTTGACCCCCAGTCAAGCGCGCTACCAAGCTGCGCTACACCCGGATGCGTTCCAAACCACTTGGATATTATAATGACCCGCCACACAAAAGTCAAGTGTTTTCAGAAGTTTTTTGAAAAACTTTGACAATGGGCAGGTCATCTGTTTCTTCGATCGCTGTTTGAAGCTGCTTTGTCCAAAATTATGCAGCGATGAAACCACAGTCGTTATTTTTTGACAGCAGTTTTAAAATATACATACTCCCCTCCCGGAGAAAACACAACGCCCGAAACGCCTTTTGCAAGGGCAAAATTGCCCTGACTCTTGTAGATCGGAACCAAAACGGCACTGTTGAGAAGGAACTGTTCGCAACCCTGAAGCGCGGTCAGGAACTCTCTTTCTCCGTTAGCGGCTCCCAGTTTTTCAACAAGCTTATCATACTCTTTTGAAATGAAAAACGAAAAGTTGCTCTTGCCGGATGATGAAAAAGTACTGAGAACATTGAGCGCAGTGTCTCCTGAAAAAGAAACATCCGAAAAAGCAAGCTGGTAGTCACCGGATTTAATGCGACTGCCGAGAGTTACCTCGTCGGCAACCTCAACGGTGATACTGCACTTTACACCAAAAACCTGTTGCCATTTCTGCATTACCTTTCTGACGTTTAGCTCATTATCAGAATCGCAAAGTACCTTCAGTTCAACGGTGTCAAGACCTGTTGTTTTCTGAAAACTGCTAAAATACTTGCTCGCAGTATTAACGTTTTCCTCAATCTGTTTCGGAAGCGCGACCCTTTTTCTGAAGGCTGCCCCTGCGGCAATACAGGTATCGGGAACGATTCCGTCGGCTGCTTTATTTCCCGTGCCGCTTATGAACTGACTTTTTTCAAGGGAATATGCAAGAGCAAGACGAAGATATTTGTTTTGAAGAAGCTCATCCGAGCAATTGAACAAAAACGAATAGCATGAATTGTCAAAGCCGAGAATGGTAATTCCTTTTTTATTTGAGAGTACCTTTGCCTGAGCGTTACTGACAGGAGACACTTCATAAGTTCCGTTTTCGACTTTGTCGCCTCTTGCGTTCTTCTCGTTGTTGAAGGAAAAATAAACGGAAGACGGCATCACAAGTGATGCAGAGTGGTATTCGTCGTTTTTTTTCGCAGTAATTGCCGTTCCGTCAGTCCAGTTGGAAATATAAAACGGCCCATTTGAAATAATATACGTCTGTGAAAGGCAGTACCTGCCCTTTGTCATTTCAAAAAACTTTTCGTTACACGGAACACAGGCAGGATACGTCAGAACGGCCGGAAAATCGGCATCGGGCGTTTCAAGCTCGATAACAAGCGTATAATCATCTTTGGCGTACACGCCGAGGTTTTCCGCGGAAAGCTGCTTTTTGTTCACTTTTTTTGCATTTTTGATGTTCATGATCAGCTCAGCGTACTGTGAACCGGTGTCGCTGTCTGCAAGTCGTCTGAAAGTGAAAACATAGTCGGCGGCCTTAACCGAGGTGTCAAAACTTTTAAGCTCATCCTCTTCAAAAAGCGTCCTCGCCGCACGCGGCACAAGCCATTTTGCGTCCTTGCGCAGTTTGAATGTATACACCAAACGGTTAACAGAAACTTCATAGCTTTCACAGCCGGCAGGAACAATTCTTCCATCGGCATCATATGTCAGAAGTCCCTCAAAGCAGTTTTGAATTATATTGGCAGCACCGCTGTCTGAAACAATTTGCGGATCAAGGTATTGAGGTTCGTTATCAATAGGAAAAACTATCTGTTCTCCGGAGCCGTCTGACGAACAACCCGAAAAAACCGAAGCCAAAAGCAAAACGGTCAGCAAAACTGCCAAAGTACGTTTAATCATTTTTTATTCAGTCCTTATATTTATTTCTAAAATTTAAACAATACATGCAAATAAACATGTTATACTATCAAAAAATATGCAAAGGGGAATTCTATGAGCCTGCCTTTACTTTACGCTTTAATTGCGATTACTATTATTATAAACGCTGTCACCTTGATTTTAATGATTGTCAGGAACAATAGGAAAGATTATGAGCAGTTGGCCACCGAGAATGAAAAAATTGTTGGAAAAATTGACCTCGCACTGAAGGAAAATGCGCAAAGCGTCAGAGAAGAATTCAGCCGCAGCCGAATTGAAAACGCTCAGGCACAAACTGCCCAACGTCAGGAGTTGAGCCTTGCTGTTTCCGGAATGACGGAAAAGCTTGAAAAAATGATTCATGATAATTACGAATTCAACGCAAAAGTTACGGCTGCAATTTCTCAAAGTCTGACCCAAATTCGCACGGAAAACAGCGAAAAGCTTGAAAAAATTCGCCTGACGGTTGACGAAAAATTGAACGAAACGCTCACAAAACGGCTCGATTCCTCCTTCAGAACAGTCAGCGAACAACTTGAAAACGTTTATAAATCACTCGGTGAGATGAAAGTTCTTTCAAGCGGCGTCACAGAAAACGTAACTTTCCTCAACAGAATACTCACAAATGTGAAAGCGCGTGGAACGTGGGCTGAGGTTCAGCTTGAAGGACTTCTTGAGCAGACCATTCCCTCGATGTTCGTCAAAAACTATTCACCAAACAACACACGCGAGGTTGTGGAGTTTGCCGTTAAAATTCCGTCCAACGACGAAAAGAACAGTTTTATATATTTACCCATAGACTCAAAATTTCCGGTCGAAGATTATATCCGCCTTTGCTCCGCCGCCGACAGCGGAGACGCAAGCGGCGTTGAAAGCGCAAGAAAAGCACTTGAAACAAGAGTTATTAATCAGGCCAAGGACGTCAAAAAATACATAAACGAGCCGGCAACAACGCCGTTTGCAATAATGTACCTTGCAACAGAGGGACTTTACAGTGAAATCATAGGCTCGCACAACGGAATTGCAGAGAGATGCCAAAACGAGTTTCACGTCATGATTGCCGGTCCTTCAACAATAACCGCCCTGCTCAATTCACTTTCGGTCGGCTTCCGTGCCATGGCAATTAACGAGAAGGCCAAGGAAATACGCGCACTTCTTGCTGCGGCGAAAACTCAATATGAAAAATTCGGCGTTGTACTCGAAAAAGCAAGGAAAAAAATTGACGAAGCCGGAAAAACACTTGACGATGCGCAAAGCCGGAACGTACAGATTCAAAAAAAGCTTCGCTCTGTTGAAGAAATCGACCAGACAGAAGCGGAAAAGCTCCTTGAAATTGAATAACACAGCATTAAAAACAGCAGAGGTGACCGGGCCTCTGTTGTTTTTTTGCTTAAGCCGAGTTGAGTCGAAACCCCAATGCGGTTTTTAAAGGCTAATTTCCGTCGATACTGCGTCAAAACGATTCGCAATACGTCAGCATTACTCACCTTTTTGCCTTGTCTCGACAAAAATTGGCTCTTGAAAAACTGCACTGTGTTTCATTTATCTCGACTAAAGGGCTTGACATTCTTGCTCTAATGTGTTAGAGTAATAATGTACTCTATTGCATTAGAGTGAGCGAAGAGATACTAAACACTCATTCAATTGTCAATTTGCCCTGCAAGGCCGATGCAGGACAGCAAAAACAGACACAGTGCTTTGTCAGCCGGAAAGGAGAATTTATTATGGACACACCTAAAGTTTTTGAAAGCGAATACCGTTTTTGTTTGATTTTATGGGAGCATGAACCGATAAAAAGCAGTGAGCTTGTAAAGCTTTGCAAAGAAAAGCTCGGCTGGAAGCCAACAACGACCTATACCGTCATCAAACGCCTTTCACAGCGCGGAGTTTTGAAAAATGAAAACACCGTTGTCACTTCTCTTGTGAACAAGGACGATGTTCAGGCCGCCGAAATTGATGATATGGTTGAAAAAAAGTTTGAAGGTTCTATACCCGCGTTTATTGCTGCTTTCACAAGGCACCAAAAGCTCTCTGAAAAAGAGATTGACGAGGTTCAGCAAATGATCGACCGATTCAGAAAGGAGAATATGCAATGACTGAAGCTTTTTTGAAGATCGTAAACATGGGAATCTCCGGAAGCTGGATAATACTCGCGGTACTGCTGCTGCGTTTTGTTTTGAAAAGAGCACCTAAATGGGTTCGCGTCCTGCTTTGGGGCGTTGTAGCTATTCGCCTCATTTGTCCTTTCACCATCGAAAGTGCGGTAAGCCTGATTCCAAGCGCAGAAACTGTCAGCCCTGAGATTATTACCGGCGAAACTGTTGGTATAAACAGCGGTATCCCCTTCATCAACAATGCTGTAAGCTCTGCCGTAAGCAATGCAGCCTTCGGAAATACCGCAGCTAATATAAATCAATTTAAAATAGTCCTGCCGATCCTTGCGGCTGTTTGGTTCGCCGGAATAGCGGCAATGCTGATTTACCTTATAATAAGCTGCCTGCGCATCAGGAGAAAGACAGAAACTGCCGTACTCCTAAGGAACAACATTTTTCAGAGCAAAAGTGTTGCTTCACCCTTTGTTTTTGGAATCATCAAGCCTAAAATTTATTTGCCATTCGGTATCGGAGAGCAGAATTTAGAGAGTGTTACAGCACACGAAGAAACGCATATCAAACGAAAGGACCACCTTTGGAAACCACTGGGATTTCTCCTCCTTGCTGTCTACTGGTTTAATCCCCTGATGTGGCTTTCATATGTACTGCTGTGCAAAGATATTGAGCTTGCCTGTGACGAAAGGGTAATCAAAGACCTATCGGCCGAACAGCGTGCGAATTATTCGCAGTCGCTCCTGACTTTGAGCGTAAACAGACGAATGATCGACGCCTGTCCTCTCGCCTTCGGCGAAACGGGAGTAAAAAGCCGTGTGAAGTCTGTTCTGAACTATAAGAGACCTGCGTTTTGGGTAATAATCGTTGCAATAACTGCAAGCATTGTGACTGCCATGTGTTTTCTGACAAGCCCGAGAACGGGTCTGAGCGATGAGCTTTCGCTATTCATTGACTGCGAAATCACAAACCATTGCTCAACAGATGAATCTGACGGCAGCTTCTCGGTTGTGGCACACAAAGTGTTCGGAACTGAAAAAGCCGGCAGAAAAACAACCGTATATATACTGGCAATGTATCAGGAATACAGCCTGAAAAATAATGCAATAGAGGTTGATTACGCCTTTGTATCACCGATTGCTGTTACCGTGAATCAAACAGGCAGGCACGGTCACTATAAGCTTGTTGAGTATTGGGAACCGGGAGAAGGTTCGGAATATGCAGCTGATATCAAAGAAAAATTTCCGCTGCGGCTGCAGCATAAGGCCTTTAACATCCAAAAATATTCCGATGAGCTTCAAATTTCATGCTTTCAAAAGGCCGCTGAGTACTTCGGAATAAACAACGCCGAACCTTCAATTATAAAGACCTACAACGCCACGCCGACTGAAGAGATTTCTCAAAAAATCGAAAACGAGGAATTCATAATTACAAAAACTTATTCAAGAAAGTCAGACGGAATGTGGACAATCGGTGACAACGAATACAAATATCGTCTTGAAATTACGGGCAGGATGTCGAACGCGGCAAAAAACGTCACCTTCCTTGTTTTAAGCAACAGTAAAGACATAACATTTGACCAATGCTGGCGCGCATTCGGTTTCAGCAGTCAGTCCGAAGACTACTTCAAATCGGATTACGCTGTTATTGTCGGCAACAGACTGTTTGCATAAGTTCATACGGACTGTCGCGGAAAAGCGGCAGTTCGTCTTTGTTTGGCTAACCCATACACCCCTTTCTTTTTCAAAACATAAACTGAAGGGAAAGGAGGTGTACCATGTCAAATTATCTCATATATCCGACAAAAATTATGCGTATAACCCAGACCTACCTCGGAAAAACTTCGCACTATCCTCACACGACCGGAACACCGAAGGATTACCCGTTTGACGAAGCAGGGGCGGACGGCGGACGCGACTGGCTGTATTGCCCATGTGACGAGATGAAGCTTATTCGCATTTACGGAGTCGGCAACGGCGGAACCAACACAATTTGGCTCCAGTCAACAGCAAAGGTCGATTTTGCCGATTCAACATCGGATTACTTCACGATGCAGGTGACACACCCGGAGGATGCAGATTTAAAAAGGCTTTCTGTTGGGCAAACGTTCAAGCGCGGAGAAAAGATCTGCCGCGAGGGCAGTGACGGCGCAACGGGCAACCACCTTCACATCAGCGGCGGAAAAGGCACAATGTCCGGCAACGGCTGGGCACTCAACTCAAACAGGAAATGGGTTTTGACGACCACAAACAAAGCGTTCAAACCGGAAAAGCTCTTCTTTCTCGACCCGACTTTCACAAAGGTTGACAGCAGCGCCGGACTGAGCTTTAAAAAGCTCAGAAAAAAGGAAGAAAATAAGGAAGAACGCAAAGGAAGCAGCAGCACAAAAAATCAAAGCAAGTATAAAACCGGCAACTATCGCGTTACGGACGCCAGTGTTTTGAATGTTCGGACGGGGGCGGGAACAAAGTACCCATATCTGAAGTTTGATGAGCTGACCAAAAACGCGCAAAAGCAGGTGCTGACTATACTCGGCGGAAAGGTCAACGGCTACGTCAGAGGTACGGAATTCACGGTTACTAAAGTCAGCGGAAAATGGGGCAAAACCCCTTCGGGCTGGGTATACCTTGAATACTGCACTAAGCTTTGACTAAGCTGTTATGAACACAAAAAGGAACTGTTGCGGCAGTTCCTTTTTGTTAAGTATAAAAGTGCTAAACAGGCTTATGTAATTTTTTCGCGGACAATCATCAGAACGCCGCTTTCAACGGAAATCACGGCTTTTTTGCCGATAAATTCATTACTGACACCGAGCGGGAAGGAAGAGGTCAGAACGCCGTTATCAAGAGAATATTTCAAACCTTTTTCGGTGACGCCTTCCGAACTGTCAGAAAGAGAGAACACCGAAACAGTACCCTTTTCGTTTTCAGAAAACTCAAGTGATGAATTTTTCAAGACCGTTACCGTTTCGCGCGGCGAATGGAGTGTACATTCAATATTTCTTTCCGCAAGGTACTTGAGCAGCTGGATGTTTGCAAAAGTGTGATCGAGCCTTCCGCCGAGCGCACCAAAAATCACAAAGCTCTTATAGCCGCGCTCAATTCCGCAGGTCAAGGCAAGAAAAGTATCAGTTTCGTCTTTTACGGCCGGATGAAGTTCAATATTATCAAACCGAGGAATTTCTCCGAGCGAATCAAAGTCGCCGACAACAAGGTCGGGAACTATTGAATTTTCAAGTGCTTTTTTGTATCCTGCGTCCGCGCAGATTATATAGTCGCCATCATTCTTTTTGATCTCAATTTTCCCTGTTTCGCCGGCGGAAATGATATAGCATAAATTCATCAAAAGACCTCCGTTCCGTTGAAATTATAGCACACGCCACTTACCTTTTCAAGTGCAGCCTAACACATATCCCGCAAATGAAAAAGCATATTCTATACTAAAAAACAAAGGGTGTGGCCGAATGGAAAAAGTTCTTGCCTTTTTTGAGAAAATAGCCTCGGCAGTCTGGGGTCTGCCGACAATTCTTTTGCTCGTTGCCGTCGGAATCTTTTACACTGTTAAGCTGAGATTCTTTCAGTTCAGCCATGTGAAGCTCTGGCTTTCAAACACACTTTTCGCCATTTTCAAAAAAGGCGGCGTCAGAGATCAGAGAAGCCAAAGCACCCTGTCTCAGTTTCAGGCAATGTCAACCACGCTCGCCGCAACAATAGGCACGGGTAATATTGCCGGCGTTGCAGCCGCAATTGCAGCAGGCGGCCCCGGTGCGGTTTTCTGGATGTGGCTGTGTTCGCTTATTTCAATGATGACGAGCTACGCCGAAAACCTGCTCGGAATTTTTTACCGCTTCAAGGGTGCTGACGGTGAATGGTGCGGCGGCCCGATGTACTATATCAGAGACGGGCTTTCAAAAAGCAGGTTCACTTCAAAGCTTGGCAATGTGCTTGCGTATGCTTTCTCTTTCTTTACCCTGCTCGCCTCCTTCGGAATCGGCAACATGAGCCAGTCAAATTCGATTTCGGTCGTGTTTTCCTCCTCGATGAACATTTCCCCGCACATAACAGGTGCAATTATAGCGGTAGTAACGCTCATTGCAATCGGCGGCGGTGTTTCGCGTATCGGAGCGATAGCCGAAAAGCTGGTTCCGTTTATGGCTTTGTTTTACATTTCCGCTTCCCTCTACATAATTTTTTCAAATGCAAAAAGTACGCCGCTTGTTTTTTCTTCAATTTTTTCCAATGCGTTTTCCATTCGTTCGGCCGCAGGAGGAATAGGCGGAGCGGTCATCGGGAAATGTATTTCCGTCGGCTTCAAACGCGGCGTTTTTTCAAATGAAGCCGGACTCGGCTCAACGGTTCTCGTCGGCTCATCTTCGAATGTAAAAGAGCCTGCCGTTCAGGGAATGTGGGGTATTTTTCAGGTTTTTGTTGACACAACGGTTATCTGCACCATAACGGCTTTTGTTCTGCTTTCAACCTCTGTGAACGCCGTTCCCCTCAAAACAGCGCTTGAAAACCTGACAGAAAACCCGCAATACATCATGCTCGATGAAACGAAAGACCGCGCCCTCTCCGTTCCCCTTTCGGATACACACGAAAACGCTGTTTATACCCTGAACTCTGACAACAAAATTGTTAAGGGAAACAAATTAACATATATAAATATCATGTCTGTCCGCAGTTCAAAAAACGGTTCTGCTCCCGCAATCATTCTTGAAGAAGTTGAGGGTGCCGCTTTGGTTACACTGGCGTTCAACAGCGTTTTCGGAAAATGGGCGGACGTTATTCTCGCGGTTTCGGTTGCCCTTTTCGCCTTTTCAACTATCATCGGCTGGTCATTCTACGGAATGAAAAGCATTGACTTCATTTTCGGCAAAGGCAAACGCAAGCTGTATATCATTATTTTCAGCCTTCTCGGCTTTTTGGGCGCAGTTGCAAAACTTGACCTTGTCTGGTGCATTTCGGACATTTTTAACGGTCTAATGGCTATACCGAATCTCTTCGGCGTTGTTCTGCTTTCAAAGGATGTTGTCAGTGTGACGAGCAACTACCTAAGAAGGCTAAATGGAGAAAAGGTCGCTGCGCTTTTAAACATTCACGGCGAATATTGATTTTTTGTCTGTAAGGGAGTATAATCTGAGACAAGAAAACGAAAGGATATGTGCTTAAACAAAACTGCAATATGAACATTCAGATATACGGCACTTCAAAGTGCTTTGACACCAAAAAAGCCCAGCGTTATTTTAAAGAAAGGTCAATTAAATTTCAGTTCGTTGACCTTTCAAGGTTCAGCCTGAGCAAAGGAGAGCTTGCAAGCGTAAAAAAAGCTGTCGGCGGAAAGCTCGACAGCCTTATCAATGAAAAATCAAAAAAATATGATTCTTCGTTCATTAAATATCTCGCAACGGAGGAAGCGAAAGAAGAAAAGCTCCTTGAAAACGGCGAGCTTTTTAAAACGCCGATCGTCAGAAACGGAAAAAAAGCAACAGTCGGCTATTGCCCGGATACTTGGAAAAAATGGGAAGAGGAGGAAAAATAATGGTGACTCAAGAGCAAATTGACAGAATCAACGAGCTTTCAAGAAAATCAAAGGCCGAAGGGCTGACAGAAGTTGAAAAGCTTGAACAGCAAAAGCTGCGCAGGCTTTATATCGACTCTTTTAAAGAAAGCCTTACCTCTCAGCTCGACAATACTTATTACATCGACAAAAACGGCTTTAAGAAAAAGGCCGAAAGGAAGCCCAGAAAAAAGTAAAACAAAACTCAAACTGACTGCCGCAAAATTTTACGGCAGTCAGTTGTTTTATTTATGCGGAACAGTCTGTGTTCTGACGTTTGTCGTTTTGTCAAACGCTGCCTTGCTTTCGGGCTTCAGCGTCTCCTGTGCAGGGCAAAGCCATGCGTTATAAATTACAACTTCGGAAACAGCCGCGTTTGAAAGATAAACGTATCTCTGATGGCCATACACGGCGTTTCTTTCGGCTGTCTTTGAATCTCCAAGCTCATCAAGAGTAAAAAGGCTTTCAAAAATTTCACCGACTTTTCCTTTAATATCCCTGTCAAAAGCGCAGGCAGCTGCTTTTGCCGATTCAAGAAAAGCTTCTTTAGCCCGTGAAGTCAGCAGAATCGGATTTCCGTTTTCGTCAAGCTTTGAAACGATTACACGGACTTCTGAAATTCTTCCCTGTGAGTCAAAAAAGAGCTTTATGGCGGTTTTAATTCCGTCCGCTTCTGCGGCTTCAAAAAGGCAGACATTTGAATCACCGTCTTCCGCACCGATGAGGTTTTCTGTTTTAATTTCGTTTCCAGAAAATTCAGAAAATCTTTCAAGAAAAAGCTCCGGGTTGCAGAATTCGCCCTGCGTGCAGGCACTGAGCAAAAGCAGAACGAGCAAAGCAGGCAGGATAATTTTAAAAAAACGCTTCATTTTGCATAACACCCCTTTTTGAATCATATTCAGGCTGTTCGGAATATATGAAGCAGAAACGAAACGGCAGCCACCTGAGTGACTGCCGCTTCGCAAGAAAAGATTATAGAAAGGGGAGAGAAGATGTCTAATTTAAGCAACAACAGAAAAGACGTCATTTTTGTCTCCGCTGTCACCTACCCACGAGCGAATGACCGAAGGATTTTCAAAAATCTCGTCCAAACGCTGCATGAAAGGAACGATTTCGCCGAAGTCGAGAGCCCTGTGGTCAAAAGCAATGCAAATCGGAAGCACGCTTCTTGCTTCAATAGTTTTGCTTGAGTCGCTGTGCTTTACAACGACCGGCTTGTCGAGAATGGCACCGACGGAAAGCGCGCACACCTGAGGGGGAACAATTTCAAGAAGAGCGGTGGCCCCCCTTTGAGCGAGATAGGTTGAGCCGATATTTGAAACAGTGACCGTGCCCTGCTCAAGATCCTTTATCGTGAGCCTTTCGGTTTCCGGAATCGCCTCATATTCGCGTTTTGCCTTTCCGCGGAAGTGAGTGATTTTGCAATTGCCGAAGTTTGCTCCGTAAAGTCTGCCGATAGTCTGAAAAATTCTGCCCTTTTTGAGGTTCTTCATGGTGTTATCAAATGAAACGGAATACATAGCCTCGGTGAGATTCGTCTTTTCGGCACGGCGGCGCACATCGTTGATATAAGCCGTCATTTCGTCAAGGTTCTTGTTGCCGAAGTCACGAAGATTTATAGTCATCATTTTTCCGTTTGGAAGGATCGTCGGCATTGAGATGTTGATTTCTGAAAATGTATCGATTCTTCCGCGAACGAGCTTTCTGTCAAACTCGATATGTGAGTTCATGATCGGTGCAGCTTTAAGTCCTTCGGCAACAACCTTGAGCATCAAGGTGTTGAAGGTGATTTTTTCGTCGCCGCTGCGACCTCTGTTAAGCTTTTTATATTCTTTGAAAAACGCTGTGACGTCAGGTTCATACATATAGGTTACGTGAGGAATATTCTGCCATGACTCGGTTGTCATATTGGCAACGATTTTTCTTTGGATTCCGAAGTATTCGGTGTTAGTGACGGTCATAACGACATCTCCTTACATATTTATATTTTTAGCTTACAAGAGCGGCTGTTAACAGTCCGCTTTCGGCACCGCTCAATTGTTAACATCATGTTAACATATTACCACTTTTTTCAAAGAAAATCCATAGCAAATTTGTACAAATTGAAGGAATTTCATCCAATGAGTTGTTTATAATGCACAAATCAATGAGCAGCTGTTCACCTTTTGTAAAATTATGCCATTTCTTCCTAAATCTAACCTTAAAGGCAAAAAATTATTTCAAAAACTTTTTGGGGCAAGAAAAAAACCGCAAAAGGCATCCCTTCCTTTTGCGGTTCTTGTTATATAATTGTGAAACTTATTTGGTTTTGAGAATCAGCTCAACAGCAGCAAGTCTGACGCAAATGCACAGAAGCCTCGTTGCTTCAAGAAGCTCATTGACAGGAGGATATGACGGCGCAATTCTGATATTCTTGTCCTCCGGATCAATACCGTACGGGAACGTTGCTCCGACAGTGGTAAGCGTTACACCCCCCTCTTTGCAAAGCTCGCCTACCCTCTTCGCCGTTCCGGGAAGAACGTCAAGGCTGATGAAATAGCCACCGTTGGGCTTCGACCAATGAGCAATTCCGTATTCGCCGAGACCGTTTTCAAATGCGTCTATAACGGCCTTGAACTTCGGTGCAAGAATCTCCTTATGTAGCTTCATGTGACGCTTGATTCCGTCAACATCCTTATAGAATTTGACGTGGCGATACTGGTTGATCTTATCATAGCCGATTGTCTGAACGCTCATACGCTTTTTGATTATTTCAATGTTCCTGTGAGACGCAGCAATCGCGGCAACGCCCGCACCGGGAAAGCTGATCTTCGAGGTTGAAGTAAATTCAATAACCATATCCTCATGGCCGTACTTTTTAAGCTCATCAAAAATGTTGACAAGCTCATCGCTTGTGTCGGTCAGGTCATGAATAATATATGCATTATCCCAAATTATTCTGAAGTCGGCCGCAGCAGGCTCAAGCTTTGCGATTCTTTCAACGGTTTCGGTGCTGTATGTCTCACCTGTCGGGTTGGAATACTTCGGAACGCAGAACATACCCTTGACAGAAGGATCCTTAACAAGTCTTTCAACCTGATCCATATCCGGTCCGTGACCGGTAAGCCTTATGGGAATAAGCTCCATCCCGTAATATTGAGCAATTGCAAAATGTCTGTCATATCCCGGGCAGGGGCAAAGGAACTTGATTTTTCCCTGATCCTTCCACGGAATACCGTCCGAGCCTGTCATCATGCACTGCGTGATATAGTCAAACATGAGGTTAAGGCTCGAGTTGCCGCAGACGATTACATCATCAACCGGGACGCCGAGTAGAGAGGCAAAAATCTCTTTGCACTCAATGATACCGGTAAGAAGTCCGTAGTTGCGGTATTCAAGGCTGTGGTTGCCGGCATTGTTTTCCCAGTCCTTGGAGGTAATTGCGTCAAGAAGTCCGTTTGAAACGGCAAGCTGATCTGCGCCGGGCTTGCCTCTTGACATATCAAGCTTCAGCCCCTTGGACTTAAAATTCTTATATTCTTCTTCAAGCTTCGCCTTTTCGGCAAGAAGCTGCTCTTTTGAATACTCCGAATACTTCATACAAATAACCTCCTAAAATTAGAAATCTGCCGAACCGGTTGTTCTCGGGAACGGGAGAACATCTCTGATATTTGAAATACCAGTAAGGTACATTACAAGTCTTTCAAAGCCGAGACCAAAGCCGGCGTGCTTTGTTCCGCCGTATTTACGAAGATCAAGGTACCACCAATAATCTTCCTCTTTAAGTCCGAGCTCATGGATACGGTCGACGAGAACGTCATAGCGTTCCTCTCTTTGGCTGCCGCCGATGATCTCTCCGATGCCCATAACAAGGCAGTCACAGGCAGCAACAGTCTTTCCGTCGTCATTTAGGCGCATATAGAAAGCCTTGATCTCCTTCGGGTAATCGGTCACAAAAACAGGCTTTTTGAAAATTTCCTCTGTCAGATAGCGTTCATGCTCGGTCTGGAGATCGCAGCCCCATTCAACCTTGTATTCAAACTTGTCATTGTGCTTTTTGAGTATCTCAACAGCATCGGTATATGTAATTCTGCCGAAGTCTGAGGAAGCAACGGCTTTAAGTCGTTCAATGAGCCCCTTGTCAACAAACTGATTGAGGAATTCAATGTCCTGACTGCAATGCTCAAGAACATAATTGATAACATACTTTATCATCGCCTCGGCAAGCTCCATGTCATCATTGAGGTCGGCAAAAGCAATTTCCGGCTCAACCATCCAAAACTCAGCGGCGTGACGCTGTGTGTATGACTTTTCAGCGCGGAAAGTCGGGCCAAAGGTATAGATTTTTCCGAAGGCCTGAGCCATAATTTCGCCCTGAAGCTGGCCGGAAACAGTGAGATAAGCGCTCTTTCCGAAAAAGTCCTGCGAGAAATCAACGCTTCCGTCCTCATTCCTCGGCGGATCATTCATGTCAAGGGTCGTTACACGGAACATCTCCCCTGCACCTTCGCAGTCGCTGCAGGAAATGAGAGGCGTGTGGGCATAAACAAAGTTTCTCTCTCTGAAGAAGCTGTGGAGCGCAAAAGCCGCCGCAGAGCGGACGCGGAAGGCCGCAGAATAAATATTCGTTCTCGGACGAAGATGAGCGATAGAGCGCAGATATTCAAGCGAATGGCGCTTCTTTTGGAGCGGATAATCGGGCGTTGAAGCACCTTCAACCTCGACGCTTATTGCGTTGATTTCAAACGGCTGCTTCGCTTCGGGAGTGAGCAAAACGTTGCCGGTGACAATTACCGCCGTTCCGACGTTGAGCTTTGCGATATCCGCAAAGCTCTCCAGCTTTTCCCTTTCAAAAACGACCTGAACACCTTTGAAACAGCTACCGTCGTTGACCTCCATAAAGCCAAGGTTCTTTGAGTCGCGGTTGGTTCTGATCCAGCCGCAGACGGTGACAGGCGAAGAGGTGTAAGCAGCAGCGTCCTTGTAAATTTCTGCAATTTCGGTTCGCTTCATTGATGATTCCCCCAAACGGGCGGTTCAAAGACCGCCGGAATTAAAAAATACCGTATAATTATAGCATAAACGTCAAAAAAATCAAGTATTGTTCCCCTCTTTTCCTTGACATATTAGCCCGTCTTTGATAAAATATCGAGTAATAAAGCAGATCCCATTATAAAGCGTTGAAAAAGACAGCTTTTTCATCCGTTTTCAAAAAGAGATTCGCCGCCACGGCTGAAAGCGGCGTTTTGAAAACCGAAAAAGCCACCACTTTTGAGCTGTGCGCCGAAGCGTTATTCGATAAGGCGCAACGTGAAGGCCGCGTTAAGGCCTTTTGAGTGCCGCATTCTTGCGGAATACGGGTGGAACCGTGGAACTGAATTTTCAGCTTCATCCCTGTGCATTTTATGCTGTGGGTGAAGCTTTTTTATTTTCATATCATACCGAAAGGAAGCAGAAAAATGATCAATGTAACTTTAAAAGACGGCGTTGTCAAGGAATTTGAAAGCGGCACCACCGTGCTTGAAATTGCAAAAAGTCTCGGCGCAGGTCTTTACAAGGCAACCTGCGGCTGCAAGGTCAACGGCGTTCAAAAAGACCTTCGCACTCCCTTAAACGAGGACTGCAAGGTTGAAATTCTCACCTTTGACAGCACAGAAGGCAAGGAAAACTTCCGCCACACCTGCTCACACGTTCTCGCTCAGGCGGTCAAGCGTCTCTATCCGGAAACAAAGCTTGCAATCGGTCCCGCGATTGAAAACGGCTTTTACTACGACTTTGATTCCGACGTAACCTTTACACCTGAAGTTCTTGAAAAAATTGAAGGTGAAATGAAGAAGATCATCAAGGAGGCTCTTCCGCTTGAAAAGTTTGAGCTTGATCCCGATGAGGCTATTGCCCTCATGGAAAGCAGAAACGAGCCTTATAAGGTAGAGCTTATCAAAGAGCACGCAGGAAAAGGCGAAAAAATCTCCTTCTACCGTCAGGGCGAATTTGAAGAGCTTTGCGCAGGCCCGCATATTCCCGACACCGGAAGAATCAAGGCTTTCAAGCTCACCAACTGCACCGGTGCATACTGGCGCGGCGATTCAAAAAACAAGATGCTTCAAAGAATCTACGGAACTGCCTTCACCAAAGCTTCCGAGCTTGAAGCGTACCTTCAGATGCTTGAAGAAGCCAAAAAACGCGACCACAGAAAGCTCGGTAAGGAGCTCGGACTTTTCATGCTCCTTGACGAAGGCCCCGGATTTCCCTTCTTCCTTCCCAAGGGTATGCTGCTTCGCAACACGCTGATCGATTACTGGCGTCAGGTCCACAAGAAATACGGCTACGTTGAAATCAGCACTCCGATGATGCTCAACCGTTCACTTTGGGAGCGCTCCGGCCACTGGGATCACTACAAAGAAAATATGTACACCACCGTCATCGACGACACCGATTTTGCAATCAAGCCGATGAACTGCCCGGGCGGAATGCTCGTCTATAAATCGCAGCCCCATTCATACCGCGACCTTCCGCTTCGTATGGGTGAGCTCGGTCTTGTTCACCGCCACGAGCTTTCGGGCGCACTGCACGGACTTTTCCGCGTTCGCTGCTTCACTCAGGACGACGCTCATATCTTTATGACGTGGGAACAGATGAAAGATGAAATCAAAAACGTTGTCAAGCTTTTTGACGAAGTATACAGCGTATTCGGTCTCACCTATCAAATTGAGGTTTCAACCATGCCGGAAGACCACATGGGCGACATCAAGGACTGGGAGTTCGCAACAGAAACGCTTGAAAAAGCGATTGAAGAAATGGGTAAGGATTATGTCATCAACGAAGGCGACGGCGCGTTCTACGGTCCGAAGCTTGACTTCCACCTTTCAGACAGCCTCGGAAGAACATGGCAGTGCGGAACGATTCAGCTTGACATGCAGCTTCCGGAAAGATTTGAACTTGAATACACCGGTGCTGACAACGAAAAGCACCGTCCTGTTATGATTCACCGCGTTGTTCTCGGCTCAATCGAACGCTTCATCGGCGTAATTACCGAGCACTTTGCAGGTGCATTTCCCGTTTGGCTCGCTCCCGAACAGGTCAGAATCGCTCCGATTGCAGACAGACATCAGCAGGCCGCCTTTAAGCTTAAAGATACACTTGAAAGAGCCGGTATTGAACGTGTTGAGGTTGACACAAGAAGCGAAAAGCTTGGCTATAAGCTGCGCGAAAGTCAGCTTGCAAAAGTTCCTTATACTCTCGTTATCGGCGACAAAGAAGCCGATAACGGCTGTGTTTCGGTGCGTAAGCGCGGTGTCGGCGACATCGGTTCTTACACAATTGAAGACTTTGAAGCAATGATCAAAAATGACATTGCCGAAAAGGCTATTTGGTAAAATTTCGGTCGGGGTCGGCGATTTGGGCTGATCCCGATTTTTGCTTCGATATCGCCATATGGTATTGTTCAAATACTACGCAACGAGCGACATTGCGGTGATGTCCTCACTCGCAAAACCTTTACGCCAAACTTTCG
>CAKSYX010000002.1 GCA_934525065.1 uncultured Eubacteriales bacterium
CCTCGGTTTTGATAAGCCTCGTGAAATATAGTCTTTTGCTTTTTGTTTTGCTCTTTGGTCTGCGCTAAATGCGACAGTCCCATTCAGTGTTTACTTTTCGTCTTTGTCCTTGTCTTTTTCGTCCTCATCGGTTTCAACCTTGGGAGTGATTTCAACGCGAACCTTGCCGATTCGCCTGTCCTCAACGTTGAGGATTGTAAACTTGAGGTTTTCATATTCAACAACGTTCATGTCGCCGTCCTGCGGGAGAAAGCCCAACTGACTGATAAGGAAGCCGCCGAGGGTGTCGTAATCGCCCTCGGGAATTACGTCACCGACGAGCTCGTTGACCTCTTCAATGTAGGCCGTGCCGTCAATTGTAAAAATATTTTCGGAGACCTCAACAATTTCTTCATCCTCATTGTCATATTCGTCCTGAATATTGCCGACAATGGCTTCAAGAAGATCCTCCATTGTGACGATACCGGCAGTTCCGCCGTATTCGTCAACAACAACCGCCATCTGAACGCGCTTTTCGCACATCTCGTTGAACAACTCACCGCAGCTTTTGCTGAACGGAACGTAATACGCCTCGCGCATAACATCCTTCGGGCCTTTGTCCTTCGGCAGTGAGGTTGAAATATACTTGAGAAGGTCTTTGATGTATACAATACCGATGATATTGTCGGGATCTTCGTGGAAAACGGGGATACGCGAGTAGCCGTGCTCGATTGAGATTGAAACAACATCTTCAAGCGGGTCGGTGTCCTCAACGGCGAACATATCGGTTCTATGCGTCATGATGTCGGAAACGTCGATGTCGTCAAAATCAAAGATGTTATCGATCATTTCCTTTTGTATATCTTCAATAACGCCCTTTTCCTGGCCGACGTCAACCATCATTCGGATTTCCTCTTCGGTGACACCTTCCTCATTGGCGTTGGGGTCAAAGCCGCAGAGCTTGACAACGAGGTTTGTTGAAGCGGAAAGAACCTTGACGAAGGGAGCTGTCACCGTTTTGACAGCAAGAAGAATGCCGACAACGGAATATGCAATTTTTTCGGGCTTTTGCATTGCCATTCTCTTTGGCGCAAGCTCGCCGAAAACGAGGGAGAAGTATGACATGATGAGCGTAATGAGAACGATTGAAAAGCCGTTTATTATGCCTTCGGGAATCGGGGAGCCGAGTGCAATGAGCTTTTTGGCAATAATATCGGCAAAGCTGCTTGAAGCTGAGGCCGAAGTCAAAAAGCCTGCAAGGGTAACACCGATTTGAATTGTTGAAAGAAAGTTGCTGGGGTTTTCGGTCAGCTTTTTGACCTTCTTGGCCTTTTTGTTGCCTTCCTCAGCCTGCTTGTCAACAACATTGTCGTTGAGAGAGATGATTGCAATTTCGCTCATTGCGAAAAAGGCGTTGATGATTACGAGTACGAACAGAAGCAATAATTTTAAGATAATACTTCCCGGGTCGTCCATTGTGGATTGAAACTCCTTTCAGAAATAAAGAAAAATTTTCGGTGTATATCAAATACACTGATAGCCGATTATACAACATTTTATTAAAAACGTCAATAAAAAATTTCGGCGCAGAGAAAACTGCGCCGAAATTTTTGCTTTTGTGAGCTGAACAAACGCCGCCGATGGATACAGGGATGAAACAATGGAACGAATATACTGATTTTACTTGCTTTTTTTGCCCGTTGTTGCTAAAATAGAGTGGTTATTCATTTTATGTTTAGGAGAGACAAAAACAATGGCGGAAAAAAAGGGCGTATACTATAAATCGACTTTTGAAAATATTTCGGAGGAAAAAAGAAGAAAAATTCTTGATGTTGCGGTTGAAGAGTTTGCAACAAAGGGCTTTGAAAGCGCAAATATCAACACCATCGCCAGAAAAGCGCAGGTTTCTGTCGGCTCACTCTATAAATATTTTGACACCAAAAACGATTTGTTCCTGACCAGCGTATCCTACGGAATTTCTACCCTTGAGGAGATTCTCGACGCAATCAACGAGAAGGATGAGGATGTTGTTTTCAAGCTTGAAAAGCTGGTTCGCGCGGCAATTGATTTTTCAAGGCGCAATGCCGTAATGATTAAGCTCTATAACGAATTTACGACCGAACGCAACGTTGAACTCGGGAAAAAGCTTGCTTCAAGAATGGAAACTATCACCTCCGACGCATATAAAACCGCGATCATTCAAGGCCAGATAGCCGGAGAAATCAGAACCGACATTGACCCGGGAATGGCCGCGTTTCTGGTTGACAACCTCCTCGTGAGCATACAGTTTTCCTATGCCTGTGAGTACTATGGAGAGCGCTATAAAATATATGCCGGCGATGATATCTTTGAAAAGGACGAGTTCGCCGTGCGCAATATAGTCAGATTTGTCAAATCTGCCCTGAAACCCAATATCTACCCGAAAGGATTGTGATACATATGAAATACGCTCTTGCCTATGACGTCGGAACGACCGGCGTCAAGACCTGCCTTTTCAAAATTGACGGCAGCGTTGAACTTGTTGCGGACGCAATTGAAGGCTATG
The DNA here is from genome assembly GCA_934525065.1 of uncultured Eubacteriales bacterium. Lineage (GTDB taxonomy): Bacteria > Bacillota > Clostridia > Oscillospirales > Acutalibacteraceae > UBA6857. Next base: position 2,525 of record CAKSYX010000002.1, read on the forward strand.
AACTTTATGTTTTTCCCGACGGCGGCGCAGAGCAGGACCCGGATGAATGGTGGGCTGCAATGTGCAAAACCACAAAGGAGCTTTTCACAAAGACCGACGTGAAGCCGGAGGAGATCAGCGGAATTTCCTTCTGCTCCCAGATGCAGGGTCTTGTTCTTGTTGACAAGGAGGGTCTGCCCGTTCGCCGCGCAATGAGCTATATGGATCAGCGCGCAAGAAAAGAGCTCAAGGAGAATATGGCATACGGCCTCAAGGTTGCCGGCGGAAATGTTGTCAAGCTTCTCAAGTCGCTTGCAATCACCAAGGCTGCACCTTTGAGCGTAAAGGACCCGGTATATAAATACCTTTGGGTCAAAAACAATGAACCGGAAAATTTCAAACGTGTATATAAGTGGCTCGATGTCAAGGAAGCGCTCATTGCGAGAATGACCGGAGAATTCATTATGACTCAGGATTCCGCTTTCGGAACTCTGCTTTATGATGTCCGTGAAGGAAAGCAGGGCTGGAGCCGCGAAATGTGCAAAATGCTCGGCGTTGACATGAACCACCTTGCAAAAATCATCAGAAGCACCGACAAGGTCGGCGGCCTGACCGCAAAGGCGGCAGAAGAGCTCGGTCTTAAGGAAGGCACGGCTGTTTTCGGCGGCGGCGGAGATGCAACGCTTATCGGTGTCGGCGCAGGCGCAGTAGGTCTGGGTCAGACCCATGTTTACATGGGAACCTCGGGCTGGGTTTCAACCGTTGTTGACAAGAACGTTGTTGACGCCGGAGCAATGATTGCCGCAATCGTCGGAGCACAGGACGGACTTTATAACTATTTTGCAGAGCTTGAAACCGCGGGCAAGTGCCTTGAATGGGTCAAGAATCACCTTGCGCTCGATGAAATCGGAATTTATCTTAAAAAGACCCACGTTGCCGAAGACATGGAAAGCGAATATACTAACCTTTATCAGTACCTTTCAAGCGTTATTGAAAAGGTTCCGGCCGGTTCAAACGGAGTTGTTTTCACCCCGTGGTTCCACGGCAACCGCTGCCCGTTTGAGGATCCGAATTCAAGGGCGATGTTCATGAATATCAGCCTTGAGACCGGAAAAAGCGAGCTTATCCGCGCTGTTATCGAGGGTGTCTGCTTCCATATGCGCTGGATGCTTGAAACTCAGCAGAAAAAGGTCAGCACCTCAGACACCATCCGCTTTGTCGGCGGCGGCGCGCTGAACGATTCCACCAGCCGTATCCTTGCCGACTGCCTCGGAAAAACGGTTGAAACCGTTGAAAGTCCGCAGAACGTCGGCGCAGTCGGCGCAGCTGTTGTTGTTGCCGTCGGAACGGGCGTAATCTCAAGCATTGCCGAAGCCGGAAAGCTCATCAAGAGCAACAAAACCTTCAGGCCCGACCCGTCCGTTAAGGCGGTTTACGACAAATATTATGAGGTTTACAAACGCCTTTACAAAACCAACAAGGAAAACTTCAAACTTCTCAACGGCTGATTGTCCGTTTATCTTCCCGAACTTGGAAAAACCAAAAGAAAACCGAAAGGTAGTGTAAGCTTGAAAGAAAAACCGTTATATTACAGAAGCTACGCACGCATTGACCTTGACGCCGTTGAAAACAATTTGAACGAGCTCAAAAAGCTGCTTGCGCCCGATGTAAAAACGATGTGTGTTGTCAAGGCCGATGCTTACGGCCACGGCTCAAAGCGTGTTGCGCTTTTTCTTGAGGATAAATGCGATTACTTTGCCGTTGCTTCGCTTGATGAGGGCATGGAGCTGCGCGCAGCCGGAATCAAAAAGCCTATTCTTGTTCTTTCATATACGAGTGAGATTGAATTTGAAGAGCTGATTAAAAATGATATCACCGCAACTGTTTACGAGCCGCAGGGGGCGAAGCTCCTTTCCGATGCGGCGCAAAGGTTCGGCAAAACAGCTAAGGTTCACATTGCGGTTGATACCGGAATGGGCAGAATCGGATTTTTTGACAACGAAGCCGGAGCCGATGAGGTCAAGGAGATTGCGGCTTTGCCCGGCCTTTTCCTTGAAGGTCTGTTCAGCCATTATGCCTGCTCTGATATCGACAACAAGGTAAGCGTCAACAGCCAGACGGCGCGTTTTGAAAACTTCATCCGCCTGCTTGAGGAAAGGGGAGTTGACATCCCCGTCAAGCATATCTGCAACAGTGCCTCGGTTATTGAAGAGGAAAAGAGCTTTGACATGGTTCGTCTCGGTGTTGCGCTTTACGGGATTTATCCCTCGCGTGAAATCCACGCCGAAAGGCTGAATCTGATTCCGGCAATGCAGGTCAAAAGCCATATAATCTACGTCAAGACCGTTAAAAAGGGCACGAAGATAGGCTACGGTCAAATCTATACCGCACCTGATGAAAGAAAGATCGCGACAGTCTCGATCGGTTACGCCGACGGCTTCAACCGCTGCATGACCGGAAAAGGCTATGTTCTCATAAACGGGCAAAAAGCTCCCGTTGTCGGCAGAGTCTGCATGGATCAGATTATGGTTGACGTCACCGGAATTGAGGACGTCAAGCTCGGCGACCGCGCCGTTATACTCGGAAAAGACGGCAACGCAGAGATCACGGCCGAACAGCTCGGAAAAATGAGTGACAGCTTCAGCTATGAGGTGCTTTGCAATTTTATGCCGAGAATCAAGCGCGTGTATATGCGACACGGAAAGCTGTTAGAAGAATAATTTTTTGGGGGCTGTCGCAGTTCTGCGGCAGCCTTTTTCGTCTTTGATTTCATTCTATTAAGGTGAATTTTCGCTCACCTGAGTGAGCGGTCATTCATTGACAAATCGGTTATAAGTACGCCCTTTGGGTGGATTTTTTTTGTTATGTATTATCGTTGACATAACCTGCTGAAACGGTATAAAATAAATGTAGTAGTTTAAAAGCTTAAAGTGTCGAAGTGAATTTGATTGAAAATACTGCCGCTTTTTGTTTCAAATGAGGCAGGCAGATCGGCAAATCTATTGAACAAAGGAGTTGTTCGTTTGAGCTACATTGAAAGAATCATTGAGGACGTTAAAAGGAAGAATCCGGATCAGCCGGAGTTCATTCAGACCGTTACCGAGGTTCTCACCTCGATTGAACCATATGTAAACAAGCATCCCGAATTTGAAAAGGCCGCTCTTCTTGAGAGAATGACCGAGCCGGAGCGTGCAATTATGTTCCGCGTAACGTGGACGGACGACAGCGGAAAGGTTCGCGTCAACCGCGGCTACCGCGTTCAGTTCAACGGCGCAATCGGACCGTTCAAGGGCGGTCTGCGCTTCCATAAATCCGTATACATCGGAACGATGAAATTTCTCGGCTTTGAGCAGACGTTCAAAAACAGCCTTACCGGTCTGCCGATCGGCGGCGCAAAGGGCGGCTCTGATTTTGACCCGCGAGGAAAGAGCGATGGTGAAGTCATGCGCTTTTGCCAGAGCTTTATGACGGAGCTTTACAGACACATCGGCCCGGACGTTGACGTTCCTGCCGGAGATATCGGCGTCGGAACAAGGGAAATAGGCTACCTTTACGGTCAGTACCGCAGAATCAGGGGTGCTTTTGAAAACGGTGTCCTCACCGGAAAGAGTCTTTCCTGCGGCGGTTCGTTTGTCCGCCCGGAGGCAACGGGCTACGGTGCAATTTATTATCTGCTTGAAATGCTCAATCATTTCGGCGACAGCATTGAGGGCAAGACATTCGCAATTTCCGGCTACGGCAATGTTGCGTGGGGCGTGGCAAAAAAGGTTGCCGAGCTTGGCGGAAAGGTGCTCACAATTTCGGATGAAACCGGATATATCTATGACGAAGACGGCATAAACACCGATGAAAAGATCGAATACTTCCTTGAAATGCGCGCGAAGGACGAGGTCACCCTTGAGTCATATGCGGAGAAGTTCGGCGCAAAGTTTGTCCCCGGCGAAAAGCCGTGGGGCGTTAAGGCAGACATTGTGATGCCCTGCGCCTGCGAAAACGAGGTTGACCTTGAACAGGCGAAAAAAATTGTCGGCAATGAAACTCAGTATTACGTTGAGGTTTCAAATATGCCGACAACAAACGATGCTCTTGAATACCTTAAGGAAAATCTTCGCGGCGTCGCTCCTTCAAAGGCGGTGAATGCAGGCGGCGTTGCGGTTTCCGCGCTTGAGATGATTCAAAACTCCGAGCGCTACGCATGGTCTGCCGAGCGTGTTGACGAAAAGCTACATGAGATTATGAAGGACATCCATGACAAGAGCGCAGCGGCCGCAGAAGAAAACGGCCTTGGCTATGACCTTGTTGCCGGCGCAAACATTGCAGGCTTCCGCAAGGTTGCGGACGCAATGATGTGTCAGGGTATAATCTGAAAATAATTACGGCCGCAAGGAAATATTCCCTGCGACCGTTTCATAAAAAGGCCTTCGCAGTTTCAACAGAAAGCTGCGAAGGCTTTTCGGCTTATTTAAGCTTGATCTGGAAGGGGAGCGAGATTGAATCGTCCGTGACAATTGCGCCCTCTTCAAAGCAGATGTAATAGTTCATTCCGCTTTCATAGTACATTTCGCGGTCGATGTCAACAATGCAGGAAAGTCCGGAATCCGGATCCTCCTCGTCAAAGCTGCACTTGAAGTCAAAGTCCTCGCGCGAGATGACGGTGCCGTTTGAAGCGGTCTGAATGAGGTAAGCCTTTCCGGCTCTCTTCGGCGAATCACCGAGATTGTCGCCGATGTTCACGATGACCTTTGAAAACTGATCTTCGTTGATTTCATACTCTGCTTTGGCCTGCTCAACTCTGGTGTAGACCCTGCCCTTGGTGTCAGTGTCTCCCTCCTGGTGGCCGGAGGGGAAGAAGTCTGTTGAAGGCTCGGTCGGCTTTGTTGTCGGCTGAGTGGTTGTTTCGGTTGTTGTCTCGGTGGTTGTTTCGGTCGTGGTTTCCGTTGTTGTCTCGGTGGTTGTTTTGGTCGTGGTTTTCGTTGTGGTTTCCGGCTCTGTTGTTGCCGGAGCCTGAGTTGTTGTTACGGCCGGAGCGGTTGTGGTTTCCGTCTGTGAGGGCTGAGAAGTTCCGTTCATCATTTTATAGACGAAGATTGCGCCGATTATGACCGCAACGGCAAGAATGACGATGAGGATAATGATTTTCCTGTTGGCCGCTTTGCGCTGTGTCTCATCATCCTCTTCGCTGTCTGCAAAAGCTTCGTTGAATTCTGCTTTTGCGCCGTTTGTGTTTTCCGGTGATGACGGCTTTTGGGCGTAGGAGCTGAAATATACGTCTCCCTCGTCTGCAATTCTGAAGTTTTTGACCGTCTGCATTTTCGGAGTCTGGTCTTTGTTATAGGCCGGACTGTTGAACCATGAAACATAGCTGTCAAGAGCCGTTTTGAGCGCGGCAGGCTCTTGATATCTGTCCTGCGCTCTGAAGGCAGTGGCTTTGAAAATTATCCTTGAAAGTGATGCATCGGCGGCAGCGGGCTTTGGAAAGTTTTCGCCCCGCAGGCGTTTTTCAAAGGCAGCTTCCCTGTCTGAAAGGGAGATCGGAGAGGGAAAGGCCGGCAAAAACGGAGTTCTGTTGTTGTTGAGCAGCTTATACATTATGAGCCCGACGGAGTAAAGGTCGCTGCTTTCGGTTGCGGCTGTACCGTTTATGACCTCGGGTGCAAAATATGCGGCGTCGGTATATTTTCCGCTTTCGATTTTCTCCGCAGTATAAATTCCGAAATCTCCGAGCTTATAGTTCCCGGTGCCGTCAACATAGACGTTTTCCGGGTTGATATCGCGGTGCATGACACCGGCACTCCTGAAGCTTTGCAGGGCGCAGCAGAGGTCGGAGCCGAGCTTTGCAACCTCGCCGCAGGTGCACTTATCCTTTGTAAGGTAGGCCGAAAGAGGAGTGAGCAGCTCCATGAGAATGATGACGCTGACCGAGCCCTCCTCACGGACTACTTCATAGTTGTCAAACCTGACGATATTTTTGTTTGCGCGAAGGAACATCATCTTGTCCATATTCGCGCGGACAACGCTTTCGAGGTGGTCAAGGTAGTCGGCAACAGAGGAATACTTTCCGCTGTTGAGCGCGTTTGAAAACTCGGCATCGCTTTTTGGAAAGCGGATAACTTTTAAAGCGAGCGCATCGTCTCCGGATTTTTTCGTCACGCGGTAAACGACAGAGCTTTTTCCGCGTGCAACAATATTATCGGTGTACCATTCACCGAAGAGAGGCTCTTTCTTTTTGAGAGAATCAAGATCCATTGTCTTCACTCCGTTTCGGATGTATATTCTTCACAATAATAGCATATTCACGCCGCAAAAGTCAACTGCGCGAGAGCGAGAAAACCTTTTCTCATACTTGATTTATTCGGCTCTATCGTCTATAATTAGATGACTGTTGCCGTGCGGAGAAGCTTGACCTTCGGCTTTTTTAATCGCGGCGTTGAACGGAGTGAATAAAAAATGAAAATCGTAAAAAAATATTTCAAGCGGTATTTTGTTGACGGAATGAGCGCAATGGCACTCGGCCTTTTTTCCTCGCTTATTGTTGGGCTGATAATCAGTCAGCTTTCAAAAATTCCTCACCTTGAGTTCTTTTCAAACTTTACCGAGGTTCTTTCGGCGTCGTCTCCGGTGGTCGGCGGCGCGATCGGTGCGGCGGTGGCCTATGGGCTTAAATCAAAGCCGCTGGTCATTTTCTCCTGCATTGCCGTCGGCGCATACGGCTACAGTGTGGGCGGCCCGGTCGGTGCCTTTGCGGCAGCAACCGTTGCAAACGAAATAGGCTCGCTCGTCGCCGGAAAAACAAAGCTTGATATTGTTCTCACGCCTATTGTCACCATCGTCAGCGGCGGCCTTGTCGGAATGTTTGTCGGCCCATATCTTTCTCAGTTCATGAACTGGCTCGGTTCGGTAATCAACGCCGCAACCCGGCTGCACCCGTTCCCGATGGGCATTGCGGTTGCGACACTTGTCGGCCTTGCGCTGACCGCTCCGATCAGCTCGGCTGCGCTTTGCATCATGCTCGGAATTGACGGAGTTGCCGCAGGGGCGGCCGCGGTCGGCTGTGCAGCTCAGATGATAGGCTTTGCCGTAACCAGCTATAAGGCTAACGGCGTAGGCGGACTGATTTCTCAGGGTGTCGGAACCAGTATGCTCCAGTTCGGAAACATTATGAAGCGTCCGCAGATTCTCCTTGCACCCACACTTGCCGGAGCTATCCTCGGCCCGATTTCAACCTGCGTTTTCAAAATGACAAATACCGCCACCGGTGCCGGAATGGGCACGAGCGGCCTTGTCGGCCAGTTCGGCGCATACAGCGCAATGAGCGAAAGCTTCGGTGCGCAAAAAACGATTCTGCTCATTTTGCTCATGCACGTTGCAGCTCCTGCGATTCTCTCACTGCTTTTCCATCTGCTGTTCAAAAAAATCGGCCTTGTGAAGGACGAATATCTTAAGCTTGAAGAAATAAAGTGATTTGTTGAGGTATAGAAAATGAACGTATTTGATTTTGACGGAACGATATATGACGGTGAAAGCTCGGTTGAGTTCATTCTTGAATATCTGCGCGAGGACATCAAAATTCTGAAGTTTATTCCGCCGATGATACGCATCATGCTCAAATATAAGAAGGGGCTTATATCTTTTGATGACTTTGTCGGAAAATACGCGGCCGACATCACAAAGTTCTTCAGCGAGAACAACGTTGACCTGATGCCGCTCGTCAAGGATTTCTGGGACAGACACGAAAAACAGATCAAGCCCTTTTACAGCCAGGTCAAACGTGAGGACGATGTGATAATAACCGCTTCGCCGGAGTTTATGATGCGCGACATCTGCGACCGGATCGGAGTGAAGCACCTCATTGCAACTGACTTTGACATCAAGACCGGCGAAATTAAAAAAGCCTGCTTCCGCGAAGGAAAGATTCCCTGCTTCCGCGAGGTCTTTCCCGAGGGAGTCATTGATGATTTTTACACAGATTCTGTCAACGATGAATTTCTCTTTCCGTTTGCAAAGCGCGTTTTCATGGTGAAGAAGCACCGCATTGAGCAGATCAAATAAACCGCAAAATCACATATATAATAGTATACGCGGCCGCCGTGAGGGAGCTTTTCCCACACGGCGGTTTTTGCCTTTGGTTGCAAAGATTTGGATTCGTGCATATATATAATAGTATAGGGCGTTTTTTCGCCCGGTTTTACGACCGGAAAAGCTTTGCAGTTGTTAAGGCTTGAATGACACAAAAAAAGCTAAAGTTTTGAAAAATAACAGTCAAAACCTGTCTCAAACGAAACAGTTTTGACCGAAAAACGGCTTAAAACCAACTTAATGGAAAAATACATTAAAAATGGTGCGTTTTTAGAAAAACAATCCTCAGATATTACCGCTTTTTTATTTCTTATATATCTTTAAAATACAGATTTAATATTCTTATTCAAAACAATAATCATTTTTTTCAGGCTTTCAAAAAAATTTTTCAAAAAATTTTTCCCAAGTGTCGAAAAACAGCGATTTTCGGCGGCCTGAATAAAGGTGTTTTTTTGAGCCTATATATTACATTATATAGCAGCCGCTTTTCAAGACGGATTTTTTCGGTCAAATCAGCTTTCCCACCGAGGGTCGAAAAAGGGCGTTTATTTGCCCGAAAAACGTCATTATTTCCCATTCGGGTCGGGTCCAAGCTTGACAAAAGTTTGTTCGGTTGCTATAATACGGGCTGCGTTGTTTCGGGTCAGGCCGGAACGCGTTGTTCAAAGGATGTTTAATGCTCTTTCCTGCACTTTTTGCGCCGCGTTTGCGGTTTGCGAAAAAGCAGAGAAAAATCTATTAGTGAGGTGATTTGATGAAAAGAACACTACGGTGGTTTTTTTCAGTTGTAATTATGCTTGCTGTCGCTGTCCCTGCGTTTTCGGCTCAAGGCGTTTCATCCAAAAGCAACAAGTCAACGGTTTTTTCCTACCTGACTGAGGAAATCGGCTTTAACACTGCCGCGGCCTGCGGTATTATGGCCAACATGGAGCATGAGTCCGGCTTCAACCCGTCGAGGGTCATGTATGACTCAAACGGACTTCTCAGCGGCGGACTTTGCATGTGGAACGGCGGCAGGTTCAGCAGCCTGCAAAGGTTCTGCAATAACAACGGCTATAACTATCTGAGCATTCCCGGTCAGCTCAGATATCTTGAGCATGAGCTGAAAAGCGGATACTTCAAGCATATTTACAACTATCTCAAAAAGGTTCCGAACACTTCTTCGGGCGCGTATGATGCCGCGTATTACTGGTGCTACTATTTTGAAATTCCGGCCAACCGTTCATACCACGCGAACAAGCGCGGTTCGGTGGCTTCGGGCAGCTATTGGAATAAATACTCCGGAATGAATGCGACACCTAAGACCCCGTCGCTCAACAGCTCCTCTGCCGGAAAAACGCTCGACGCATATTCCTCGGTGAATCTCACATGGAGCAGCGGCGGCTCGGGCGCAACAAAGTATATCGTTTCGGTTGCACCGCTCAAAAACGGAAAGTATGACTTTTCTTCGGCAAAGACCTATACCGTGAACGGAAGATCGCTCACGCTCAAGCTTTCAAAGCTTGACCTTGGAAGGTACGCCGCGCGGGTGCAGGCTGTGAACGGCCTCACCGGCAAAAAGAGCGCGCAAAGCAACACCGTGAAGTTCAAGGTCGCCTGCCTGAAGCATGACAACAGGCTCGTTTCCTCTTCGGAGCCGACCTTTGAAAAAGGCGGCAGCTATTCCTACGTCTGCAAAAAATGCGACGCAAAGACAAGCAAAAAGGTTTCAAAGCTGAACGTTTCGTCCTTTTCAAAAAAGAGCGTTTCCGGTTTTGAGAGCGCAAAGTCAACCGTTTCTTCAATAAAGCTCAAATGGAACGCTTTTTCCGGAGCAGCGGGCTACGAGGTTTTTTCGGTGAGCGGCTCAAAAACAAAAAGAATTGCCGCGCTTTCAAAGAACAGAACGAGCTATACGGTGAAAAAGCTTTCACCCTCAAAAAAATATACCTTTGCAGTCAGAGCGATTGCAAAGGCAGACGGAAAAACCATTTATTCAAAGCTTTCAAAGCTCACCGCTTCAACCGCTCCGCTTGAGGTGAACGTCACCGGCGTTGCACGTCCGGGATACGGAAAAGTCAAGCTCAGCTGGGATAAGGTGAAGGGTGCAGACGGATACACGGTCTATATCTCGGAAAAAAGCAAGAGCGGCTACAAGCCGGTCAGGAGCGTTTCCGCAAAAGACGGTTCTTACACGGTAAGTTCGCTTAAGAGCGGAAAATGCTATTACTTCACCGTGAAGGCATACACAAAGACCTCTTCGGGCAAGAGCTACGGCTCACCGTCATCGGTCAAGTTTGCATACGCACTTTAATATTTTTGCGCACACCTGCCAAAACGGGTGTGCGTTTTTTCATAAGTTGAAGTCAGACCACGGCTCATTGATTGCTTTCCACGGCTTACTTTCGCCGTCTCTTGCAAGGACTATCGCCGCGTTTTTATATGTGCCGACGTCGAATACTCCAAGCTCCCAATACACCGTGTAGTCGCACATGACGGCGATGATGTTGCTTTGGGCGTATTCTTTGTTCGGACGGTATGTTTCAAGGAAGGCGGCAGACTTTTCGTCGGAGTATGAAAAGCTCAGGGGCTTGATGTAATTCTTCTGGTTTTTGAAGCACTTTTTTGCGCCGGTGATTGCCGCTTGAATTTCTTCTTTTTCGTAAGGACTGTTTTCTACCTGCTCGATCGAAGGGCTCATTCTGTCGATATCCGCATCGCGAAAAGAGAGGATTCCGCATTCGCCGCCCTGTTCAACGGACAGCCTGTTGCCGAAAATCTTCGGCGCGGCAAGCTGAAAAAAGCCGAAAACCAAGACGGCCGCAAGCAAAACCGCAACGGTGATTATGATTTTCGCTGACCTTTTCTTTGTCTTTTTTGTTTCGGTGCTCATGCTTTCACGTCCCTTCGTGAGTATTATATGCCATTTTAAAAGCCAAAGTCTTTAAGATTATCTTACGATTTCATTACAATGAAATTTTCTTGATTTTTTTAATTCCATGTGCTACAATGTCCGCGGAGAAAAGAGACATATGTATTTTTTTAACGGAGATGACAACAATGGAAAAATATGACGTTCTGATTGTCGGTGCGGCAACGACCGGAAGCTGGTTTGCGCGCGAAATGGCGAAGCGCGGCTTCAAAGTGCTCGTCATTGAAAAGCAGGAGAGAGAAAACGTTTCAAGGAACTATGACATCTTCCATATGCAAAAGAAGGAGATGGAAAAGTTCGGCTATCCGATTCCGGAAAGGACGGACGATGATTACGCCTTTGAGTTTGACGGCGGCTCATATTACTCCGCCTACGGAAATTATCCCAAACGCGCCCACAACGAGGTTGTCGGTATGCACAAGCACCGCTACATCCTGCGTCTCAACGACGATGCGGTGAAGGCCGGAGCAAAGATAATCTACGGCGCGGCGTTCGACGGCTTCCTTTTTGACGAAAAGGGCAGGATAAGCGGCGCAAAATATAAGACCGCAGAAGGGGAGGAAGAAGCCCTCGCTTCAATCGTTGCGGACTGCTCCGGGATCCCCTCCGTTGCAAGAACGGCTTTGCCGGACGGAATCAACGCAGAAAACTTTGTGATTTCTCCGCGCGATTTGTTTTATGTAATTCTTCGCTACATCCGTTACCCGGACGGACATGAAAAAGTTATACATACCGATTCATACCTGCAATACAAGGTCTGGACTGCACCGCAGGCGGACGAAAAGGGCGCGATTCTCGGCGTCGGCGCGAACCTCGGCTTTGACTACGCCGAAGAGATGTTCCGCGAATTCCGCAAGAACGTTCCCTGGTGCAGCTATGATGTTCAGAAAATTGAATACGGAAAGACCCCCTACCGCAGGCCGCCTTATTCCTTTGTTGCCGACGGCTTTATCGCAATGGGCGACGCGGCGTGCCTGACCAAGCCGAACAACGGCGAGGGCTGCACTTCGTCTCTCTATCAGGCCGAGATTGCGGTTGACGTAATTTCAAAGGCACTCAATGAGGGTGGCTACCTCACCGAAGAGCGGCTTTGGAGCATCAACAAACGCTACATTGAGGTTCAGGGCAAGGCCTTTGCCGGAACAATGGCGCTGCTCACCGGCGCGGCGTACCTCAACTGTGAGGAAAACGAATACTTTTTCAAAAACGACATCATTTTCAGCAAGAGCATCATGGCGGGCTTCGGCAAGGGAATCTCGATTCCACCGGCTGAGATTGAAAGAACCCTGCGTCTCATCACCGCAGGCGTTGCAACCGGAAAAATCCGCGTTGAGCTTATCAGGCACGTTATGAAGGCCTTCAAAAACAGCACGGAGATCAAAGCACTCTATTCCGAGTTTCCGGAAACGCCGGAGGGCTTCGATGTCTGGCGCGGAAGAGCCAACGAACTTTGGGAAAAGATCGGTTCAATGGCGGACAATTGCGACGAAACGCTCATTGACCGCATGGAAAGGCGCAAGGCCGGAAAAATCACTTCCGTTGCGGCAGACTGAGCGCAGTTTTGAGCTTTTTTGCTCGTTTTTGCTGCTTTGGCGGCAACGGCGCAAATGAACATACACCGAAAAAGTGCAAAAACCGCCCATTTAGGCGGTTTTTGTTTTCTTTAATGTAGTTTGACGTCAAAAATCAAAAACGCTCTTTAAGGCGCAATTTTGAGAAAACAACAAATTTTAACTCCGGACACCTTAAAAGAGCGAGCTTTGAAGGGAACGCAGAACAAAAAACAAAGGACGCCGAAGCGTCCTTTGAAAGTTTTTCAATCATTCAGTCAATTAAAAGAGACCGCTGAAAATCTTCTTCATTGCAGCGATGCCTTCTTCGGTGTTGCCCTGATAAAGGAGGATACCGAGGATTGCGCCGAATACCTTAATGAGGATGCCCATAACCTTGTTGAGAGTGGGTTCTTCCTGCTTGGTGGGAGCAAAGGAGGCTCTGAAGCAAAGAACTTCGCCCTGAAGGCCTGAGGGAATCTGGAAACCGGTGCTGGGAGCATAGGTGTTGCTGGTGAGATTAAGCTCAGCAGCACTCTTGCCGCTTTCGGTGCCGTAGCAGTACCAGCCGATGAACTTCTGTCCGTCCGGAGCGTCAAGGTCCGGGAGAGTGATGAATGTTCCGGACTTTTGCTCGGTTTCTTTTCTGGGAACCATGTAATAGCTGCCGGTGATGTTGGTTGCGCTGACAAATTCGCCGGTTGCAAGGTCATAAACCGAAGCGTTCGGAAGAGTACCGATTCCGAGGTCGAAATAGAAAACGGTCTGCTCATAGTTGGCCGGTGTGCTTCCGTCGGCGCTGAACCAATTGTTAGTTGCCGATGAAGCCGAGGAGCCGATTGAAAGAGCTCCGAAGAGCATGAGAATTGCCATAAATACAGATAATACTTTTTTCATGGGATTTCCTCCTTTATAATTTGGTTATTATCTTGGCTTGATTATAGCACCGTCAATGACAAATTTCAAGTGCTTTTCGCATTCTTTATGAAATTTTTATTAACTTTACGACTGATGTTGAAAAACCGACGTGCTGTTGGAATACACATGAAACGTGGAAACAACTGCCTTGCCGCGTGCCTTATGCCGATTATAGTATGCCTGTGAGCTTCTGTCAATCAAGGCGGCAAACAAATTCCTTTCTTTTTTGCCGCTCTTTGTTGAAATGGTGCGGCGGATTTGATATAGTATTAGACGTATGCCGAAACGGATGTTTTGAGGATACGATATTCACAAGGAAAGCTGAGAGGAAACAAGATGTTCAAAAAAGGATTCGACAACGAAAAATATATCAAGACCCAGTCCGAGCAGATAAGAAAGAGAATGTCGCGCTTCGGCGGAAAGCTCTATATGGAGTTCGGCGGAAAGCTCTTTGACGACAACCACGCTTCCCGCGTTCTTCCGGGCTTTGAGCCGGACAGCAAGCTGAGGATGCTGCTTGAGCTTAAAGATGAGGCGGAGATCGTCATTGCCGTCGGTGCGGGCGCAATCGAAAGCCGAAAGAGGCGCGGCGACCTCAACATTACATATGACCTTGAGGTGCTCAGGCTCATTGACCTTTTCAGGAACGTCGGCCTTTACGTCGGCTCGGTCGTGATCACTCAATACAGCGGACAGGATTCCGCCGATGCTTTCAGGGCGAAGCTTTCCTCCCTCGGTGTTCCGGTCTTTCTCCATTATAAAATTGAAGGCTACCCTTCAAACGTAAAGAAAATCATTTCCGAAAGCGGCTACGGAAAGAACGATTATATTGAAACCACACGCCGCCTTGTTGTTGTCACCGCACCCGGTCCGGGCAGCGGAAAAATGGCGACCTGCCTTTCTCAGCTTTATCATGAGCACTTGCGCGGCATTGACGCCGGGTACGCGAAGTTTGAAACGTTCCCTATCTGGAACCTTCCGCTCGGTCATCCGGTCAACCTTGCATATGAGGCTGCGACGGCTGACCTCAACGATGTAAATATGCTCGACCCCTTTCACCTTGACGCATACAATGTCAAAACCGTCAACTATAACCGCGACATTGAAATTTTCCCCGTTCTCAGCGCGATGTTTGAAAATATCTACGGCCATTCACCCTATAAGTCACCGACTGACATGGGCGTCAACATGGCAGGCTTCTGCATTTTTGACAATGAAGCGGTCTGCGAGGCCGCAAAGCAGGAGATAATCAGAAGATATTACAAGGCTCTCTGCGACCGCAGAAGGGGTCACGATTCCGGAAAGGAAATCGAAAAGCTTGAGCTGCTCCTCAGTAAGGCAGATATCACGGCCGCAGACAGAAAGGTCGTTGCAGCCGCAAACGAAATTGCAGAGCAAACGGGTGCTCCGGCGGCCGCAATCGAGCTTGCGGACGGAACGGTCCTCACCGGAAAGACCAAGCAGCTGCTCGGTGCGGCAAGCTCGATGATCCTCAACGCGCTCAAGCACCTTGCAAAAATTGACGACAGCGTTGAGCTCATTCCCTCAGACCTCATTGAGCCGGTTCAAAGCCTTAAGGTCAACTACCTCGGCAGCCGAAACCCAAGGCTCCACGTTGACGAGGTTCTTGTTGCGCTCTCCGTTGCCGCCGCAAGGAACAGAACTGCCGCAAAGGCTCTCTCCTTTCTGCCGATGCTCAAGGGTGCCCAGGTTCACTGCTCGGTCATTCTTTCCGGAACAGACAGCTCAATTCTTTCAAGGCTCGGCATCGATCTGACGACCGAACCCGATTATGAGAACGATAATCTCTATCACCTTTGATATTGAAAACCGAACCGTTTTGTGATATTATAGAAACGAGGAAAAAATACATAAAGGAGAACTGAAAAAATGAAAAAAGCTCTTTCTGTTATTCTTGCCCTTGTGCTGGCTTTCGGCTGCTTTTTCTGCCTTCACGCAGGCGCAGAGTATGTTGAGGACAACCATTTTGATGAGTTTTACCCCGAGCTTTCCGCTCTCAGAACCGAAGGTGAAAATTATCCGACAATAATTCTTCCCGGAATCAACCATTCGCCCTATTACCTCACCGACGAAAACGGCGAGGTCGTGAAGGACAAGGACGGAAAGGAAATGACCTCCTCGCTCCTTCTGCTTAACACCGATTCGCTCAAAAAGGAGCTTTTCAAAACGATTCCGAGCCTTCTTTTCAGCGTGATTTTCCAGCGTGACCTCGGAGCAGCCGAGAGGGTCGGCGCCCTTGTCAAGGAGCTTATGAAGTATATGGAAACGGACGAGGATGGCAACACGGTCTATAACCTTGTGACGAAAAGGTTCAACGTTCCGGTTTCCGAAATGAACGAAAGCGACCGCCACTTTTTCTATACTATGCTTCCCGTTGAGCCGATTGCCGAGCTTTGCGGCGAGGAAAACCTTTTCCTTTATACATTTGACCTCTTCGGCGACCCGATGGAAAATGCCGCCGGAATTGACGCATATATCGACATGGTTCTTCAGAAAACCGGAGCCGAAAAGGTGAACCTTGCCTCCGTCAGTCTCGGCGGAACAATGCTTTCCGCTTACGCCGAAACGGGCAAAAACCTTTCAAAGGTCAACAAAATTGTCAACATGGTCTCGCTCCTTGACGGAACAGACATCATGGCGGACTTCATTGACAGAAGCTTCAACGTTTCCGATGAATTTTTCAGGAAGGAATACTTCCCCCTTGTGCTTGAAAGCCTTACCGGCGACAGCGGACTCGGAAACCTTGTGAACATTCTTCTGCACATTATGCCGCGGGGGCTTTTTGAGGGCATTGTTTCTTCGGCATACACCGCACTTCATGACACGGTGCTCGTCAATAACCCCGAATTCTGGGCAATGGTTCCCGGAGAAAGATATGAAAAGCTTGCCGATAAATGGATAAAGAGCGACGTTCTCAGGGCAAAGACGGACGCTTACCAGAAGGCGAGACTGAGCCTTCGCGAAAATCTTTCAAAAATGGCCGAAAACGGAACCGGGGTTTACTCAATTTGCGGCTACAACCTTTCATATACCGACGGCAATTACGCCTTCTTCGGCGCAGTCAAATCGACCGCCGACGCAAACTGTGACGGAATCATTCCCGTTTCCTCAGCCTCGATCGGAGCAACGGGCGTGAAGGCCGGAACAGAACTCAGCCCGGAATACCTTGCGTCCCACTCTTCAAAGTATATCTCTCCGGACAAGAGCGTTGACGCTTCAACCTGCCTTTTCCCGGAAAGAACGTGGTTTTTCAACAAACAGCACCATGAGGTCGGCCGCAACGATGTTGTGATTCGCCTTGCCGCTCTCATACTGAACGGCGCGGTGACGAGCGTTGATTCAACGCCGCTCTATCCGCAGTTCAACGGAGCAAGAAACAGCCGCTCACTCACACGCTGCCCGAGCGGAAAGCTCTTCACCGCCCGCGAAGCACTCGCCGGAAACAGTCTTTCCGAAGAGCAGAAAAACATTCTTCGCCCGGCATATGAAAACGCGCTTTCGGTCATCAGAAGCACCGTTTGCGACTACGATGAAATGGCCGCTGCCGCGAACGAGCTGACAGCCGCCTTCAAAAAGGTCGGCCTTGAAAAGGAAGGTAAAAAGGGAATCAAGCTTTCCTCCTTCGGTGTGGTCGAAAAGCTTGACAGTTTCCTCTTTGACCGCCTCGGCGGAAACGGATTTATCGGCAGATAAGTTCGGAGATAAATAAAGAAAGGGACTGTCGCATTTAGATGCAGAAAGCGTTTTCTTTGCCCCGAAGCTGGTGGGCAAAAAAGCGCTTAAAAGAGCAAAATTATTTTTAGATTCTATCAATAAACAAAGACTATATTTCATAGGAAGCCTTGGTTTTGATAAGCTTCGTGAAATATAGTCTTTTTCTTTTTGTTTTGCTCTTTGGTCTGCGCTAAATGCGACAGCCCCTTAATATTGCTTTTTAGGTTGCTTCAGCTTGCTGTGACCGTTGCAACAAGAACGCCTGTGTTTGGGTCAGAGGAGGCTTGCGTGCTCGCATAGATACTGTACTTTGCTTTTGAGGTGAGCATACCGCTGAAGAGGACAGCATCGCTGCAGTCAAAAGGAATTGTTTTGCTCATGATCGCGGTTTTGCTTTGAACAACGGTCAGTGTACTGCCGCCGGAAAGCTTGCATTCAAGACTGAGTGAGGGAACCGTGGCCGAGGTTTTGCCGAGCCCTTCTATACCGCCGGCGGCGAAAAGTGTTCCGCCGGAGACGGTGCAGTGCTTTGCACAACTGACGGCACTGTGCTTTTCTCCGTCTGAGGAGAGGGCAACAAGTGTTCCGCCGCTTTGAAGAAGAGACTTTTCGGCTTCAACCGCTGTTTTTCTTGCGACTGCACAGAGCCTTCCGTCGGAAAAGTAAAGCGTTTCTGTTTTGATTCCGCTGCTGCAAAAGTCGATTTCGGTGTCTCCGCCGGAAACGCTGAGCGTTTTTTCGGCGAGGAAAGCGGTTTGGTCTGCACGAACGGTCAGTTCTCCGCCGGAAACGGAAACGACCCTTTCGGCGCAAAGTCCGTCTGCGTTGCTGCTTATATATATACTGCCGCCGGAAACCAGAATGTTCCTTTTGGCGTCAACCGCTTTTGAGTCGGTGCTTTTTCCGGCACTCAGGCTGCTGCCCGAGCTTTCCGGAATCACAGAGCCCTGAACGCCTTTTTTTTCGCGTGCAAAGCTTCCTGTGCTGCCTTTTCCGCTGATGAATTCATGCTTGCCGCCGGAGACGGTTATGTCCGCTCCGCTTTCAAGGCACTTTTCCATGCCGGAAAGATTTGTTCTTCCGCCGGAGAGGAGAATAGTGCTCCTTTCTCCTTCAGCCGAAAGGGCGGTTTTTCCGGCTGTTGCCGCAAGCTCGCCGCCGAGGACGCTTAAATTGCCTTTAGCCGAGACCGCGTTCTGCGCGGCCTGAATATCTACTGAACCGTTTTGGAAAGTGACGTTACCTTCCGAGCCTATCCCGCCGCCCGAACGATTGACAACGGCAAGACTTCCGCGGCCTTTGAAAATCAGGCTGCTCTCTGAAAAAACGGTGCAGTCATCCTCACCGTCGCCGCTTTTGCGGCTGACGAGGGTGCTGCCGGTGCCTTTGACCGTAATAAGGTGAAGGACTCCTTTTTCAAGCTCGCTCAATATGGCGGACTCTTCGTCGCTTTCAACGGAAACGCCGTCAAGAAAAAGGTAAACGTTCCCCTCTTCGGCCGAAACTTCAATGTGTCCGGAAAGGCTCCCCTTGAGGTAGTAGGTTCCGCTTTCGCTGATTTTCAGAACGCTGTCCCCGAATGAGGCTCCGCTTCCGTTGATGGTTGTATTTTTATTGTTGAGAATGACATATGTGTCCGCTTTGAGCTGCGACCTCGACTCGGTGTGAGAGGTCGGAACAGTCACGGGTCCGTTGCTGCTTATCGGTGAGACGGTTGAAAGGAAAACACGCTCGTTGCTTTCTTCGGAGCACGCGGCAAGAAAAACGGGCAGGATCAAAAAAACGAAAGCCGAAAAAACAGCGTTGAATTTTTTAAAGTTCAGCATACTTGAAAATTGCTCCTCGGTCAAGGCAAGACCGCGCAAGCCGCGGCAGCTGCCCTTGAATTATGTTTTGCTGTGCATTGCTTTGCTCCCTCCGATGCGCGGCATTGCTTTTTTAAAGGATTTCTCCGTTTTCCGGCAGCCGGCTGCACATGATCTCAAGGTTGCCGTTTCTGCGCCTGATGGAGTCGATGAACTCCTTTTCCTCTCCGTCCTTTTTCAAGATTATTTCATACCGCAGCTTAAAAAGGCTGCCCATGTTTGTGGTTTTGACGCTGACAAGCTCAGCCTTTTGTGTGTATTTTTCAAAAAGGTCGCTGAAAACCTCGGTATAGTTAAGGCTTTCGGGAATAACAATGAGAAGGTCTTTTTTCTTTTCCGCCCCTCTTGCGCCGAGCTTCAAGGCGGAGTAAAGAACCGTCAGAAGCAGCATTACCGCCGCAAAAATTCCGGCAAAGGCGAGGTAGCCCATTCCCGTTGCAAGGCCGGAGGCGAGGGCAATGAAAATTGCGCCGATCTCCTTTGCCGTTCCCGGAATGCTCCTGAACCTGACAAGGCTGAACGCGCCCGCAACGGCAACGCCTGCGCCGAGGTTCCCGTTGACCATGAGAATGACGATTTGAACAACGGCGGGAATGAGAGCGAGCGTGAGAACAAAGCCTGAGGAATACCTCTTCGTTGTCTTAACGTAGACCAAAGCCACCGCAAGCCCGATTACGACCGAGGCCAGCAGGCAAAGGAAAAACGAAAGCGGCGTTATTGTTGTTGAAAGAACCGATTTGAAAATTGCGGGCATTTTAAAATTCCTCCGATATTTACGAATGCGCAGCCAAAAGCTTGTCTGAAAACATCATTTCATAAGCTTTTCCGTATTTTGAAAACGAGCGCGGATAGATTTCAAGCTCATCAAGGGCCTTTGAAAGCCGGAGCGGAATTGAGTTGAGGCTTTTGATCTCCAAAATGCAAAGGTCGGAATCAAGGAGACTTTCTCCGTCTGAACCGAGCGAAAGGTCAAGCAGCTGATTCCTGAAGCGGACGTTCCGGTCAAAGGTCAGCCGAAGCTGTTCGTCCTCCAAAGCGCAATAGGCCGTTCGCTCGCAAAAAATTGAAACGCTTGGACGCAGGCCCTCGTAGTGTCCCATGAAATATGCAATCTCTCCGAGCACCTGACCGTTTGAACGCGGCATATTGCGGCGGCAGAGAAGGTCAACGCCCTCTTCATAGGTCATGTTGACCCTGCGCTTATAGACAACGCCCTTATATTTTTTCTTGAGCTCAACAAAAACGTTGCTTTCGCTTTGCGGAACTCCGTAGGAGCGAAGACGAAGCTTCTCCTTGAAAACGGGTCGTTCAATCGAAGCGCGGATGAGACGGTAGTCCGGCGTGTCAAAATAAAGATTGCACAGCGTGGTTTCTCCGTACTCATCAGGAGTGACAAAGTCTGAAATATGCTCAAGAAGCCGCTGCTTTTGAGAACACGTTATGATGTATTTTTTCTCGTACCTTTCAAATATGGACTGAAATTCCGGCAAAAAACCACCCTTTCCTTTTATAAAACAACTTTAAAGGTGAGCGACTTTGAATCGGTCGTAACCGCGGAAATTTTACCCTTGTGCCTTGTGACGATCGCTTTAGCAATCGAAAGGCCGATTCCGTAGCCGCCGGTTTCTCTTGAACGCGAGTTGTCTGCACGGTAAAAACGGTCAAACAGGCGGGGAAGCTGGTCCTTTTCAACGCTGTCGCAGTCGTTGAAAACGTCAAGAAAAACGTTCTTGGTCGTTTTGTAAAGCGTGATGATGACCCGTCCGTCCTTTGAGGCGTATTTTACGGCGTTGTCGCAAAGAATCGAAACGAGCTGACGCAGCTCGGCTTCGTTGCCCTTATACATAATATGTTCGCCGGCGGAGACCGAAAACTTCAGGCCGTTGCTTTTTGCGAGCGGTTCAAAGTTCGCCGCTGTGTCAAGAACAGCTTCGCTCAGGTCAAAGACCTCGTGCTGAACGTCTCCCGAGGCTTCGTCAAGCTTTGAAAGCTCAACAAGATTTTTGACAAGGACTGAAAGGCGTTCGGTCTGTTCCTTGATGCTTGTGATCCATTCGCTTTCGCCTTCGCAAATTTCAAGCACGTCGGCGTCGGCGGAGATGATAGCAAGCGGTGTTTTCAGCTCGTGGCTCGCGTCGGTGATGAACTGCTTTTGCTTTTCAATGCTGTTTTTAACCGGCTTGAGTGCGTTGTTTGAAAAGCGGTAGATTGGAAAAATCAGCAGGAGGATGAACACGATTCCGACTATGAACGAAATGAAAACCAATGCCACAGAGGATTCAACATCGCGCTGAAAGTCAACGAAAATTATCATCGACTGCTGAGTGTCGGCGCTTTTGACGTAGTAATAGCGGTAAGAATCAATGACACCGTAGCCGGTTTCGTTCGGATAGACGCGCGAAGCGTATTCAAAAGCATCGCGGTCGGTGACGGCGGCTATGTTCTCGGTTGAAATGTCCGTAACAACGTTTCCCTGAAGCTTGACAACGAAATATCTCGTTGAATACGGAGCTTCAATGTCAACCTCTCCGGTTGAAAACGGATTCCAGAAGTAATCGCGGACATTGACGCTCGTCGTCGGAAAATGGCCGTCGTTCTGGGCAATGAGGTTCAGAATGCTTCTGATGTCATAGTCGCGCTGATAAATATTGATAATATTAACAGCAAAGAGCTGAACAAAAACGATTATAACAAGGGAAATGAGGGTGATTGCAATAAAATGATGCTGCAGGCGCTTCAGCATTTTGCTTCCTCCAGCGTATAGCCAACGCCGCGGGTGGCCTTGATTTCAATGCTCGCGCCGAGGGAGGCAAGCTTTTTCCTCAGGTATGAGATGTATACCCAGACGACGTTGATCTCGGCCTCAGTCTCATAGCCCCAGATGCGCTCCATGAACTGTTCGGTTGAAATGAGCCTGCCGGCGTTGCTCATGAGCATTTCAATCATCTGGAATTCCTTGTTGCCGAGGCGGACTTTCCCGTTTTCGGTTGAAAGCTCATAGGTTTCGCGGTTGAGCGAAAGATTCCCGAAGGTGAGAAGATTCGGCGAAAACTCGGATTTTCTGCGCGTCATGGCGCGGATCCTCGCAAGAAGCTCTCCGGTTGAAAACGGCTTTGTCAGGTAGTCATCGGCTCCGCTGTCAAGGCCGAGAATTTTGTCTTCGGTCTGAGCCTTGGCGGTGAGGATGAGAACGGGAGTTGAAACGCCGTTCTCGCGCAGCTTTTTGAGAACGTCAATGCCGTTCATTTTCGGCATCATGAGGTCAAGGATGATTCCGTCATAGTTTTCGCTCATGCCGTAGTCATAGGCGTCCTCACCGTCATAAACGGGGTCAACGGAATAGTTATTGTGCTTGAGAATTGCGCAAAGAGCTTTTGAAAGGTCTTTTTCGTCCTCTGCAAGAAGAAGTCTCATATGAATACCCCCTAATTATTATAATAATTATACTTATATTTCCCTTTGAACGCAAGACGGAAAACACGATTTTTAAATCTTTTTCATCTTTGCACCGGGGTAGGCTGAAGTGCCTCTAACTCAATGAGGCTTTTAAAGGCAGTTTTCTGCCGATACTGTGCCCCAAAGTGCCGCAATTCGCGTCAGTATAGTGAGATAAAAAGCGCCGCAATGTGTGGAAAAACAAGACCATCAGGCACATTGGGTTCGAAGCTCTTCAGCCTACGGTTAAAATATAAAGCGCAAACCTAAAACAAAGATGAAAAACAAGCTCATCGGGTGCATTGGTTCAACTCTCCCGGCTTAAAAACAATGGAACCCGACGCAGCTTTCGGCCTCGTCGGGTTCCATCTATTTGAAAGGAGAGGGGAGTGCGGTGGGGAGGAGGGGGCAGGTGAAAAATCGGAAAAAACACGCTGCGATCCCCATCGCACAAGCACAGTATATGGGGGCAACCTTAAACCAAACTAAAGCAGCAAAAGTTTTTTGAAAATTTTTTGTTTTCTTTTCGGAGCGTTCTCAAGAACGCGGCGGCAAGGCGTTGTTCAAAGTTAATAAATCATGAAAAAACTTTCGGGAATTCCTTGTTAATATGCATAAACGTGAAGAAATTATTCAAAAACTCTTGCATATTTATGCAAAACATGGTATATTAACACCATCAAATGAATAATTTTTTGCGTTCGTTAAGAAGCGTAAAACGGAGGTAAACAACAATGAAAAAGGAAAACATCAAAAAAATCGTTCTTGCCTATTCCGGCGGACTTGACACTTCAATAATAATCCCCTGGCTCAAGGAAAACTATAACGACCCGGAAATCATTGCCGTTTCCGGAAACGTCGGCCAGGCGGACGAGCTTGAAGGCCTTGAAGAAAAGGCACTCAAAACCGGTGCTTCAAAGCTTTATGTTGAAGATATCACAAAGGAAATGCTTGAGGAATGTGTGTTTCCCTGCGTTCAGGCCGGTGCAAAGTATGAGGAATATCTGCTCGGAACTGCGTTTGCACGTCCGTTTATTGCAAAAAGGCTGGTTGAAATTGCAAAAAAGGAGGGGGCCGACGCAATCTGCCACGGCTGCACCGGAAAGGGCAACGATCAGGTCAGGTTTGAGGTTGCAATCAAGGCTCTCGCTCCCGATATGACAATTATCGCTCCGTGGCGTGAATGGAGCATTAAGTCAAGGGAGGAGGAAATTGACTACGCCGAGGCGCACAACGTTCCCCTCAAAATCAACCGTGAAACCAACTATTCCAAGGACAAGAATATCTGGCACCTCTCCCATGAGGGCCTTGACCTTGAAGACCCGGCAAACGAGCCGCTTTACAACAAGGAAGGCTTCCTTGAAATGGGCGTTTCTCCCGAAAATGCACCGGACAAGCCGACCTATGTTACCATTCACTTTGAAAAAGGCGTTCCGACCGCAATTGACGGCGAGGAGCTTGATGCAGTCGGAATCGTTCTCAAGCTCAATGAGCTCGGCGGAAATAACGGAATCGGCCTTCTTGACATCGTTGAAAACCGTCTGGTCGGCATGAAGTGCAGGGGCGTATATGAAACTCCGGGCGGCTCGATTCTCTATAAAGCCCATGAGGTTCTTGAAACGCTCTGCCTTGACAAGGAGACTGCTCATTACAAAGCTCTCGTTGCCCAGAAGCTCGGCGAAATTCTTTATAACGCTCAGTGGTTCTCTCCGCTGACGAAGGCGATTCTCAGCTTTGTTAAGAGCACCCAGCAGACCGTTACGGGCGACGTTACCCTCAAGCTTTACAAGGGCAACATGATAAACGCCGGCGTAACCTCGCCGTATTCACTCTATGACCCCGAAATTGCAACCTTTGACGAGGATGACGTTTATAATCAGGCCGATGCAACGGGCTTCATCAACCTCTATGGCCTGCCCTCAAAGGTATACGCAAAAATGAAGGCGAAAAACAACCTTTGATATAATAAGGACATCTCCTATTATTATATAGCCAATTGCATAGCGGGACGCCGGCGAAAAACCGGCGTCCTGCTATTCTATCATATCCTCCGCCCGGTAAAGACCGGGCTGCTTTTTTTGAATGAATTCGGCCGCAGTGAGCGCACCTTTTGCAAAAAGCAGGCGGTCATGCGCCTCGTGGCATATTGTGACGGTTTGTTCCGGCATGGCAAAGATTATTTCATGTGAGCCGGCCGAGTTTCCGAGTCGCAGCGAATGAATGCAAAGCTCGTTTTTGTTCCTCGGCTGTCCGCTTTTTCTGCCGAGCGAAATGCAAAGCTCCGGGCGAACCGAACGCAGCCCTTCGGCGAGAAAAAGAGCCGTTCCGCTGGGTACATCGGCCTTTTTGTCGTGGTGACGCTCGATAATTTCAATTTCCGCTTCGGGAAAAGCCTTCGCAGCAATTTTTGCAACGCGCAGCGTGAGTGCAACGCCCAACGACATATTCGGCGAATAAAAAACAGGAATCCTTTTTGACGATGAGCATATTATGCTTTTTTCCTTTTCCGTGTGGCCGGTCGTTCCGATAACGAGCGGAGTTTTTGTTTTGACCGCGTATGAGCAGAGCACAGGCACGGCAAAGTGGCTCGAAAAATCAATTATTGCATCCGCCTTTACGCCGCATTCAAAAATTCTTGAAAAGAGCAGGCTCTCTCTTTGGGTTTCAAACGCCGTGTCAACGAGGGCGGCGACCGAAAAATTATTTTCGCCGCAAATGCATTCGCAAAGGCTTTTTCCCATTCTTCCGTTTGCGCCGCTGATGATGAGTTTCAATTTTTTTCACCCCTTCAAAAAAGCTTATGAGCGAAGAAGAGGAAAAATTCCTGCCGCTTTTGAAACGGTTTTGTGATTCGTTTATAGGTTTTTTTGTTGACGAAGAGAGGACAGAATTGCACAGAAGGGAAGACACCCTAACGGCTTTACTTTTTTCATTTTCATCTTTTTTTTAAAAAGTGATGAAAAATTGTTTGCGGTGTGCTATAATAAACGAAATATTATTAAATTGCGAAAGTAGCCGCATTTTTGCGGCTGGCAGCATACAGTTTATTTATTGAGGTGAAACAATGTCTTTTTTGAAAAAACTTTTCGGTGACTATTCTTCAAAGGAAATCAAAAGAATCAAGCCGACCGTTCAAAAAATTCTCGCGCTTGAGGAGGAATATGCGTCTCTTTCGGATGCAGAGCTTCGCGCAAAGACCGATGAATTCAAGGAAAGGCTCTCCAAAGGAGAAACACTTGACGATATTCTTCCCGAAGCGTTTGCCACCTGCCGCGAGGCTTCGTGGCGCGTTCTCGGAATGAAGCACTTTCCCGTTCAGCTTGAGGGCGGAATCGTTTTGCACCAGGGCAGAATTGCCGAAATGAAAACCGGTGAAGGAAAAACCCTCGTTGCAACTCTTCCGGCTTATCTCAACGCGCTTTCCGGCAAGGGCGTCCACATCGTCACCGTCAACGATTACCTTGCACGCCGCGACAGCGAATGGATGGGCAAGGTTTATCGTTTTCTCGGCCTTTCCGTCGGCCTTATCGTCAATGGACTTGATACCGAAGAAAGACGCAAGGCTTACGCCGCCGACATAACTTACGGAACAAACAACGAAATGGGCTTTGATTATCTTCGCGATAACATGGTTCAGTATATTGAAGAAAAGGTTCAGCGCGGCCATAATTACGCCATCGTCGATGAGGTTGACTCAATTCTTATTGATGAGGCGAGAACACCGCTCATTATCTCCGGCATGGGCAGCCGGTCCTCGGAGCTTTATACCCTTGCAAATGACTTTGTCAAGCGCCTCAAATGTCTGCGTATCCCCGAAACGGATTCAAAGATGAACCTTGAGGAAATTGCCGAAGAGCAGGGCGCAGACTACGTTGTTGACGAAAAGGGTAAGATCGCTTCGCTGACGAAGAGCGGTATCGCTAAGGCGGAAAAATATTTTAATATCGAAAATCTCACCGACCCGGATAACCTTACGCTTTCTCACCACCTCAACATTGCCATCAAGGCGTGGGGCGTTATGAAGCGCGACGTTGACTACGTTGTCAAGGACGGTCAGGTGCTCATCGTTGACGAATTCACCGGCCGCATCATGATCGGACGCCGCTATAACGAGGGTCTGCACCAGGCAATTGAAGCCAAAGAGGGCGTGAAGATTGCAAAGGAAAACAAGACACTCGCAACCATTACCTTTCAGAACTACTTCCGCCTTTATGAAAAGCTTTCCGGTATGACCGGTACGGCGATGACCGAGGTTCAGGAATTCCGCGAGATATATTCTCTTGACGCGGTTGAGGTTCCGACCAACAAGCCCGTTCAGCGTATCGACCGCGACGACGTTATATATCAGACCGAGCAGTTCAAGTTCAACGCAATAATCGAGCAGATCATCGCCTGCCACGAAAAGGGTCAGCCTGTTCTGGTCGGCACCGTTTCCATTGACAAGAGTGAAAGGCTTTCCGCCGCCCTCAAAAAGCGCGGGATCAAGCACAACGTCCTCAACGCAAAGCACCACGAAAAGGAAGCGGAAATCATTGCTCAGGCCGGTAAGCTCGGCGCGGTAACGATTGCAACTAACATGGCCGGCCGCGGTACCGACATTATGCTCGGCGGCAACGCAGAATTCCTTGCGAAAAGCGAAATGCGCCGCCGCGAATATCCCGATGAGCTGATTTCCGAGGCAACAGGCTTCGGTGAAACGGATGACGAGGATATTCTTGAAGCGCGTGAAACCTTCAAAAAGCTTGAAAAAATGTATAAAGAAGAGATCTCCGAGGAGGCCGACGAGGTCAGAAGAGCCGGCGGACTTTATATCATCGGTACCGAACGCCACGAGTCAAGGCGAATTGACAACCAGCTGCGCGGACGTTCGGGCCGTCAGGGCGACCCGGGTGAAAGCCGCTTCTATCTTTCAATGCAGGATGACCTGCTTCGTCTTTTCGGCGGGGACAGAATGATGAGCATTATGAAGAGCCTTCCGGTTGACGATGATATGCCGATTGAGGTCGGTCTTCTTTCAAAGCAGGTTGAAGCCGCTCAGCGCAAGGTTGAAAGCAACAACTTCGCCGTTCGCCGCCATGTTCTTGCGTTCGACGATGTCATGAACCGTCAGCGTACCGTCATTTACGGACAGCGCGACATGGTTCTCAAGGGTGAGGACATGAAGCCGGTAATTTCAAAAATGATCGATGAATCAATTGAGGATTCCGTTGCTTTCTTCTGCCCGGCGCATACGCCGAAGAACGAATGGCATCTGCCCTCTCTTCGCGAAAAATATCTCGGCTGGCTGACAAACGAGGATGATTTCACCGACAACGACAAGTCCTCACAGGAAATCGGTGACCTGCTCAAGGAGCGCGCCCATGCTCTGCACGAAAAGCGCGAGCAGGAGTTCGGAGCACAGTTCATGCGCGAAATTGAGCGCGCAATGCTGCTTCGCTGCGTTGACCTCAAGTGGATGGATCACATTGACGCGGTTGACGAGCTGAAAAAAGGAATCAACCTCGTTGCCTACGGGCAGAAGGATCCAATCGTTGCTTTTCGTGAGGAAACGGCAGATATGTTTGACGCAATGGTCGTCTCCATTCGCGAGGATACGGTGAAAATTGTTCTTTCCGCAAAGTTCAGAACGGACGAAGAGGTCAAGCGTGAACAGGTTGCAAAGGTGACGGGTGCATCTGGCTCGGGAGACGGAAGCGAAAAGAACAAGACCGTCCGCAAAACCAAGAGCGAAAAAATCGGCGTCAACGATCCTTGCCCCTGCGGCAGCGGCAAGAAGTATAAAAAGTGCTGCGGCCGACCGGGCGTCAGGAACGAACAGAGCAACTGATAAGGAATGGACGGTATAAAAACGATTATGGTTTCGGAATGAAACAGCAATATAAAATACGAATCTGATAAAAGAGAGACAGAAACCCTGATTTTTCTAAGGCTTCTGTCTCGCTTTTTGTTTTCTTGTAATATTGAGAGCTGAACGCGGGGAAAAACGCTTCACAAAGCTAAAAAACGGAGAATGCTGAGCTTTTCTGCTTGTATTGCTGCTTTGAACCAGATAACTAAGTGCGGATTTTTATGACAAGAATCCTCAGATATCGTTCACTTTACCGGATAAACCAGCTTTTCCTTTGTCCAGTCTTTCAGAACGCCGAGCATTGCGGCGGCTTCCGTCTTTGCTTCGGGGAGGTTATGGTCGCGCCAGTTTCCGCATTCCTTTTCGCTCACGCCGGGAACCTCGCCCTCAAAATCGGCGCAGAAGGCAAAAGCTTTCTGCAAAAGCTCTATGACCTGCTTCGGCGAAACGCAGTCACGCACAATGAAATAAAAGCCGGTGCGGCAGCCCATCGGGCCGAAGTAGACAACGTTTTTTGAAAACTCGCTGTTTCTGGTGTAGGTCGCAATCAGGTGCTCAAGGGTGTGGATTGCGCCGTTTTCCATCACGGGCTCCCTGTTCGGAAGGCGCATACGGATGTCATAGGTCACGCAGTCGCCGTCAATGCGCGAGGTGTAAAGTCCCTTCGGCAAAATTGTGTGGTCAATCGTGAAGCTTGCAATTTTTTTCATTTTTAACATCCCTTTCGGTTTATATCAGTTAAGTGCGTTTTGCCCGGCCTTTTTGAAAAGGCGGTCAATGCTTTCTTTGAGTGCTTTGTGCTCTTCTTTTTCAAAAAGCGGGTCGGCTTCAAAAATCCTTTGCGCCGCCTGCTTTGTCTGCTTCAGCGTTACCATGTCCTCAAGCATTCCGGCAATTCTCAGCTCGGGCAGCCCGTGCTGGCGTGAACCGAAAAAGTCACCCGGGCCGCGCAGGCGAAGATCTTCGTCCGCAATTTTGAAGCCGTCCGTCGTTTTGCACATGATTTGAAGCCGCTTTTTGGCTGTTTCGCCCTCGGCATCGCTTATCAGTATGCAGCTTGACTGAACGGAACCTCTGCCGACTCTGCCGCGCAGCTGGTGCAGTGTTGAAAGGCCGAAGCGTTCCGCGTTTTCAATCACCATAACTGCCGCGTTCGGTACGTCGATTCCAACTTCGATAACCGTTGTTGAAACAAGAAGCTGAACCTTTCCGTCTGCGAAGTCCTTCATCACGGCCGATTTTTCTTTCGGCTTCATCTTCCCGTGCAAAAGAGCAACGCGGTAGGCGGCAAACTCTTTTTTTGAAAGCTCATCGGCATATTTTGCCGCAGGGATAAGCTCAGTCTCGTTTTCCTCAACAAGCGGACAGACTATGTATGCCTGAAGCCCGGCGTCAAGGTGACGCTTGATGAAGGCGTAAATTCGCTTTCGGTAGGAGGAATCAACAAAATATGTTTTAATTTTCTGCCTGCCTGCCGGGAGCTCGTCAATGACGGAGATATCAAGGTCGCCGTAAATTATCAGAGAAAGCGTCCGCGGAATCGGCGTTGCAGACATGACAAGGACATGGACGTTTTTTCCCTTTTCTCCGAGCAAGCCGCGCTGCCTGACACCGAAGCGGTGCTGTTCGTCTGTCACAACAAGGCCGAGTGAGAAAAAAACGGTGTCTGAGGTCAAAAGCGCGTGCGTGCCTATCACAATGTCCGTTTCGCCAGTTTCAAGCTTTGCCTTCGCTTCGCGCTTTTCCTTTGCCGTTGACGAACCCGTCAAAAGTGAGATGCGTATGCTTTCGGGAAGCATTCCCGAAAGCGTTTTGTAATGCTGAACGGCAAGCACTTCGGTGGGTGCCATGAGAGCGGACTGGAAGCCGTTTTTTGCCGCAGAATACATCAGCGCGGCCGCAACAACCGTTTTGCCCGAACCGACATCGCCCTGAAGCAGGCGGTTCATCGGAACAGAGCTTTCCATATCCCGAACACAGTCGGAAACGGCTCTTTTTTGCGCCGAGGTGAGAGTGAACGGCAGCGTGCGGATGAATTCCGGTGTTTTGTCTTTGATTATTATGTTTGTCTTCTCCCTGCTCTTTTTTCTGAGCGCGAGCATCCCCGTTTGAAGAACCAGCAGTTCTTCAAAAATCAGCCTTTTGCGCGCAATTTCCGCGTCCTTGAGGCAGGAGGGAAAATGGATGTTCCTGAGCGCAAACTGTTCGTGGCAAAGGCTGAAGGTGCGGCGAATGTCATCCGGAATCGGGTCGGGAGTTTCCTCTCGGTAGTAAATGGCAAGAGCGTTTTTGACGGCGGACCCGACCGTTTTGTTTGAAAGACCTGCCGTCAGCGGATAGACAGGCTCAAGCAGAACAGGCGAGTTGATCTCGTGAACGATGGGATTGGTCAGCTCAAATTCGCCGCGGTTCACAAAAACACGGCCGAGGAAAAGAAACTCCTTTCCCTCCTCCAGCCGTTCGGCAAGAAAGCGGTTGTTGAAAATCGTGACATGCAAAACGTCCTCACCGTCGGTCAGAACGGTTTTGAAAACCGTCATTCCCTGGCGTATCATGGCCTTTGAAACGCGGCAGCCGACGGTGGCCCTTACGCAGGCTGTCTCGCCGCTTTTCAGCTCCCTGATTTTTTGAGGTGAACTGAAATCGAGATAAGAGCGCGGAAAAAGGTGAACAAGATCGGAAAGCGTAAAAACGTCGAGCTTTGAAAAAAGCCCGGCGCGTTTTTCGCCAACTCCTTTGATGTATTGAACGCTCATTGAACGGCTGTCCGTGTTTTTCACCTTCCTTCGTGCTTTACCTGAAGCGCCATGTTGTCAATTTTTATGTCGGTCAGCGTTCCGTGGCGCATTGCTGCACCGAGAGCGCGATCCGGATTGTTTGTGTGCAGATGGACCTTGATGATGTCCTCGTCATCGGCAATAATTACACTGTCTCCAAGGCTTTTGAGCGTTTTTTCAAGCGCGGAGAGCGGAAAAAAGCCCTTTTTAATTATGATGAACTCCGTGCAGTAAGCAAAAGCAACCTCTGACGGCGCAGAAAGCTTTTTGAAAACGATTGTTTGCCCCTCCTCCTTTTCTTCGGCGGGGAGAGAGAATTTTTTTGAAAGAAAGGCGTCAAAGCCTTCAATAATGACCGTGAGCCCTGCTGCTCCGGAATCCACAACGCCTGCGTTTTTGGCCGCTTCAAGCTCTTCTCCGGTTCTTTGGGTTGCCTTTTGGCAGACCGGAACAAGAAAAGCCACGGCCTGAGAAAGAGAGGAGAACTCTTTCTCCAAAAGTGCATCGCGGCAGGCAATCACGACCGAAAGCACGGTTCCGCCGAAAACGGGACGGCTGAGAACGCGGCAGGCACTTTTGAGTGCACTGTCAAATGCCGCAGAAAGAACATAGGGTTCAAGCCCGGTTTTCAGAACATGATCGGAAAACCCCTTGAAAAGGGCGGAAAGGATTACGCCGGAATTCCCTCTTGCGCCGCGCAGCATCGCTTTGGCGGCCTTTTCAAAAAGCTTTTCGGCCGAAAGCGCTTCATTGCCCTTCACGGCAAGAGCGGCAGCCTTGAAGGTTCGGCAAAGGTTTGTTCCCGTGTCTGAATCCGGAACGGGAAAAACGTTGTATTCGTCAAGCTGAGCGCGGTTTGCGTTCAGCCGGTTGTTTGCGCAAAGAATCGCGCCGATGAGTTTTTCGCTTCTTGTCATGCTGTACCCCCGAAAAAGCGGTTTTGCTTTCGGCGGCCGCAGTGTACTCAGAAGCTCCAGGAATATGCGTTTGAATAGATATCGCCGATAACGGGCGAACCTTCATACTTGAGTGCTCTGGAGTAATACATTGCCCCTTCGCGGTAGCAAAGCGGAAGGAACAAAAGCTCCTCGTCAAAAACGCCGACGAAAGTCGATACGTCTATTTTGCCGCTTTTCAGGTCAAAATATGCACCGCAGACAGAGGAAGAAAGGTCAATTCCGAACTTGGCTTTTCCTGCGGAGGAAAAGAAGGGAGTAAGATCCATGTTTGCACCGAGCCGAACCTCTCCGAGATAAAGGTCAAAGCTTCCGCTCTCGAGCGCGGCTTTATAGGAATCAAAATCGAGCGAAGAAAGGTTCACCTTGATTCCGGCCTTTTCGAGCCGTGCTTTAATGAGCCTTGCCGCCTTGACGCGGCGCTCGTTCTCCTTGTTCACAAGGAGCTTGATTTCAAAAAACTCAAAGCTCTTTGAGCGGTACTTGTTGTTTGAATAGGCATAGATGAATTTTTCTTTTTCAAGCAGTGCTTCCGCTTCGGCGGTGTCGGTTTTGCTCACGGCGTTTTTCAGCGCGCCGCAGGCCGACCAATCGGGGTTGAACACGCAGTTCGCCTCCTTCGCCATTGCGTCGTAGGCCGTTTCGGCAATCTCCTTTTTGTCAACGAGGAGCGAGACGGCTTTCCTGAGTCTCGGCCTTGAAAAATACTTGCTTTCGCCGTTGAAGCCGAGAAAAACAAGGCTGTTGAGGTTGACCTTTGCAACACTCGCGTCTGTTTTTGAGGCAGCGGACTGCCCGTCCTCATCAAAATAGCAGGAAAGAACACCTGTTCTGAGAAGATAGAGCGGATTTTCGTGGCGCGAGAGGTCAAGCAGCAAAAGCTTTTCCTGCTCCATTTCCTCTCTGTCGGAGTTTTCCGCCGCAGCGGAAAGAACATAGCTTCCGTTTTTCTTTTTGGCTGTGTAGCGTCCGCTTCCGGTCGGAAGGGTGTTTCCTGCGCTGCCGCGTTCAACAATGGGAAAATCAAGGCAGTTCACGGCATAAATATCCTCAACCGAAAGGGTGAAAATCAGCTTGTCTGCGCTGTCTGTGCAGGAGGCGATGTTTGAAAGCGCGGCGGAATAAAGCGGACTGCTTTTTGCGAGGGTGAAGGAATACGCAACGTCAGAGGCCGTGACGGCATTTCCGCTTGAAAAGCTCAGGCCGCTTTTAAGGCTCACCGTCAGCTTTTTTCCGTCAAGCTCATAGCCTTCGGCAATTGAAGGGACGGCTTCAAAGCTTTCGTTCACCTTGAAAAGCGAATCATAAAGAAGGGCGCAAAGCCGCTTGTTCGTTTCGCTTTTTGTTTTATAGGGATTCAGCGAAGCGGAGGAATACATTCCGAGGGTAACAAAGCGTTCCTCGTTTTTTTGGCTTTCGGTTTCGGCGGTTTCAGTTTTTTCGGTTGTCTGACCGCTCCCGGTTGTCCGGGCTGTCATATCTTTTCCGCAGCCGGCAAAGGTAAGGCAGAAAAGGCAGAGAGAAAGAAACAGCGCAACAGTCTTTTTCATTACTTTCCTCCTCATCACTGAAAACGGACGCGCTCAACCTCGGTGCAGCTTCCGCTCTTTTCGTCAATGCAGAAGATGCAGCCGTTGATTTCACACGGCAGGTTTTCGGGCGTTTCAAAAAACGCGGGCAGATTCGTTTTGAATTTCCTGATGATTACTTCCTTTTTAACGCCGAGGACGCTGTCAATTGCGCCGCACATTCCGAGGTCGGTGATATAGCCCGTCTTTTTTTCAAGGATGCATTCGTCGCTCGTCTGAACATGGGTATGCGTTCCGAAAACGGCGGAAACACGGCCGTCAAGGTAAAAGCCCAAAGCCTTTTTTTCACTCGTTGTTTCCGCGTGGAAGTCAACGAGCTTGATTTTGCAGTTTTTCAGCTCTTCGAGTGCCCTGTCTGCAGCGTAAAACGGGTTTTCAAGGCTTTCCATGAGCATTGTTCCGGAAAGGTTGAGAACGCCCACCTGAACTCTGCCCATGTCGATTATTCCGACACCCTTTCCCGGTGCTCCGAAGGGGTAGTTATACGGTCTGATGACAAAATCGCTGCTGTCAAAACAGTCATACATTTCGGCGCGGCGAAAGGCGTGGTTGCCCGTGGTGATGAAATCAACGCCGCTTGAAAACAGGAAGTCTGCGCTTTGCGGCGTAATTCCGTTGCCCTTCGCGGAGTTTTCGCCGTTTGCGATGCAAAGGTCAATATTTTTGAGCCTTTTGAAGCCGGGAATCGAGGCGCGAACCTTTTCGCAGCCGCATTGCGACACAACGTCGCCGAGAACAAGAATATTCATTCGCTTTTTTCCTTTTCATTTTCTTCCTCCGGCGTTTGCTCAGCCGGATTTTTGAAGTTTTCGTCGTAAAGATATTCCGAAACATCAAAATCATCATCGTCCTGCGGATAGTAGTCCCAGCCGTCATAGTAGTTTCCGGCACACTCTTCGGCGAGAGGGAGCTCTTTGATTACCTCAAGCTTTTTTCCTGCGGCCCAAAGCGTTGGATTGATTCTGAGCGTGTAGCCGCAGCCGGCCGGAGCAAGCCATTCGTGAGCCGCGGCTTCCGGCAGACCGAAGTATGAGAGAATCGCGGTCATGACGCCGCCGTGGGTGATTATGACAGCGTTGTCCGTTCCGGTTTTGAGAACGGCGTCAACGATTTTCATGAAGGCAAGGCAGATGCGTTTTGTGAAATCCTCGTTTGTTTCTCCGAACGGTGGCGCAACTCCTTTTTCGCCTGCAAGCCATGAATCAAAAAGCGGATGCTTTTTGTGAAGCTCCTCTGCGTCCTTTCCGTCAAAGGAGCCGAAGTTATATTCGATGAGGCCGTCGATAACAATTGGTTTGACACCGGGATAAAGGATTTCCGCTGTTTCAAGGCAGCGACTCAGCGGACTTGAAAAAACGAAGGAGCTTTCGGGATAGGCGTAATCCCTTTTCATTTGGCAGAGCTGTTCCTTTCCTTCGCGGCAAAGCGGCATGTCGGTGTGGCCGATGTAAAGCCCCTTGAGGTTGCCTTCGGTCAGTCCGTGGCGGAGAATATGTAAAGAATAAGTTTTCATTTTTGCACCTCGGTTTTATAATCATCTTATTATACTTCATCTTCCGGTAAAATTCAATGGCAGGGTATAATGTATTTAAATTAGCCGGTTTTATTTCTATTTGCACAGCAAAAAAAACAACCTCTGCTTCGTACGGGCAGGCACGACCCGCATGTACGAATGAACGCTTTTATTTTTGAAAAAGCGGACGTGATTTTTGCGCCGGGTATGAATTGAGAAAAGATTTGATGCCGCTCACAGAACAAAAAAACGTACTGTTCTCGTCACTGCTTCAATTCGGATTGAAAAACCGGAGCAAAAACTGTATAATAGCAGAAAAAGCAGAAGGAGGACGAAAGGGTGCTCAATTTTATAATCGGAAAAAAAGGCGTGGGAAAAACGACATATACCCACTCGCTTCTCGGCTCCTTTGCCGAAAAGGGAGAAAAAACAATGCTCATCGTTCCCCGGCAGTTCACCTTTGAAAGCGACAGGGGTGTGCTTGATTCCCTTGGACCGCGCCTTGCCTGTGAGGTTGATGTGCTCTCCTTCACAAGGCTCGCCGACCTCGTTTTCAAAACCTGCCGCGGCGTTTCAAAGCCGCTTTTGAAGGATACGGCGAACACCGTTTTGATGAGCCTTGCGCTCGATTCCCTTGAGGAAAGGCTGAGTTTTTTTTCACGCCATCGCGCGTCAACTGTTTTTGCGGGAAAAATGCTTTCGCAGGTCGCACTTTTCAAAAAAGAGGCTATCGAGCCTTCCGATATTTACAGCGCGGCTCAAAAGCTTCCCAACGGCCTTTTAAAAAAGAAAACGGCCGAGACCGCGCTCATTTATGAAACATATAACGCCCTTGTCGGCGAAAGGTTTTTTGATGACCGCGATATTCTTTCGGCAGTCTATGAAATTTTGCTTGACAGCGACCTCTTTGACGGAAAAATCATTGCGATTGATGACTTTCGCGCCTTTTCCGGTCAGGAGATGAAGATTATTGAGCTGATGCTTCGCCGCGCAAAGGAGGTCTATGTGACCCTTTGCACCGATGAGCTTTTCGTCAAAAGCAGTCTAAGCCCGTTTTTCTTCGTTTCAAAAACTGCAAAACGCCTTTTGAACGCGGCGGAAAAGAACGGCGTAAAAAGCGGAAAAACAATTGTTCTGCGCGATGGTGAAAACGGTTTTTCGGTCTATTCCGCGCCGGAGCTTCGGTACCTTGAAAAGAACTTTTTTAACCTTTGCGCAACATCGTTTGAAGCGGACGCTGCGGCAATACAGATAATCAATGCACCGGATGTACGCGAGGAATGCGTCTTTGTTGCCTGCGAAATTCACCGCCTTTTGCGCGAGGAAAACCTCCGATGCCGCGACATCGCCGTGGTCTACCGTTCACAGGAGGCTTACCTCAAGGAGATACGTTACAGCCTGAAAAAATACGGCGTTCCGATTTTTGAAGACAGGCGCGCCGAAATTATCAATGAGCCGCTTTCGGTTCTTGTCAAAACGGTTTTTGAAATTCTTGCCTTAGGCATTGACCTTGAAAGATTGATGAAATACGCCAAAACCGGACTGACAGGACTTTCATGGGACGAGATTTCGCTGATTGAAAACTACGCTTTCATGTGGAGCCTTGATTCAAAGGCTCTCTGCGGCGAATGGAAGGACAACCCAGACGGCTTCGGCAGCGAGATGAACGAAGAAAGAAGGGGACGCCTTGCACTTCTCAATGCATCAAAGGATAGACTCATAAAGCCGCTGGTTGAATTGCGAGAAAATCTCAAAGAAAAAAGCGCTGCGGACTGCCTGAAAGGTGTATTTGAATTTTTGCTTAGGCAAAAAATTGACGAAAATCTCAAAAGCTATGCCCTTGAGCTTGAAGAAAAGGGAGAGATTGAGCTTGCCTTGACGCAGGAGCAGGTCTGGAACAGCATTGTTTCGGTTTTTGACGACCTGTTTCCGGTGCTTGAAAGCGCCGCCGTCACACCGAAAAGGCTCTGCGAGCTGTTTTCGGCCGCGCTTTCCTGCCTGAACCTCGGAAAACTGCCGAGCGGATATGACGAGGTGTATATTTGTGATGCGGGCAGAATCCAGACGCTGATGCCGAAGGTCATCTTCCTTGTCGGCGCAAATGAGGGCGTGTTCCCGCTCCCGGCGAAAAGCGAAGGCGTATTCTCCCTTTCGGAAAGCGAAAAGCTCAGGGAAAGCCTTCCGTTTTATTCAAAGGGCGCGGCGGACTTTTCCGCCGAGGAGCGCTTTTTGCTTTACGGTTCGCTTTGCAGCGCAAGGGAAAAGCTTTATGTTTCATACTCGCTGACTGATAAATCCGGCGCAAAGATCTCTCCTTCGGAGATTGTGACCGGGCTTCACCGCCTGTTTCCGAAGCTTGAAGAAAAAAGCTTTCCGTTTTTCGGCGTACTGCCGGAAAGTGAAGAGGCCGCGTTTGAGCTTGCGGCGGAAAACTGGCATGAAAACACCGAGATTGAAAATACGCTCAAAAAGTATTTTTCCTCAAAGCCGGAGTATTCGGGAAAGCTCGGCTCTCTCCTTCGTGTGAACGAAAAGGCCGCCTTTGCTTTCTCCGACCCGAAAACGGCTCAGGAGCTTTTCGGAAAAAAGCTGAGCCTTTCCGCTTCGCAGCTTGAGGTTTACGGCGAATGTCCGTTCAAATATTTCTGCCGCTACGGAATGGCGGCAAAGGAGCGCAAAACCGCCGCGCTTGACCCGGCGAGCATGGGTACGGTGGTTCACGCCGTTCTTGAAAAGCTTTTGAAAAACCATAAGGGAAGCGGCATACATTTGCTCACGGCAGAACGGGCCGAGGTTGAAATCAAGGCCATCCTTGAAGAATATCTCAACACATATATGGGCGGAACGGACGGAAAAAGCGCAAGGTTCCTTTATCTTTATGACCGCCTTTTTAAAACTCTTTGCGCAATCACCGACCGCCTGCTTTGCGAATTTGAGGAAAGCGATTTTGTTCCGGTCGATTTTGAACTGCCGATCAGAACGCAAAAGGAAGGAAGCCGAAAAACTGTTGAGCCGATGAAAATTCCGCTCAAAAACGGCTATATTGAGCTTTTCGGAATCGTTGACCGAGTTGATATGATGAAAACCGAAGAGAAAAACTACGTCAGGGTCGTTGACTATAAAACAGGGCAGAAGGAATTTTCACTTTCAGACGTTTTTGCCGGCTTGGGAATGCAGATGCTTTTGTACCTTGTTTCAATCTGGAAAAACGGCGGCGGAGAATACAAGGACGTTGTTCCGGCCGGAGTTCTCTATCTTCCGGCAAGGCTTGAGCCGTTTTCGGCCGACCGCAGCGATGACAGGGACACCGTCTTCAAAAAAATGCTTTCCGGCGGAAAAATGGACGGCATGATCCTTGATGAAGGCGAGGTCATCAAGGGTATGGACAACTCGCTGAGCGGAAGATTCGTTCCTATTAAGGTCAACAGCCGAAGCGGCGCACTGAGAGGAAATTTCATCTCTGTTGCTCAGCTTGAAAAATTACAGAAAAGGCTTGAAAAAATTATGAGAGAAATGGGAGAAAACCTCCACAGCGGAAAAATTCCGGCTCTGCCCGTTTTCGGAAAAGGGCACGACAAAACCTGTGAATGGTGTCCATATGCTTCGGTCTGCATGAGAGAAAAGAACGGCGCAAAAAGATATATCACACCGAAATCGCACAGCGAGTGCCTTTCGGAGCTTGACGGGGAGGGCTGAACATGGCGAGAAACTGGACAACGGAGCAAAAAAGCGCAATTGAAGCGAGAGACGGCAGCATCCTCGTCAGCGCAGCGGCAGGTTCCGGAAAAACCGCAGTCCTTGTTGAACGGGTAATTGAGCGCCTGACGGACGAAGAAAACCCCGGAAGTGCCGACCGCCTTTTGATAGTTACCTTCACAAAAGCCGCGGCGGCGGAAATGAGGGCGAGGATACTTTCGGCAATCGAAGAGCGAATTAAAAAGAACCCTTCAAACGAACGCCTTGCCGCGCAGAAAATGCTGCTCCCTTCGGCGAAGATTTGCACGATAGATTCGTTTTGCAGCACCCTCGTGCGCGAACATTTTGAAGAGCTTGACATTTCTCCCGACTTTGCCGTTGCCGACGAGGGCGAGCTTGCACTCCTTTCTCAAAAGGCGATGGAGCTTACAATGGAGGAACAGTACCTCAAAAACGAAAAGAGCTTTACCGACCTTGTTGAGCTGCTTTTCAGGGGCAGAGACGACGCCTTCCTTTCCGAAGTGATTCTTGAAATGTATAAGCACAGTATGTCCTATCCCTTTCCGGAAAGCTGGCTCGACTCAATCAGCGGCAGCTATGAGGAGGACGTGCCGGCAGCCGAGAGCGTTTTCGGAAAAGTGATAACAGATTATGCGCGTTCGGCCGCAGCATATTGTAAAGAGCTGATCTTTTCAATGAAGAGAACGGTCTGCGGCCTTGAGGAGCTTGAAAAAGCCTTCCTTTCGGCAATTGAAAGCGACGAGGCTCAGATAAAATACATCGAAGAATGCCTTGACGAAAACGATTGGAACAAAATCTGCCGCGCAATTCTTGCCTTTGAGCCGAAACGGCGCGGAAACACGCCGAAGGAATACAAAGACAGCCCGGAAGTCACCTTCCTTTGCTTTGCTCGCGACAGAATTAAGGATATTTTTAAAACGACACTGCCGAAGCTTTTTTGCTCCTTTGAGGAGGAATTCAAAGACGATATGCGCTATTTTGCACCGATGGTGAAAAGCCTTTGCGGGTCAGTCAAAAGCTATTCGCGCCATTTTTCCGAGCTTAAAAAGGAAAAGCAGCTTGCAGATTTCTCAGACGTTACCCATTACGCGCTGGAGCTGCTTGTTCGCGAAACTGCAGACGGCTTTGAAGCGACCGAGCTTGCAAATGAGCTGAAATCGGGCTTTGACGAAATTCTCATTGATGAATATCAGGACACGAATAAGGCGCAGGACATGATTTTTGAATCGCTCGGAAAAAACGACCTTTTCAGGGTCGGTGACGTCAAGCAGAGCATATACCGCTTCCGTCAGGCGATGCCGGAAATTTTTATTTCGCTCAAAAACGCCCTGCCGCTTTTTGAAAATGAAAAGAAAAACTACCCGGCGAAGATAGTTTTGAAAAACAATTTCCGCAGCAGAAAAAGCGTCACCGGCGCAGTCAACTTTGTTTTTTCTCAGTTAATGAGCGAAAAAATCGGCGGAGTTGATTATGGCGAAGAGGAACGGCTTGTTTTCTCTGCTCCTTACGGCGAAAAGAGCGGCGAATGCGCCGAATTTCACCTTCTTGAAACGAAGGGAATCGACAAGACCGAAAGCGATGCAAAGCTCCTTTTTCAGGCCGGGTATGTGGCCTCTCTTGTTGAAAACCTTGTCAAAAGCGGATACACCGTCAAGGACGAAAACGGCGCAGAACGCCCGGTGAAATATAAGGACATCTGCATTCTGCTTCGCGCTGTCGGCGGAAAAAAAGGAATCTCTTACGCCGCCGCACTCAGGGAAAGGGGAATTCCCTGCTTCACGCAGGTTGACGCCGAGTTCTTCACGGCGAACGAGGTCAGACTGCTTTTGAACGTTTTGCGCGTTGTTGATAACCCGGAGCAGGACATTGCGCTTTTGAGCGTTATGATGTCGGCACTTTTCGGCTTCACTGCGGACGAGTGCGCAGCCCTTCGCATAAACTGCCGCAAAAAAAGTGTTTATGCCTGCCTTCTTGCCGCGAGAGAGCGCAAAGACGAAAAAAGCACGGCAATGCTTGAAAAAATTGAACGCTGGCGCAGGGTCGGCGTCTGCATGAGCGTCGGAGACCTCGTCAGAACAATTTATGACGAAACGGGAATCGACAGCGTTGTCCGCTCGGTCAAAGGCTCCGGCGCAAAAAGAGAAAACCTGATGCTTTTGCTTGATTATGCGGACATATATGAAAAAGCAGGCTATGCCTCCTTTTCCGGCTTCATCCGCTTCATTGACCGGCTGCAGAAAACCAAGGGAGATTTGCCCGGAGCTGTCGGTGTTTCAACTGAAGCCGACGTTGTAAAAATCATGACGATACATAAGTCAAAGGGACTTGAATTCCCGGTCTGCATCGTTGCCGGCTGCTCAACGCGGTTCAACCGGAGCGATGAAATCAAAAACGCCGTCATAAGTCCGCTTCTGGGCCTGGGGCTTGTTCGCCGCGACGAGGCAACGATGGCGCAGTACCCGACGGTCTGCCACAGGGCGATTGCAAAAGCACTGCGCGATGACACCGTTTCGGAGGAAATGAGGGTGCTCTATGTTGCAATGACGAGGGCAAAGGAAAAGCTCATCATGGTCGCCGCCGAGGAAAGCGCAGAGAAAAAGGTGCTCTCCTGCGCGTCACTCATTGATCCGCTGACGAAAAAAAACACGCCGTTTGCCTGTTCTCTTGCAAGCAGCTATACCGATTGGCTGCTGACCGCTTTTCTGCGCCATGAGGGCGCAAAACAGCTGCGCGAAGAATTCGGGGTCAGTGAGAATATTGTTCTCCCGGGCGATTTTCAATTGAAGGTCGTTCTTGCCGACAGCTTTGAAGAAAGGAAAGCAGACGAAGAAAAAGAGGGAAAAACGGCCGACAAAGAGCTGCTTTCAACGCTTGAAAAGCGGCTTTCGTGGCGCTATCCTTATGAGGAGCTGTCATACGTTGTCAGCAAGCGCGCCGCTTCGGAAACGGACAAAAACGCCGTTGACCGCGAATACTTTGCTTCTGCAAGGCCGGCCTTCCTTTCAAACGGAAAGCTTACCGGAGCGCAAAGGGGAATCGCGACCCACTCGTTCATGCAGTTTGCGGATTATAAAAATGCAGCGCGTGACCTTGAGGGCGAGATAAGCGCCGTTTTTGAACGCGGACTTCTCACAAAGGCGCAGTGCGACTGCATAAATCGCAGACAGCTTGAAAGCTTCTTCAAAAGCAGCCTCGCTTCGCGGATACTTTCGAGCGAGCTTGTTATGAGAGAAAAGAAGTTTACTATAAGCGTGCCTATTTCGCAGGTTTATCCTTCTCTTTCCCGCTTTGAAGACGAAAAGGTGATGATTCAGGGTATTGCGGACTGCGTGTTCCTTGAAGACGGGAAGCTCATTGTTCTTGACTACAAGACCGACCGCCTTGATTCCGAGGAGCGGTTTAAGGAAAAATATGCATCTCAGGTCAAAACCTACAAAAAGGCGATTGCGCTCTGCACGGGGCTTGAGGTTTCAAAAACCATTCTTTATTCCTTCTTCCTCGGAAAAGAAATCGAGGTTTGATAAAACTCAAAAAAATTCTGAAAAATTGTTGATTTTTAAAATAATGTGTGCTACAATACCACGGTATGTTGATGGTAACATTTCATAATGTCTTTTTGACGAAAGAGGTGAAACATAATGAAAGAGGGAATTCATCCCAAGTATGAACAGACGACCGTAAGATGCGCTTGCGGCGCAACGATTGAAACCGGCTCAACCAAAAAGGA
The DNA here is from genome assembly GCA_934525065.1 of uncultured Eubacteriales bacterium. Taxonomy (GTDB): domain Bacteria; phylum Bacillota; class Clostridia; order Oscillospirales; family Acutalibacteraceae; genus UBA6857. The sequence goes on from CAKSYX010000002.1 coordinate 45,121, forward strand.
TCTTCGCGTTGATATCTGCTCCAACTGCCACCCGTTCTTTACCGGTAAGCAGAAGCTCGTTGATACCGGCGGACGCGTTGACAGGTTCAATAAGCGTTTCAACCTTGCAAAGAACAAGTAATTTTGCAGCTTGAGTGAATGTGAATTAAGGCGGAGCTTTTGTCCCGCCTTTTTTTCTTGTGTATCGGCTCTTTAAGGAGAGAATAACTTTATGGAAAGCTACAGAACCCTTGAAAAGGCGGCGAGCGATGAGTTCACCGTCAAAAAATCCCGCTTCATCGGCTATGCCGCCCCGGTTCAAACCAACGAAGAGGCGGTTGAGTTCATAAATTCGATCAAGGCGAAGCACCGCGATGCAAGGCACAATGTCTATGCCTACTGCCTGCGCGAAGGGCACATACGCCGCTACAGCGATGACGGAGAGCCGCAGGGCACGGCGGGAATCCCCGTTCTGGACGTTCTCCTCAAGGAAAATCTGACGGACTGTGCAGTTGTTGCAACGCGGTATTTCGGCGGTGTTCTGCTTGGTGCAAACGGTCTTGTCCGTGCCTATACTCAAACGGCGAAGATTGGGATTGAAAAGGCCGGGATCATCACTGTTGCGCTCTGCTTCACGGCTTCTGTTACCTGCGACTATAATTTTTACGGCAGGCTTCAGACGATAATCTGTGAGCACGGCGGAATTGTTGAGGACGTTGATTTTTCCGAAAACGTCTGCCTTTCTTTCCGTATTCCGTCCGACAGTTTTGAACAGCTTGACGCCGCAGTTTTTGACAAAAGCCGCGGAAAAATCAGGTGCAAAAAACTCGGCGAAAAATTTTTAAAAATTTAGGGGGAAAGCGCGAAAAAAAGCGTATATATATACGTAAAGACTTTCGGGAGGGTTGAAATATGGACGAAATCAGGCTCAAAACTCTTGAAAACGAAAAAAGAATGCTCTCAGAATATGCCTGCCTTTGCGAAAACACTAAGGGCAGAGCGCGCCCGGAGGAGGAATGCTCCGTCCGAACCGCCTTTCAGCGCGACAGAGACAGAATCATACATTGCAGTGCCTTTCGGCGGCTCAAGCATAAGACGCAGGTTTTCCTTTCGCCGGACAGCGACCATTACAGGACCCGCCTCACCCATACCCTTGAGGTTGCGCAGATTGCGCGGACGATTGCCGTCGGTCTTTCGCTTAATGAGGATCTGACAGAAGCCATTGCTCTCGGTCACGACCTTGGCCACACTCCGTTCGGCCACGCGGGGGAGCGCGCACTCAATTCGGTAACGCAGGGCGGATTCAGACATTTTGAACAGAGCCTTCGGGTCGTTGACGTGATTGAAAAAGAGGGCAGAGGGCTGAACCTTACCTATGAAGTCCGCGACGGAATACTTTGCCATACGCGCGGAAAAGAGGCAGACACCCTTGAGGGAAGAGTTGTCAAACTTGCCGACAGAATCGCCTATATCAACCACGACATTGACGACGCTGAGCGCGGCGGAGTTCTGAAGGAAGAGAGCCTTCCGCCGGATGTGAGAAGGATCCTCGGCAAAAGCAAGAGCGAACGGATAAATACCCTTGTTCTTTCTGCGATTTGCAACACGACCGACGAGGTTCGCCTTGGCGACGAAATTCAAGGCGCGTTCGATGTTCTCCATGAGTTCATGTTTGACCGCGTATACACAAATCCGGTTTGCAAGAGCGAGGAGGGCAAGGCAATTTCAATGCTCAAACAGTTGTTTGCATTTTTCGGCGAGCGACCGGAGGAGCTTCCCAACGAATACATATCAATCGCGTGGCGCGAGGGAACCGAAAGGGCGGTGTGTGATTACATTGCCGGTATGACCGACGGCTACGCACTTAAAACTTTTTCAAAATATTTTATCCCCTCCTCGTGGCAGGGGTAGGCTGAAGAGATTTGAACTCAATGCGGTTTTTAAAGGCAAATTTCTGCCGATACTGCGTTAAAACAAGTTCTTCCGGCACATTGAGTTCAAAGCTCTTCAGCCTAATATAATCATTTTCGGAGGTGAGAACGGATGAGGATAAGCGATGATTTTCTTGCGGAGCTTCGTATGCGCTGTGACATTACGGATATCATATCCGGCTATGTTCAGCTCAAAAAACGCGGCAAGAACCTGGTCGGTCTTTGCCCGTTCCATAACGAAAAAACGCCGTCCTTCACCGTGTATCCGGAAAACGGGAGCTTTTATTGCTTCGGCTGCGGAGCCGGCGGTGAGGTCATCAGCTTCACAAGGCGAATTGAAAACCTTGATTTTTATGAAGCCGTTCGCTTTCTTTGCGACAGAACAGGCATGACGATGCCCTCGGACGGCTTTGACGATTCAATGGCGCAAAAGCGCAAAAGAATTTACGAAATGAACCGTGAAGCCGCAAGGTTTTTCCACGAATGCCTGATGAGCGAAAAGGGCAGGACCGCTCTTGAGTATTATTATAAGCGCGGCTACACGCAAAAAACAATCACGCGCTTCGGTCTCGGCTATGCGCCGGGAGGAAAATTGCTTCTTAATCATTTGCGTGGCAAGGGATATTCGTATGAAGAGGTTTACGAAGCAAATCTTGCAAATAAGAGTGATAAATACGGAAAAGCTTCGTTTTATGACAGCTTTAGGAACCGGGTGATGGTTCCGATAATCGACCCGAGGGGGAATGTTGTTGCCTTCGGCGGCAGAGTGCTTGATGACAGCAAGCCCAAGTATATCAACACCTCCGACACGCCGGTCTATAAAAAAAGTCTCGGCGTTTTCGGCCTGAATTTTGCAAAAAATTCAAAGGAGCGTTCGTTGATTTTGGTTGAAGGCTATATGGACGCCATCGCCCTGCACCAGGCGGGGTTCACAAATTCGATCGCCTGCCTCGGAACAGCCCTGACGGGAGAAATGGCTCACCTGCTTTCGCGCTACGCCGATGAAATTCTTATCTGCTATGACAACGACGAGGCCGGAAGAAAAGCCACCGAACGCGCAATCGGCGTGTTTTCTTCAATCGGGATGAAAATGCGCGTCGTACGTCTGAGCGGCGGAAAGGACCCGGACGAAATTCTCAAAAACTTCGGCGCGGAAAAGTTCAGAAAGCTCATTGAGGGCGCGGAAAATGACATTGAGTTTGCGCTGCTCAAGGCGCGCGAGGGGCTTGACCTTGATTCCTCAGACGGAAAGGTTCGCTATCTCACTTTGGCGGCGGACATCCTTTCAAAGGTCAAAAATTCAATCGCCGTTGAGGTCTATGTTTCGCGCCTTGCCGAAGAGCTGAATGTTGAAAAAACGGCAATCATTGCGCGGATAAATCAAATTAAACGAAACAGTGTATATAAATCGGAAAAGAAAAAGTATGAGACGATTCAGCGCGAATCGCTCGAAAGAATGAGCAAAATGCGGCTCAAAACGGATACCGCGCCGAAAGCGGTCAAGGCGCAGGAAAGGATTATCTCCCTGCTTTGGAATAATCCGCAGTTTTTTCCCCTTGTCTGTGAACGGCTGAACGAAGAAGACTTCACCGTGCCGAACCTCGGAAAAATATATAAGGCACTGCACACCCGCGCAAACGAAAACGCGCCTTTTGAGCTGACTTATCTTTCCGGTGAGCTTTCGCCGCAGGAGATGGACACGCTTGTTCGCCTGCTTAAGCAGAGCGAGGGCTGCTTCGGAACGAAAAAGGAGCTGCTTGACTGCCTTTCTGCGCTCGAAAATGAAGAGAGAGAAAAGGCAGAAAGGGAGGTTGACGTTTCAAAAATGAGTGATGAGGAATTCAGCGCAAAATTTGAAAGTCTCAGAAAAAGAAGAGCGGGCACAGATAAGAAATAGTATATAAGCGATATATAAGCAGACAATTTAATCGTATAAGACGGCGCAAGGCACCGCGCAGGCTGAAAGCGAAAAACGAAAGGAAGTTGTGTACTCATGGATAACACAGAGAAAAAATCAATGGTCAAGGCTCTCATTGACAAGGGCATCGCAACCGGAAAGCTCAACTCGACCGATATCGACACGGTTCTTGTTGAAGCGGACATTGATATTGAAGAAATTGAAAAGCTATATTCAACCCTTGAAAGCCACGGAATTGAAATTGTTGACGACCTCGGAGACGAAATGCTTGAGAGAATCTCAATGGATATCGACATTCCGAAGGGCTATGAGAATGCGCCGCTTCCGACCGACAGCAAAAGCGCCGTTATTGACGACCCCGTCAAGGTTTACCTCAAGGATATCGGCCGCGTTCCGCTTCTCAGCCCCGAAGAGGAAATTGAGCTTGCAATCAGGATTGCAGACAATGACCAGGAGGCAAAGGACAGGCTCACAAAGGCGAACCTTCGCCTTGTTGTCAGCATTGCAAAGCGTTATGTCGGCAGGGGAATGATGTTCCTCGACCTGATTCAGGAGGGCAACCTCGGCCTTATCAAAGCCGTTGACAAGTTCGATTACACAAAGGGCTTCAAGTTTTCAACCTATGCAACGTGGTGGATAAGACAGGCCATCACAAGGGCGATTGCCGACCAGGGCAGAACTATACGTATTCCGGTCCACATGGTTGAAACAATCAACAAGGTCAAGAAAACGAGCAATATGCTCCTCCACCGCGACGGAAAGGATCCTACCCCGGAGGATATTGCCGAAGAGCTTTCGATGCCTGTTGAAAAGGTTCGCGATATTCTCAGAATTTCTCAGGAGCCGGTTTCGCTTGAAACTCCTATCGGCGAAGAGGAGGACAGCCACCTCGGAGACTTCATTCCCGACGAGGACGCACTCTCTCCGGCTGATGCCGCCGCAATGACCTTCCTCAAGACGAAGGTTGATGAAGTCCTTTCAACTCTCACTCCGCGTGAAGCCGAGGTGCTCAGGCTCCGCTTCGGCCTCAAGGACGGCACACCGCAGACCCTTGAAGAGGTCGGCAAGGAGTTCAACGTTACCCGTGAGCGTATCCGCCAGATCGAAGCAAAGGCGCTGAGAAAGCTGCGCCACCCGAGCAGAAGCAAGCACCTCAAGGATCTTTAATTCAGATTGTTTTTATCCACTCTGCCTCGTGTTTTTAAAGACGGATGAGAAAAATAAAGAAACAGCTGCCGTTTTCTCCTTTCCGAAGCTTTAATGCCCGGAAGAACAAAACGGCGGCTGCTTTGCTTTTTAAAATTCAAATCAGTCAAAAAGAGCAGAAAAAAACGCCCTAAAGGCGGAAAAAACAGAAAAAAATTCAAAGAAAGGCAAAAAAATTCACGCAAAGCACTTGACTTTACGGCTCTGCTTGTGATACTATACCATAACATATAATGTGAAAATGTGCCCTTGTGCCTTCTAACCTCTTACAAGAGCATAATAGCATTTATAAATCAAAAAGTCAATAGATTTTTTCAACTTCTGTGCAATGCACAGCGTATGCCGCGCAAGGCAAATAAAAACGTGGAGTGATAAGCGAATGGTCAATGTTACCGATGTGCAACTCGGCACCAATGTTCGCAAGAGCTTTGGTAAAATTCAAGAGGTCATGAAAATGCCGAACCTCATTCAGGTTCAGAAGGATTCCTACCGCTGGTTCCTTGAAACCGGCCTCAAGGAAGTTCTTCGTGACGTTGAAGAGATTACGGATTTCAGCGGAAACCTCAGTCTCAGCTTTGTTGATTACAAAATGGAAGAGGATAAGCATAAGTACTCCGTCAGAGAATGCAAGGAGCGCGACGCAACCTATTCCGCACCCCTGCGTGTTGTTGCAAGGCTTTACAACAAGGAGACCGGCGAGGTTAAGGAAAACGAGGTTTATATGGGCGACTTCCCGCTCATGACAGACAGCGGAACCTTTGTCATCAACGGCGCAGAGCGCGTTATTGTTTCTCAGCTCGTTCGTTCACCCGGTGTCTATTACGGCATGACCCACAACGTTACCGGCAAAAAGCTCTTTACAACGACCGTCATTCCCAACCGCGGCGCATGGCTCGAATATGAGACGGATCCGAACGATCTTTTCTATGTCCGCATTGATAAAAACAGAAAAATCCCGATCACCACGTTTATCCGTGCCCTCGGCCTCAACTCCAACAGCGATATCCGCGATTTCTTCGGCCTTGACGAAAGAATCGAAGCCTCCTTTGAAAAGGACACAACGAGGAACACAGAGGAAGCACTCATTGAAGTTTACAAAAAGCTGCGTCCCGGTGAACCGCCGACACTCTCCAGCGCACAGAGTCACCTTGAAGGCCTTTTCTTTGACGACCGCCGCTATGACCTTTCAAGAGTAGGACGCTATAAATATAACAAGAAGCTTGCCCTCTTTGACCGTATCCGCGGCTTTAAGCTTGCCGCTCCTATAGTTAACGAGCTCACGGGTGAGATCATCGCCGAAGAAGGCGAATTCATGACAAAGCAGCGCGCCATGGAGGTTACCCAGGCCGGCGCAAAGGTTGCCTATGTTTCCGTTGAAGGACGCGAGGAACCGGTCAAGGTCATCTCCAACCAGATGGTTGACATTCTTCCCTTCTTCCCCGAATTCACGAAGGAAGAGCTTTGCGAAGTCGGAATCAACGAGAACGTTCGCTATACCGTTTTGATGGACATCCTCCCCGAAACCGAAGGAATGAGCAAAGAAGAAAAGCTTTCCTTCCTTGCAAGCAAGGGCGACGAACTCATTCCCAAGCACATCATCATTGACGATATTTTTGCTTCAATCAACTATCTCAACTGCCTTGCCTGCGGCGTGGGCAGCGCAGACGATATCGACCACCTCGGCAACAGACGCATCCGTTCGGTCGGCGAGCTTTTGCAGAACCAGTTCCGCGTAGGCTTCTCAAGAATGGAAAGAGTTGTCAGAGAGAGAATGACCCTTCAGGCTCAGGAGCCCGAAAAGGTTACTCCGCAGGCTCTCATCAACACCCGTCCCGTTATTGCGGCGGTCAGAGAGTTCTTCGGTTCCTCTCCGCTTTCTCAGTTCATGGATCAGAACAACCCCCTTGCCGAGCTTACCCATAAGCGCCGTCTTTCGGCCCTCGGCCCCGGCGGACTTTCAAGAGACCGCGCCGGATTTGAGGTTCGAGACGTTCACTATTCCCACTACGGAAGAATGTGCCCGATCGAGACTCCCGAAGGTCCCAACATCGGCCTTATCTCATACCTCGCAACTTTCGCAAGAATCAACGAATACGGCTTCATCGAAGCTCCGTTCCGCCCGGTTGACAAAAAGACCGGAAAGGTTCTTGATACCTATGAATACATGACCGCAGACGTTGAGGACGAATACACCGTTGCTCAGGCGAACGAACCGCTTGACGAAGAAGGCCACTTCCTCAGAAGAAAGGTCAACGCCCGCCACCGCGACGAGTTCCTTGAAATTGAGCCGACAAGGGTCGATTACATGGACGTTTCGCCGAAGATGGTTGTTTCCGTTGCAACCGCGCTCATTCCCTTCCTTGAAAACGACGACGCAAACCGTGCCCTCATGGGTTCAAACATGCAGCGTCAGGCAGTTCCGCTTCTCACCTGCGACTCACCGATGGTCGGCACCGGCATGGAATATAAGGCCGCAACCGACTCGGGTGTATGCATCCTCGCCAAACGGGGCGGCAAGGTCATCTATGTCAGCGCAGACAGAGTTGACGTTCTTGCCGAAGATAATATTGTTGATACCTATAACCTTATAAAGTTCATGCGCTCCAACCAGGGTACCTGCATCAATCAGCGTCCGGTCGTTTCGGTCGGTGATATTATTGAAGCCGGTCAGGTTGTTGCGGACGGACCTGCAACCGACCACGGCGAGCTCAGCCTCGGCAAAAACGCTCTCATCGGCTTCATGACATGGGAGGGCTATAACTACGAGGACGCCGTTCTCATCAATGAAAAGCTTGTCCGCGACGATGTTTATACATCGATTCACATTGAAAAATATGAGCTTGAAGCAAGAGACACCAAGCTCGGACCGGAAGAGATCACCAACGACATTCCGAACGTCGGCGATGCTCTCAAGGACCTCGACGAGCGCGGAATTATCCGTGTCGGCGCGGAGGTACATTCCGGAGATATCCTTGTCGGTAAGGTCACCCCGAAGGGCGAGACCGAGCTGACCGCAGAAGAAAGACTTCTTCGCGCGATCTTCGGCGAAAAGGCACGTGAGGTCAGGGACACCTCCCTTCGTGTTCCCCACGGCGAATACGGAATCGTTGTCAAGGTTGAAGAGTTCACCCGCGAAAACAGCGATGAGCTCAACCCCGGCGTAAACAAGGTCGTCCGCTGCTACATCGCTCAGAAGCGTAAGCTTCAGGTCGGCGACAAGATGGCCGGCCGCCACGGCAACAAGGGTGTTGTTTCCCGCATTCTTCCTCAGGAGGATATGCCCTTCCTTGAGGACGGCACACCGCTTGACATCGTGCTTAACCCCCTCGGCGTTCCCTCCCGAATGAATATCGGTCAGGTTCTCGAGGTTCACCTCGGCTTTGCCTGCCGCGAACTCGGCTGGAAGATTATGACACCCGTCTTTGACGGTGCACACGAGGATGACATCAGAGCCGCCCTTGAGCTTGCCGGCCTTTCAACCAACGGTAAGTCGACCCTGATCGACGGACGCACCGGCGAAAAGTTTGACGGCGACGTTACCGTCGGAATCATGTACTTCCTCAAGCTGCACCACCTTGTTGACGACAAGATGCACGCCCGTTCAACCGGCCCGTATTCACTTGTTACTCAGCAGCCCCTCGGCGGTAAGGCGCAGTTCGGCGGCCAGCGCTTCGGTGAAATGGAAGTTTGGGCGCTTGAAGCTTACGGCGCAGCCTATACCCTTCAGGAAATCCTCACCGTCAAGTCGGATGACGTTGTCGGCCGCGTAAAGACCTATGAGGCAATCGTCAACGGCGAAAACATCCCCAAGGCAGGCGTTCCCGAATCCTTCAAGGTTCTCATCAAGGAGCTCCAGTCGCTCGGCCTTGACATCAAGGTTCTTGACGCGGACGAAAACGAAATTGACCTCAAGCAGAATCTTGACACCGACGAGGGCGTCACTCTTCATAAGTATAAACGCCGCGAAGCCGAAGAAGCCGAAGAGGAGCTTTTGGCCGGAGACGACGAGGACGAAGACCTTGAAGATGACTCTGAGCTCTCCGATGACGATGAGCTTGACCTCGACGATGAAGGCGAAGAGGACGACGAGGATGACGGTGATGAAGAAGATGAGCCCTTTGATTACGATAAGTTCTTCAACGAAATCAACCCGACTGTCAATGACGCAGGCTTTGGTTCCGGCTTTGTTCCGGACACGGACGAATAAGAACAGCTTTTGTAATCGGACGTAACGTTTTCTCCATTTGATTTTAATAACGAAAGGGCTGACTTTAAATATATGGAAAACATCACCTTTGAATCAATCAAAATCGGTCTTGCATCTCCCGAAAAGATTCTCGAATGGTCTCACGGCGAGGTCACCAAGCCCGAAACCATAAATTACCGCACCCTCAAGCCCGAGGTTGACGGCCTTTTCTGCGAAAGGATCTTCGGACCGCTTAAGGACTGGGAATGCCATTGCGGAAAGTATAAGCGCATCCGTCACAAGGGCAAGGTTTGCGAAAAATGCGGAGTTGAAATCACAAAGGCGAAGGTTCGCCGCGAGCGCATGGGTCACATTGCGCTTGCAACTCCCGTTTCTCATATCTGGTATTTCAAGGGTATTCCTTCAAGAATCGGACTTATGCTTGATATGTCTCCGAGAGACCTTGAAAGGGTTCTCTATTTCGCTGCTTACATCGTCATCGATCCGGGCACCGTTCCCAACGTAAAGAAGTGTCAGGTCATCAGCGAAAAGCAGTATGAGGATATTAAGGAATACTATTACAATGATGAATCCTTCCGCGTGGGTATGGGCGCAGAGGCAATCAAGGAGCTGCTTTGCGAAATTGACATCGACGTTCTTGACGCCGAGCTTCGCGAAGCTCTTGAAAGCGCAACCGGCCAAAAAAAAGCAAAGCTCCTCAAGCGTCTTGAGGTTGTTGAAGCCTTCAAAAATTCCGGCAACCGACCGGAGTGGATGATTCTTGACGTAATTCCGGTAATTCCGCCGGATATCCGTCCCATGGTTCAGCTTGACGGCGGCCGTTTTGCAACCAGCGACCTCAATGACCTTTATCGCCGTGTGATTAACCGCAACAACCGCCTTAAAAAGCTGCTTTCGCTCGGCGCTCCGAGCATAATTATCCGCAACGAAAAGAGAATGCTCCAGGAAGCCGTTGACGCTCTCATTGACAACGGCCGCCGCGGTCGTCCCGTAACCGGCCCGAACAATCGCCCGCTCAAATCCCTTTCGGATATGCTCAAGGGTAAGCAGGGACGTTTCCGTCAGAACCTTCTCGGCAAGCGCGTTGACTATTCCGGTCGTTCGGTTATCGTTGTCGGCCCCGAACTCAAGATTTATCAGTGCGGTCTTCCGAAGGAAATGGCTCTTGAACTTTTCAAGCCGTTTGTTATGAAGCGTCTTGTTGAAACCGGCGTTGCAACCCACATTAAGACCGCAAGAAAAACCGTTGACCGCCAGGAAAAATGCGTTTGGGATGCTCTTGAAATCGTAATCAAGGATCACCCTGTAATGCTCAACCGTGCTCCGACACTTCACAGACTCGGTATTCAGGCTTTTGAACCGGTTCTTGTTGAGGGCAAGGCCATTAAGCTTCATCCGCTCGTTTGCACCGCCTTCAACGCCGACTTCGACGGCGACCAGATGGCTGTTCACGTTCCTCTTTCGGCTGAAGCTCAGGCCGAAGCAAGGTTCCTCATGCTTTCCTCCGGAAACCTTCTCAAGCCCTCCGACGGAAAGCCCGTTACCGTTCCGACGCAGGACATGGTTCTCGGTTCATATTACCTTACTCTTGTTAAGCCCGGTGCAAAGGGCGAAGGCAAGGCCTTCGCCGATGTGAACGAAGCGCAGATGGCTTACGACGCAAAGGTTATTGACCTTCACGCGCTCATCAAGATCAGAATGGAAAAGGAAATTGACGGAAAGAAGGTTTCAAAGCTTGTTGAAACCACTCTCGGAAAGGTCATTTTCAACAACCCCATTCCGCAGGATCTCGGCTTTATCGACCGCAGCGATCCGGAAAACCTCTTCAGACTTGAGGTTGAAACCCTCGTCAACAAGAAGATGCTCGGAAAGATCATTGACAAGTGCATCAGAGTTCACGGCGTTTCAAAAACAGCGCAGGTTCTTGACGACATCAAGAGCCAGGGCTATAAATATTCAACCAAGAGCGGAATCACCGTTGCTGTCTGCGATGCAACAATTCCCGAAGCAAAGAAGGACATTCTTGCCGAAACCGAAGCTATCGTTGACGAAGTCAACAGAAAGTATAACAGAGGTCTTCTCAGCAACTCCGACCGCTCAAGGCAGGTTCTCAAGGCTTGGGATGCCTGCACAAGCAGAGTTGCCCAGGCTTTGACCGAAAACTTTGACAAATTCAACCCGATATACATGATGCTCGACTCCGGTGCCCGCGGTTCGGAAAGCCAGCTGCGTCAGCTCGCCGGAATGCGCGGTCTTATCGCCAATACCGCCGGTAAGACCATCGAAGTTCCGATCCGTGCCAACTACCGTGAAGGACTTAACGTTCAGGAATACTTCATTTCCTCACGCGGTGCGCGTAAAGGTCTTGCCGATACTGCACTTCGTACCGCCGACTCCGGTTATCTTACCCGCCGCCTTGTTGATGTTTCGCAGGATGTTATTATCCGCGAAGAGGACTGCGGCTGCACAGAGGGTCTTGAAGTTTATGACATCATGGACGGCAACCGTATTCTTGAGCCGCTCACCGAAAGACTCAAGGGACGCTACCTTCTCAACAACATTGTTGACGAGGAGACCGGCGAGATTATCATGGACAACGACCATATGCTCACCGAAGCGGATGCAGACAAGGTTGACGCCTATCTCACCGCAAAATACAACGCTGCGCTTGAAAGCGGCATGAGTAAGGAGGACGCTGCGCATATTCGCCACGTCACAATCCGTTCACTCCTTACCTGCTGCTCAGACCACGGTGCCTGCATCAAGTGCTACGGCTCAAACCTTGCAACCGGCAACCCCGTAACCATCGGTGAAGCAGTCGGAATCATCGCTGCTCAGTCAATCGGTGAGCCGGGTACACAGCTTACCATGAGAACCTTCCATACCGGCGGTGTTGCTTCCGGTTCGGATATAACTCAGGGTCTTCCGCGCGTTGAAGAGCTCTTTGAAGCAAGAAAGCCCAAGACTCTCGCTATGATAAGCGAAATCAACGGCGTTGTTTCCTTTGAGACTATCAAGAAAAATCCGCATATCGTTGTTACTAACGAGGAGACCGGAGAGAGAAGAGAGTACTTCCTCACCTTCGGTGCAAGAGCAAGAGTTTCCGAGGGCCAGCACGTTGAAGTCGGCGAAACCCTTACCGAAGGCTCGGTTGACCTTCGCGATGTTCTCAACGTTCTCGGCGTCAGCGCGGTTCACGATTACCTCATCAGTCAGGTTCAGTGCACCTACCGTACACAGGGCGTTGACATCAACGACAAGCACATTGAGGTCATTGCCCGCCAGATGATGAAGAAGGTCAAGATTGAAGAGCCCGGCGACACAGACTTCCTGCCCGGCGCAGTTGTTGACAAGCGAGACTTCAAAAAGGCCAACGCCGCTGTCAGAGCAAAGGCAGAGGAAGCCGGTGAAGAGCCTCATGAGGCAACCTGCACACCCATCCTCATGGGTATCACCAAGGCTTCGCTTGCAACCGACTCCTTCCTTTCCGCAGCCTCCTTCCAGGAGACCACGAGAGTTCTCACCGATGCCGCAATCAAGGGTAAGGTTGATCCGCTTCTCGGCCTCAAGGAAAACGTCATCATCGGTAAGCTGCTTCCTTCCGGAACCGGCATGAAGTGCTACAGCGACGTTGAAGTTGTTGACAACAGCGAACCGAGAGAGATGGAGCTCATCTTCTCAAATGCTTTGGGCTCGGACAACAACTGAGTATAAACAAAAAAAGACTGCACGGCTTGAAGGCTGTGCAGTCTTTTTGATTTTATGTTGTGCGGTTTTCGGATAAAAAAACGCCCGGTGCAGACCGGACGATTTTATCATAAATTAAAGTCCTGAGTTTAATGCGCTGCTTCTGACCTGAACAAGGGAAGAACCTTTCTGCTTGAAGACCTTGTCCGCGGTAATGCCCTGCATTGCGATGTTGCGCTTTCCGCCGTGAAGCCTTATTGAGGTCTTGAGGCAGAAGGGCGTTGAACCGGAAATCAGGCGGATGCTTGAAATTCCGTTCCAAACGTTTGCAACAAAGTATGCGCAGTTCTTGACGGGTGTCCACTTGTCGGCATAATTATTGATCTTTTTGCTGACAGAAGCAAGCTGGCTTTCGGTGATCTCAGTTGTGAGGGAATATCTTCCGTTTGCGCCGTAATGCTCGTTACAGTAAAGCTCAACGTTGTAATAGATTCCCTTGCCTTCTTTTCTTGAGTACTTGAAGGTACCGACGGAAACTGCCTCGCCCGGTTTGAGTTCATAAACACCGACGGTCAATGTCTTTTTTGAAATATTCTCAATGTAAAGCCATGAGTGACCGTGAGAGACAATGTTCTTGACATAGGACACAACTGAAAGCCTTGCGACCGGTGCATCGCTTTTTGCAAAGGCAGGCATTGCAATGATGGAAATCATCAGCGCGGCGAGCAAAACGCAAAGCAGCTTTTTGAGTGTTTTGTTTTTTTTCATATTTTTCCTCCTTTTCTCCATAAAAGAGCCAAAAATACGCTCCTTTAATTGTAATTTAATTATAACCATTATATACGGAAAATAATTATTAAAGAAAAATAAGGGAATCTTTCTTCAAAAAAAATTCCCTTATCTGATATTATCTTTGCTGACAGGCGGTTTTAAAGTCCGGCTTTCAGTGCGCTGCTTCTGACGCGCTTGAGAGAGCTGCCCTTTTGCTTGAACACCCGGCTCGCGCTGACAGGCTGATGATAGAGATTCTTTTCCCAGTCATGCCGCCTTATTGCATTGCGAAGGGCATAGGGCGTTGCGGCCGTTGAAATGCGGATTTTTGCAACAGTGTTCCAAACCTTTTCGGCGAAGTATGTGCAGTTTTGCGCAACGTTCCATTTGGACTTGAACCGGTTGATTTTTTTGCTGACCTTTTTAAGCTGCGAAGCGGTGATGTCCTGCGAAAGCGAAACTCTCCCGTTTGTGCCCTGGTGGTTCGTGATATAACTTTCGAGGTTATAGTAGACGCCGGGCCCCTCCTTACGGATATATCCGAAGGTGCCGACCGAAATGCCGTTGCCGGGCTTCAGCTTATAAACGCCGACGGTCACGGTCTTTTTTGAAAGGTTTTCAAAATATAGCCATGCGTGACCGGTTGAGGCTGCGTTTTTGAAGTAGGAAACAATTGACATCCTAACAACGGAAGGATCGCTTTTTGCGAACGCGGGCAGAACAGCGGTGAAAAGCATTGCTGCTGTGAGCAGAACGCAAAGCAGCCTTTTGAGAGCTTTCATTTTCTTCATGTTTTTACCTCCCAAAGTTTTCTTCGTAATCCATTATAACAGTTTTTAAAAGCAAATACTTCTTTAAGATAAAAAAGCAACAGTATTAAAAAGAAATTCATAAAAAAAGAAGAGTCACCCAAAAGGGTGGCCCGGCAAGAGATTTAACAGCCTTAAACTAATTCTTTTCGCTCATAGCATCGTTAAAATGCTTAAAATCTGTCAGGATTCCTGCGAATTTGTGCCTTGCTCTGCATCAAAAATAATTAAGTTTAAGGAGCGAAGCAGTTTTAATTCAGATATTTTTTTTTGTTAAGAAAAAGCAAAAAAAAATCCGTAAGGCTGACGCCTACGGATTTTCTCGTGAAGTATTAACGGAAAAGATCTAATTAAAACTATTAAATCTTTTGCTGAGACACCCTAAGGTGTGCTCTTACCTGTTATCAACTGATCGCTTATTTTGTGGCGTCGGTATTGTCATCGCCAAGGTGCTTGAACTTTTCAACAAAGTCCTTGATGAGCTTGATGTAAGACTCGATAAAGTTAACGATGGTGTCGAGAATGTTTCTTACCTGATCCATTATGTCACCTCCTATTCAAATCTTGATAACAATACTTTAGTACATTTTTCATAATTAGTCAATCATTTTAAAGAAATTTTGAAAAGTTTTTATGAATTTTAACTCCGTTGCCAAGCTTTAACAGTGCCTTGATTTTTGTTATAAACAGCTGATTTGCATGTGTTGATTTTTCCGTCAGAGCCGAAGAAAGGCGCAGAAGAGAAAGCGAAAACGGAAAGACTGCCGCTGTGCCGGCTGCATTGAAAAGAAGATGGAACAGGCTGACGAAGGCGGCTCCGTCTCCGATTTTTGAAAACAGCGCTTCCACCGGAATAAAAAGCGAGAGAAGGAAAACAAGAGCGGTTCCGAAAAAATTGAAAAGCAGGTGAAAAAGGGCAGTCGCCTTAGCTTTTTCGTTTGAATGCAGGGCAGAAAGCAAGGTCGGGACGGTTGCACCGATGTTCTGACCGCAGATGATGAAAATTGCGGCTTTTCTGCCGACAGCACCGACGGAAACGAGTGATTGAAGAATACCCACGGTTGCCGAAGAGCTTTGGAGAAGTGCGGTTGAAGCGAAGCCGAAGAGCAATCCCGTGAATTTTGAAGAGCAAAGCGAAAACAGCGAAGAAAGGCTTCCGTTTTCGTTGAGAGCCGCGGCTGCCTGCTTCATTGTATCAATTCCGACAAACAAAAGCGAGAGGGCGCAGAAAAAAAGGCCGAGCGATTTAAGCTTTTCGCTTTTTGAAAAGAGCGAGAGCAATGCGCCGAAAAGAACGATGAACGGCGCGGCGGCGGAAAAATTCAGCGCAATCAGAACTCCGGTCACGGTGGTTCCGATGTTTGAGCCCATGATTATTCCGATCCCCTGGGAGGCTGACAGTGTGCCGCAGTCAACAAGCGAGGTCGCGCAGACCGTCACGGCCGCAGAGGACTGAATGAGCCCCGTCACCGCAGCACCGGTCAGTACGGCAAAAAAGCGATTGACGCAAAGCTTTTGAAGCAGGGCTTCAAGCTTTCCAAGGCAGAGCTTTTTCATGGCGTCGCTCATTTGAACAACGGAAAACAGAAAGATTCCGACTCCGCAGCAAAAGCCGCAAAGCGCTTTGAAAGCCATGAGGCACCTCCTGAGAAATTTTTCTTGACAAAGGCTGATTTTACCTTATAATTAAAGTGATAATATAAAAGAACCGGGGGGAAAGAAAATGGCTGTTAACATCATTCCGATGCCGAACAACATTTATGAATACGGCGGAGAAAAGCACTTTTTTGAGAAGGACTTTGTTTTTGAAAAAAAGGAAGGCATACCCGAAGAAGGCTATGAGATAACCATTGGCGAGGACGGCGTTTTTGTTGCGTATTCGACCGAGAAGGGTCTCTTTTACGCAAAAAACACGCTTTCTCAGCTTGAAGGCGAAAACGGAAAGCTCCCGTTTTTGCGTATCGTTGACGCTCCGCGATTTTCGTACCGCGCCTTTATGATCGACAGCTCGCGCCATATGCAGACTGTCGGAGAAATCAAAAAGTTCATTGAAGCGGCCGCATTTTTCAAGTTCAACGTTTTCCATTGGCACCTGACCGATGACCAGGGCTGGAGAATCGAAAGCGAAAAATATCCCGAACTCAACAAGGTCGGCTCATACAGAAACGGCCACGGTTTTTCAAGCAGGAACAAGGCTGTTTACGGCGGATATTACACCAAGGACGAGATCCGCGACGTTGTTGAATTTTGCCGCGAGCGTCATATTGACGTAATCCCGGAAATTGATATGCCCGGCCACATGGTTGCCGCAATCGCTTCCTATCCTGAGCTTTCCTGCTCGGGAAAGGCCACCGAGGTTGCAAAGCAGGCCGGTATACACAAGAACATCCTTTGCGCGGGTAAGGAGGAGGTCTTTAAGTTCTGCTTTGACATCATTGACGAGGTCAGCGAGCTGTTTCCGTATAAATACTTCCACATTGGCGGAGACGAAGCCCCGAAGGTACGCTGGGACAATTGTCCGCACTGCCTTGAAAGAATCCGCGAAGAGGGGCTCAAGGACAGCGAAGAGCTTCAGGGCTACTTTGTGAACAGGATCATCGCTCACCTGAGAAAGCTTGGCAAGAAGCCGGTCGTTTGGAACGAGAGCCTCAAGAGCGGTATGCTCGAAAAGGACGCCGTTGTCTGCGACTGGATGGACAGAGACCATCTTTGCGAGCCGTGGGCAAACGATGGAGGAAAAATCATCATCGAGGACTTTTTCCATTATTACCTTGATTATAATTATGGCATTACACCGCTTAAAAAGACCTATTCCTATAATCCCATGCTTGAAAAGCTTGATATAGTCGGAAGGAAAAACGTTCTCGGCGTTGAAACTCCGATCTGGACCGAGTTTGTTGAGGACTTTGAAAGAATGTGCTACCTTTGCTTCCCGAGACTTATGGCTGTTGGTGAGAGCGGCTGGACGAACTGGGGCAGACATGATTTCCGCGATTTTTGCAGAAGAGCCGAGGCCAACAGAGCGCGCCTGCTTTCAATGGGAATCAACATGGCACCGGGAAAAGACTGGGATCCGCTTCCGCTCGGAAGGCTCAAGGGTCAGTTCCGGCACAACAAGAACTTTATGAATTCCTATTTCTTCAGAGTTAATGTTTTGAAGCAAGAGGAAGAATAAGAAAAGCCAAAAGCTGCAGCGCATCGATTGTGGTGTGCCGCAGCTTTTTTTGTGCCCGAAATATTTATTCTATTTGAAGCTGGAATGGAGTCTGCTCGTGGTTGAAATGCAAACGTTCTTTCGTACGGGCGGGACATGCCCCGCCCGTACGAATCTAGATGCTAGATGTTAGATGTTAGATTTTAGATGTGTTTATTTTTATGTGGTAGAAGACGTTGGGTTTGTTCGTTGCCCTTTAATTTGAGTATATCTAATGTCTAGTGTCTAGAATCTAGCATCTAATTTCACGGGCGGATACAAGACCCACCCGTATAAATTATACATCAGATATAAATATTAAATATTTTGCCCTGCGAAAACGGCAAAGCGTTTTCGTCTCACCACACGGTGGACGTTGACTCCGTTTGCCCGGCAGGCAGAATCCCAAGGGCTTTGATTTCGTTCACCAGTGTCTCTGCCGCAAGAACGTTGCTTTCCTTTGTTGGGTGTCCGTCAACAACGGACCCGTAGGTACCCATTTCAAAGCTCAGCGTTGCGCATTTCACACGGCTGTCATAACTGTCGTCGCGATACTCCGAAACGGCGCGCTCGATTGAAGGATAAAGCGAGTTGTTCATGTCGCCCAAAACGCAGAGAATGTAGGCTCCGGGCTCTCTCAGCCTGACGAGCGACAGCAGCCGCTTGTATTCATCAACAAAGCTGTTGCGCCTGTCTTCGGTGTAGCAATATGACGCGTCGTTTGTTCCGAGGTTTATCACAACAAGGTCGTTTGCATTGCCGGAAAAGCTCCAGTATTGCCCGGCGGAGATATCGTCACAGTTTATGAGCGAGTTTTCATAGTGCTTGAAAATGACGTAATCATTGGCCATTCCGTTTGACGGAAATCCGGTCAGAACGCCGTAGCCGGAAAAGCTCACAGCAGCGGCATCGGCTCCAAGCTGCTTTGCGGCGAGGAAAGCGTAGGTTTCGGTAAAGTTTTCCGTTCGGGTCGAAAAGCTGCCGCTTGAGCCTGCGTCAAGGCCGTAGCCGCAGGTTATGGAGTCGCCGAGAAATTCAATTTTAAGCGAGCCGCGCGGCGAAGGGCAGATGTCTCCCTTTGCAACGGCAGAAATTGAACTGATGCCAACGGTTGAATATGTGCCCTCGGAGGCTTTGACAAGCTTCACGGTGCAGTCGCCGTCATAGGAGGAAAGGTCAAGGGTAATGTCTTCGCTTTCGCCGTCAAGAACAACATCGTCCCTTTGCTCACCGTTAACAAAGGCAACCACGCGCGGTCGGTGATTATAGGTGATATACTGCGAATTATAGACGCGGCAGGTAATTGTTACGCTGTCTCCGTCGCAGAGAAATTCAATTCCGCTGCCGGACATTGAAAACCACCTTACGCCGTTTTCAAAAACCGTTCTTCCGAGCGGCTTGACGTAGTTGTCACCGGCTGTGAAGGAGAGATCCCTGACCTTTGCGTCCTCCGGAAAGCGCGGATTTTCCGCAAAAAGGGGAGAGGAGGTGCTGCGGTTGCTGTTTTGAAAAAACGGAAATTTTTTTCCGCCATTATCCGGCGCATTGAAAGAAACAAAAGCAACAAAGCCAATAAGCACGGCAAAGAAAACCGCAACGGCAATTGCTTTAAAAAGTTTGTTCAAGCTTTTCACCATCCGTTTGAAGGCCGACGCGGAAATCACGTTCGGCCTGAGTGTTGACGAAATACTGTTTGCAAGTGAATGTATGATACCACAAAATTTGTCTTTGGTCAATAAGGGAGGTTTTTGTCTCTTTTTGCTGTTTTTGGGGGAGATAAAAAGCGAATATTTGTCAGCCTTTACGATTGAATAAATTGGGGGGCGGTGCTATAATATACTCACGATTTAAACCGCTAAAGTGAACGCGGATGTATTGTCTCTGCGCCCTCTTGACCGGCTGATATAAAATACTATATACTAAAGTAACCGCAAGGTAAAATCGTGCAGTGTGTCTGCGCTCTTGATTTGCCGACGGTTACATGAAGGGCGGCTGCAAAATGTATTCAAAGGAAATGTATGAACTCGGCGCACATTCATCGGTGATCAGGGAGATTTTCGAGTATGCCAAGAAAAGGTCTGCTGTGGTCGGAAAAGAAAACATCTATGATTTCAGTATAGGCAACCCGAACATTCCGGCTCCGGACATTGTTGACGAAACGATCAAAAAGCTCATCGACACAATGCCGTCTGCC
Organism: uncultured Eubacteriales bacterium; assembly: GCA_934525065.1. Classification (GTDB taxonomy): domain Bacteria; phylum Bacillota; class Clostridia; order Oscillospirales; family Acutalibacteraceae; genus UBA6857. The sequence continues at coordinate 65,016 of CAKSYX010000002.1, forward strand.
GAGCTTCACGGCTACACCTCCGCTGTCGGCGACAACAAAACACGTCAGGCCATTGCCGATTATCTCAACAAGACCCACGGAACCTCTTTCAGAAAAGAGAATTTCTACATGACCGCAGGTGCGGCGGCCTCGCTCACGATTACGCTCCACGCACTTGCCGAAGAGGGCGACGAGGTCATTCTGATTGCGCCGTTCTTCCCGGAATACAAGGTCTTTGCCGAAGGCGCAGGAATGAAAGTGAAAATCGTTCTTTCCGACCCCGACACGCTCCTTCCGGATTATGACGCGATTGAAAAAGCGATAAACGAACACACAAAGGCAATCATTGTCAATTCGCCGAACAACCCCTCAGGCGTTGTTCTGAGCGAAGAGGAAATTAAAAAGCTTGCCGCCCTCCTTGAAAAAAAGGAAAAGGAAAACGGAAAGCCTATCTATCTCATCGCGGACGAGCCTTACAGAGAGCTGGTTTACGGCGGCGCAAAGGCTCCGTATATCACAAAGTATTACCGCAACACTGTTGTCTGCTATTCCTTCAGCAAGTGTCTTTCCCTTCCCGGAGAGAGAATCGGCTATATCCTCGTTCCCGATGAAGCCGAAAACTCAAAGGAAGTTTTCACTGCGGTCTGCGGAGCCGGAAGAATGCTCGGCTTCGTCTGCGCACCGTCGATGTATCAGTTTGTTGTCAGAGAATGTGTCGGCAAGACCGCAGACCTTTCCGCTTATGAAAAGAACCGCGATCTGCTTGTCGGCACGGTTGAACGCCTCGGTTTTTCCTGCGCAAAGCCGGACGGCGCCTTCTATCTTTTCATGAAATCACCCGAACCGGACGCCGCTGCTTTTTGCGAAAGAGCAAAGAAATATGAGCTTCTGTTCGTACCAAGCGATTCCTTCGGCTTTTCGGGATATGTCAGAATCGCATACTGCGTTTCTCACGATATGATTGAAAGGTCGATTCCGGCTTTTGAAAAACTGGCAAAAGAATATTTTTAAGGAGACAGAAATGGACGAGCTTGTCACTATCCGCGAAAGAATTAACGATGTCGATCAAAAAATGGCGCTGCTCTTTGAAGAGCGAATGAAGCTGGTCGGCTCGGTTGCAGAATATAAAATGAAAGGCGGCATCCCTGTTTTTGACGAAAAGCGTGAGCAGGAGGTAATCAGACGCAACGAGAATTTTGTTGAGGATGAGAGTATCCGTTCATACTATGTGAACTTTCTCAAGGACACAATGGCTGTTTCAAAAAGGTATCAGCACAAAATTCTTGAGGGAATGCGCGTGGCTTACAGCGGTGTGACAGGTGCGTTCGCCCAAATTGCGGTTGACAAAATCTTTCCGGACGCTGCTTCCGTTTCCTGCAAAGACTTTAAAGAGGCCTATGAAATGACCGAAAATGGACTGACGGACTGCACCGTTCTTCCGCTTGAAAACAGCAACGCCGGTGAAGTCGGCGCGGTTATTGATCTGATTTTTTCGGGTTCGCTTTTTGTGAACGAGGTCTATTCGCTTTCAATTCACCAATGCCTTGTTGCTCTCCCGGAAAGCGAAATTTCCGATATAAAGACCGTCATCAGCCATCCACAGGCGCTTTCTCAGTGCGAACCGTATCTGCGCAAGCTCGGCGCAAAAAAGAAGGAATGCGTCAACACCGCCGTTGCGGCTCAGACTGTTCTCAAAGGTAACAACAAAACCGTTGCCGCAATTGCAAGCCGTGACACCGCAAAGCTTTACGGTCTTAAAATACTCAAGGAAAACATCAACGAAAGCGAAACGAACACAACGCGCTTTGCTGTTCTTTCAAGGGTAATGAACAAGGAAAAGAGCGACGGTTCAATTATTGTTTTCACCGTTCCGGACGAGGCAGGCTCCCTCGCTCATGCAATCAATATTATCGGCAACCACGGTTTCAATATGCGCTCAATCAAAAGCCGCGCAATGAAGGACCTTATGTGGAAATATTATTTTTACGTTGAAATTGACGGCGACCTCAAGTCGCGCAGCGGCTCGTTCATGCTTGCAGAGCTTTCTGACTGCTGCGACAAGCTGAGGTTCATCGGTTCGTTCAATAACGCAAAGGTTGTGAAATAAATGGTCATTCCCGTTTCTCTTGCGGAGCATTCATATGACATAGTGCTCGAAAAAGGCGCACTTAAAAAGGCCGGAGAGCTGCTGGAAATCAAGGGGAAAGCCCTCGTTGTCACAGATAGCGGCGTGCCGGAGGAATATGCGAAAATTCTCATGGCTCAGCTTGAAAACCCGGTGCTTTTCGTTTTCCCTCAGGGAGAGGAAAACAAGAACACAAAAACGCTCCTTTCAATTTGCGAAAAGCTGCTTTCTGAAAGCTTCACAAGAACCGACTGCGTAATTGCTCTCGGCGGCGGAGTGACGGGTGACATGGCAGGCTTTGCAAGCGCGATATATATGCGCGGAATTGATTTTTATAATATTCCGACAACGCTGCTTTCTCAGGTGGATTCCTCCGTCGGCGGAAAAACGGCGGTCGATTTTTTCAGCGCAAAGAACCTTCTGGGTGCTTTCCATCAGCCGAAGAAGGTTATCATTGACCCCGAGCTGCTTTCAACGCTTGAAGAAAGGCAGGTTTCAAACGGACTTGCCGAGGCGGTGAAAATCGCCGTCACAAGCGACAGTGAGCTTTTTGAAATTTTTGAAAGCGGAAAAGCGGCAGAAAAGCTTGAAGAAGTAATTTACCGCGCAATTTGCGCAAAGCGTGACGTTGTTGAAAAGGACGAAAAGGAAAACTCGCTTCGCCGCGTGCTCAACTTCGGCCACACTCTCGGCCATGCGATTGAAAGCAGTGCAGGACTTGACACACTTTTGCACGGGGAATGTGTTGCGCTCGGAATGCTCCCGATGTGCGGCGGAAAAATCCGCCCGAGAGTCAAAGCTGCGCTTGAAAAGGCAGGACTTAAAACGGAATATCCCTATGACAAAGAAAAGGTCAAGGATTTTTTGAAGCACGACAAAAAGGCCGGCGGAAGCTCGGTCTGCGTTGTGCGTTCCGATGAGATCGGCTCATTTTTCTTTGAAAATGTAAGCTTTAAAGACTTGGAGAAAATGCTATGAAAAACACCTTCGGCAGTTCTTTTTCTGTTACCCTTTTCGGCGAAAGCCACGGAGAAGCGATCGGCGCCGCCCTTGACGGAGTGAAGCCGGGAGTTGAGCTTGACCTTGAAAAAATATCCGCAATTTTAAGGCGGCGAAGAGGTGCGGCCGCGTTTTCAACAAAGCGCAGCGAAAAGGATGAATTTAAAATCGTCAGCGGCTTTTTTGAGGGCAAAACGACGGGCACACCGCTTTGCATCTTAATTCCGAACACGGACACAAAAAGTGCTGACTATTCAAAAATGAAAACTGTTGCCCGCCCGTCTCACGCAGATTACACGGCGTTTCTCAAGTACCACGGCTTTGAGGATTACCGCGGCGGCGGCCATTTTTCCGGCCGAATCACAGCCGCGCTCACAGCCGCCGGAGCCGTTGCCCTTCAAATTCTTGAAGGCTGCGGGGTAGAAATCGGCACCCATATTCTTTCCTGCGGCGGAGTTTCGGACAGGCATTTTGAAAACTTCGACGAGGACATTTCGGCTCTCGGCTCGTTTTCTATTCCCGTCCTTGACGAAAGTGCCAAGGAAAAAATCGAAGATAGGATAAGGGCGGCGAGAGAAAACGGTGATTCCGTCGGCGGCGTTCTTGAAACGGCTGTCACCGGCTTTCCATGTTCGGTCGGTGAACCGTGGTTTGATACTGTTGAGGGCGTTTTGGCGCATATTCTTTTCAGCATTCCGGCGGTCAAGGGTGTTTCCTTCGGGGCAGGCTTTGACTTCGGAAAAATGACCGGCTCACAGGCGAATGACCCGTTTGCACTCAAAGACGGAAAGGTCATTACCGAAACGAACAACAACGGCGGCGTGAACGGCGGAATTACGAACGGTATGCCAATCATCGTAAGCTGTGCCGTAAAGCCCACGCCTTCAATATATAAAACACAAAAAACGATAGATTTTGAAAAAACACGGGAGACCGAATTGCTCATTGAGGGCAGGCATGACCCGGCAATCATTCATAAAGCTGCGCCCGTTGCCACGGCAGTGACGGCGATTGCGCTGCTTGACCTGCTTTCTCAGAGATTCGGAACAGACCTTGATATAAAATGACTATGAAATACGGATTGATCGGAAAAAAGCTCGGCCACAGCTATTCAAAAACAATTCATGAAGCCTTTGCACCGTATGAATATGAGCTTTTGGAGCTGACGGAGGAGGAGCTTGATTCTTTCATGAGGGCGCGCTCCTTCTGCGCCGTCAACGTCACGATTCCATATAAGGAAGCCGTGATGAAATATCTTGACTTCATTGATGAAGCGGCAAGGCAAATAGGTGCGGTCAACACGGTCGTGAACAAGGCAGGTGTTCTTTACGGCTACAACACCGATTTTTACGGCCTTCGTTCTCTGCTTCTCAAAAACGGCTTTGAGCTTTCCGGAAAAAAGGTGCTCATTCTCGGCAGCGGCGGAACCTCAAAAACCGCAGAAGCCGTTTGCCGTTCGCTCGGCGGCGAGGCTTACGTTGTTTCAAGGAGCGGAAAAGTCAACTATGAAAACGTTCTTTCGCTTTGCGGCGATTCCTCTTATATAATCAACACCACCCCTTGCGGAATGTATCCGCAAAACGAAGGTCAGGCACTCTCGCTTGAAGGCTTCAAAGGCCTTGAGGGTGTTGCGGACGTGATATATAATCCGCTTCGCACCAAGCTTCTCCTTGAAGCCGGGGAAAAAGGGCTTCGGTATTGCGGAGGGCTTTATATGCTCGTTTTGCAGGCCGTTAAAGCGAGTGAGCTGTTTTTGAATTGCGAGTTCCCCGAAAAAACGGGCGAAGAGGTTTATAAAAAGCTCCTCTCTCAAAAAGAAAACATCGTTCTGACGGGTATGCCCGGCAGCGGAAAGACCACCATCGGAAGGCTGATTTCAGAAAGGCTTTCAAGAGAGTTTGTTGATACCGATGAACTGATAGTCAAAAAAGCGGGGATGGAAATTACCGAGATCTTCTCAAAATTCGGCGAAGCTTGTTTCCGCGCCCTTGAAAGCGAAGTAATCGGCGAGGCTTCAAAAAGAACCGGCCTTGTTGTTGCAACGGGCGGCGGAGCGGTACTCAAAAAAGAGAACATCGCCGCACTCAGGCAAAACGGAAGAATCTTCTTCCTTGACCGTCCGATTTTTCAAATCATTCCCACGGCGGACAGGCCGCTTTCAAGCGATGAGAGGGCGCTGCAAAAACGCTTTGAGGAGCGCGCACCGATTTATAAAACAACCTGCGATGAAGCCGTGTTTGTTGACGGAATTCCCGAACACGCGGCGAGCGCAATTATTGATAGGATGACGCAAAAATGAAAATTCTTGTTCTCAACGGACCAAACATAAATATGCTCGGAATCAGAGAGCCAAACCTTTACGGAACAGAGACTTACGAAACTCTGGTTCAGAAAATCAAAAGCTACTGCGATGAAAAGGGAATTGAAACCGCCTTTTTTCAGTCGAATCATGAGGGCGCTCTGGTGGATAAGATTCAGGAGGCGTTCGGCGTCTTTGACGCCATCGTGATGAATCCTGCGGCGTATACACACACAAGCGTTGCGCTGCTTGACGCACTCAAGGCGGTAAAAATTCCGACCGTTGAGGTGCATATCTCCGACGTTTCCAAAAGGGAGGACTTCCGCCGGATGTCCTTCGTCCGCGCCGCCTGCTTCAAAACAATTTGCGGCCTCGGAACCGACGGCTATCTTCGGGCTGTTGACGCAATTGCTGAACTTTTGGGTGAAGAAAAATGAAAGCAGTCATTGAAAAAAGCCGGGCTTCCGGCTCGGTGACGGCTCCGCCTTCAAAAAGCGTGCTGCACCGTATGCTCATCTGCGCCGCACTCTCAAAAGAGGAAAGCGTAATTAAAAATGCATATTACAGCGAGGATATCCTCGCAACGCTTGACTGCCTTGAAAAAATGGGTGCAAGGGTTGAAAAGGGAGCGTCTTCGGTCAAAATCGGCGGTCTTGATCCGCTTAATATACCGGAAGACACCGTTCTTTCCTGCCGCGAAAGCGGAAGCACACTGCGCTTTCTTGTTCCGCTTGCTTTGCTCGGCGGAAAAAGAGTGACCTTTGAAGGCAGCGAAAAGCTGTTCTCCCGTCCGCTCGGTGTTTATGAAGAGATTGCTCAAAATGGCGGCTTTCTTTTTGAAAAGGGAGCGGGAAGGCTCACCGTTTGCGGAAAGCTTTCTGCCGGGGAATATTCGGTTCCCGGCAACGTCAGCAGCCAGTTCATAACAGGTCTGCTTTTTGCTTTGCCGTTTTGCGGCGAAAGCAAAATTCGGCTCACGACCGAAATTCAAAGCAAAAGCTATGTTGACATCACTCTTTCGGTGATGAAAAAGTTCGGTGTTTCCGCAACGTGGCAAAACGCGGGAACGCTTTATTTAAGCTCCGGCCAAACCTTCAAAGCACATGACTGCACCGCAGAGGGCGACTGCTCTTCGGCCGCTTTCCTCGATGCATTCAACTTTTTCGGCGGCTCTGTTTTTGTCGGCGGCCTTAACGCCGAAACACTTCAGGGAGACAGGGTTTATAGGGAACATTTTGAACTGCTTGAAAAAGGCACGCCGGTGCTTGACATTGCCGATTGCCCCGACCTCGCTCCGATTCTGATGACCGTTGCCGCCTTCAAAAACGGCGCGCGGTTCAAAAACACCGCAAGGCTCAGAATGAAAGAGAGCGACCGCGGCGAGGCGATGAAAAAAGAACTTTCGGCTTTCGGCGCAAAAATTGACGTTTTTGAAAACGAAATTGTTGTTCAAAAAACGCCTCTTCACTCCCCGGAAAGAACGCTTTCCTCCCATAACGACCACCGCGTTGCAATGTCGCTTGCCGTTCTTTCAAGCGTATTCGGAGGAGAATTTGAAGGCGCCGAAGCAGTTTCAAAAAGTTTTCCTACATTTTTTGAAGTGATAAAGAATTTAGGAATAAGAGTTGATTTAATATGACTATTGACAAACAGACACGGTTTTTAATTGTCGGCCTCGGCCTTATGGGCGGCAGCTATGCCAGAGGTCTTACACAAAAGGGATATCACGTTGACGCAATCGTAAACGATGAAAAATCCGCCAAGTACGCCCTCAAGCATGAAATTGTTCACGAATGCCCGACCTTCGTTGACGAGGAGCTGGTTAAAAGGGCCGATGTAATTGTTTTTGCCCTCTATCCGCACACGTTTATCGACTGGATCTCAAAGCACGGAAAGCTCATCAAAAAAGGAACGATCATCACCGATGTCACCGGCGTCAAGGGCTGCATTGTTGAAAAAATTCAGTCAATGCTTCCAAAGGGTGTTGAGTTTATCTCTGCGCACCCGATGGCCGGCCGCGAGGTCTACGGCGTTGAAAACAGCGATGAAAGAATGTTTTACGGCGCGAACTATGTTGTTGTTCCAACGAAAAAAAACACCGAAAACGGAATTGAATGCTGCAAGCGTATTGCGGAAATTCTCGGCTTCGGCAGAATCGTTGAGCTTTCTCCGAAGGAGCACGATGACCTCATCGGCTTCGTCTCTCAGCTGACGCACTGCATCGCCGTTTCGCTCATGACGTGCTATGAAAACGAAAACCTTGAAAGATATACCGCAGACTCGTTCAGAGACCTGACGAGAATTGCAAACATTAACGAGACGCTTTGGAGCGAGCTGTTCTTCCTCAACCGCGATTCCCTCCTTCGCCAGATGGAGCTTTTTGACGCGCATTTCCATAAGCTTTATGACAGCCTCAAAAACGGCGACAGAGAAACGATGATCGAAATGATGAAGGAATCGACCGCAAGAAGAAAGCTTTTCAATAAATAAAAAAACGCCGCAGAAGGCGGCAGCGAGGTGTGATAATTATGAACATGACATTCAAATGCAAGCTTCCGATTCCGATGGAAATAAAAAAGCAATATCCGGCTTCCGAAAAGGCCGTTAAAATCAAGGAAGAAAGAGACGCCGAGCTAAAAAGAATTTTTGAAGGCAAGGACAAGCGCCTTGTTCTTGTCATCGGCCCTTGCTCGGCAGACAACGAGGACAGCGTAATGGACTATATCTCCCGCCTTGTTCCGCTCCAGGAAAAGGTCAAGGACAAAATCCTCATTGTTCCGAGAATTTATACCAACAAGCCGCGTACCACAGGAGACGGCTACAAGGGTATGCTCCACCAGCCGGACCCGAGCGGAGAAAGCAACCTGCTCAAGGGTATTGTTGCAATCCGTAAGCTTCATATGCGCGCGCTCAACGAAACCGGCCTTTCCTGCGCAGACGAAATGCTTTATCCGGAAAACCACCGTTACCTCAACGACCTGCTTTCCTATGTCGCAGTCGGCGCAAGGTCGGTTGAAAATCAGCAGCACCGTTTGACCTCCAGCGGACTTGATATCCCCGTCGGAATGAAAAACCCGACCGGCGGCGACCTTTCGGTCATGATGAACTCAATTACGGCGGCTCAGCATCCGCATGAATTTATTTATCGCGGCTGGGAGGTTCAAAGCCATGGCAACCCCTATGCCCACGCGATCCTCAGAGGTTACGTCAACAAAAGGGGAGTCAGCCTTCCGAACTACCACTATGAGGATCTTATGAGAGTTTGCGAGCTTTATTCGGAAACGAACCTCAAGAACCCGGCAATCATTGTTGACACCAACCACGCAAACTCCGGCAAGAGGTTCCTTGAACAGCCGAGAATTGCGAAAGAGGTTCTCCATTGCTGCCGCCACAGCAGCGAAATCGCAAACGTTGTCAAGGGTCTTATGATTGAAAGCTACATTGAGGACGGCTGCCAGAAGATCGGCGAGGGTATCTACGGAAAATCCATAACCGATCCGTGTCTCGGCTGGGAAAAGACCGAACGCCTTGTTCTTGAGCTGGCTGATATTTATTGATTTATATTTAAAAGGACGGTCGCGTTTTGCGGCCGTTTTTTGCATTCAAAACCGTTGCCAAAAATGCGGCGGTATGGTAGTATATCATATGTAAAATCATGCGCGCCTTTGGCGCAAAACGCATCACCGAACAGGAGGAAAAACTATGGCAGTTACAAAAAAAGACGCATACTTTGCTTCATCAACAGGCGTTGATAACATCCATTGCTGCATTTGGCAGGACACGGAAAAAGAGCCGAAGGCGATTTTTCAAATTGCGCACGGCGTTTCGGAGTACATTGAACGTTACGACGAATTTGCGCGCTTTCTTGCGGGAAACGGCTTTGTTGTCTGCGGCAACGACCACCTCGGCCACGGACTTTCCGCAAAAACACTCGACGACCTCGGATTTTTTGCCGAAGAGGACGGCGATCTTCGCCTTGTTGACGATATGCACATTCTTTCGCTCATCATGAAAAAGCGGTATCCCGCTTTGCCGCTCATTCTTTTCGGCCACAGCATGGGTTCGTTCTGCGCCAGGGTTTACGCCGCCGTTTTCGGCGAAGAGCTTTCCGGTCTGATTCTTTGCGGAACAGGCGAGCTTCCGGCGTCTGCCGTTGTTCTTGAAGAACCGCTTCGCTTCCTTTGCAAAAAGCTCGGCGCAAAAGCCGCGGTACCGGGCGATCTGCTTGACAAAATGGGTGCTCTTGCCGTCCGCGACAGACAGACCGACAAGGACTGGCTCAGCCGCAACCGCGAAAACGTTGAAAAATACATCGCCGACCCCTATTGCGGTGTACCGCTCAAGCTCGGCGGAATGAGAGACATTGTTTCGCTTGCAAACTCGGCCTGCGCAACCGGCTGGGCGTTCCGCCTTCCGTTCGGACTGCCTATTATGCTCATCTCCGGCGCGAAGGATCCCGTCGGAATGAACGGAAAGGGCGTTATTGCCTGCTGCGACAACCTTGAAAGCGCAGGCCACAGCCCGGAAGTGATTCTTTACCCCGGCGACAGGCACGAAATTCTCAACGAGGACGACCGCGAAAAGGTCTTTTCCGATGTGCTTTCATGGACACAGAGGGTTCTGAACGGCGAATTTTAATCTATATTTAAATAAAATCTGCTAAATTTTCTGCATACTGTATTTCCGTCGCTCGGAGGACTTGCAATTTTTTGCTCAATGGTATAAAATAGGCAATTGTAATGTGACCCGGCGGCCGAACGGAAAAAGCCGAACCCGTTCGCTGCGGCGGAAACGAAATTTTTTTGAAAAGGATGAAAACCACGATGGCCAAAGAAGAAAAAAACTCTGCCGAAAAATATCGCGAAGAGCGCAAGGCTCGTCTCGCAAAGGCAGCAAAAAAGAATCAAAAGGCTTATAATCCTCAGGCCGGAAAAATTGCCGGCAAGGTTATTGCCGTTATCCTTGCTGTTGCAATCGTTGCCGGAATCGGCGCGTTTGCCCTGAGCAGAACCGGCGCACTTGTGAAGAACAAGGTCGCCTTCAAGGTCGGCGACGTTGAGGTTACCCAGCCCGAATATGCCTATTACTACGCTTCGTCAAGCAACCAGATCATTAAGTATCTTGAAGGCTACGGCAACTATATCGGAATCAGCTACGACTCAACGGTAACTCCGGATAAGCAGCAGTACACCGCAAATATCCAGGCTCTCGGCTACCCGACGATGGACCTCAAAGAGGGCGAAAGCGCAACCTGGACCGATTACTTTGAGTTTTTTGCAAAAAAGCAGATCAGACAGATCAAGGGCCTTGTTAAGCTTGCAAACGAAAAGAACGTCACTCTTGACGAAAGCGACCTCAAGACGATTGACAAAAACCTTGAAAGCATGCAGGAAAGCCTTGACTCCAGCGCTGCCTCCACCGGAATCAGTTATTCCGTCAACGGCTATTTCCGTGAGTATTACGGAAAGGGCGTCAACGAAAAGCTTGTTAAAGAAATCATGAAGGATCAGTCGCTTGCAAGCAAGTACCTTGACGTAATGGACAAGGAAATCGAAGCAAGCTACACCGACAAGCAGGTTGAAAAGGAATACAACAAGAACATTGATTCCTACGCTGCAATTTCATACAGAAGCTATAAGTTCACCGCCGAAACCGTCAAGGACGAAAAGGCCGGAACGGAAAGTGCAACAAAGGAGACTCTCGCAGCCGCAAAGAAGGACGCTGAAGCGTTCAAGGCCGCCGTAACAGATGAGGACAGCTTCAAGAAGCTTGCCGCCGAAAACGAAAAGAAGGCGGAAAACAAGGACTATAAGCTCATGATCTCCGACGACACAAAGACCCTCACTGCGGACGCAACCAAGGAAACCGTCTCCTCCTCACAGAGCGACGAAAAGTTCCTCAAGTGGGCTTTCTCCTCAGACACAAAGAAGGGCGACACCTATCTCCTTGAAGGCACCGACGGCTACACCGTTTTCATGATGGTTGACCCGATGCACAAGGCTCCGGACAACGTGACCTATGACGTAAGACATATTCTTGTTAAGTTCCCGGGAGCAGACGCGGACGCAAACGACAGCGAAGGCTCTGAAGAAGAGACAACGACCGCTGCCGGCGCCGAAAGCAGTGAAGAAGAAACCACTGAGGCCGAAACCACCACCGCAGCCGCAAAGACCGAGAAAAAGGAAGAGGACGTTAAGGTTGAAACCCTCGACACCTCAAAGTATACCGATATCGGCGTTTATCTTGACGTCAATGCAGACACTGCAAAGGACAAGGCAACCTATAAGAAGGCTCAGGATATCCTTCAGAAATACCTTGACGGCGAACACACTGCCGAAGCTTTTGAAGCTCTTCAGAACGAGTATTCCGAAGACACCAGAGACGAAAGCACCAATGAGCTGAAATTCCTTGTTTATCAGAATACCGCCAAGGGAGACATGGTTGAGCAGTTTGAAAGCTGGTCTCTTGAAAAGGGCAGAAAAGAAGGCGATGTAGGTATTGTTGAAACAACCTACGGCTATCACATCATGTACTTTGTCAAGACCACAACAACAACTTGGGCAGACACCGTAAGACACGCTCTTTCCGAGCCTAAGCTCACCGAAATTCAGACCAAGGCTGCCGAAGGCGATGATACCGCAATCAACGCCGAAAACGAAGCAAGCCTTGCAGACGTTGAAGAATTCATCGTCAAGGTTTTCAAGAGCCAGATCAGAAACTCGAATAAATCCTCTTCAGCTGGCTAAGCCTTTGAACGAACGGCCAAACAGCCAAAATGAATAGACCTAACACCACGGAGTGCAGAATTTTCTGCGCTCCGTGTTTTTGTGCCGTAGTATATCATAAACCGTGCAAAGTGATTTCCGATATTGATATTAAAGGCATAAAAATTCAAATACAACAGAAAAAAATATTAAAGTTACTGTTTAGAAATTCAGCAGTAGGTTCGTGTTGTATAATGAGCGCGGATTGAACCCGATATATCAGGAAAAACGCAATATGCAAAGACGCAGAGCGAAAAAACAGAAAGTCTTAGAGAGAGCGGGTTCGGATTCACAGAATATAAAGGAACTGAATTTTTCCAAAGCCGTAAAATCTGAAAGACGGAGACTGAGATTTATGAAAATACTTATGCGCGCCCAAATGGACCACACAAAGCTTTTTACGCCCGAGGAGGTATATTTAGGCAATCTTATGGGCGGAAACAGCGGAAACTGGCTTTATCAGTTCAGCCTTTTTCGCGCTCTTATGACGGATGAAAGCGTAAAAATTGATACTATTGATACAAAAACCTCACTCGGTACTGACTTTTTCAGCTCAAAGTATGCAAACCATTTAAACAAAAATTATGACTGCTTTGTTCTTCCGCTTGCGAATGCTTTCCGCAATACCTTTGTTGATGAGCTGAAAGAGCTGACCGGCTTTGTCAGGGCTCTTAAAATTCCCTGCATCGTTCCCTCAATCGGAATTCAGGCACTCAACGGCAAGGACTTTACCCAAACCTTTCAGTACCGCGATGAGGCGAAGGCTTTTGTTTCGGCCGTGCTTGAAAAGTCCTCAATGATCGGTCTGCGCGGCGAAGAAACCGCCCGCTTTTTGACCTCACTCGGCTTTGAAAGGGAAAAGCACTTCACCGTTGTCGGCTGCCCGTCAATGTATTCAAACGGAAGAAGGCTTCCCGAGGTGAAGCCGCTTGACTTTGGAAAAGACAGCCTGCTTCTCCTCAACTCAAAGGTTGAGCATGAGAAAAAGAAGGTTGCCGAAATGTTTGAGGGCTTTGCTGACGAGCATGAAAATTATGTTTATGCACCGCAAAGAAGAGCGCAAATAATTACAAGCTATTACGGAACGTATTTTCAGCCGTGTGATGAGGACTTTGTTTTTAAGAAGCGGTTCTATGACCCGGCAAAAACCGTAACCTTCACCTCGGTTCCCGAATGGTACGGCTACATGAAAAAATACGTTGACCTTTCCGTCGGAACAAGAATACACGGCTCGGTGGCCGCAATCATGGGCGGCGTCCCCACCTTTATAGTTAACCTTGACCAGCGCGTCGGCGAGCTTGCTTCCTTCCACAACATTGCGCATATTCCCTTTAACGAGATTGAAAAAGGCGCAACGATTGAATCTCTCATTAAGAACGTTGACTTCAATTGTATCCACGAAGGTCATTCGGAAAGGTTTGACCGTTTTGTTGACTTCCTTGAAAAGAACGGACTGAAGACGGCGTACAGCGAAAACCGGGATGTTGAAAAGGTTTACTTTGACTCTGTTATTGAAAACAACAATTATAATCTTGCCCCGAGGTGCTTCGGCGAATGTGACAGCAAAGAAAAAGTTGAACGCACCCGAAAGGCGGCCGTTTATTTTGCATATGAAGCTGCCGACCTGAAAAAAGAGGCTGTTGAAGCGGCGAAAAAGAACGAGAGCCTGAAGAAAAAGCTCAAAAAGTCAACTTCTATGAGTGCCAAGGAGCTGTTCAAAAAGCTGATCGAGGTCATTTTTAAAAAGAAAAAAGCAAAATAAAGCTCTTTCAACCGGAAACGCTTGATTTTGAGCAAAAGCTTTTTGGTGAACGGGTTTATTGCAGTGTATAGAAAATATGCAAAAAGATATAAATGTTAATTTATATAGATGACTGATATTCTTATGAATATTGTCAATAAACATGGGGTGTAATTTTGGCATGAAAGGAGATGAATGCAGAACATCCGGTTTAAAAGTTAATCAGGCCTGTATAATTTTTAAAATTTGGAGGCGCTATACCATCAATGAAACGAAAGCTTTTATGTGTGATTACAGCTGTCGTTGCCATTTGTGCATTTATTGTCACGGCATATGCGGCGGTAGTCACATACACAAACACGGAAACCGAACATGTTGCAACACTGCCATCGAGAGAAATTGATAATGTTACATATTCCGGCGTTGGAGGACTTGCAATTGGAAGAAAGCATAACAGTATGTTTGTTATGAAAGCCGAAACTCAGGAAGGCAATCCTACTGAACAAAACGCTTTGCTCTATGATTTCCCGGATATCGACAATCCGTCTAACGTTCATTATTATCGTTTGAATCACGCGGGTCACGCGAATGCAATGACAATTGATGACACAAATATTTATGTCTGCGGTTGGACTAAGATTGATCATTATGACGGAAGTAACCAAAGTAATAATAAATACAATAATTGGGTGTTGATGATTCCGAGAAAAATGTTTACATCTCTTCGCAAGGGAGCTAATGGAGTCTATATGCACAAATATAATAAAAATACTCCTGACATTCCGGGGTATTCGATATTATATCCAAAAGTTAAGACCATCTTGGCTGACGGTTCCGTCAAATATTCGGATTATATGAAAACTATAAATTCAATATCAAAATATAATGATAGCGAGACATTTATTATTGGATATAATATGGCTCAGAAATCAGAAAGAGCTAAGCAGATAAGGGCTGACCTTGGCGATGATATGGCTTTTACAACAGCACGGCTTGAAGAGTATAACGGAAGAACATATTTCGTTGTATCTGAAGAGCAGGAAGATATTTTTGTTGTTAAAAACAATGTTGCAAACAAAGATGCAGTTGATCAGGATATTGGTTACGCACCGGGTCATGGGTTATTTATTCCTAAGTGGTACGGTGGAAGTACTGCAAATCCGTATTATAAGCCAACAAAAACGGTGATTATGTGGGCAAACATTGACAGTGAAGCATCATCAAAAATAATTGATGGAACTTCATACAGGTATTACATTCCAAACAGGATAGTAATTGACAAGTCTAAAGACAAGGACAGTAATGGTAACCTGCTATATACCAAGTTTGAACCGGAATCAATCGCATTTACAAAAGATGAAAATGGGTATGACGGTTCATTGTTGTTTAGCTGTAATACTCTAAGGAATAGTTCTGCTGACGGAGCTTATAAAGATAGTGTTTTCAAACTCACACATGATGGCGGACAGGGATTTTCGCTAAATTGACAGAAGGGATTGGTTGACACATGAAGAACACAACGATGTTTAAGAAAATATTTGTAATTATTTCTATAATTACTCTGTTTGCTTTTGTTCCGGCGATGGCAGCTTCACCGTATTATCATGATACAGGCATAGAATATGACGATTCCAACGATCATATAAAGATAGTTGATAACGTAGTGTACGAGCTTTGCGACCGGGGAGAATATGAAAAATCGCCGGAGTACAGCGTTATCGAATTCGGCGCAACGAAGGAAATCAGAAAGAAAATGACAGAAATAGTAATTCGCGAGGAAATCGACGGAATACCTGTCAGAGAAATTTACGGTGAGCCCGACAAAGATTGCGTTAACCCGACGGCAATATATCCGAACGTCAGCAAAATCACTATTCCGGATAGTATTGTTCGTATCGGAAGAATGAGCTTTTCAGGCTTGATAAATATTAAAAAGATTGACCTTACGGCAGGACTGAAGGAGCTGGGAAGCAAAGCCTTTGGCCGCCTTGAGAAGCTTGAGGAGGTCAGCGTTCCCGAGGGTATAGAAAGAATCAAAGCAGAAACGTTTAAAGGCTGCATCGCTTTGAAAAAGGTTACCTTCAAGGGTAATGTCAGGCGTATTGATGAAAGCGCATTTGACGGCTGCAAGTCGTTGAGCAATATAAATTCCGGCAATAAGCTTGAATATATTGGATACCGTGCGTTCTATAATTGCGCAAATTTGAAAAGCTTCTATTTTTCAAAAACGCTCAAAACCATTGAAGCATGGGCATTTAACGGAAGCGGCTTAACATCGGTTTCGATTCCTTCCGGCGCGAAGCTTAGCAAATACTGGTCAACAGAAGACTCAGACTGTATATACGGCTCCCAGTTCAAAAACTGCAAAAGCCTTAAAAAGGTAGCCTTTGGCAACACAAAAAATGCAGTCACAATTCCGCTGGACTGCTTTGAAGGCTGCACAGCACTCAAGAGTGTTGCTTTGCCGGAAAGTGCAAAGAAAATCTCCATCTACCCCGGCGCATTCCGCCAAAGCGGTTTGACAAAGGTAAAGCTTCCGTCGGGAACAGTGTTTGTCAAGAGCAGCTTTACAAATGAAGCAGAGGAAGCCTGCTATGGTTCTCAATTTAAAGACTGCAAAAAGCTTAATAGTGTAGTGTTTGAAGATACCAAAAAAAGCGTTGTAATTCCCAATGACTGCTTTGCCAGCTGCACAGCACTCAAGAGTGTTGCTTTGCCGAAGAGCGCAAAAGGAATAACATTGTTCCCCCGCGCGTTCTATAACTGCACATCACTGAAAACGGTTGAAAACAGCGGCAGAATAAGCGGAATTCGCGCATCGGCTTTTAAAAACTGCAAGAGCCTTGAAAGCATCAAATTCTCCTCAAAAATCAAGTATATTGAAAAGATGGCCTTCAAGGGCTGCAGCAAGCTGAAAAGCGTAACCTTCAAGGACACAAAAAGTGTTCCCGTGAATACATATGCAAAGAACAGCATTCGCACTTCGTTCGATAAGGGCACATTTGCCGGCACGCCGAACAGCATGAAGTTCTTCGTAAAAAATGCGACGGTTGCAAAAAAGCTCAGAACCGCTCTCAAGGGCTCCGGAGTAAGAAATGCGCGCATTTATACGATTTCAGGGAACCGTTTGGTTTACACCGGCGTTAAGTAATTTTCAATATTCTTTCACGCTGCGCCGAATACGCTGCCAAAGCTTGACTGCCGGCGCGCAGAAAAGTGAATAAAAACAAAAACGGCACGCGTTGCAAATTTCCGCAACGCGTGCTTTATTTAAAGGATACTTTTATTTTTCACTTGTCTGAACCGATTCGGCAAACTGTGCCTGAATATTCTCGTCTGCGGCAAAAACACCGACAGCAGAGCCGAAAAAGACCAGCATTGAAAGGAACATTGCCGTCACACGGCGAAAACGCTTCATCCTCATTCCTCCTTTTTTAAAGTTTACCCGCTAAGTATATGCACAATAACATTAAAAGTAATTAAAATAGGAAACGTGCGGCGGCAGAATATATTTTGCTTGCAATTGGATTCTTTATATAGTATAATAACTTGGTATGTATGTGCCTTTCATCACTGACTGAGCAAATAAACGTATGGAGGAAAGAAAAAATGGCTGAAACTGAGAAAAGCAACAGCTTTATCCAAATGGAGCATGATATTCTCAAGTTCTGGGAAGACAATGATTGCTTCAATAAAAGAAAAGCTAAAAATGCCGGTCATGAGCGCTTCAAGTTCATTGACGGCCCGATCACCGCGAACAACCCGATGGGTATTCACCACGCATGGGGCAGAACCCTCAAGGATACCTTTATAAGATACAAATACATGAACGGCTATGACTGCCGCTGTCAGAACGGCTTTGACTCTCAGGGCCTTTGGGTTGAGGTTGAGGTTGAAAAGGAGCTCGGCTTCAAAACAAAGAGAGATATTGAAGATTACGGTATGGATAAGTTCACCAGGAAGTGCGTTGACCGTGTCAAGCACTTCTCCGGAATCATTGCCGAACAGTCAAAGAGACTCGGCCAGTGGATGCAGTGGGATAACTCCTATTACACCAACACCGACCTCAACATCGAAGGCATCTGGCACTTCCTTAAAAAGTGCGACGAAAACGGCTGGATCCAGCGCGAATATAAGCCGATGCCCTGGTGCCCGCGCTGCGGAACCTCGCTTTCCGAGCACGAGATGACCGGTTCATATAAGAACATCACTCACAACTCCGTTTTCTTCAAGCTTCCCGTCAAGGAGCTTTCTTCAAAAATCGTTGTTTGGACCACCACTCCGTGGACGCTTTCTTCAAACGTTGCCCTTGCCGTGAATCCGGAAATCGACTATGTTGAAGTCAAGGTCAAGAGCGATGAGCAGACGCTCATTCTTGCAAAGAACGCAATCAAGTATCTCGGCGAAGACAAGCTTGAGGTCCTCAGAGCCTTCAAGGGTGAAGAGCTTGTCGGCCTCCATTATGAAACCTGCTTCCCCGAATTTGACGCTCAGAAGGATATCGACCACAAAATCGTTGCCTGGGAAGACGTTGACGCGGAAGAGGGTACCGGCGTTGTTCACATCGCTCCCGGCTGCGGTATTGAAGACAACGAGCTCGGAAAACGTATCGGCCTTCCTGAGGTCATGCCTGTTGACGACACGGGAATGTTCCTTCCCGGCTTCGGCTTCATGACCGGAAAGGACAGCGCAAAAATTGCTCCCGAGGTTTTTGAAGAGCTTGAAAAGAGAAATAAGCTTTATAAGATTATGCCCATCGAGCATAGCTACCCGGTTTGCTGGCGCTGCAAGAGCGAGGTCATTTTCCGCCTTGTTCCCGCGTGGTACATCAGAACCGCAGAACTCAAGCCCAGACTTATCAAGGCCGCCGAATCGGTCAAGTGGGAGCCTGAGTCAAACGGAAAGAGAATGGTTGACTGGCTCAACAACATGGGCGACTGGAATATTTCAAGAAAGCGCTATTACGGTATGCCTCTTCCGTTCTATGTCTGCGAAAAATGCGGACACGTTCACGTTGTCGGAAGCAAAAAGGAGCTTCGCGAGCTTGCTGTTGACCCGGCTCAGGTTGATGCTCTTCCCGAGCTTCACCGTCCGTGGATCGACAAGGTTGAAATCAAGTGCCCGAAGTGCGGCGAAAGTGTAAAGCGCGTTTCCGAAATCGGTGACGTTTGGCTTGACGCCGGCATCGTTCCGTTTTCAACAACCGGCTACTTCACCGATAAAGAAGAATGGAAAAAGAACTATCCTGCCGACTGGATCGTTGAAATGCGCGAGCAGGTTCGCCTTTGGTTCTATTCAATGCTCTTCATGAGCACCGTCCTTGAAGACAGAGCACCTTATAAACGCGTTCTTTGCCACAGCAGCGTTGTTGCCGAGGACGGCTCAAAATTTTCAAAGACCGGCTTCATGATCCGCTTTGACGAGGCCGCCGAAAAAATCGGTGCGGATACCGTTCGCTATATGTACGCCGGCGCTCCGGTTGCAAACGACGTCCGCTTCGGCTTCAACCTCGGCGACGAGGCCAGAAGAAAGCTCCTTTCCTTCTGGAACACCTATACATTCTTTGAAACCTACGCAAGAATTGACAAGCCTAACTTTGAAGGCTATACGCCCGATAGGAGCGCAATGACCGTTACCGACCGCTGGCTCGTTACAAGAACCAACGAGTTCATCCGCAAGGCCACCGCTCAGATGGATGACTTCAAGGCATACAACGTCATCAAGGAGTTTGAAGTCTTTGTTGACGATATCTCGAACTGGTACATCAGAACCAACCGCCGCCGCTTCTGGAAGACCGGCGATGAAAAGGACAAGACCCTCGCTTACTGGGTACTCTTTAACGCAATCAACACCTGCGTCAAGGTCATGGCTCCGATCATTCCGTTCATGACCGAAGAAATTTGGCAGAACCTTACCCGCCGTGTTCTTCCCTCCAGCGAGCTTTCCGTTCACCTTTCCGATTGGCCGAAGGAAATTGAAGGCTTTGAGGATGACGGAATTCTTCAGGAGACCGCAGACGCAAGAGAAGTTATCGCCGTTGCAATGAGGCTTCGCAACGAGCACCAGATCAAGGTTCGTCAGCCGCTTTCAACCCTTTATATCGCCTGCGACGCAGACGAAGCGGCCAAAATCAAGGTCTTTGAAAAGAATATCCTTGACGAGCTTAACATCAAAAAGCTGGTTCACGTTGCCGATAATTCTGTTCTTGAGGACAAATACCTTGCTGTAAACTTCCGCGCTGCCGGTGCGGTTCTCAAGCAGAACGTCAACAAGATGAAGCAGGCTCTTGAAGGTGCAGCCGATGAGGAAATGGCCGAATACACCGAAAAAGCTCAGAACGGCGAAAAGGTTCTTGTCAAGGGCTTTGAGGAAGCCTATGATCCTTCGATATTTACCGTTATGACAAAGACGAAGAAGGGCATTGTTTCCGCCGAGTGCCAGAACAAGACGGTCGTTGCTCTTGACGTCAACCTCACCGAAGAGCTCATCAAAGAGGGCGCGGTCAGAGACGTTGTCCGTCAGTGCCAGCTTTTGAGAAAAGAGGCGGGCTATGAGGTTGAACAGAGAGTTGTTCTTTCGGTTTCGAGCGCAAGCGATTTCATTATGAACGTGCTCAAGGAAAGCGCAGAGCACATGAAGAGTGAGCTTCTTGCGGACGATATCGTTTTCGGCGGCTCAATTGAAAGCGACCTTGAAAAGACCTTTGACGTTGGCGAAGACAAAGTTACCGCAGCGGTCAAAAAGGCGTAACAAAATTTAAAAATGGTGGGACTGCTCTTGGGGAGCAGTCCCGGCAATGTAATTGTAATTATAGAAAGGATCTGCACCTATGGCACAGCAGAAAAAATTGGTTGAGGAAATCACCTCAATGGAAGAAGACTTTGCCAAATGGTATACCGATATCGTTAAAAAGGCGGAGCTTATTGAATATACGAGCGTAAAGGGCTGTATGGTTATCCGTCCTTACGGCTACGCGATTTGGGAAAACATTCAGCGTATTCTTGACGGAATGTTCAAGGATACCGGCCATGAAAACGTCAATATGCCGATGTTCATTCCCGAAAGTCTCCTTCAAAAAGAAAAGGATCATGTTCAGGGCTTTGCTCCCGAGGTTGCATGGGTAACCCACGGAGGCAGCGAAAAGCTTGAAGAAAGACTTTGCGTTCGCCCGACTTCGGAGACGCTTTTCTGCGAGCACTACGCAAACATCGTCCATTCCTACCGCGACCTGCCGAAGCTTTATAACCAGTGGGTCAGCGTTGTCCGCTGGGAAAAGACCACCCGTCCGTTCCTTCGCAGCCGCGAATTCCTCTGGCAGGAGGGTCACACGATCCACGCAACGGCCGAAGAAGCAATTGAAGAGACTGAAAAAATGCTCAACGTCTATGCCGACTTCTGCGAAAAGTATCTTGCAATTCCTGTTGTCAAGGGCAAAAAAACCGAAAGCGATAAGTTCGCCGGTGCTGTTTCAACCTATGCGATTGAAGCACTTATGCACGACGGAAAGGCTCTTCAGGCCGGTACTTCCCATTATTTCGGCGACGGCTTTGCAAAAGCCTTTGGAATCCAGTATCAGAGCCGCGAAAACAAGCTTGAATATCCGCATCAGACTTCTTGGGGTATGACCACAAGAATGATCGGTGCAATCATCATGACTCACGGTGACAACAACGGCCTTGTTCTTCCGCCGGCGGTCGCTCCGATTCAGGCAGTTATTATCCCCGTTGCTCAGCACAAGGCAGGAGTTCTTGAAAAGGCTAAGGAGCTTGAAGCTCGTCTCAAGGCTTCAAAAATCCGTGTAAAGCTTGACGACAGCGACAACAGCCCCGGCTGGAAGTATTCCGAATATGAAATGAAGGGCGTTCCGGTCAGAATCGAAATCGGCCCGCGCGACATTGAAAACAACCAGTGCGTTCTCGTTTCACGCCATAACAGAGAAAAAACCGTTGTTTCCCTCGACGAGCTTGAACACGCCGTCGGCGAAAAACTCAAAGAGGTTCATGACGCTCTCTATAAGGCTGCGCTTGAAAACCGCGAAAGAAGAACCTATGCCTGCACTTCTCTTGACGAAATTTCCAAGACCCTTGAAGAAAAGGGAGACGGCTTTGTCAAGGCTATGTGGTGCGGAGACGAGGCTTGCGAAGACAAGGTCAAGGAGCTTACCGGCGTAGGCTCACGCTGCATTCCCTTTGAACAGGAACAGCTTTCTGATACCTGCGTTTGCTGCGGAAAGAAAGCAAAGTACATGGTCTATTGGGGCAAGGCGTATTGATTTTCGTACACCGCGCAATAAAATCCATGAAATTTTCACAAAATTGTTGATGATTTAATGAAAATACTATAAAATATAACCGAAGGCGGCGTTCGCTTTCGGTTATTTTTTGAGCCTTTTTAAAAGCGTTTTATCGGCTCGCGAAGGGATTGTGTCTGATGGAAAAAACAACGCTTAAAAAGCCGGTGAGGTATGTCGGCATAAAAGAAAACCTGATTTACGGCCTTGCAAACTCCGGTCAGGTTTTCAGCTATAATATGTTCGCCGGAACATACCTTTCAATCTTTTTTGTCAAGGTTTTCGGAATCCCGAGCGAGGCCGTTGCAACAATGGTTTTCATCCTCGGAATCTGGGATACCGTCAATGACCCTCTTATGGGCGCAGTGATTGACAAAACAAGAACAAGATACGGAAAACTGCGGCCATATCTCCTTTTGGTGCCGATTCCGCTTTCAATTGCAACCATTCTCTTTTGGAGCGGTCCGCTGCTTTTGCAGAATACAAAGGAAATGACGCTGAAAATTATTTATATGTATGCTTCCTACCTGATATGGGAGTTCTTCTATACCTTGGGCGACGTCCCGTTCTGGAGCATGAGCGCGGCAATCAGCCCCACTCCGTCAGACAGGGCAAGAGCAATTGCAAGCGCAAGAATCATAAGCAGCGTCCTCGGCGGAATTTCAACCGCCGTTATGCTCCCGGTTCTGATGGATTTGAGCACAAACGGAAAGATTTCAATGAACCTCAAAGAAGTCTTCGCTCTTTGCGGATTGATTTCGGGAATCGTTTTGCTTGCGTTGTTTTCTCTTGCAGGTCTTTTTGTCAAGGAAAGAGTTGTTCAGGAGGTTGAGCAGGTCAAGTTTTTGGATTGCTTCAAGTATATGTTCAAAAACAAGCCGTTGTTCATGATCATTCTCAGCAATATCCTTTCAACCTTCACCGGCATAGGCGGAATTTTCAGCGGATACTTTTTTGTTGAGGTTCTTCAGGCAATGAGCTGGAACACCGTGATTTCGCTTCTCGGCGGAATCGGTGCGGTGATCGGCTACGTTACGATGGCACTGGCGAGAAAAAGGCTCGGCAACCTGAAAATTATGATATACAACACGGTCATCACTTCGGTAACAAGCATTATTGCGTTCGTCATTGCCTTCAAAAACTATGAAACGTGGTATGTTGTAATTCCGATTCTCACCGGCAGGAATATCGTTTCAAACATTTTTTCAACGTATAACTCCGTTGCTTCAACCGAGGTCATTGCGGACTGCGTTGACTATATGGAATGGAAAACGGGCGTCAGGAATGAGGGAATGGCGTTTTCAACCCTGACCTTCCTCGGAAAGCTTTCAAGCCGCGCGTCAACCGCAATTGCAACTGCACTTTTGCCGCTCATCGGCTATATTGTGAAGGAATACACGGACGCAGACGGCCTGCTTCAAAGCACGGCAACCTGCACCGAAGCCTTCGGAAAGCCCACCCAGTTTTGGCTTTGGGCGTTCAGCACGGTAATTCCCGGTGTGCTCGGCTTACTCGCAATTGTTCCGCTGTTTTTCTATGACCTTCACGGAAAGAAGCTTGAAACGATTCGCAGCGAGCTTGCCGAAAAGCGGCACGAAATGGCACTCAGAATGAACTAAGGAGGAGCGAAAATGGATAACAGATGCCCGAAATGCGGAAGAAAGCTTTCGCCGTTATACATGAAACAGACCTGCCCGGACTGCGGCGTAAACCTCCTCTATTACGTAATTGAAGAGCGTCTTGCCGCCGATGCAGAGAAGGCTCAAAAAGAGGTTGATTCATTCTGGCGCATTATCAGAAAAATTGACCGCGCTCATCTCGTTCAAAAGTATTACCAAAAACGCGGAGAGCCGCTTCCGTGGGAGGACGCGGAAGAAGACGTTTAAACTCGTGAATATACAAAAAAACGGCAGGCTCAACGGCCTGCCGTTTGCTTCGCTTATTTTGCCAAAGCAAAGTATATCATGACTATAACGCCGAGGACGATTCTGTACCAGCCGAAGAGCTTGAAGTCGTGCTTTTTGATGTAGCTCATGAGGAACTTTATCACGAAAAGCGAAACGAGGAAAGCCGTGACCGAACCGACCAGAAGAATCGCCGTTTCCGTGCCGGTGAACACAAGGCCGAACTTCAAAAGCTTGATGAAGCTCAAACCGATCATTACCGGAACGGCGAGGAAGAACGTGAACTCCGCTGCCGCTGTTCTTGAAACGCCGATTATGAGGGCGCCGACAATTGTTGCGCCGGAGCGCGAGGTGCCGGGGATGATTGAAAGGACCTGAAAAAGTCCGATAAGAAGTGCCGTTTTATAGTCGATGTCGCGCAGCCGCTGAACCTTCGGCTGAACAGTTTTGTTCCTGTTTTCAACAACGATGAACAGAACGCCGTAAACGATGAGCGCAGCCGCAATCACAAACGGCGTGTGCAAATGCGCTTCAACAAAGCTGTCAAAAAGGAGGGTGACGATTGCACCCGGAACGCAGGCAACAACAACCTTGAACCAGGTTGAAAACGTTCTTTTTTTGAGGATGAGCTTCTTTTCTTCTTTGTCAAGACCGAACGGCCACATCTTTTTCCAAAACAAAAGGACAACCGCGAGAATCGCACCAAGCTGAATGACAACGAAGAACATTTCCTTGAAGCTGTCGCTTGCATTCAGCTGAAGAAACTCGTCAACGAGCAGCATATGTCCTGTGCTGCTTATCGGAAGCCATTCCGTAATGCCCTCAACGATGCCGAGGAAAACGACTTTTAAAAATCCAACGAATCCCATTGAAAGCCTCCTTAAAGAGCCTTAACAAGCTCTTTGAAAATTGTGCCGCGCTCCTGATAGCATTTGAACATTCCCCACGAAGCGCAGGCCGGTGAGAGCAGAACACAGTCTCCGTTTTTTGCGCTTTCGGCGCAGATTTTCACCGCTTCCTCCATGCTTTCGGCAAAAACATAATCTGAAAAACCTGCCTTGTCGCACGCTGCGGCAATTCTTTCTTTTGTCTGGCCGAGAAGCACAAGCAGGCGAACCTTTCCGGGGAA
This sequence comes from uncultured Eubacteriales bacterium, assembly GCA_934525065.1. Taxonomy (GTDB): domain Bacteria; phylum Bacillota; class Clostridia; order Oscillospirales; family Acutalibacteraceae; genus UBA6857. The sequence goes on from CAKSYX010000002.1 coordinate 90,246, forward strand.
GCGGGCGACCCATTTTGAAAAGTCGCTCTTTTTGTCGTAGCCGCCGCCGATGAGTACCGTTTTGGAGGGCATGGCGTCAATCGCTTTGATTGCCGCATCGGTATTGGTGCCCTTTGAGTCGTTGTAATATTTTACGCCGTTCTTTTCGCAGACAAACTCGATTCTGTGTTCAACGGCAGTGAAGCGCTTGACAACGCCTCTGATTATTTCAACCGGAACGCCGAGGCAATAAGTGATTGCCGCAGCGGCCATGATATTTTCAAAATTGTGAGTACCGACAAGGTTGACTTCATCGGTTCTGCAAAGCACCTGCTTTTTTCCGCCGAGCGCAATTACAAACTCTCCGTTTTCAAGGTAAACGCCGTTTTCCAAAATATGCCTGCTGCTGAAAAAGACTACTTGGCAGGAAAGCTCTTTTGAATGCTCTCTGAGGTAGTCATCTTCAAAGTTCAGCACACAAAAGTCGTTTTCGTCCTGACACCTTGCAATTGACATTTTGAGGCGGGAATAGTTCTCCATTGTTTTGTGCCTGTCAAGGTGGTCGGGTGTGATGTTGAGCACAGCCGAGACGCGTGGCTTGACGGTGCGCATTGTTTCAAGCTGAAAAGAGCTGATCTCAGCAACGGTGAAACCGCCCTCGACAGAGCTGAGTGCAAGGCCTGTATACGGAATTTCAATGTTGCCGACAAGCAGGGTGTTCCTGTTCCATTCCCTGACGATTTCATAGGTCAGCGAGGTGGTTGTTGTTTTTCCGTTTGTGCCGGTGATTGCAACCACCTGACCTTTGTCAAAGCGGTATGCAAGTTCGATTTCGCTCCAAATTGGTATTCCTGCGGCGGCGACGGCTTTCATGATGTCCGTTTCAAGCGAAACGCCGGGGCTGACAACGCAAACCTCAAAGTCCGAGAGCTGTTCTTTTTTTGCTTCGCCGAGGATGAACTCAACTTTATTGCCGATTTTTTTGCAGACTGCGTCGGTGTCGAGTGCGGCGTTTGAATCAAAAAGGGTAACGTCCTTTTTTGTTTCAAGAAGGAGCTTTGCCGAAGCAATTCCGCTCCTTCCCGCGCCGACAACAAGAAAACGCTGTTCTTTCATATATATCACTCCAACTATACTCAATTTTTCACAATTATATCACTCGTGTGAAGCATTTTCAATAATTATTACGCTTTGGTAAGGTTAATGTTGTGCAATATTCCATAAAAACAAAAAACCTTGCCGAAGCCTTGAACTGAGCGCAAAAAGTATCATTACGCTTAATGGCATATAAGCAAAAATCAAAACCTCAGGCTGTGAAAGGCCCAAGGTTTATTTTTTTCGCTTACATCAATGATTTTAAATAGACCTCAAGGAGGTTCAGGGCGGTTTCCCTTTCCTTCGGAGGGCAGGAAGAAAGCCTTTCAAAAAGTTCGGTTTGTTTACATTCAAGCGGAGAGGTTCGTTAAATCACACCCCTAAATAACAGACCGCCGCGGCGAACCGTAAAACGTTCGCCGCGGCGGCTTTTGCAACAATATTATGCTGCTTGATTTTGCTTCTCCTTCCCCACGCACCGCACAAGCAACCCGGCAGAAACAGTGCACAATATCGCCGCGAACGAGAAGGTGAGCGGCAGACTGATTTTTGAAAATGCGCCGAAAATGAGGTTTGTCAAAATTCCGATGCCGTCTGTGAACATTGCGTTCACGCTCAGTGCCGTGGCGCGGTCATCCGTTTTGATGATTTTGTTCTGAAGCTCCGTTTGAAGCGGCTCAAACAGGCTGTGGCAGGCGCGTATAGCCAAAACGGCCGCCACCGAAAGGAAAGCCTTGTCCGTGAGCGCAAGGACGGCGCAGCATACTGCGGCAGGTACGCAAAAAATCAAAAACGAACGGCGTTCACCGATTGCTTTGGTAATTCGTGCCGAAAAAGCACCGATGAGGGCGAGCAGGGCCATAATTATGTATGCCGTTCCGATTGCGGCATTGCTCATTCCGGAGCGCTCATACTGAAGCTGATTCAAAAAGACCGTAACAGTCTGGTGTGTCTGAGAAAAAAGCCCGACGGCGAGCAGAAACAGAAGCAGTTTGCGGTTTTTAAAAACCGACCCGATGATCGGCACAAGTGACGCAGTGTGAGCACCGGCAGGTTGCTTTTGCTTTACCTCTGAAATAAAAAACGAGAGAATAAAGGCTGCGGCGTAGCTGAAAACGGTGAAGAGCGCAGCCGTTTTGTAATCGTCCTTGATGAACAGCGAAAAAGCGGCAGAAGAGACTATAAGGCCGAGCGTGCCCATTGAATTGAGAAACCCGAACGCGCGTTGGCTTTCTCCTTTGCTTGAGGAAAGATAAACAATGGCACTGTCTACACCAGAAAAGCCGGTTATTGCAACGCTCAGAAGAACACGCTCAAAAAGAAAGCCGCCAAAGTTTTCCGCTTGCCAGAAAACGACCTTTGAAAGCAAATCAATTCCGCAGCAGATTACCATTGTTCTGCGGTAGCCGATTTTGTCTGCCGCCACACCCCACGGTATTTCGAGCAGAATACAGAGTGCGAGCGAAATGCTTTCAATCAGCGTGATTTGAAAAACAGAAACACCCTGTGCCCGGCGGTAAAGTGTTGCAATCGAAGCATAAAAAACCATGCCTTGGAAAAATTCAATGGCATACATCAGATAAATATTTTTACGCAAAAAAACAGTCCTCCCTTTTGAAAACAACTATAAAAACCAAAGGCCGCTGATTTCGGCGGCCTTTGAAACAGTATGTTCTTGTTGTTTTCAGGTCGGACTGTTCATTTTTTCTCCGTGTGTTTTAAACTGAGTTTTTAATTCACATTGTGTATCCCTTGACTGCCGGGAACTTTTCTTTGCCGTAGCCCATTACGCGCGCGATCTGAACGCTGATCTGGCGGTTTTCAACTGTCTTTCCGTCTGTGAAGCCTGCGTCTGTTGCGGAAACATAAACCGGCACATCGGCGGTAGTGTGATTTTTGGTGGTGTAGTAGTATTCATCGGTGCTTTCGTTATACTTGATTCCGCCTGTTTCGTGGTCGGCGGTGACAACAACAAGGGTATCGCCGTCAGCCTTGGCGTAGTCAAGCGCATACTGAACAGCCTTGTCGAACTCAACGAGGTTCATTGTTGCGCCCTGAAACATATTCTTATGAGAGAATTTGTCAATGCAGGCGCCTTCAACCATGAGGAAAAAGCCCTCTTCGTTGTCGTCAAGCAGGTCGATCGCCTTTTCGGTCATCTGCCTGATTGACGGGGTGTCCTTTTTGCCGGTGCAGTTTTTCATCTCTTCAAAATCAAACTGTGCAAAGGAGCGGCTGCCGCTTTCGAGCGCTTCAAGCTCGGTTGCGGTTTGAACGAAGGTGAAGCCGTTCTGTTCGCATTTCTCTTTGGTGATGCTTTTCGATTCGCAGCCCCAAAGCAGGTCAACATCGCATTTAAGCTGCTGTGCGCTGATTGTTTTTTCCATCTGCCTTGCCTGTGCGTGGGCGGTGAAGGAGGACGGTGTTGCGCCGGAGGTCTTGTCGGTCGTAACAACGCCTGCGCTCTTTCCGTTCGCCTTTGCAAGCTCGGCGAGAGTTACAGGAACGTTCTGGCCGGTGAGGCTCACAACGTGGTACGGGAACAGGGCAACGGAGTTTGCCCAGATTCGTACACCGCAGGAAAGCGCACTGCCGCCGGCCGCGGAGTCGGTGTAGTCAAGAATAAAGGAACGGGTGTCTGAACGGCCTTCAACCGGCATTGTGTCAAGCGCAAGGTCAACGCCGCGCATAGCCTTTGTTGCCTTAACGGTGTTGACGCCCATTCCGTCGCCGATCATGAGAATAACGTTTTTGTACTCCCGGTAATCATCGCTGACGTTGCTGCCGAGCCCGATGAGACAATAAAGGCTCAAAAACATCGCAAGCGAAAAGGTAATGACTTTTTTTAGGACTGCTTTCATTTGTGTTTTCTCCTTTGCATATAATTTTGCAAGCTAAGTATACATTATATCCTTTCAATTTGCAAGAGCGCGCTGTCTTGTCTTTTTTGTAAGGATATGATAAAATGTGATGTGTATATATATTTGGAGGCGAAAGCGGTTGCCTGACTTTGATTTTAAAATCTGCATAATGAAAAAGGCCGATGTGCCGGCTGTTGCGGAGCTTGAAAGGGAATGCTTTTCCTCCCCGTGGAGCGAAAAGGCTTTGCTTGACGCGCTTGAAAGCGAAGTCTCGCTTTTCCTTGCCGCAAAGAGCAGAGCGGACATCGTCGGCTACATTGGCATTTCGGTGATTCTTGACGAAGCTTATGTTTCAAATATTGCCGTAACAAAGACTGCGCGCCGAAGGGGAGTGGGAAAGGCTCTGCTCGGCGAAGCGGAAAGGCTTTGCCGCGAGAGGGGCTGTTCCTTCCTTTCACTTGAGGTCAGAGAGAGCAACCTTTCCGCAGTCTCACTCTATGAAAGCTGTGGCTTTTCCGTTTGCGGAAGGCGCAAAAATTTTTACACTCATCCGCGCGAGGATGCGCTGATAATGACAAAATTCAACGCCGCAAAAAACTGAAAGCGGCAAAAATATAAGGACTGATAAACATGAAAATTCTTGCAATTGAATCCTCCTGCGATGAAACCGCAGCTGCCGTTGTTGAAGACGGAAGGCGAGTGCTTTCCTCGGTTATCGCTTCGCAGGTTGAAGAGCACAAAATTTACGGAGGTGTTGTTCCGGAAATCGCTTCGCGCCGCCATGCGGAGGCAATTTCCGGCGTGGTTCACAAAGCACTTTCCGATGCAGAGCTGACGCTCAGTGATATAGACGCAATCGGCGTGACCTACGCGCCCGGCCTTATCGGTGCACTGCTTGTTGGCGTAAACTATGCAAAAAGCCTTGCCTATTCGGCCGGCCTTCCGCTTGTTGCAGTTCATCACCTGCGTTCACACATCGCGGCAAATTATATCACCTATCCCGAGCTTGAACCGCCGTTTTTCTGCCTTGTAATCAGCGGCGGAAACACTCAAATGATAATCGTTCATGATTACACGGATTTTGAAATAGTCGGAAAAACGCGCGACGACGCCGCAGGCGAAGCGCTTGACAAGGCGGCGCGTTCAATGGGTCTTTCTTACCCCGGCGGACTGAACCTTGACCGCGTTTCAAAGGACGGCAACGACAAAGCCTATACTTTTCCGCGGCCGCGCGTTCACGATAATGAGCTTGATTTCAGCTTTTCCGGCCTTAAAACGGCGGTGATAAACACGATTCACAACGCGAAGCAAAAGGGAGAAGAAATTTCCGTTCCCGACCTCGGAGCGTCATTCCAAAGGGCGGTCGTCTCCTTCCTTTGCGACAACACGGAAAAGGCGATGCGCCTGCACGGCATGAAGCGCGTTGCGGTTGCCGGCGGTGTTTCGGCGAACAGCGTGCTTCGCCGCGAGATTAAAAAGCTTTGCGAAAAAAACGGCTGGGAGCTGTTTTTGCCCGAGCTTTCCCTTTGCGGAGACAACGCCGCAATGGTCGGCTCTCAGGCGTACTATGAATTTTTGAACGGCAACCGCGCGCCGCTCTCGCTCAATGCATACGCAACGATGCCCATTGAAAAGAGCGCGCCGGAGCTTGAATAAAAAAGGAGCTGAAGAATTTTGAAGGAAAAAAGAGTTTTCAAAAGATTTGCACTGCTTTTGGTGCTGCTTCCGGCGTTTTGCGCTTTGTTCTCCTTTGCCGGAGCTGCCGCAAAAATTACCGCGCCGCAGGTGACAAGCCTGACTGTTGCGGAAAAAACGCCCTCCTCTGTTACGATTGAATGGAAAACAAAGGGAAAGGTCACAGGATACCGAATTTATTCCTACAATACCAAAACCAAAAAGTATACCCGTCTGCGCACTCAGAAGAGCGCGAGCTATACCTGCAAAAAGCTGACCCCGGGCGAAAGCTACGTCCTCGCCGTAAGGCCGTATTACGAAAAGAGCGGAAAGTCATATAAGGGCGGCTACTTCAAAAAAACCGTCTATACGACCCTTGATGCCGTGACGGGCATCAAGCAGAGAACGACCGAGGCGAACCGCCATAAGCTCAGCTGGAACAAGGTCAAGGGCGCGGACGGCTATGAGATACGCTTTTATGACGAAAATGCGGCCAAGTATGTGACCGTCGGAACGGTGAAAAACAGCGTCTGCACCCTCAGCCGCCTCAAAAGTGCAAGTGTGTATAAATATAAGATTCGCGCTGTCAGCACTGCGTTAAACGGAAAGAAGATTTATTCAAAGTTTTCTCCTGCCTTTACCGCCGTCACGGGTGCACCTGACGTTACGGGCTTCAAGCAGACCGAAACGGGCGAGAGCGGCTATAAGCTGACATGGGACGCCGCCGAAAACGCGCAGGGCTATTATCTCTATTGCTACAGCGAGGAGACAGGCGACTATGAACGCCTTGCAATTCTCAACCGCACCTCATATAAAATTACTGGTAAGCAGAGCGCACAGCGTGACACCTATAAGATTCAGTCATATGCAGCCGTGAACGGAAAAAGAGTTTTCGGAAAAGCCGTTTTACTTGAAGTTGCCGCAAAGCCAAAAAAGACTGAGCTTCAGCTTGATTACGAAATTCTTTATAACGGAAAGGCAAAGCTTTCCTGGGATGAGGTTGAAAACGCCGACGGCTATTTTATCTATGTTTCGTCAAAGCCGAACAGCGGCTTTTCGCTCAAAAAAGAGATTTCAAGGTCAGATTTAACATCTGCCACCATGACAGGGCTTGGAAAAAGCAAAACGCTTTATTTCAAAATCAGAGCCTATGTTGAGGTCGGCGACAGCTACATTATGTCAGACTATTCAAGCACCGTCAGTGCGCTGAATTTTTCGCTGTGACAGTTTGAACGCCAAAAACGGGTCTGCTCATGGACATGAGCCGCTTTGGAAAGCCTTCAAGCGAAGAACGTAATTGTAAAATATAAGACTAACTGCGAAAAATTGCAGCGTCGGCTGTTTCTGTTAATGAAGCCTTAGGGCGGAATGATTTTAAAGCAGGGGAGTATATTATGAAAAAAATCCAAACCCGCGTTTCATCTTCGACGGCAATAAAGGCGATCATATTGGCGGCCGCCATTCTGGAGCTTGCCATGATAGCGGTTTACACGGTAACGCCTACCGTCAGGCTATACAGAAGCAACATATTGCACGATGAATATGCCGGTTACGTATCTTTTGAAAGCCCGGTTGACTACGGCACACTCTTTTTTGAGCCTGATTCTTTGACCGATGAGTTTTATACCCTCGGCTTTACAAGCCAAAAGAGTGCACGCGAAAGCGAGGGCAAGTCCTTGGCAACGACACTCAGAACCTTTGACGAAGAGACGGTCGTTCGCTTCAACGAGACAATGAAAAAATGCACCTTCAAATCTGTTGATAAGGCGCACGCTACGTTTTTGATGCTGTTTGTTTCAAAGTATACAAACCTTGCGTATACCGAGCAGACAAGGCCGTATATTATGCCGGAGATGTCGGAGTTCACCGACTATGAGGGATGGTTTGAACCTAAGGTTCTTGACTATGTTTCAAACAGAAAATTCGGCGTTTACGCCGCGAACGTCAGCCGCATTTTCGGCAGAACATATCTTTTTGCGCTCTTTGACACGGACACGGAAACTCAGACGCTTGAAAGCGGAAAGGAGTATACCGTTTTGAGCGGTGAAAACATGAAGTGGGGTGTTTTTGAAATCGCTCCGGATGAGGCAGGTCAGGAATTGGCTCTTGGACGCAGTGATTACCGCTTTTACAGCAGCAAAGGCAGCTTGAGGGTCATTGACTATTTTAATCCCGCTGACCTGAAAATGGTTTACGCATGGCTCGGTATTTTTGTTGTTACTGTTTTGGTTTCAATTATCCTGAAAAGGAAGGGCTCGCAGAAAAGCTCAACATAAAAACACTTGATGGAAAGGTTGTTAAAAATGGAAGGTAAAAAGAAAAAATCAAACGCAGTCAAAACCCTGATAGGAGTAATTCTCCTTATAGGTGTTGTAATATTTTGGGCGGTTGAAGGGAATAAAGCACCAAACCTCATTGATGAGCTGCACAGTCCCGGACACCCGGAACATGATATTGCAGAGCTGCTTGTTTCAGAGGAGTATGACGACAAGATTTACTTTTGCACCGGAACAACAGTTTCCGATGAGATTTTTGTCGGATATATTCAGGTGAAGAAGGGCGTTCTGACGAACCCCAAAGAGTTAACGTATTTCCCGTCTGATCCGCTGCCGGAAAAAGAATACCAAATTATGAAAAAAACTCCCGAAGAGGGCGCATTTGTTTTTGGATTTGTTGAGGACGAAGAAATCAATCAGGTCACTGTCAACGATAAGACCCTTGATGTCCGGCACTTTAAATGCCCTGACGGGAAAACCTTCGGAATCTGGTTCATGAAAACCGATTATGACTTTTCGGTTCAAAAGGTCGCACGATTGAAGTAAAATAAAAAAATGACAGGCCGCCGAATGACAGCCTGTCATTTTATTGGAATTTAGATCACTCTGACTTTAATCACGCCTTCAATGCCGCCGAGGAGGGAGGCAAAGTCTGCGCTGTTTGAGTCAACGTCCGCAACGGTATATGCAAGGTCTTTTCTGCTCTTGCTCAAAAGGGCGGCAACAGAAACTCCTGCGCCGGAAAGAGCCGCAGAGATGTTCGCAAGCGAATCCGGGAGGTTTTTGTGAATTACGCATACGCGGCAGTCTGTGCTCCTTGCGGCCGAAAGGTCGGGAAGATTGACCGAGTGCGTGATGTTGCCGTTTTCAAGGTAGTCCGAAATCTCGTCGGCCGCCATGACGGCGCAGTTTTCCTCAGACTCCGGAGTGGAGGCGCCAAGGTGCGGAATTGCAACAATTCCTTCCTTGCCGATGAGCTTTCCTGACGGGAAGTCGGTGACGTAGCACGCAACCTTGCCGCCTTCAATTGCTTCAAGAAGGTCGTCGTCGTTCACAAGGCCGCCTCTTGAAAAGTTCATGATGCGAACGCCGTCTTTCATCGAAGAGAGCACTTCTTTGTTTATCATGTTCTTTGTTGAATCAAGAAGGGGAACGTGAACGGTGATGTAATCGCAGGAAGCAAAGATATCCTTGAGATTATCGGTGAACTTTACCGAAGGGGAAAGGCTCAGAGCGGCTTTGACGGAAAGGAACGGGTCATAGCCGGTAACTTCCATGCCGAGCGCGGCTGCGGAGTTTGCAACCAGTGCGCCGATCGCACCGAGACCGATTACGCCGAGCTTTTTGCCGAGAATTTCCGGGCCTGCAAACTTGCTTTTGCCCTTTTCAATGAGCTTTGAAAGCTCCGGCTCGTCCTTAACGGTCTTTACCCATTCAATTGCGTCAATGACCTTTCTTGAAGAAAGGAGCAGACCTGTGAGAACAAGCTCTTTAACGGCGTTTGCGTTTGCGCCGGGTGTGTTGAAAACAACAACGCCCTTTTCGCCGCAGGAATCAACGGGAATGTTGTTGACGCCGGCTCCGGCTCTTGCAATCGCCTGAACCGAGTCGGGAAGCTCCATGTCGTGCATACTCGCCGAGCGAACAAGAACCGCCTCGGGGTTCTTTACGTCGTCGCCGCAGACATAGCCGCGGCCTTCAAGACGGGAAAGGCCGACAGGAGAAATCTTGTTCAGAGTAAGGACCTCACGGCTCATGAATGTGCCTCCTCAAACTCCTTCATGAAAGCAACAAGCTTTTCAACGCCTTCAATCGGCATTGCGTTATAGGTTGAAACTCTCATGCCGCCGGTTGAACGGTGACCCTTGAGGTTAACAAAGCCGCGTTCTTCGGCTTCCTTTACGAAGAGAGCGTCAAGCTCCTTGTCACCGGTAACGAACGGGATGTTCATGAGTGAGCGGTCCTCTTTGACAACTGTGCCCTTGAAGAGCTTTGAGGAGTCAAGGAAGTCATAAAGAACAGCAGCCTTCTTTTCGTTGTGAGCCTTCATTTTTTCAAGGCCGCCGATGTCGTCTCTGATCCATTCAAGCATGAGCTTGCAGATATAGATGCCGTAGCACGGCGGAGTGTTATACATTGTGCCCTTGTCTGCGTGGAGCTTATAGTCAAGCATGAGCGGAGTGAAGTCCATGGCGTTGCCGAGGAGATCTTCGCGAACGATTACGAGGGTTACGCCTGCGGGGCCCATGTTCTTTTGAACGCCGGCATAAACAAGGCCGAACTTTGAAATGTCAATAGGCTCGGAGCAGATGCAGGAGGAAATATCGGAAACGAGGGGAACGCTGCCGGTTTCCGGAATATATTTGAACATTGTTCCGTATATGGTGTTGTTCATGCAGTAATAAACATAGTCGGCCTCAGGGTCGATGTCCTCTGCTTTGACCTTGGGAATGTAGGAATAGTTCTTGTCTGCGCTTGAAGCGAGAAGCCTGACCTTGCCGTAGCGGCAGGCTTCTTTATAGGCGATGTTTGCCCAGTTGCCGGTTACGATGTAATCGGCCTTGTTGTTTTTGTTCATCAGGTTGAGCGGAACCATTGAAAACTGGGTTGAGCCGCCGCCCTGAAGGAAGAGGATCTTGTAGTTATCGGGAACATTCAGAACCTCTTTAACAAGTGCGATCGTTTCATCGAGGATACCCTGAAAAACCTTTGAACGGTGAGACATCTCCATAACCGACTGGCCGCAGCCGTGGTAATCGAGCATTTCCGAAGCGGCTTTTTTAAGCACGGATTCGGGCATCATTGAGGGGCCTGCGGAAAAATTGTAAACTCTTGACATGGTTTGCACCTCTGCTTTCTATAATCCATTCCGCGCCGAAAAACGGACACGGAATATATATTTAGATTATACTCTATACTATGCCGTGCTGTCAAGGTGGAACACGACGATTTTAACACATTAAAGTGTAAAACTGCCGCAATTTTTTGCTCTTTGCCGGAATGAGGCGTCTTCAACCGGAAAAAGCCGCTTTTTCTGCCGGCTTTCCGGGCAGGAATTTGTCAACCGTTTGTTAAAAATCTTCTGTTGGGCTTTCCTTTTTCTCTCGGGTATGCTAAAATAAAGGCGATTATAAAATCAATCGGCTGAAAACCGCTTTGGCCGTGTATACAGACAAGGAGGACAAAAATATGAAGCGTATCGTTTCCTTTTTAATGGCGTTTTTTCTTCTGGCTTCGTGCGCCGTTCCGGCTTTTGCGGCCGGAAGTGACGTGACGTATTACGTCAGTCAGGAGGAGCAGGACATTTTCCTCGGACAGACCTACAAGAGGAAAATCACCGCCAAGCCCTCAGGCGCGGATACCTCAATTGCCGTCTGGACAAGCAGTAACCCTTCCGTTGCTCCCGTTAACGCAAAGACAGGCGTGATTACCGGAAAAAAGAAGGGCAGCGCAACGATAATGGTTGAGATAGGCGAAGAGACCTTCCTCTTCAAGGTTACCGTTGTTAATCCGTATCTCAGCGAAAAAAAGAAAAGCGTTTATCTCGGCCAAAAGTTCACGCTTAAGGTTATCGGCGGAAACGGAACTGTCAAATGGAAGAGCAGCAACAGCAAAATTGCTTCCGTCAGCAAAAGCGGCGTAGTCACGACCAAAAAGGCCGGGAAGGCGACTGTTACCGCCACACGCAACGGCGTTCAGATGAAGTGCACCGTAACGGTCAAAAAGCCGACGCTCAAAACAACGAGCCTGATTCTCCAAAGGGGAGACAAAGCGGCGCTCAAGCTCAACGGCGGCAGCGGAACTGTCAAATGGAAGAGCGCAGACACCAAAATTGCCTCTGTCAGCAAGAAGGGCGTTGTTACGGCAAAAAAGCTCGGAAAAACAACAATTACCGCCACTGTGAACGGCTATACCCTCAAGTGCAAGGTTGCAATCTATGCTCACAGCCTTAACAAAACAAAGCTGAAGCTTGAGTCCGGCAACAGCTACCGTCTCATTATGAGCGGCGGCAGCGGAACAACAAAGTTTTCAACCAGCAATCCGAAGGTCGCCTATGTCAACAAAAGCGGAATAGTCACCGGAAAGAACAAGGGCACGGCAACGATTACGGCGCAGAAAAACGGCGTAAAAATGACCTGCAAGGTTACGGTTACTGTTACCCCGATAGCTGTTCCGGAAGGGAAAAAGGCCATCATCGCTTCCTATAACAAGGCGATAAACAAGGTCAAGGACACAAAATATTTTTCATTCGTTACAAAAAAGAACCCTGATTTTCTTGTGAAATACAGCGAAGGAACGAAGGCGGGCGTTTTTGCTTCGCTCATCAGGACGTTGATGTTCACGAGTTCAACAAAGTCATATGCCGTTGAAAACAATACGGCGTATCTCATCAAAAACGGAACCAAGGCGAAGAGCGGAACCGGCGTGAGTGCTCTCATTCCGCCGTATTACAAGCAGTGCGCAATACCTTCTGCCGGAGTCAAAAAGGCGACTGCAACGCAGGTCGGAAGCGGCTGTCTCATCACTCTGACGCTGGTCAAGGAAAAATCCGTTTTCAGCGAAAGCACAAGCAAAGCCACGGTTTACAACAAAATGGTTTCAACGCCGTTTGATATTTCGCTTATCTATAAGTTCGTTGATGACGGTATGCCGACCATTACAACGACCTATCCCGGAACGGTTGTAAAAGCTCTCATTGACAAGCGCGGCAGACTTGTTTCGCTTGACGTGACAGCAGAGCAGACAATGAGCCTTATCTGCATACCGACCGGAATTGATGCAATCACCGAGCAGCCTTCAAGCTACGAGGCTGAAATAACCGATAAGATCAGCTACACGTTTGACTATTAAAAACGGTATTTGGTTTTCCGCGGAGAAGGCGGGAAATTGAATATAAATTACAACAATGAAAGGCTTGAGAGAAAATGACGAAGATTATTGCGGCGTTTCTGGCTTTTGTTCAGAGCGTGCTGCTGCTTTTGGGGCTCGGTTCCGGCAGCGGAGGAAAATGGAAGCTTAATATGCCTGTCTATGACGGCGGAGTGATTTGCGAAACCGTTTATGACACCGGTTCCGGTCTTCTGAGCGACAGCGAAGGGGCGACCGAAAGCAACGGAAAAATGCAGCTGGTTTCTGCAACGAAAGTGGCAGAATATGAGACTTACTGCGAAAAGCTCACCGAAAACGGATTTGAAAAAGTCTATGAAAATGAGCTTTACGGAGTTTCCTGCGACGCCTTCAGAAAAGACGGAAAGTTTTACTATGCGTATTACAGCAAGGAGCTTTCCGAAGCGAGAATCATCGAGGACACCTGCACAAGAAATTTTGAGGACTTCGGTTACACCGCAAGCGAGGGAGAAAGTGTCACGGTTTATCAGTTTGACCATCGCTACGCCCAAAGCTATAAAGAGGACGAGGTTCTTTCAACCAACGGCATGATGTATATTATCCGCCTTGCGGACAACAGCCTTGTTGTCATTGACGGCGGTTCAATTCGTCAGTCTTCCGATGAAAACATTGAAAAGTGCTTTGCCCTTATGCGTAAAATTACCGGCACTCCCGAAGGTGAAAAGGTGAGAATCGCTCTTTGGTACGGCACCCACGGCCACAGCGATCATGTGACGTTTTTCTATAAGCTGCTCGGTTTTTATCACAGCGAAATTGATCTTGAGCGCGTAATGTTCAATTACCCCTCACTTTCAAATATTGAGCATGACGCAAGAATTGATATGTACCGTGACCGTCTCGCGAAGCTTTATCCGTCGGTGAAGTACCTTGCGCCGCATACCGGTATGAGCTTCAATATTGCGAACCTCAGATTTGACGTGCTTTACACCCACGAGGACGCAGTTTCCGCCCTGACGGGAAAGACGCCGATCAAAAACGCGAACGACGGTTCAACCGTCTGCCGTCTGACTGCGGCAGGAAAGAGCTTTCTTGTTTTCGGCGACCTCAATGTGCTCGGCGAAAGAAAAATGACCGCAATGCACGGAAAAGAGGTTTTCAAAACAGACCTTCTTCAGGCTCCGCACCATCTTTATAATTCGGACGCCGTAATCTACGCCAACTCAAAGGCGGAATATGTTCTTTGCTCAATGTCACTCGGCAGAGCAAAAACCGGCCTTCTCGGCTACAGCTCTTCAAAGCTGTTCTATAAGAAGGCGCAGATGCTTTTTGCCGACGATGCGCTTTATTCAGTTGAGATGAGCCGCAATGGGCTGACGGTTTCATCCGGCAGCAACGGCTGCGTTCCCTATGACGGTTCGTCAATGAACACGGTCAGATAAAAATTATGCAATTGCTTCAAAGCCGCAAAGAGTTATCTCTGCGCGGCTTTGTTGATTGTTTGCGGTGAAAACATAAAACAATAGGGTTTTCCCTTTTATTCTCAAAGGCTTTTGAAAGTAAAAGCCCATTGCCTATATTTCATAGCCATAAGACGCAAAAGGTTATTGAATTGTTGAGGAAAATTTGATATATTATTACTATTATTATTTTTATTGTTCGGGCAGAACCTGTTCTGCCTTGAAACCGGAGGGATAAAAATGCTTGAAAACACAGCACCGGAACGCGTATTTCACTATTTTGAAGCTATTTCGGCAATTCCGCGCGGCTCGGGAAACACAAAGGCCGTCAGCGATTATTGTGTCGGCTTTGCAAAAGAGCACGGTCTTGAGGTCTTTCAGGACGCACTTAATAACATCATAATCAAAAAGAAAGCTTCGAAAGGCTTTGAAAACCATGCACCCGTTATTCTTCAGGGACATCTTGACATGGTCTGCGAAAAAGAGGCAGAGCTTGACTTTGACTTTTTTCGCGACGGATTGAAGCTGCGCCTTGACGGCGGGCTGCTTTCGGCCGAGGGCACAACGCTCGGCGCGGACGACGGAATCGCGGTTGCGATGATTCTTGCCGTTCTTGAGGATGATAACCTTTCCCATCCGCCGCTTGAAGCGGTTTTCACCGTTGATGAGGAAACCGGAATGGACGGAGCAGAAGCGCTCGATGTTTCTCTTCTGAGCGGTTCAACGCTCATCAATCTTGACTCAGGCGAGGAGGGTGTGCTCACTGTCGGCTGTGCAGGCGGTGCAAAGGTTGATATGTTCCTTCCGCTCAAGAAGGAAAAATGCAGCTTCGGTTGCAAAAAGATCTCGGTTTCCGGTCTTTGCGGCGGACATTCGGGAATCGACATTAACAAGGGCAGACTTAATGCCGACAAGCTGCTTGCCGCGCTTCTTTCTGAGCTTCCGTTTGAGTTCAGGCTCGTTTCAATTTGCGGCGGTTTCAAGGATAACGTTATTCCCAACGCCTGCGAATGCGTAATTGCCGTTGGCGGCGATCCCTCAAAAACGGCAGCCGAATTTTTGAAGAAAAGCTTTGTTGAAACCGACAGCGGTCTTAAGATTACGGTTGAGGACGCCGAAACGCAGGAAAGCTGTTTTGACCTTGAATCAACAAAGAAGGCTGTTGATTTTTTGAACGCCCTTCCCTGCGGCGTTGCTTCAATGAGCGCGGATATGCAGGGACTTGTTCAGTCCTCTTCAAACGTAGGTATTCTCAAAGCCGATGAAAACGGCATCGTTTGCGTAATGTCGGTCAGAAGCAGTGTCGCCGCAGAAAAACAGCAGCTGCTCGATAAAATTGAAGGTGAAGCAAAACGCTTCGGTGCAGAGCTTAAGACCCACGGACACTACCCGGCGTGGGAATACAGAAAAGATTCAAGGCTCAGAGAAACAATGGTCTCCGTTTTCAAAAAGCTTTACGGAAAAGAGCCGAAGGTTGAAACGGTTCACGCCGGTCTTGAATGCGGCCTGTTCAGCAAAAGGTTCAAGAACTTTGACGCTGTTTCGATGGGTCCGGATATGTGGGACATTCATACGGTAAACGAAAGGCTTTCGGTCTCTTCAACCGAAAGAACCTATACATATTTGTGTAATTGTTTAAAGGAGCTGTGATTAAAAATGCAGACTGAGTCAGTTGTAAGAATTCAAAAAGAACTTGAAAAGGGCAGTGCACTGCTTATTGCGAGCATACCTAACAGATTTTACCTTACCGGCTTTGAAACGAGCGACGGCTACGTTCTCATCACGCCGGAAAACGCATATTTTCTTATAGACTTCCGCTATTTTGAAAAGGCGAAAGAAATTGTCAAAAGCTGCGAGGTCAGACTTTCGACCGCCGCTTTCAAAGAGATTGCCGGGCTTTGCAAAGAGAACGCCGTTTCGACCCTTTATGTTGAAAGCGAATATGTTTCCCTGAAGCTTTATAACAGCCTCAAGGAGGCGGTCGCTCCGACCCTTGTTTCCGACAGCGGACGTTTTGACGCGCTCATTCGCGAAATGCGCAGCATCAAGAGCGAAAAAGAGCTTTCTCTTATCAAAGAAGCGCAAAAGCTCACCGATGACACTTTCTCATACATTCTTGAAAGAATCGAAGCCGGACGCACCGAGCGCGACGTAATGCTCGACATGGAGTTTTATATGCGCCGCATGGGCTCTGAGGGCGTTTCGTTTGATTTTATCGTTGTTTCGGGCAAGAATTCCTCATTGCCGCACGGCGTTCCGACAGACAAGAGGATTGAAAAGGGAGATTTCCTCACCATGGACTTCGGCGCAGTCGTTGGCGGCTATCATTCAGACATGACGAGAACGGTCGCCGTCGGCGAAATCTCAGACGAGCAGAAAAAGGTTTATGAAACCGTTCTCAAGGCTCAGCTTGCCGCAATTGACGCGGCAAAGCCCGGCGTAAGCTGCAAGGCGGTTGACAAGGTTGCGCGCGATATCATCTATTCGGCCGGCTATGAGGGCTGCTTCGGTCACGGTCTCGGCCACAGCGTCGGTGTTGAAATTCACGAATGGCCGAACTTCAATACCCGCTGCGAGGCTGTTTTCAAACCGGGCACTATCATGACAGTTGAGCCGGGTATTTATCTTGAAAATAAATTCGGCGTAAGGATTGAAGATATGATCTACGGCTGCGAAGACGGCTGTGAGGTCATCACAAAGAGTGAAAAAAGCCTCATTTGCCTTTAATTTGTCACTTTTTCGCCCTAAAAACAGAAACAACTTGCAATTTGAGACTAATTGTGTTATGATGTGAAAATAATATCGGTCTCTATCTTTAAAATAGTTCAAATAAAGGTTTAATTTTGGCAGGAGGATTCCCTCTTGCGCGTTTGGCGTGTTTTGAAAGAGAGAGAAAAGTATACGGATTTTTTTGACGTAAACAAGGGAGTTGAAGCTTTTGGCAAAGTACATTATCAAGCGCGTTGCGATGGGTGTTCTCAGCATCTTCATTGTCGCATCGCTGACATTCCTCTTAATGAATCTGGTTCCGGGCGGTCCGTTCGTTGCCGAAAAATCAATGAGTGCGGCGGCTCAGGAAGCCCTCGCCGAAAAATACGGACTCAACAAGCCACTGCATGAGAGATATCTTACCTACATGAAGGACCTTCTCCATGGCGACATGGGCCCGAGCCTTCGCCAGCGAGGAAGGGAAGTTGCGGATATCATTAAAACAAAATTCCCGATTTCGGCGAAGCTTGCAGGAATTGCCGTTGCGGTGGCGCTGCTTTTGGGAATCCCGATGGGTTGCCTTTCGGCGTTCAACAGGGGAAAGTTTCTTGATAACTTTATCATAGTTCTTGCAACCTGCGGAATCGCGATACCGAGCTTTATAAGCAGCGTTATTCTCCTATATACTTTCGGAAGCAAGCTCCACATTCTTCCGACAATAGGCCTTAACGAGATGGCGTCGTATATAATGCCCGTTACCGCTCTTGCGATATATCCGACGGCGTATATCACCCGTCTCATGCGTTCGAGTCTTCTTGACGTCATGGGTCAGGATTATATCCGCACCGCAAAGGCAAAGGGTCTTGCCACATTCAAAATTCTCTTCAAGCACGCGCTTCGTAATGCTATTTTGCCGGTAGTTACCTATGTCGGTCCGATGCTTGCGAGCCTTATGACCGGTTCGTTTATCATTGAAAAGATCTTCACGATCCCCGGTCTGGGCCGAGACTTTGTTTCTGCAATCAATCAGCGCGATTATACACTTATCATGGGCACAACGATTATTCTTGCAACGCTTATCATCGCGGCGAACGTCATTGTTGATATTCTTTACAAGATCATTGACCCGCGTATTAAACTAAAATAAGGAGCGGCAGGAAAAAAGATGAATAAAAAAATACCGAGTTTGCATTTGAACCCTGATGATTTTCTTCCGGCTACTTCTGACGAAAAAGAAAGTCTCGTTGTAATGCGCAAAAGCGTCAACTTCTGGGCAGACGGTCTAAGACGTCTGCGCAAAAACAAGATTGCAATGGTCAGTCTCGTTTTCATTCTTATAATCATGGTTTTTGCGTATATTCTTCCGCAGTTCTGGCCTTACAGCTATGAACAGCAGATTCAGGGCAGTGAAAACCTTTCTCCGTTTGAATACGGAGCGGCCGAACAGGCTCTTATTGACAAGGGCGAGAGTGTCTTTCCGCATATCTGCGGAACCGATAAGCTCGGACGCGACTTTGCCGTCCGTCTTATGATGGGCACAAGAATCAGCCTTACTGTCGGCCTTATCTGCGCTGCGCTCGTTTTGATCGTCGGCGCAACCTACGGTGCGGTTGCCGGTTTTGCCGGCGGCTGGGTCGATAATATCATGATGCGTATTACCGATATTCTTTACACGATACCGGATATCCTGCTTATAATCATCCTTTCGGTTGCGCTCAGACCCAAGCTGGAAGCCCTTGCGGAGCTGCCTGCTTTTGGCTGGATGCAAAGGGTCGGCCCGAACCTGATTGCGATTTTCATCGTTTTTGTTTTGCTTTACTGGGTCAGCATGGCGCGCATTACACGTTCTCAGGTGCTCGTTCTCAAGGAATCTGAATATGTTACGGCTGCGCGTGCACTCGGAGCAAACAGCTCGCGTATTATTCGCAAGCACCTTCTCACAAACTGCATCGGTACTCTTATTGTTACCACGACGCTTCAGATCCCTTCGGCAATTTTCACCGAAAGCTATCTTTCCTTCCTCGGTCTTGGTGTTGCGGCTCCGATGCCTTCGCTCGGTTCACTTGCAACCGACGCGGTCAAGGGTATGAATACCTATCCGCACCTTCTGTTTTTGCCCGCAATACTCATCAGCGTGGTCATTCTTGCGTTCAACCTCTTCGGCGACGGCCTTCGCGACGCATTTGACCCGAAGCTTAAAAACTGAGAAGGAGGGCGAGAATTTTGGCTGAAAAACTTTTGGAAATCAAGGACGAAAGGCTCTCGTTCTTCACCCCGGTCGGTGAGGTCAAGGCGCTCAACGGCGTATCCTTTTCGATGGAAGAGGGCGAGGTTCTCGGAATAGTCGGTGAATCCGGCTCCGGAAAATCCGTCACGGCGTATTCCGTTATGGGACTTACCGCTTATCCCGGAAGGCTCGTCGGCGGAACCATCCGCTTTAACGGACATGAAATTGAAAAAATGAAGGAAAAGGACTTCAGAAAGATTCGCGGAAACGAGGTTTCAATCATTTTCCAGGATCCCATGACGAGCCTTAACCCTGTTTACACTATCGGCAACCAGATCGTTGAAGTAATCCTTCTTCATACCGACAAAACGAAAAAGGAGGCCTACGCGAGGGCAAAGGAGCTTCTTGAGCTTGTTGGAATCAACGAGCCGGAAAAGCGTCTCAAGCAGTATCCTCATGAGCTTTCCGGCGGTATGAGACAGAGAGTTATGATTGCAATTGCGCTTGCCTGTGAGCCGAAGCTGCTCATTGCGGATGAGCCGACGACCGCGCTCGATGTTACGATTCAGGCTCAGATTCTTGAGCTTATGCAGGAGCTTCGCGCAAAGCTCAAAATGGGTATCATCATGATTACCCATGACCTGGGCGTTGTTGCAAGCATGTGCGAAAAGATTGCCGTAATGTATGCCGGCCATATCGTTGAATACGGCACGGCTGATGAAATTTTCTATAATCCTAAGCACGAATATACAAAAGGACTCATCAAGTCCATTCCGAAGCTTAATGCGGAAAAAATTGAACGTCTTATCCCGATTGAAGGTCAGCCCGTTGACCTGCTCAATCCGCCGGCCGGCTGCCCGTTCGCGCCGAGATGTGATAAGTGCATGAAGATCTGCCTGCGCGAAATGCCGCCCAAGACAATTCTGAGCGATACGCATTACAGCAACTGCTGGCTGCTTCAGAAGGAAGAATTTGACAAGGGAGGCGAAGGCTGTGAGCGATAACGAAAAAAAGCTTGTTGAAGTGCAGCACTTACAGCAGTACTTCCCCGCAGGAGGACGCGGAAAGAACAAAAAGTTTGTTCAGGCCGTTGACGATGTTTCCTTCTATATTAAAAAAGGTGAGACTCTCGGCCTCGTCGGCGAATCCGGCTGCGGAAAAACCACCGTCGGAAGAACCCTCCTTCGTCTCTATGAGCCCACGGACGGAACCATTATTTATGACGGACAGGTGATTTTTGACAAGAAAAAGAAAATCTCCGCCGATATGCTCCCGTACCGCAGAAAAATGCAGATGGTTTTTCAGGATCCGTATGCGAGTCTTGACCCGCGCATGACGATCGGCGACATCGTCGGCGAATCAATAGACATCCACAAGCTTTGCAAGAACAAGCAGGAAAGACATGACAGGATTATCTCCCTGCTTGAAACGGTCGGCCTCAACAGTGAGCACGCGAACCGCTATCCGCACGAATTTTCCGGCGGTCAGCGTCAGCGCGTCGGCATTGCAAGGGCACTTGCCGTTAACCCGGAGTTCATCGTTTGCGACGAACCGGTTTCTGCCTTGGACGTTTCAATTCAGGCGCAGGTCGTCAATATGTTTGAAGACCTTCAGAAGGACCTCGGTCTTACCTATCTTTTCATTGCACACGACTTGAGTGTTGTTCGCCACATTTCAAACAGAATAGGCGTTATGTATCTCGGAAAGCTTGTTGAGCTTGCTGATAGCTTTGAGCTTATTTCTCAAAGCGTACATCCGTATACGAGAAGCCTTATTTCTGCAATTCCCGAGGCTGACCCGAAAATAGCGAGAGCCTCAAAACGAATTCTGCTTCAGGGTGATGTTCCCAGCCCCCTCAATCCGCCCAGCGGCTGCCGTTTCCGCACCCGCTGCCCGTACGCGGACGAAAGGTGCGCTCAGGAATGTCCGGAATTCAAGGAGGTCAGCCCGAATCACTGGGCGGCCTGCCACCACCTTGACAGGGTTCAAAAATAAGTTTTGTTATTTATTGCGTTCCGACCGGGAAGATTTGAACGCCGTGCGGTGTTTGGCTTTTGGGGCGTGCGGAGCTTAAATGCTCCCGGAACGAAGCAATGGATATATACTCTACAGCGAAAGCTGAAAAAAGTTAAAGGAGATGCAACCATGAAAACCAGAAAAATTATTGCTATGATTCTGGCCATCGTACTTGCTGCTTCTGCTCTTGCCTGCCTTGCTGCTTGCAACAAGGGCGGCAAAGGCGACGGTAAAGTCGACGGAACAAAGCCGGTTACGGTTCAGGTCGGACCGAACCCGGAAACCCTTGACCCGGCTCTTAACAGTGCTGTTGACGGCGGTAACATGCTCATCACTCTGTTTGAGACCCTCCTTATCATCGATCAGGATAATAAGGTTCAGCCCGGTCAGGCTGAAAAGTACGAAGTCAGCGATGACGGTCTTACCTGGACCTTCACAATGCGTGACGGCCTTAAGTGGTCAGACGGCACCGACCTTAACGCAAAGGACTTCGAATACACCTTCAAGCGTATTGCTGACACCAAGCTTGCCGCTCCCTACGGTGAAACCGTACTCGGCATGATCGACGGTTATCAGGACGCTATCGGCAACCCCGATAAGAAAGGTAAAACCACAACCAAGCCCGACCCCGAAAAGCTCAATGTTAAGGCCAGCGACGACGGTAAGACCCTTACCATCAAGCTTGCTTACCCGTGCTCATACTTTGACAAGATCGTTGCTTTCGGCACAATGAGCCCCGTTCAGAAGGCTGCTGTTGAAGCTAACGGCGACAAGTGGGCAACCGACCCGAAGACATATGTCTGCAACGGTCCGTACATGATCGAATCCTGGACTCCGGGCGAACGCATTGTTTGCAAGAAGAACCCGAACTACAAGGGCGGCTGGGATTCAGCAAAGATTGTAACCGAAACCCTCAACTTCCTTCTTCTTGAAGATTCAAGCGCTTCCTATACGGCTTACACCAGCGGAGAAGCTCAGATGATCAAGGATGTTCCGACCGAAGAGATCCCCGGCCTCACCAAGGCTGCGGACGGCGGCGACTTCTATGTTGACACCAACCTCGGAACATACTACCTCAACATGAACCTCAAGAAGGCTCCGTTTGACAACATCAACGTTCGTAAGGCTCTCAACCTTGCAATCGACCGTGAGTACATTGCTAACACCATCATGCAGGGTACTTACACTCCGGCTTACAACTTCGTAGGCCCGGGCATCGTTGACGCAGAAGACGGCAAGATGTTCTTCGACGTATCGAAGGAAAACAACGGCGGCAAGACCTACATCAGCGAGGATTACGAAGCTAACCTTGAAGAAGCCAAAAAGGCTCTTGCAGAGGCCGGCTATCCCGACGGTAAGGGCTTCCCGACCATCCACTACGCAACCAACGATTCAGGTTACCATGTAGCCGTTGCTGAATACCTTCAGCAGGCTTACAAGAAGCTCGGCATCGAAATGAAGATCGACAAGGTTGACTGGTCCTCCTTCACTCCGCAGCGCCGCGCCGGTGACTACGAGATGGCTCGTAACGGCTGGGTAATGGACTACAACGATGCTTCAAACATGATCGAACTCTTCTATACTTCCAACGGTAACAACGACGGTAAGTACAGCAGCGAAGCATTTGACAAGGCTATCGACAACTCCAAGGTTGCTGATTCCAAGGCTCACTTTGTAGCTCTTCACGAAGCTGAAAAGATCATGATGGAAGACTATGCTTGCATCCCCGTTGCATATTACAACGACTTCTGGCTCCAGAGCTCCTCACTCAAGGGAACCTGGCACAGCCCGTATGGCTACTGGTACTTCCAGTATGCTTACATTGCTGACTGATTTCAGCAGGAAGCTGTAATGCAATAGAATAACTTTCAGCCGCCGCAGGAAACTGCGGCGGCTGTTTTGTGTGTTAACAATAGTTTTCTGCTGTTGGTGATTTTAGGATGAGCTTAATTAAATGAACGTTCCCTTGTACGGGAGGGACCCGTGCCAGCCCATGAACGTTGTTGTTTGCACTGCATGAAAATAAGCCGTGGCTTCGTACGGGGGTCGCTTGAGGCCCCCGTATCTGGATGCTAGACACTAGATACTGGATATAATCAACTTAAAGTACAGCAAACACCCTGACGCCCTGCACAACATAAAAACAAACACATCTAAAATCTAATATCTAAAATCTAGCATCTAGCTTTGCTTGCGCTCCCCGCGCGGGGAGCGTCGCCGTTAAAGCAGAACTGATATATGGGGAGCATGAGATGGATTATATGGGAGTGGTGCAAGCGAGAAGGAAAAATTGGGGGCCTCAAGCGACCCCCGTACGATGTTGAGATTTATTTTTATGTCGTGCAAGCGGTAAGCACATGGGCGGGCACAGGTCCCGCCCGTACGAAGCCGAGGTTTGTTTTTATGCAGTGCAAGTGGAAAAGAAAAATGGGGCTACAAATCACGCCCGTACAAGGTGATGCCCGTGCTTTGCCTGAAAACAGGTGGATTTTTAACGTTAGATATATAAAATAACGGGAGCCGCGGTAAGCGACTCCCGAAGGTTGATTATGTAGTTAAGCTAAGTCAGTTTTCACAAACTTGTTCCTCAGCATTGTTTTTGCTTCCTCTTTTGTGAATCCCCCCGGCGAAGCGAGGAAGTTGCCCGGAACGGTGTTCCAACGCTCACACCATTCGGAAAGCTCGTCCTCCGTCATCACGATGTTCCCAAGCTCGCAAAGGTTCATAATTACGCTGAAGAATTCAGCACTGTTGGTTTTCATCAGGTTAAAAAGGCGTCGCGCCTTGTCTCGTTCATAGCGTACCGCGCGGCGAATAAGCTCCGGCATAAAGGCGGCGCAGGCAAAGCCGTGGGGCACACCGAAGTTTTCCGTCAGAACATAACCGAGAGGGTGGGGGAACGCCGTTCCGCAATAGGAAAGTGTAATTCCTGCGTAAAGCGAACCGTAATAGAGCTGTTCGCGCATTTTTGCGTCCGCAAGGCGCTTTTCTTTTTCAAGGAATTTCAAGCCCTCCCAAATCATCGGAATTGCCTTTTCTGCAAACATGGTGGGAATATCGGTGCATTTGTTGCCCAAATATCCCTCGATTGCGTGCGAAAGTGCGTCAAGCGCGGTTGAAACTGTGACGGAATACGGCATTGAGTGGGTATATGTGCTATCGGCAAAAGTGAGCTTCGGTGCACAGTCCGCAAAGCTTATGCTCTTTTTGCGGCCGTTCCTTTTGTTTGAAAGAACGGAGACCGAGCCGACCTCGCTGCCGGTCCCCGCCGTTGTTCCGATGAGCACAAGCGGCAGGGCAATATTCCGCTCTTTTTTCTCATATATATCAAACGGCAAAAAGTACTCGTTTGCGGCGTAAACGGCAACAGCCTTTGCTGCGTCAAGTGCCGAACCGCCGCCGATTCCGATTATGAATTCCGCTTTGCTCTCCCTTGCAAGAACTCCGGCGAGGTGACAGTCCTCAATATACGGATTCGGTGTGATTTTATCAAATATTTCAAAGCTGATGTCATTTTCTTCAAGAGCGGCTTTTACGTCCTCAAGCGCACCGCTGAGAACGGCACTTTTTCCTCCGGTGACGATGAGACAGCCTTTTCCGAAAGCGGAAAGCAGGGCGGCCTTTTCCTTCACGATGCTTTTTCCGCTGACAACGCGGACGGGCACGGACAAATTGAAATCCATAGAATCTCTCCTTTTCATAAAATTGATTTGTGTGTATACTTCTCTTTAAGTATACCAGCAAAGAGCCGTTCTTTCAAGCGCAATATTTGTCTTAATATGCCGCAATGTGTCTTGAAATTTTGGCGCGAATAGTATACAATAAACAGTAATGTGATAATTTGGTCATTTTTCCGGAGGGTCTTTTTATGCAGACAAAAAAGCCTATGGATAAAGGCAAAAAGAAAAAAATAATTCTTACCGTTCTCTGCGTTTTTCTCACTTTGGCAGCCGTGGCGGCAGGTGTTCTTTTTCATGAGCTCAAAAAGGACTATACCTGCAAGGAGCAGAACGGCTTTTCAATGGGCAGTGTTGTCACTGTCAGACTTTACGGCGATGATACTTTCAAAAAGCTTTCCGTTGTCAAAGGGATAATCGACAACCTTGACAAGGATATCTCGCGCAATATTGAAGGCTCGTCGGTCTCTCTCATCAATGAAGGCGGCTCTGCCGAAAGTGCAAAAACAGCGGCAATATTCACCGAATGCCGCAAGGTTTCAAAAATGAGCGGCGGAAGGTTTGACCTGACGGTAGGCGCGCTTTCATCACTCTGGAATTTTGACGCTGACACCAAAAGAATTCCGGAAGAAAAAGCAATAAAAAAAGCCCTCAAAACAGTTGATTATAAAAGAGTTCAGGTGAACGGAAACACCATTACGGCCGCGAAGGGTCAGCAGCTTGACCTCGGTGCCGTCGGAAAAGGCGCGGCCTGCGATGCGGTCAGCGAATATATCAAAAACTGCGGCGCAAAGGGCGGCGTTGTTTCCGTTGGCGGAAGTATTTTTGCCTGGGGAAAGCGCAACCGCGCCGGCGATAAATGGCGCATTGCGGTTCGCCACCCGAGGCAGGAAAATGCTTACATCGGCGTGATAAAGCTTTCGGAGGGCTTTGTTTCAACCTCCGGTGACTATGAAAAATACTTTGAACAGGACGGAAAGCGCTATCATCATATCCTTGACGCCACCACCGGCTACCCCGCAGAGAGCGACCTTGCGAGCGTTACCGTCATTTGCCGAAGCGGTGCACTTTCCGATGCGCTTTCAACCGCCTGTTTCATCCTCGGCGAAGAAAAGAGCAAGGCTTTGCTCGATGAATTCTCGGCCGCTGCCGTTTTTGTTGACGGGAATCTGAATGTCACAACCTACGGCGACGTTGACTTTGAAAAAACAGCATGAAAAAGGCGTTCGGAATCAAAAAAGGCGATGTAGTTTTGATTATCTTCCTCTGCCTGCTTTGCGCTTTTCTTTTTGCTTTGCCGCTTTTTTCGGCGGATAAGGCGGCCGTTGCAGCTGTTTGGCATAACGGAGAGAAAATTGAAGAAATTGATCTTTTTGCTGTTCATGAAAGCTATAAAATCACCGTTGGCGGCTGTGTACTTCTTGTTGAAGAGGGGAGCATACGCTTTTCGGATGCCGACTGTCCGGATAAGCTTTGCGTCAGAAGCGGAAGGCTTTCAAAAAACGGAGACACCGCCGCGTGTGTTCCGAACAAGGTTGTTGTTGTGATTGAAAACGGAGAAAAAAGCTTTGACGCCGTTGCCGAATAACGGCTCAAAGGCCAAAACAGTTTCGCTTTACGGAATACTCGGGGCTTTGGCCTTAGTGCTGAGCCTTTTTGAAGGTATGCTTTTTCCCGAGCTTCCGTTTTTGCCGGCCGGCGCAAAGCTCGGCCTTTCAAATATTGTGACAATGTTCGCTGCGAGCCTTTCGGGGCTTTTCGGCGCTTTGTATATAACAGCGTTGAAGGCACTCTTCGCCTTCATCACAAGAGGAGCCGTTGCCGGGGCAATGAGCCTTTGCGGCGGGCTTCTTTCGGCGTTTGCTCTGTGCGCCGCTCTGCGGTTTAACGGGCAAAGGCTGAGCTTTATAGGAATCGGTGTGATTTGCGCCGTGTTCCACAACCTCGGCCAGCTTCTTTGCGCCTGTGCTCTTTCGGGTGCGGCAATGCTCGGCTACGGCAAATACCTTTTGCTTTTTGCAATTGTCAGCGGCAGTCTGACCGGTATTGTTCTCAATGCGGTTATGCCGAGACTTGAGGCGGTCGGAAAAGCTTTTAATGGAAAAGTTGACCGAAAAATCGGTTAGGTCCGCAAGTCATTCATTTTGAAAACAAAAAGAATTGAGATTTGGAGATGAAAGAATGAAAAAATCAATTCCGAAGGTTCTTTCCGCAGTCGGAAAGGGCCGTGGCGGAGTCAATGTTGCCCACAACAAGCACACCGCCGAAATGCCCGTTGAAAGAATGCCGATTCCGCAATCGGTCGTTCTTCCGATGCAGCAGCACATCGGTGCGCCCTGCGTGCCCACGGTCAAGGCCGGAGACACGGTTTCCGTCGGTCAGGTTATCGGCGACACAGACAAGTTCGTTTCCGCGCCTATCCACGCAACAATTTCCGGCGTTGTCAAGGCTGTCGGAGATGTGAAGCTTGCAAACGGAATAATCACAAAGGGCGTGACAATTGAGTCAGACGGTGAAATGCGCCTTTATGAAGGCTTGAAGGCTCCGGTTATCGAAAGCCGTGAGGATTTCATCAAGGCTGTCCGGGCATCGGGTCTTGTCGGCCTTGGCGGTGCAGGCTTTCCGACTCATGTTAAGCTTGCTTTCCCCGAGGACAAGAACGTTGACACGCTCGTCATCAATGCCGCCGAGTGCGAACCGTTTATTACCGTTGACTACCGCGAATGCGTTGAAAACACGAAGAACGTCATGAACGGCGTAATGCTCCTCAAAAAGCACCTCGGCTTCAGTCAGGTTGTAATTGCCGTTGAGGACAACAAGCCCAAGGCAATTGAGCTTTTTGACAAGTATATAAAAGAAAGCGGAGCTTCCTCAGTTAAAATTATGGCTCTCAAGTCAAAGTACCCACAGGGCGCGGAAAAGATGATGGTTCTTTCCGCAACCGGAAGGCGCGTTCCGCCCGGAAAGCTCCCGGCCGATGTCGGCTGCGTTGTGATGAACGTTGCATCGGTTGCCTTCATCGCGAGGTACATTGAAACCGGAAAGCCGCTTATCAGCCGTTCAATAACCGTTGACGGTTCGGCAATCAAAAATCCGAGGAACCTTCGTGTACCCATCGGAATCAGGATTCAGGATATCATTGATTACTGCGGCGGCTTCAAAGCCGAACCGCGCAAGATTATTTCAGGCGGCCCGATGATGGGTATTGCAATCTGCGACACCGAAGCGCCGATTTGCAAGCAGAACAACGCAATTCTTGCTTTTGCAGACAAAAAGGACGCGATCAAGCCGGAACGTGCCTGCATCCGCTGCGGACGTTGCGTTGAGGTCTGCCCAATGGGGCTTATGCCGACACTGATTGAGCGTTTTGCCAAAATCAAGGACAAGGAAGGCCTTGAAAAAAGCTATGTTTCGGTCTGCATGGAGTGCGGCTCCTGCGCATATTCCTGTCCGTCCGGCAGACCGCTCGTTCAGTATATGAGACTTGCAAAGCAGGTTCTCAGAGAGGAGAGTGCAAAGCAATGACAAAAAAACTCACCGTCAGCCCTTCGCCGCACGTCCGCTCAAGCGAGACGACAACGGGAATTATGCTTGACGTAATCATTTCGCTTGTTCCGGCGCTCGTTATGTCAGTTGTTTACTTCGGAACAAAGGCGCTTGCGCTCACCGCAACCACGGTCGGCACGGCTGTTCTTGCCGAGTACCTTTCAAGAAAAGCCATGAAGCGCCCCGGAACGCTCGGTGACCTTTCCGCAGTTGTTACGGGTCTTATACTCGCGCTTAACCTTCCGTCAACTCTTCCTTTGTGGATGGCGGCGATCGGCAGTATTGTTGCAATCGTTGTTGTCAAGCAGATGTTCGGCGGACTCGGCCAGAACTTTGTCAACCCGGCAATGACCGCAAGAATCATTCTCATGGTTTCCTTTCCGACCGCAATGGCAAAATGGGTTGCTCCGTTCACAAGCGGCTGGGCGGCGGACGCCGTAACTTCGGCGACTCCGATGGCTTCCCTTGCCGCAGCAAAGGGCGGAGATCTGTCGCTTGCAAAGGAGCTTCCCTCCCTGACTCAAATGCTCATAGGCAACCACGGCGGCTCAATGGGTGAGGTTTGCTCATTGGCTCTTCTCGCCGGCGCGCTGTATCTTCTTCTCAGAAGAGTTATCTCACCGGCAATTCCGTTCTCCTTCATCGGTACTGTTGCCGTTTGTATGCTTATTGCGGGCAAGGGCAACCTTCAGTTCCTTGCTTATGAAATACTCGGCGGCGGACTTCTGCTCGGCGCATTCTTCATGGCGACCGACTACGCAACGTCTCCGATAAACCTCAAGGGACGCATCATTTTCGGCATAGGCTGCGGCCTCATCACCTCTGTGATAAGAATTTTCGGTTCACTGCCGGAGGGTGTTTCCTTCTCCATTATACTCATGAACATCCTTGTTCCCCATATTGAACACCTCACAAGGTCAAAGCCGTTCGGCTTTATCAAAGAAAAGAAGGAAAAGGAGGCGGCAAAGGCATGAAAAAATTCAAACCCAAGGACATAATCATCCCGGCCGCCGCACTTCTCATTATCTGCCTTGTTGCAACGGCTCTGCTTGCCCTCACAAACAATGTGACGGCGAAGAAGATTGCTGAAAACTCGGCCGAAAAGGAAAACGCTTCACGCTCGGTTGTTCTTGAAACGGCAAAGGAATTCTCACAGGTCACAACGCTCGAAAACGGCGTGAGCTACTGCGTCGGCAAAGACGGCGAAACTGTTGTCGGCTATGTTTTCACAAGCGCCGCGAAGGGCTACGGCGGTGATGTTACCGTTATGACCGGAATCGGCACGGACGGCGTGATTACCGGAATTGAAATTCTTTCTCATGATGAAACTCCGGGACTTGGCGCAAACAGCACCAAGCCGGAATTCAAAGGCCGCTTTGTCGGCAAAAGCGGTGAACTGACCGTTGACAAAAGCTCGAACGACGGACAAAACGTTCAGGCAATCACGGCCGCAACAATAACCTCAAAGGCGGTTGTTTCCGCTGTCAACGCCGCCACTGCCGCATTTGAAGAAGTTAAGGGAGGCGAAAAATAATGGCTGAAAAAAGATCGCTCGGCAAGGAATTTACAAAAGGTATTCTCGCCGAAAACCCGACGCTGAGGCTCGTTCTCGGAACCTGTCCCACGCTTGCAACAACAACCTCGGTTCAGTCTGCACTCGGAATGGGGGTTGCGGCTTCAATCGTTCTTGTTTGCTCAAACATTGCAATTTCCGCCCTCAGAAAGGTGATTCCGGAAAAGGTTCGTATTCCGGCCTATGTTGTTGTTATCGCCTCGTTCGTTACCATCGTTCAAATGCTCGTCAAGGCGTTCACTCCGGAGCTTGACGAACAGCTCGGCGTTTATCTTCCGCTCATCGTTGTTAACTGCATCATTCTCGGCAGAGCCGAAGCTTTTGCAAGCAAAAACCCGGTTCTCGCTTCTGCCGTTGACGGTCTCGGAATGGGCGTCGGCTTCACAACGGCTCTGTTCCTCATGAGCTCGATTCGTGAAATCCTCGGCGCAGGCTCCTTCCTCAACCTCAGCATTCCGTTCCTTTCAAAGAACCCGATGCTCATTTTCATTCTTCCTCCGGGAGGCTTCTTCGTTTTCGGTATTCTCATGGCAACGGTCAACAAAATTGCCGAAAGCCGCGGAAAGCCCAGGGCTGAGCTTCGCGGCTGCGAGGCTTGCCCGATGGCGGCAACCTGCAGGCTCAATTCAAAAGAATGTGAAGATTCTTCCTCTTCTGAGGAAAGCAAGGAGGCGGCAAACTGATGCAGATGACAAAAGAACTTCTTGCGATTCTCATGACGGCGATTCTCACTCAGAACTTTGTTCTTGCAAAATTCCTCGGAATCTGCCCGTTTCTCGGCGTTTCAAAAAAGCTCAACACCGCTGTCGGAATGAGCGCGGCCGTAATTTTTGTTATGGCGCTTTCAACCGCCGTGTGCTATCCTATCAATACTCTGCTTGAAAGCAAAGGGCTTTCATATCTTCAGACGATCGTTTTCATTCTCGTCATTGCGGCGTTGGTTCAGCTTGTTGAAATCATCCTCAAAAAGTATATTCCCTCGCTGTACAATGCGCTCGGAATTTATCTTCCGCTTATTACAACAAACTGTGCCGTTCTCGGCGTTGTTATTCTCAACATTGACAACGGCTACAACTTCGCAAAGTCAATGTTCAACTCCGTCGGCGCGGGTCTCGGCTTCATGCTTGCAATGGTAATGTTTGCCGGAGTACGCGAAAGGCTTGAGAGCGCGGATATCCCGAAGTTCATGCGCGGACTTCCCATAACTCTTGTTGCCGCCTCACTCACATCGGTATCGTTCCTCGGCTTTACCGGTATTGTTGACAACATTTTCGGTTAAGGGAGGGCGAAAAAATGAGTAGTATTCTTATTCCCGTTGCCATCGTTGCCGGAATCGGCCTTATTGCCGGAATCGGTCTTGCCGTGGCCTCGGCTGTCTTTGCCGTTCCCGTTGACGAAAAAGCGCAGCAGATTCGCGAATGTCTCCCCGGTGCAAACTGCGGTGCCTGCGGCTATACCGGCTGCGACGGTTATGCCGCCGCCCTTTCCGAGGGCAAAACAAAGGAGTGCAGCCTCTGCATTCCCGGCGGCAATGACGTTGCCGCTCAGGTTGCAAAGATAATGGGACTTGAGGCGGGCAAAATTACGCCGATGGTTGCCGCAGTAATGTGTCAGGGCAACAGCACCAACACGCCGGAAAAGCTTGAATACAGCGGCGTTCATTCCTGCAAAATGGCGACCCAGCTTTTCGGCGGCCCGAAGACCTGCGTTCACGGCTGTATCGGCTTCGGTGACTGCGTTGAGGTTTGCCCTTATGAAGCAATTTTCATTTGCGACGGCGTTGCAAGAATCAATCCGAGCAAATGCCGCGCCTGCAAAAAATGCATTAAAACCTGCCCGAGGCAGCTCATTGACCTGTTTCCGCTTGATACCATCAAGGCGGCCGTACTTTGCAAAAACCATGACAAGGGTGCCCAGACCAGAAAGCAGTGCAAGGCCGGCTGCATCGGCTGCATGAAATGCGTCAAGGCTTGCGAAGAAGGTGCGGTTACGGTTGAAAACTTTTGCGCAAAGGTTGACTATGACAAGTGCGTCGGCTGCGGAAAATGCCACGCTGCCTGCCCGGTCGGCTGCATCGACCTTTATATGCTCAAGAAAAAGTTCTGATTTGTTCAAAGCAAAAAGTGATCCGGAGAAGGAAAGTCTTCTCCGGATCGTTTTTATATTAAATTTTAGACACGAAACAGTGTCTTTTGCAGAGCATCGCGATAC
>CAKSYX010000003.1 GCA_934525065.1 uncultured Eubacteriales bacterium
GTTCTCGTCCCTTTTACACATCTGTTGCCTTCGTTTTCTCCAATGCAACACTAATGGCAAGAGCCTTATCAACCCTTTCCACTATATTGTCTGGTATCATTCCCAAATACTGCTTTATCTGAAAAATGGGATGTAAAGGTCTACGGCAGGCTATTGAGTGAATATATCAAACAGGCCATCGGTGCTATCTATCCTGTCGGAAGCATCTACATGAGCGTCAAAAACACGAATCCATCTACCTATTTCGGAGGCACTTGGGTTGCTTGGGGAACAGGTCGAGTTCCGGTTGGTGTCAATGCAAATGATACCAACTTTGCTACAGTCGAAAAGACCGGTGGTTCTTCTACCGTCACATTAACTACGGCGCAGATGCCTTCTCACACTCATGCAAAAGGTACATTGGCAACAGCCAGTGCCGGTGGACATACTCATGATCTGAAGAACCAAAAAACCTCATGGGGAACCAGTGGTGGCAATCGAGTTCTGGTTGATGCGACTTCTGGATATACAGCTGTCACAAATAAAACCACCACTAGTGCTGGCGCACATACTCATACGATTTCTGGCTCCACTGCTTCTGCTGGTTCTGGCAGTGCCCACAACAATCTGCAGCCCTATATCACATGTTACATGTGGAAAAGGACTGCTTAATTTTTATCCGCAGCTATCAGATGGTAGCTGCTTTTCTTATATCTAATTTCAGAAATGGAGGTACTTATCAATGAAAGAATTCTGGAACACAATTCAACTTATCTTTGCTGCCATTGGTGGCTGGCTGGGCTATTTTCTTGGAGGCTGTGATGGCTTACTCTACAAAGATTTGAATGCTTTTTCAATATCTCTTCAATTTCTTCCACCATTAAGTTTTCTAAATCATTAACTTCCTTAGAATGCTCAAAATCCGTTTTAGAACTAACTACAGATAATAAATTTCTCTCTGGATTGGAACCCACAAATAACATTGGCGCTATAACTGCAATACTTCCGGGCATAACAACTATCGGCTGATACATAATGTCGACATTCCTTTTTTCAGGTTCATACGTAATGTAAGCAAGTATATTTTTAACAGTCTCTTTATCTATGCTCGTCATGGATTCAACATAATTTATAATGTTATCCATCGGTTGTATTATCGTACTATTCTTCAATCTAACCAATGCATCCTGTATCGTCAGACTGCTGAAAAGATGTATATAGGATAAGGTTGCCAATGCAATCCAAACTTTTCTGTATTCTTCTAATGAGAACAAGTCAAACTTCTATGAAGATGGAAGTGTTTTTGTTGCCTCCCACTGCTTTGAAGCAATCTCAGAAAAAGCATCGATTACCTCTCCCGTCAGCTCATAACATAGTTCTTCATCTTGTATCGAAATACGTTCTTTTAATTTTACATAAGCTGACGATACTTTCATAGGATTCATAGCTTCCATAAATCCTTTAATTCCCATTTGACTTGTTTCTCTCAAAATATCATTCCATGCGGACTTGTTTCCATTTTCCGGGAAATCAAATGTAACATTATTTTCTTCAACACTAGCTATTAATCGTTTTCTTGAATACGAAATATAGCCGCTACATATAACTGAATATGGCAATGCATAATCATTTATAAGTGAGACACAATTCTCATACCTACTTTCTTCAATCCTCGAATTAAAGGGCACTCCTAAAGAATTAAGAGAGCTATTATGCACCCAGTTTAGAGCTTGATTTAACGCATCCATATAATCTGTTATTTTTCTCAGAGAAAATGGATTCAATATACTACCCATTATTGCCAAGGAACATAAATCTTCAAATGTTGCGAGTAAATCATATACCATCTGTTGTTTTGTTCCAGTAAATGCTGGATGGTTTTCATGAAACGTATCAATTATTTTTTCTATATCTCTAATATCCATTCGCCACGCACATCCTCCCGTTATCTATTCCACTGCCAAGTCTACCCCTTAGTATCGAGTGGCTTGAACTGCGGTCGGCTCTGACAACAATCCTGGTGCCACAACCTATGACATCTAATCCACAGCCTAAACCCTACCGCTATTCTCCGGCTACTCAAATTTTCCTCATTCAGTTCCAAAAGTAGATATGTTTCCATACAAGAAAACCGAGCTTTCCGCAAGGCTTCTCTGATGATACCAACCTTACAAAAAGCCCGGAAATACGCCACTTTTCAGCACTTATTTATCTTTCTTTGACAGCAAACAGACCGTCTCAACATGGCATGTGTGCGGAAACATATCAACCGGCTGAATTTTCCTTACGCGGTAGCCGTTTTTGCAAAGGAAGCGCAAATCGCGCCCCAGCGTTTCAACGTTACATGAGACATAGACCACTCTCCTCGGTGCTGTTTTAACAAGGCTTTTGAGAAAGTTCATGTCGCTGCCGGCGCGCGGCGGATCCATGAAAACAACGTCCGGCTTTGCGCCCTCGCCGGCAAGACCGAGCATGAATTTTCCTGCATCGGCGCAGAAGAAGCGGGCGTTTTCAATGCCGTTGAGCTTTGCGTTTACCGCCGCATCTTTTACTGCGCTTTCATTGAGTTCAACTCCGGTTAAGCGAATCTTCCTCGCTTTCGCCGCCGCGATTCCGATGGTACCCGTTCCGCAATAAGCGTCAAGCACCGAATCACCCTCTCTGAGTGAGGCAAAATCAATGGCCGTTTTGTAAAGCACCTCGGTCTGCACCGGGTTTATCTGATAGAACGAGCTTGGAGAAATTCTGAACCGACAGGAGCAAAGCGTGTCCTCAATATAGCCGTCGCCGAAAAGAACAATTTCCCTTTTCCCGAGAACAAGGCTCGTTTTTGCGCCGTTGACGGACTGAACCACGGTTGTGATATTTGGGAAAGAATCAAGCAGCTTTT
Organism: uncultured Eubacteriales bacterium; assembly: GCA_934525065.1. Lineage (GTDB taxonomy): Bacteria > Bacillota > Clostridia > Oscillospirales > Acutalibacteraceae > UBA6857. Next base: position 2,870 of record CAKSYX010000003.1, read on the forward strand.
TTAAAAAGTCCTTCTTTTTCGGGAACAGTTCACTGCCCGTTACAAGGACGACCATAATTTGTCCGCTTGAAAAGCCGCGGCGAACAAGAACGTGGCGGAGAAATCCTCGCCCCGTGTCCTCATTGTATGCGCCGAGCTTGAACTGCGGAAGGAGCGAGCGGATGTACACAATGATCTCATCCGCCTGCTCGTCCTCAAGCATACAGCTGTCAACCGAAACCACCCTGTGACTTGCAGACTGATATACGCCGGAAATGACCTTTCCGCCGACGTTACGGAAAGCCGCCTGAACCTTGTTTCTGTAATGTACAGGGCTTTCCATCCCGATTATTTCATCAACATGGCAAAAAAGGCCAAGCTCTTTAATGCACTTGACCTGTTTGAAAGAAAGCTGCTCTTCATAACTCATGTTCTGAAGCTGACAGCCTCCGCACTTTTTATAGAGAGGGCAGCCGTTTCCTCTGCCCTCTTTTTTGGTTTGATTTTTGCTCATTTTCCGGCCTTCCTGCCGTATTTTCTCATGCAGTGCCTGACCGCAACTTCAAGAACGATAAGCGTAACAACCGCACAGACAGCCGCAACCGGATTGCTTTGACTTTTTTTCATTTTTTATTCTCCTCAGCTCAATTATTTAACGTTGACCTTGTGCTCCATTATCCAGCCGGTTGCAAAAAGCATTCCGACCGCGGCAATCGCCATGAAGAGCATTCCGCCGAGACCTATTGAATAGAACGATTCGGAATTCTGAGCCGAGGTCAAAGCAAGCTTCAGGTTATCCTCGGTCAGCTCAATGCAAAGCGGAAAATGCTCGTTGAGCCATGCACTGATCGTGTTCAGAGCAATGTATGTTCCGCAGAAGATCAGAAAGCCGAAGAGCCACGGGTGCTGCTGGAGCGGCCTTGTGTTTGAAAGTGTGAGTGAAAAATAAACAAAGCTGACAAAAGTCAGAATTGAAATAAACAGATAAAAAATCGCAATAACGGCCGCTTTTGCAATCATCTTTCCGCTCGGCAGCATTTCAAGCAGGCCGCTGTCGCGGATAGTGTCAACGATTCCGCCAACCTGTTCGCCGTCAAGCTGAGCCCTTGCGTTGAGGAAAATCACAAGATAGATGAGCCCGCATACAGCAAACGAAACAACAAACCAAACAAGCGAAACGAGAACCTTTGAAATGAGAAGGGAACTGCACTTGACCGGCAGGGTAAAGCTAAGATAGCCGCGGTTCGTGTAAAGGGTGTTGTAAAAATTTCCGATAACAAGAGCCACGGTGAAAATCACCGAAAGGAAACCGACAAAAACAAGCACCGAAGAACCTATAACGCTGATTGAGGTCGCCTTTGTGAGCATGGCAAGAAACATTACCAGTGTTGTTACCGCCGCGCAGATATAGATGAGCGAAACATAGCGCGCGGTCTGTTTGAATTCGTGTTTTAAAAGCTTACCAAGCATAGCTGAATACCTCCTTGAATACCTCTTCAACAGTTTTTCCTTTTTCGCGCAGCTCGTCAACGTGCGAGTCAATGACGACCTTACCGTTGTTTATCATCAGAACGCGATCAAAGATATATTCAACGTCGCTGATAAGGTGAGTGGAAATGAGGATCGTTGAATCCTTTTCATGGTTTTCCATGATGAGGTCGAGAATGTGGCTCCTTGCAGCCGGGTCGACGCCGCCGAGCGGTTCGTCAAGGATATAAAGCTTCGCCTTTCGGCAGAGAACCAGTGCAAGTCTTAGCTTTTCCTGCTGGCCCTTTGACATTGTTTTGAGCTTTTGCTTCAAATCAAGGCCGAAGCGCAAAAGCATTTTTTCTGCCTTCGGGCGGTCGAAATCCTTATAAAAATCTGCAAAATATTCGAGCGCATCAACAGGACGCATCCAATCCGGAAGATATGGTTTCTCCGGAAGATAGGCAATGATGCTTTTTGTGTAGGCATCGGGCTCCTCATTGTCGATTCGAACATCGCCGTCGTAATCCTTGATAAGTCCGGTAAGGATTTTGATAAGTGTTGTTTTTCCGCAGCCGTTCGGCCCGAGCAGGCCGATGATCTGGCCGCTCTGCGCGCTGAAGGAAACTCCCTTGAGCACCTCCTTGCGTCCATAGGACTTTTTCAGTTCAGAAACACTGATAATTTTGTTACTGCTCATATTGTTCGCCTTTCGTTATTTTATTCTTGTTTTTCCGATGAAATATGAAATTGCGCCCCAGCAAAGCTGAATCAGGCAAAGCGTCACCGGGCCCGGAGCGGCGGAAACCTTTAAAAACGATGCAATGACCGCAATGACAAAGCAGAACCCGAGCCCGCCGACCATGACTGCTTTTGAAAGCCGTCCGGCTTCATAAAGGTCATAAGCACCGTTGACAAGGAAGAGGATGTTTTTATCCTGCTTTCCGCAGAAAAGGCCGCAGTCGCTCTGTGAGGGAGCTTCGGCTTTGTAGGAATCAATAAGGCGGCTGTTCTTGGTTGAAGAAATTCTGATTGCCGCAACGTCTGCCATCAGCTTTTTCGCGGCCGTATCCTGCGTCAGGCACGGGTCGCCGCAGGAAAGCATCAAAACAAGGCCGGTCTTGTTAAACGCACGAACGCTCTTTTTGACGTCGCTTCTGACCTTGTAATCGGCAACAAACAGCGCCGCAATCACGCCCTCAACCACAAGATACATTACGTTTTTGCCCTTGGCGTAATTCTTTTCATCCTCTTCGGCCGGGGGCTCAATGCTGTGAGAAACAAGCATCATCCGGTTGCCGACAAGCACTCGCCTGCCCGCGACCCAGCAGGAATAGCCGAGCTGCTCCTCATACTGAAGATCCTCCGCCTGAGGAAGGCGTATGCCCTCCTCTTCAAGGAAGGAATCAAACTGGTTTCTGAGAACGCTTTTTGTGTTTTTGAGCGTTGCCGCGGCGAAAACAACGGCGTCCGAAACGGCCATTCTTCCTCCGGGCACGGTTCTGAATTTTGAAATTCTGCCTTCAAAAATCTCGTCTGCGTCAAGGGCAACGGCGTTCGCCTTGGCAACGCGCGAAGCACTGTCTTCAGAAGCAACAACAGCCGAGCCTTCGGCAAGTGAGGAATCATTTTTGGCTTTGACAAGCGCACCGACAAGGTCGGAAAGTGCAGGCATACAAAGGCAGAAGCCGGATACCAGAGCGGCAAAGAACACCGTGGCACTTTTTGAAAGCACTGCATTAACAATAGAAAATACGCCGCCTGCGCAAAGCACAAAAACACCTAAAACGAAAAAGAGCTTTTCCTGAGAGGAACGCGAAAAAGAGAAGCGCTCAAAGCTCTTCGGAATCGAACAGGGTGCGGAATAAATTATAACCGGGTCGTCCTTTCCGCTGATACCGTAGCCGAGAGCGGCGGCATCGTTTTTGTTTCCAACGGTTTGAAGCGAGCGCAGCTGACTGCAGCGCATCAAAACCGAAATATCGCGCCTCATTTCCTCAAGTCTGAGGTAATCCGCCGCACAAAGTGAAAGCAGTGAGAACAGGAAAAACGGAGAATAAACTGTCATATCCGAGGGCTGTTCTGCTTTGAAAACGAGAAGCGATAAAGCTTGCAAAAGAGTGAGCACGCCGCAAAGGAGCAGAAAGAACGACGGCTGCGGCCGAAACTCCTTCAAAGAGGAAAAGCCGTCCTTGATAAAATCTCTTGCGAAAACTCCGCCGAGAATGATAAGCACAGCGTTCAAAAGGACAAACACCGCTCCGTTCCCCGAAAAGAGGAACGCGGCCGTTCCCGTCTCGGCATAAAGGCAAAGCAGGAAAAAAAGAACAAGCGAAAGAACAAACAGAACCCCGGCAGCCATGAGCTGTTTTTTTCTGTGCTCCATCTGTTCCTTGAGCGAGTGCCGTTGGCTTTTGGCCTTGCTCAGCTCCTCACGTCTGCGCTCGGTGCGCGTTTTCTGCTGAACATAGCGCATACCCTTTTCAAAAAATCCCTGCGCTTTCTTTTTCATGTCTGCGCGGTCAATCGCGTCAAAAAGAGTTTCTCCCTTTTTGACCTCGAGCGAATCGGCAACGCTTTTTCCGCCCTCACCCGTCGGCTCTTTTTCAAGGATAGCCTTGTCTGAGGTTTCCTTTGAAAGGACGCGGAAGTTTTCAATGAGGTTCTTCCTCGTTGTTTTCAGCTGGCGTTCAACCGATTCCTGAGAGACAACGCGCGGCCTTTCTTCATCTTTATAATCTTCAAAAATGAGCCGGCTGTCGCTTTCGTCACTATCGGCCTCTTTTTTCAATTTGTCTTTTTCCGCCATGAATTTTTCGAGCGTAAAATGCTTCGTTTTCTGGTCTGCCGAAGGGATTACCTTTGTTTTGTCCGAAACAGGTTCAAAAGACTTTTCGGCCTGCTTTTCTTCGTTCTCTTCCTCTTCGGAAATCGGAGCAATGCCTACCGACTCAAGCAGTTCATTTATTGAGTCAATGCCTTCGGGCATATTGTTTTCGTTGTTATTAAGGTCTGCCATTGCTTCCTCCTTTTCCGGTTCTCTGCCTTGAGACCTCATACATAAGTATTCCGGCGGCAACCGACGCATTGAGAGAGGTGATTTTGCCCTTCATCGGGAGCGAAACGATGAAATCGCTCTTATCGCGGATGAGCTTGCTCACGCCGAAGCCCTCCGAGCCGACAACAAGGCCCACCGCGCCGGAAAAATCTGTTTCGCCCCAGCTTTTGCCGTCCATGTCGGCACTATATATCCAGACGCCGCGCCTTTTGAGCTCGTCAAGCGTTGCGGAAAGGTTTGTCACCCTTGCAACCGGCATATATTCAAGTGCTCCGGCTGCAGCCTTTGAAACCGCCCATGTGAGCGAAACGCTGCGCCTTTTCGGAATAATAACTCCGTGGGCACCGGCACACTCCGCAGTACGGATGACCGCGCCAAGGTTATGCGGATCTTCAAGCTCGTCGCAGATAATGATAAACGGATCCTCGCCGCGCTTCTTTGCAAGTTCAAAAATATCGTCAACCGACGCATATTCATGCGCGGCAACATAGGCGGCAACCCCCTGGTGGTTCCCTTTTGCGCAAAGGTAATCAAGCTTGCGCTTGTCAACCTCTTTAATTACAACGCCCTTTTCTTTGCATTCGGCGATTATTCTTCCGACCGAACCGCCGCGCTCCCCCTTTGCAACAAAAAGGGTATCAATTACTCTTCCGGAGCGAAGAGCTTCGGAAACAGCGTTGCGGCCGATAATAAGCTCCGTTTCGCCGTTTTTCTGTATATTTTTGTTTTCGTTATCCATACTGTTTCATAAATCCTCTCGTCAAACCGCAGAACACGATTGTAGTTACAAGTATACATTGTATAGTATAACATAGATTTCTGCATTTTTCATCAAAATATAATAAAAAACTATAAAAAATCGCTTTTGAAAAAGGCAAAGTTTTTCGTTCAATCAGCTTTGAAGGACTTGATTATTCCTTCGTTTCTTGGCATAATAATAAGATATAAGCTTAAGCTGAGGAGGGCCGAGCTCAATGCGGTTTTTTAAGGCAAATTTCCGCCGATACTGCGCCCCAAAGTTTCGCAATGCGTCAGCATTACTCACCTTTTTGCCTTGTCTCGACAAAAATTTGCTCTTTAAAAACTGCTTCGCACCTGAAGGACTTGTTTTTTTGTGCAGTGTGGTGCTTCTTTGTCGAAGCCATACTGACGTAAGCGTACCAAAAAGTGCCGCAATGTGCGGGAAAACAAATTCTTCAGGCGCATTGAGTTCAACCCTCCTCAGCTTACTATGATTCAAAAGGAGACGCAAATGAATAAAAAAGTTACAGAAGAGCTGCTCTCCCTCACTCAGGATGAGCGGTTTGAAATTATTGAACGGCACAAAAAAAACGGCGTGCTTATACCGATGAACGACGGAGTTTTCATCGGCAAAAACGTTGAGCTTGAAAAAGGAGCAGTTGTCCTTCAAAATTCGGTTCTCACAGGGCAGACAAGCGTAAAAGGCGGTGCGGTGATAGGCCCGGGAACGGTTCTTTTTGATACCTGCGTCAAAGAAAACGCCTCTCTCAACTTTGTTCAGGCGTTTGAAAGCGAAATCGGCGAGGAAGCCGACATCGGCCCGTTTGTTCATATCAGACCTAACAGCCATATCGCCGCAAGGGTACATCTCGGAAACTTTGTTGAGGTCAAGAATTCCACGGTCGGAGAGGAAACAAGCGTTTCTCACCTGACATATGTCGGTGACAGCGACGTCGGCAGGAACGTCAACTTCGGCTGCGGCTGTGTAACAGTCAACTTCAGCGGAAAGGAAAAATTCCGCACAACTGTCGGTGACCATGCCTTCATCGGCTGCAACACGAACCTTGTGGCTCCGGTCAACGTCGGTGCATACGGCTACACCGCCGCAGGCTCAACAATTACGCAGGACGTTCCGGAAAACGCCCTTGCGATTGCAAGAGCACGGCAGGAAAACAAAGAAAATTGGGTACTCAAAAAGAAGCCCTACCGTGGCATGGAATGAGGAAGAAAAGAAATGTTTTTTAAAAAAGAGAAGTTTTCCGGCGAGAGCACCTATGAATATATGATTGTGGGGCTTGGCAATCCGGGCAAAAAATATGAAGTGACAAAGCACAACGCCGGCTTCCTTTGCATTGATCTGCTTGCGCAGAGTCTCGGCGTAAAAATTGACCGGCTGAAATTCAAGGCACTTGTTTCCGACGTAAGAATCAACGGAAAGCGCTGCCTTTTGATGAAGCCGCAGACCTTTATGAACCTCAGCGGCGAGGCTGTTCGCGACGCAGCGGCGTTTTTCAAAATTCCGCCGGAAAAAATCATCGTCATTTTTGACGACATCAATCTTGAGCCCGGCCGCCTCAGAATCCGCAGGAAAGGCTCAGACGGCGGCCACAACGGAATCAAGAGCATAATCTATCAGCTTCAAAGTGATGCCTTTCCGCGAATCAAGCTCGGCATCGGCGCAAAGCCGAACCCGGAGTTTGACCTTGCGGACTGGGTACTTACGCCGTTCACAAAAGAGCAGCTCACTCAGCTGAGAGAAGCCGCAGACAACGCCTGCGAAGCGGTGAAGCTGATGGTTGACGGAAAAACGGATGAAGCGATGGGCAGGTTCAATTCGTGAATTGAACCCGGTGTTTTTGCTTTCACCGCAAAAAAATTATAAGGGAGCCGATTCACGGCTCCCTTAATTTTTCACACATTTTTAATCAATATCATATATCTGCTTGAAGCGTCTGTGATTGATTATGTGAACCAAAACCGAAACAAGAATGACCCCAACGGCAAGACCGGCGGCAATTCGTGCCGTTTCCGTCAGTGCACTTCTGAAAGCATATTGATTGCTGACGATGAAGTAATACATCGTGTAATAAAGCTTTGCGCCGGGAACAAGCGGAATTATCGCGCTGGCAAGGAAGGTTGTTGTCGGAGACTTCGTGAGCCTTGCCATGATTTCCGAATACACCGCGCCGACAAGTGCCGGAAAAAAGTTTTGAAAAAACTCGTGGTCAAAATATTTTATGCAAATAACATAGACAACGCAGGCAAGTCCGCCGCCGAGCGTTGCCCAGAGAATACGTTCCTTGCGGACGCGGAAAAGCAAAGCAAAGCCGCACGCACCGAAAAAACCGGAAATAACAATTATAAGTGCTTGTTTCAAATCCATTTTCCTCAGCCTCCAATCAAAAGAATCGGTACCGCAAAGCCGCAGGCAATTGCAAGAGCGATGATGAGCGTTTCAAGAAAACGCATAAGTCCGCTCATGACATCACCGCAAAGCAGCTCCCGAATTGAGTTGATGAGCATAAGCCCGGGAATAATCAGCATTATATCGCCAATCATTATCATGTCGGCGTTGTCCGCAAGGCCAAACCGAACGAACATAATTGCAAAAAAGCCGGAAAGTGCCGAGCAGACAGCGGTAAAAAACAGTCTGTTCATGCCCTTGGCCTTGATGAAGGAATTCATGAGGTAGATCATGACGGCAATGGGCACGGTCGCAAGTGCGTCACGCCAAGAGCCACCGAAGAAGATTGCAAAAGCCGCCGCCGCAAGGGCGTTGCCGAAGCAGGCGGAGAGGCGAAACCGCTTTTCCTCGCTGTTAATTTTTTCAAGCTCGGCTTTCGCGGCCGAAACGTCCGGTACCTCACTGCAGATTCTTCTTGAAAGCGCGTTGAGCTGTTCAAGTCTGCCAAGGTTGTTTGAATAGGCATAGATTCGCCTTGACTGGGTGTAATCGCGTCCGTTTTCGTCAAAAGCGGTCACGGTCATCATGGATATTATTGAAAAGACCTCAATGCGCTTCATTCCGTAGGCGTAACATACGCGGATGATCGTTTCCTCAACGCGGTTCATCTCGGCTCCGCATTTGACCATGCTTTTTCCGAGATCCATCGCGAAGGAAAGTGCCTGTCTGAGATCGGTTCCGGTCTGCTTCAAAGCTGATTCCTCATTTCTTCCGTCTGTTGTTTTGTTCTCTTTCCCGTTTGTACCATTGCAGATTATAATACCCCCGGTTGTTCAAGTCAACATCTTTTTTGCATTATCAACGCTTTCTTAGATCTGAGCTGAGGAGAGCCGAAGCCTTTTAGCTCTTTTCGACGAAAATCTGACGTTTTTTCTCCCTATAAAATTCCAACACTGCCCCCAAAAGTTTTGGAATGTGCAATGAAACGAGCCGTTCAGGTATCTTTTGTGAAGTTATCTTAGGCCGATGCGAAATTAAGTTACATATACTGACACAATATTACAATATTGTTAAAAAAACCTTTCGATTTTCGTTATTGCTTGAAAACGGTAAGAATATGTATTACAATAACTTAGGTCAATCAAATTCCGACAAATAAAATTATCATGATAAAAGGAAAAACGCGTATGGAAGAAAAATATCTCACCGCAGCCCCTCCCACAGTCGGCCTGACGAGTGAACAGGCGGCAGAGCGAGCTGCTCAGGGTCTCGGCAACAAAGTCGACATTTCCACGGGAAAAACGGTCAGGGAAATTGTTTTTTCAAATCTCTTCACCTATTTCAACCTTATCTTTCTCATTATCACCGTGCTGTTGTGCGTTGTCGGCTCGTTCAAGAACCTCTCTTTCCTGCCGGTAATCATCGGCAACACGCTCATCGGCATTTTTCAGGAGCTGAGAGCCAAAAAGACGCTCGACAAAATGAGCCTGCTCAATGCTCCGCACTGCAACGCGCTGAGAGACGGAAAAGAAGTTCGTCTCCCGGCGGAGGAGCTTGTCAAGGATGACGTTATACTTCTCACCTCCGGCGATCAAATTTGCGCGGACGCGGTCGTCCTTTCCGGCAGCGTTCAGGTCAACGAATCGCTTTTGACCGGTGAATCTGACGAAATTTCAAAAAGCATCGGCGACGCTTTGCTCTCCGGCAGCTTTGTTGTTTCGGGAAAATGCACCGCACGGCTTGAAAAGGTCGGCAACGAATCCTACATTTCAAAGCTCACCGAAGAAGCAAAGGTGCTTTCAAGCGGCGAGCAGTCCGAAATGATCCGCTCAATCAACAGAATCATCAAATGGGTCGGAATTATCATAATTCCGATAGGCGTTATCCTCTTCTGCCAAAGCTATTTTCTCAACGACCAGAGCGTTCAAAAGAGTGTTACCTCCACCGTTGCCGCAGTGCTCGGTATGATTCCCGAAGGGCTTTATCTTCTGACAACGATTGCCCTTGCGCTGAGCACCATTCGCCTTGCAAAGCGTCAGGTGCTCCTGCACGACATGAAGAGCATTGAGACCCTCGCCAGAGTTGACGTTCTCTGCGTGGATAAGACCGGAACCATTACCGAACCTGATATGCGCGTTACCGAAATCAAGGTCAGGGAAAAAGCAGACGCAGACACTCTCTCGCTGCTTTCGTCATATGTCGCCGCGGGGGTAGACAACAACGCTACCGCTAAAGCGCTCGCCGATTATATGAAAGAAAACGGCGACGCTTTTTCAAAAAGAACTGCCCTTGAGGTCATTCCGTTTTCCTCCTCGGTCAAGTACGGTGCAGTCACCTTCACCGACGGAACGTACCTTCTCGGCGCGCCGGAATTCATTCTCAGAAACAGCTTTAAGCTTTATGAAAGCGAGATTGCTTCCTATACGGAAAAGGGCTTTCGTGTGCTGCTTTTCGCTTCATACGGCGGCGTGAGCGTCAAAAACGGACTGACAGAGGACGCCGAACCGCTCGCATGGGTCGTTCTTTCAAACCCCATCAGAGAAAACGCAAAGGAAACATTTGAATATTTCAGAGCACAGGACGTTGCGCTGAAGGTCATCTCCGGCGACAACCCGGAAACCGTTTCAAAAATTGCAAAGGAAGCCGGAATTGAAAACGCGGAAAGCTTTGTTGACGCTTCAACTCTCGACAGCGAAGAGAAAATTGAAGAGGCTGTTCAAAAATACACTGTCTTTGGCCGTGTTACGCCGAAGCAGAAACAGCAGTTTGTTCACGCGCTGCAAAAGAACGGCCACACCGTTGCAATGACCGGCGACGGCGTGAACGATATCCTCGCGATGAAGGACGCAGACTGTTCGGTTGCAATGGCGTCCGGCAGTGAGGCCGCCTCGCAGGTTGCTCAGGTGGTTTTGCTGGATTCAGACTTTGCGCGGATGCCGAGCGTGGTCTGCGAGGGCCGCTGCGTTGTCAACAACATTCAGCGTTCGGCGAGCCTGTTCCTTGTAAAAAACATCTTTTCGCTGCTCATGGCTCTGTTCTCAATGGTATCCTTCATCACCTATCCGCTTGAGCCGACTCAGATTTCTCTCATCGGTGCATTCACGATCGGCCTGCCGGGCTTTTTGCTTGCGCTTGAGCCAAACAAGGAAAGAATACGCGGAAGCTTCATGAGAACCGTTTTGCTCAAGGCCTTTCCGGCCGGCTTTACCGATATGCTTGCGGTCGGTGCGCTCGTTGTCTGCGGAGACGTCTTTTCTCTCCCGAAGGACGACATTGCAACGGCGGCAACGATGCTGCTTTGCGTTGTGGGCTTTATGATTCTCATAAAAATCAGTCAGCCGTTCAACAAAATAAAATACGGAATTTTGTTCATCAATATTGCCGGCCTTGCGTTTTGCGGAATATTTTTGCGACGGCTGTTCCAAATCACGTCAATGTCTGCAATCTGCGTTCTGCTCATGATCGTTTTCGGCTTTGCTTCGGAATCGCTTTACCGCTACCTTTCTGTGCTGACAGAAAAGATAGCAGTTTTCGCCGAAGAATACCGCGCATCGCACACGAAGGGCTTTTCCGCCTTTGCCGGAAAGGTCAAAGAAAAATTTGAGGGCATTGCCGGAAGGAAATAAGCCGCACACAACGTTTGATTTTGCAGGCGGACGATTCACGAAGCCTCTCAGCCTGAATTGTTTGTTCAAATTACCGCCAACAAAAAACCTCAGCCGGACAGGTCAAGCCTGCCCGGCTGTTTTTGAAGATATGTTCAGTCTGAAATTTTGCTGAGGAACGCCTTCAGCCTTTCCGTCTGCGGATTTTCAATGAGCTGCCTTGCGTCTCCCTCTTCGGCAATCACGCCGTTGTCCATAAAAATAATTCTGTCGGAAACTTCTTTTGCGAACGTCATTTCGTGGGTAACGATAACCATTGTCATCTGCTCTTCGGCAAGCTCGCGGATAACCTTGAGAATCTCTCCCGTAAGCTCCGGGTCAAGGGCACTGGTCGGCTCATCAAAAAAGAGAATCTTCGGCTCAAGCGCCATTGCGCGTGCAATTGAAACGCGTTGCTGCTGACCGCCGGAAAGCTCGCAGGGATAGTTCCTGACCTTTTCGGAAAGTCCCATTTTTTTGAGGATTGCAAGAGCTTTTTCCTCAATTTCTGCGTATATTGCTTTTTTGTTCTTTTTAAAATCCGGCCTCTCCTTTGCCTGAAGCTTCATGGCGAGCGTTACGTTGTCAAGAACGCTGTATTGCGGAAAAAGATTGAACTGCTGAAAAACAAGGCCGATTTTAAGCTGCTTTTCGCGCCTTTCCTTCTGAGAAATTTTTGCCGGGTTTTCTGAATCAAAAATCACGTTGCCGTCAACGGTAATTTTTCCGGTATCCGCCGTTTCAAGGAAGTTGATGCAGCGCAGGAGCGTTGTTTTTCCGCTGCCCGAAGAACCGATGATCGAAAGCACCTTACCCTCCTCAAGGTCAAAAGAAACGCCCTTGAGAACCTCGGTGTTTCCGAAGGATTTGCAGATGTTCTTAACTTCAAGAATCGCCATTATACTCCCTCCTCAGCTTTTGAAATAGTCAAGCTTTTTTTCAAGCTTTGCAAAAAGAACCGTAAGCAGCCCGTTGAACACAAGATAATACACACCTGTAAAGAACAGCGGCCAGATTTCGCCGGAAATTCCGCGCGATGACTTCATGAAAGCCGAACCGGCCCAGATGATCTCCTGAAGGGCAATTATCCTTGAAAGAGAAGTATCCTTGACAAGGGTGATAATTTCATTTGACATCGGCGGCACTATACGCTTGATCATCTGCAAAAGCGTAACCTTGAAAAAGATCTCGCTTTTTGTCATTCCGAGCACCTGACCTGCCTCCTGCTGTCCCTTGGGAACACCCTGAATTCCGCCGCGGTATATTTCTGAAAAATAGCACGCGTAGTTTATAATGAATGCAACGCTGCACGCAATGAAACGGCCGCCCTCGCCCGTTCCCCAAATATTGTTGCCCATAATGAGACCGGGAAAGTAATATATGATCATGAGCTGAATCATCAGCGGTGAGCCGCGCACTATCCACACAATTGTTTTGACAAGGGCAGAAAGCGGCTTGAAACGCGACATTGAGCCGAGAGAAATAATAAGTCCGAGCGGTATTGCGCCGGCAAGGGTGACAAAAAACAGCTTGAGTGTCTGCAAAAAGCCGATATTCAAGGCATCGAACACAACCGGAAACTGCGCTGCAAAATTATCAAACATTTTAAAGCTCCTAAAATTTCACTTAATTTATCATAGAAAAAGGACAGTTTGACAGAGGACTTTTGAAAAGCCCCCTGTCTGAACAACTTTTTACTGAATCCTTATTTAATGAGTGCTTCCTGAACACCGTAGGTTTTTGCAAGCTCTTCCATTGAACCGTCTGCAAGGCTCTTGTCAAAGAACTCATTGAGCTTTGCGACAAGATCCGAGCCCTTGCGGAAGCCTACGCCGTATTCTTCGCTGTTGAGCTTGATATCGGTTGCGGTAAGCTTTGCAAAGCCGGTTCCCTCTCCTACCATTGCGCCTGCCATGAGTGAGTCGATGATTGCCGCATCGCTGGTTCCGCTTGCAACCTCAGTCAGTGCGTCTGACTGCTTTTCAACCTCGGTATATTTAAAGCCGTTTGCTTCTGCCTGGTCTTTTCCTGCCGAACCGTTTTCAACGGCAAAATTGAGCTTTTTGCAATCGTCAACCGACTTGATTGAATCAACTTTGTCTGAAGGAAGAATAACGATCTGAGCGTTATTGCAATATGCCTTTGAGGTTTCCATTGCCGCTTTTACATCATCGGTGAGGGTCATACCGTTCCATACGCAGTCAATGTTCTTTCCGTTGAGGTCAATGATCTTGTTATCCCAAACGATTTCAACAAACTCAACGTCAACGCCGAGCTCCTTTGCAAAAGCCTTTGCAAGGTCTGCGTCAAAGCCTATCCATTCGCCGCTGTCCTTGTCCTTATAGTCCATGGGTGCAAACTCTGTGATGCCGATAACAAGCTTACCCTTGCTCTTTACATATTCAAGGTCGCTGTCTTCATTTCCGTTGCAGGCAACAAATACAAAACTGATTGCCGCTACAAGCACGGCAAGAACGAGTGCGATAATTTTTTTGCTCATGATAACTGCTCCTTTTGCTTTTTGCGGCAAAGCCGCGCTGAATTTTTAACTTTGTGTGAGCTTTGTTGTGTCTCACGCTTTACTGTGGTAACATACTAACACAGTATCAGAGTAATGTCAAGCTTTTTTGAAACTTTTTTGAGTTTTTTTTAAAAGGTGCGGCGGTTGCGGTTTGCAGGGCATAAAAACAAACCGCAACTTCGTACGGGCGGGGCTTGTAACCGCCCGTGAACGTTGTTGCTTGCATTACGTTTGTTTGCTCTTAAAACGGTTAGGTTTTCACGGGCGGCTCGTGAGCCGCCCCTGCGATTTAATGCGCGTCGAGAACAATTCTGTAGGGGCGGTTCACGAATCGCCCGTCTTCTTTTCTGTTTGCAGAACATAAAAATCAACCTCGACATCGTACGGGCTGGCACTTGCCCGCCCATTCCTGAGACCGTTCATTTCCTCCGTAAACCCAAAACCATACCTACCGTAAACAACAGCCAAAAACGCGGATGCTTCAAAGGAAACATCCGCGTTTTTTTGTGTGTATCAGCCGCCTTCGGGCATTACTTGCTGCCCTCTGCCATTCTCTTTTTAAAGCTCTTTGCAGCAAAAATAGCCGGGATAACGGTCAAAAGAATTACAACTGCGCCGACAAAGAAGATGTTGCCGTTGGGGATGTACTGGGTCTGACCGCTTGCCGCGTCAACAAAGGTTTCGCCGCTTGTTTTAACAACGGCTTCGCCGATGAGCGAACCGCCGATCATCGGGATAAGCACGAAGAAGAGAATCCAGATTCCTTCAAACTGACCCTTGCTGTCCTTAGGATAAAGCTGCTTTGTCCAGACCTTTGTGACCTGAAGAATCGCAACATAGCCGACACCGACGAGGAAGATTCCGAGCCAGATACGAAGGTTGAAAAGGCTTTCGGTGTTAACGTCTGCGGCCTTAATGGGTGCAATGACGAGAAGACCGAGAACGTTGATAACGATTGCAAAGAAGGTGATCGGAATGTTCTTGTTCCTGTTGATGAGAATGGAGATGGGAATCGCGGTCAGCATTGCAAGAACAAGGGGAACAGCCTCAATAATGCCCATCTGGTCGGCGGTGTAGCCGAGGTAATGGATTATGTAGTTGCCCATGTATGCAAAGTATACGTTGAAGCCGATGAAGAACACCGAAACCATAACGTTGACCCAAACAAGCTCCTTGAGCTTGAAGAATTCCTTGAAGTTGAACACGCTGAAAAACTGCTTTGCAAAGGAACCTCTGACGGACGGTTCGACGTCATCACCCTTGCTCATTGTGAACATTGAAATGAAGCCGAAGGCGATGACAAAAACGCCCATGACAACAAACAGACGCATATAGTCATCGTTTTCGCCGACAAGCAGACCTCCGACAACCGTTCCGAGAATTGTTCCGAGAACCGGCTGGGTCGCAAGAGCCGCACCGATCTGACCGCGGTTCTTGTCTGTCATCATGTCGTTCGTCCAGGTGTTGAAGCCGGCGTCGTTGCCCATTGAACCGAAGAAGCTCATCACGGTGTCTGCCGCAACAACGGCAACGGCGGCGAGGAGATAATGGGTCTTGCTGATGAATTCGGTCAGGCCGAACGCAATTGTAAAAACGCCCCAAAGGATGTATCCGAGGGAAATGAAGATGCGGCGCTTTCCGAGCCTGTCGGCCCAGGTTCCGAAGAAGAATGTTGCGAAGGTCGTTGCCGCCGCGCTGCAGATGAGCATACCCGTGATGATTGACGGGTCTTTGCCGATCTTTGCGTAAACAAACGTGTTGAACCACTGGTTTTCCATGTTCCAGCAGATTTGGCCTGCAAGGCCGAGACCCCAGATTAGCAGCCACATTTTGAAGCCGGAGGTCTTTTTTTGAAGCTTTGTTTCTGCCATAGTATTTTCTCCTTTGTGTAACAAACCGACAGAAGCTGCCGGGTTAGGCTCAAACACGGCAGCCGGTTGTTTTATGACTCATTCGTTGCAACAATGTCAGCACCCGTGTCGCAGACATTGCTGATGAGCACATCGCCGATTTTGACCGGAGCGTCAACAACTTCGTTATTGATGGCCTTCATGCAGTCAAACATCATTCCCTTGGGAATGGGTGCGCTCGTTTTGACGGGAACCACGGGGTGATTTCCGCCGTTGACCTTCATCGTTGAGGTCAGCATACGAACGGGATTTGTGCATTCGTCTCTTGCGTATTTATCGCCGCGCTTGCAGGTGTTGCCGGTGACGGAAATGACTTCTTTTCCGTCCTCTGAAAGCTCAACGGAAAGCGAGCAGCCTATAGGGCATGAAACGCAAACAAGTTCTCTTTTCATCTTTCTCACACCTCCGCGGAAACAACAAGTTCTTTTTTGTCAAGAGCGTGGATGTCCCCGGCCTTGACAACAACATATTCCATTTCGCCCGGGCAAAGCTTGGGCTTTTTCTTTGAGTAAATGACCTTATCGCCGCTCTTGACGGTGATTTTTGCGTTGCGATAGACGTCGCGAACTCTGAAATAAAGCTTGACGTCGCTCTCCGTGTCAAGATTGATGTTCTGCGGAACAACGTAGCGGACACCGTTGCCGGGCTTGGTTTCGGCGTATTTATAGGAGCGTCTGCGGTTCTTTGAAAGGATGTACTTAGCCGCACCCTCGCCGGCAAGCTGGCTTTCAAGCGTAACGTAGTCAACAAGGTCGTGAACCTGAAGAACGTTGCCGCAGGCAAAAATTCCGGCTCTGGTCGTCTGGCGGTTTTCGTCAACAACGGCGCCGTTGGTCACGGGGTCGATAACGATTCCGGCCATTCTTGTCAGCTCGTTTTCCGGAATAAGGCCGACGGAAAGCAAAAGAGTATCGCATTCAACGAACTGCTCCGTTCCGGGGATGGGATTGCGGTTTTCGTCAACGTTCGCAATCGTAACGCCCTCAAGGCGTTCAATTCCGTGGGTCTTGATGACTGTGCAGGAAAGCTTGAGGGGAATATTCATGTCCTCAAGGCACTGAACGATGTTCCTTGTCAGGCCGCCCGAATACGGCATGAGCTCACAAACCATTTCAACCTTTGCGCCCTCAAGGGTCATTCTTCTCGCCATGATAAGACCGATGTCGCCCGAGCCGAGAATAACGATCCTTTTGCCGGGCATATATCCGTCGATGTTGACATATTTCTGCGCCGTGCCTGCGGTCATGATTCCCGAAGCGCGGGAACCGGGAATGTCAAGTGCGCCTCTGGGTCTTTCGCGGCAGCCCATTGCAAGGACAATCGCGGTTGCGGCAATTTCAATAAGGCCGTCCGTGTTGTTGGTTGCAACAACAACGTTTCCGGTTCTGATTTCCGTAACCATTGTGTCAACCTTGACGTCGATGTCGGTCTCCCTGACCTTTTCGATGAAGCGGGCGGCGTATTCCGGGCCTGAAAGCTCTTCGCCAAAGTAATGCAGACCGAAGCCCGTATGTATGCACTGTTCAAGAATTCCGCCGAGCGTTTCCGCTCTTTCAAGTATGATTATTTTTTTGACACCGCATTCCTTTGCCTTGAGCGCGGCTGCCATTCCGGCGGGGCCTCCGCCGATTACAACGAGATCGTATTTAAGCATTATCTTCACCTCACTTCGTCTTTCCGAAAAGTATTTTTGAGCCGTTTCCGTGCTTCGTAATCTGGTTCATCGGAACGCCGAGCTCGCGTGAAAGGATTTCAACAACCTTTGAGCCGCAGAAGCCCGACTGACATCTGCCCATGCCGGCTCTTGTTCTTCTTTTTACGCCGTCAACGTCCCTTGCTCCGCAGGGAGCTTTGATTGCGTCAACGATTTCGCCCTCGGTGATTCCCTCGCAGCGGCAGATGATTCTTCCGTAGCGCGGATCTTTTTCAATGAGGGCGCGTCTTTCCTCGTCTGAAAGCTCGTTCACTCTGATGGGTGCGGGTCTTGTTGAAACAAAGTTTTCCTTGCGCTCATACTGCGGCGCAAGGTCTCGGAAGATTTTTCCTACATATCTTGCAATTGCCGGGGCGGCGGTAAGGCCCGGGGATTCAATTCCGGCAACGTTGATGAACTTTTCGTTGGCGGAGCTCTTTCCGATCACAAAGTCGTCGTTTTCTCCGTCGATATGGGCGCGAAGTCCCGCAAAGGAGGTGATGGCGTTCCTTGTTGTCAGCGTGGGGATAACCTCGCGGACGGCACGTTTGACCTCGTTGAGGCCTTCAATGGTCGTGTCAACGTCAAGCTTGCTGTCGAAGTCGAGGTCAATTGCAGTAGGTCCCATGAGAACGTTTCCGTGCGCGGTCGGGGTAACAAGAATACCCTTGCCCATTTTTGAAGGACAGTGGAAAAGAACATGGTTGACCATTTTTCCCTCTGTTTTGTCAAGCAGGTAATATTCGCCCTTTCTGGGAATGATTTTGAATGAGGTGTCGCCGATCATGTTGGCAATTTTATCTGCAAAAACGCCTGCACAGTTGATGACGTATTTTGCCTTGATTACGCCGGTTGCAGTTGTGATGAAAAACAGGTCGTCCTTGAACTCGATGTCAAAAACGCCGCTGTTGCGCTTAACTCTTGCGCCGTTGATTACCGCGTTTTCGGTTGCGGCAATTGCAAGCTCATAGGGACTGACGATTCCGGCTGTGGGAGCCCAAAGAGCACCGATAGCCTTATCGCTGATATACGGCTCCATTTCGCGAAGCTTTTCCTGACTGATGATTTCCATGTTGGGAACGCCGTTGTCAAAGCCCCTTTCAAAAAGAGCCTCAAGAGTCGTCATGTCCGCCCAGGAATACGCAACAACAAGAGAACCGATATTTTTATAGGGAACCGAAAGCTTGTTGCAGTAGTATGCCATGAGCGATGCGCCCTGAACGTTGAGCTTCGCCTTGAGCGAGCCGGTTTTTGCGTCAAAGCCGGCGTGAACGATGGCGCTGTTCGCTTTTGAGGTACCCATCGAAACATCGCTGAATTTTTCA
This sequence comes from uncultured Eubacteriales bacterium, assembly GCA_934525065.1. GTDB lineage: Bacteria > Bacillota > Clostridia > Oscillospirales > Acutalibacteraceae > UBA6857. The sequence goes on from CAKSYX010000003.1 coordinate 21,612, forward strand.
AGCATAACTATTTTCAGGTCAAGCTTTGAAAGCTCTCTTGTAATCAGTGCTCCGCAGACGCCTGCGCCGATTACGGCAACGTCAAATTGCATAAGATCACCTTTCCTTTCAGAATTTATTAAGGGACTGCTGCATTGGCTGCGCAGTCCCGATTTGCATCAATTAGATAATACCACTGATATTTTGAATAGTCAACAAAAAAAGTGCCTGTGTATATCCGGATTTTGTAAAAATTCTTCCCCAAACGTCCTTTTTCCGATTAAGGTATTTTGAAAAACAGGTTGAAACAAGTGAACAAAAACAAAAGGGCCGTTTGTTTAAAACTGGCAGTTTTGTCAATTGAAAGAAGACTCAAAAATCTGCTATACTTTTTATAATATAACTATGTATTTTGGAAGTTGAAAACGATGAAAGAAAAAAGAAAAAGCAACCTCGTCGGAAGTCTCCTGCTGACCCTGTGCGCCGTAATCTGGGGCAGCTCTTTTGTCTCTCAGTCCACCGGCGCGCAGTATGTAGGCCCGTTCACCTTTATGGCTTTGCGCTCGTTCCTCGGCTCACTCACGCTTTTGCCGGTGATAATTGCAAAGGACCTTGTGATGAAAAAGAAGGGAACTTATGTCGGTCTTAAAACAAAGGAGGAAAAGCGCTTTTTCGTCAAGGGTGCGCTTGCCTGCGGCGTTGCGCTCTGCATTGCCTCCTGCCTTCAGCAGATAGGAATTGACAAAGGCACTTCTTCGGGCAAGGCAGGCTTCATCACTGCCTTCTATATTCTCCTTGTCCCGATTTTCAGCCTTGTTCTCAGGAAAAAGGTCAGGCCGATAATCTGGCCGTGTGCGGCAGTGTCGCTTCTGGGGCTTTACCTGCTTTGTGTAACGGACAACAGCATCGCTTCGTCCGATATATATGTTGTTGCCTGCGCCGTGTTTTTCGCCGTTCAGATTCTGGTTGTTGACCGCGTTTCGCCGAAGGTTGACGGAATTAAGCTTTCCTGCTGCCAGTTTTTCATTGTCGGCGTGCTTGCGGCGGTTCCTATGTTTATTTTTGAGGATGTCTCCTTTGAATATATCATGGCTGCTGCACCGTCAATTGCATATTCCGGAATCATGTCAAGCGGAATCGCCTATACTCTTCAGATTCTCGGTCAGCAGCGCACCGAGCCTACTGTGGCTTCGATGCTCATGAGCCTTGAGTCGGTTTTTGCGCTGCTTTCCGGAATGCTCTTGCTGCATGAGATTCCCTCCGGCAGGGAGGTCGCAGGCTGCTGTTTGATGTTCGCCGCGATCGTTGCCGCCCAGCTTCCGCTCGGAAAAAAGGAAAGGACTGCCTGACACCACCCGAATTGAACACTCTTTTTGAAGCATAAAAAACCGGACAGCCGCAAATTGTGACTGTCCGGTTTAATTTTAACGCTTTGAATCCGAAATCGTTTTTCAGATTCTTGCAACACCGCTGTCTCTTGCAGCCTGTGCAACTGCCTTTGCAACGGCATCCTTAACTCTGGGATCGAAAGCGGCGGGGATGATGTAGTCTGCGTTCAGCTCTTCGTCGCTTACAAGACCTGCAAGTGCATAAGCTGCGGCAACCTTCATCTTGTCGTTGATGTCGCTTGCGCGAACGTCAAGAGCACCGCGGAAGATTCCCGGGAAAGCGAGAACGTTGTTGACCTGATTCGGGAAGTCACTTCTGCCGGTTGAAACAACGGCAGCTCCGCCGGCCTTTGCTTCGTCCGGAAAAATTTCCGGAGTCGGATTTGCGCAGGCAAAGATTATGGGATCCTTAGCCATGGTCTGAACCATTTCCTTGGTGAGGGTTCCGGGAGCGGAAACACCGATGAATACGTCTGCGCCCTTGATGACCTCGGCAAGAGTTCCCTTTTCGCAGTTCTGATTGGTGATTTCAGCCATTTCCTGCTTGATCGGGTTGAGGTTTTCGCGTCCCTTATAGATAGCTCCGGTGCGGTCGGTCATGATAACGTTCTTGAGACCCATGCTCATGAGGAGCTTGATAATTGCGATACCCGCTGCGCCTGCGCCGCTGGTAACGATCTTAACGTCTTCAATCTTCTTTCCGACGAGCTTGAGAGCGTTGATGAGACCTGCAAGGGTGATGATTGCCGTTCCGTGCTGGTCGTCGTGGAAGATGGGGATATCACAGCATTCCTTGAGCTTCTTTTCAATTTCAAAGCATCTCGGAGCACTGATGTCCTCAAGGTTTACGCCGCCGAATGAACCGGCAAGCAAAGCAACGGTCTTGACGATTTCGTCAACGTCCTTTGAACGGACACAGAGGGGAATTGCGTCAACGCCGCCGAAAGCCTTGAAAAGGACGCATTTGCCTTCCATAACAGGCATACCTGCTTCGGGGCCGATGTCGCCGAGGCCGAGGACTGCCGTTCCGTCGGTAACAACGGCAACGGTGTTCCAGCGTCTTGTGAGCTCATAGGACTTGTTGATGTCCTTCTGAATTTCAAGGCAGGGCTGGGCAACGCCGGGAGTATATGCAAGAGAAAGAGCTTCCTTGCTGTCTACGGCAGCTCTGGGGGTAACTTCAAGTTTACCCTTCCACTCGTAGTGGAGTCTGAGGGATTCCTTTGCGTAATCCATGGATATTCACTAACCTTTCAAATAATCTTTGCTTCTGCTGTCTTATTTCTCCCACGGGAAGGTGTAATCAAGCTTGAGATCGTCGCGAACCTTGCACATTTCAAGCTGAACGGGGCCGCTGACGGGTACGCCGCTGTCTTTTCTTTCGAGCCACACGAGATACTCTTTTTCGCCTGCGGTGTAGATTCTTTCAGCACCGGGAGCCTTCTTTGAAGCACGGATGGAGCGGAGGATTTCGCCTGCTTTATGTCTTGTGAATTCTTCGCCGAGGAAGTGGTTGGTGTCGATTGCAATGAAGAAGTGGCCGAGATGATAGGGAACCTTGTTGCCGTTTTCGTCTTTGCCGTCAAGTGCTTTGCCGTAGTTGTTGTCCTGAAGAACGGAGGAGAGAAGTTCAACGACCATAGCATAGCCGTAACCTTTGTATCCGCCGAGAGCTTCGCCGATTCCGCCGAGAGGAGCAAGAGCAGCTTCGCCCTTTCTGATCTTTTTGAGGGCTACGCCTGCGTCGCCGGTTACGGGTTCGCCGTCAAGGCCGATTACGGTTCCGGGATGAACATCTTCGCCGATTCTCTCGTAATATTCGATCTTGCCGTTCTGGGTGATTGATGTTGCGCAGTCGATAACAAAATTGAAGTCCTCGTCAGTCGGGATTCCGATGGTGAGGGGGTTGGTTCCGAACATACCTTCAACGCCGAAGGTCGGAGCAACGGACGGACGGGCGTTGGTTCCGGTGATGCCGATGCAGCCCTGCTTTGCAGCCTGAGATGCATAGTAGCCCGCAATACCGTAGTGGCAGGAATTGCGCGCAACAACCATGCCCATGCCGTATTTCTTAGCCTTGTCAATTGCCATCTGCATTGACTTGTAGCCGATAACCTGACCCATACCGTCGTGGCCGTCAACAACTGCGGTCGTTTCGGTTTCCTTAACGATTTCAAAGTTGGTTACGGGATTCTGAATGCCGTCGTTGATGCGGTCGATGTAGATCGGCTTAAAGCGGTTGCAGCCGTGAGATTCGATTCCGCGCCTGTCTGACTCAAGAAGAACGTCAACAACGATCTTTGCGTCCTCTTCGGGAACGCCGACACCGATGAAAGCGTCACGAATGAAATTTTCGGCTGTTTTCCAGTCAAGTACAACTTTACCCATGAATTATCACTCCTGTAATTTATTTGTAGATTTATGTGAAAGGATAAAAACTATCCTTATCAGCCGTTTTGATTAGTCCTTCTCTGCCCAGTCCATGGCTCTGCTGACGGCTTTCTTCCAGCCGGCATAGATTTTGTTTCTCTCTTCCACAGTCATCCGGGGTTCAAAGATTCTGTCAACCTCGCGGTTGGCTTCAATGTCCTCAAGGCTGTCCCAAACGCCGACGGCAAGACCTGCAAGGTAAGCGGCGCCGAGAGCGGTCGTTTCAACCGTCTTGGGTCTGTCAACCTTCGTCTGAGCCATATCCGCCTGAATCTGGAGCATGATGTTGCTGACGGAGGCACCGCCGTCAACGCGAAGGTCGGCAATTTCAATTCCGCTGTCGTCGCTCATCGCCTCAAGAAGGTCTGTCATCTGATAAGTGATGCTTTCAAGAACAGCTCTTGCAATGTGGGCGCGGTTGACGCCCCTGGTCAGGCCGACAATGCAGCCTCTTGCATACATATCCCAATACGGAGCACCGAGACCGGTGAACGCCGGAACAAGGTAGCAGCCGTTGGCATCGGGTACGCTTTCGGCAAGCTCGTCGCAGCGGCGGGGGCTGTCAATGAGCTGAACCTCATCGCGCAGCCATTTTATGACCGAGCCTGCGTTGAAGGCACTGCCTTCGATTGAATATGTGGTCTCTCCGCCGAGGCTCCACGCAACGCCGGTGAGGAGGTTGTTTTTTGATTCAACGCGCTTGTTTCCCGTGTTCATGAGCAGGAAGCAGCCTGTTCCGTAGGTGTTCTTCGCCATGCCGGGCTTGAAGCAGGCCTGACCGAAGAGAGCCGACGGCTGGTCGCCGATAGCACCGCAGATGGGAACGCCTTCAAGCTCTTCAATGCCGATGATTCCGCCTGCGACCCAACCGTAGACCTGACTTGAGGGAACGGGAGTGGGAAGAATGTTCGTCGGAACACCGAGCTTTTCGCAAAGGTACTCATCCCAGCAAAGCTTGTCAACGTCAAAGAGCATGGTTCTTGAAGCGTTTGAATAGTCGGTAACATGGACGCGGCCGCCCGTGAGATTCCAAATGAGCCACGTTTCAACGGTTCCGAAAAGCAGCTGGCCGGCTTCGGCAAGAGCCTTTACGCCCGGAACATTGTCAATGATCCATTTGATTTTTGTTGCGGAAAAGTATGCGTCGATTATGAGACCGGTGTGAGCGGTGATGTAATCGCAAAGCTCCTTGTCCTCTTTGATTTTTTCGCACATTTCGGCGGTTCTTCTGCACTGCCAGACGATTGCGTTGTGAACGGGCTTGCCCGTTGCTCTGTCCCAGAGAATGGTGGTTTCGCGCTGGTTGGTGATTCCGATTCCGGCGATATCCTTTGCGTCAACCTCACCCGAGTTGAGAATCGAGGTGATTGAGGTAATCTGGCTGTAAAGGATTTTGAGTGGGTCATGTTCAACCCATCCGGCCTTCGGATAGATTTGGTCAAATTCATTCTGAGCCTTGGCAATGATGCTGCCGTGTTTGTCAAAAACAATGGCTCTTGAGCTTGTTGTGCCCTGGTCGAGGGCAAGAACGTATTTTCCCGGCATTTTCGTATCCTCCTTAAAAATGAATCGCAAAAAGCGATTATGAACCAAAAAAAGAGAACAGAAAAACGCCACCGCCACCGAAGGAGAGCGCATTTCCCTTTTGCGGTGCACCGATGGGATCATCTCTATTCTCAGTTCTCCATAGATATGTCTCACATATAAATTATTCAGTTCATACACCGCTATTGTACTTCAAACGCCGCGTTTTGTCAACCGAAAAAATCAAAATATAAAGCAAATAAAAGTCCCAAAACAAAGCAGCCGCCGATTGACCGAAAAGCACAACTTCCGGCGGTAGATTTGCGTTCTCAATTCATCGGCAATTGACAATGGACTGCTCCGAACCACTCGGAACAGTCCTTTTGAAATCATTATATGACAAAAATAAGGCTGAACAGACGTTTTATAAAGAAAATCAACCGCCGGAAAAAACCGACAAAGCTGTCGCTGCTGCGCTTTTCAAGGCTCTGAGCGGAAAGCCATGAAATGACGCCGTTCGGATTGACAAGCTCAACCGTTTCGCCGTTTGCGTTCACGGTCTTGCTTGCGTAATAGACCTCCCCGCTTTTCATGAACATATCATATGTAACGGCGTCCCAGGTGTTGTGGACGTCGCCCGCGTTCTCAACGCCCTCTGCGTGCCAGAAGGAGTCAAAAGACGTGAGCCGGCTTTCGGCCGGGAAGGCGCAGTTGCGGCTGAAATATGCCCAGTTGGGCTTTACAACTCTTTCATAATCAAGCGCAACGTATTTGTCATTTTTGTTGACAAAGAGCCAGACCGGCATCTGAGCCATGGACTTGAGTTCGCTTCCGGTCGGCTCATAGACCGGAGACATCGGGAACGCCGCGGCAAAGAAATCGGGATAGCTGCTTGCCATGATGATAGTCATTTTTCCGCCCATTGAATAGCCGCCGATATAAACTCTTGAGGTATCAACATTATCGCTGTTTTTTGAAATGAACCCGTCAATCGTCTTTTTGAGCGGAATTCTCCTTTCCGGTCCCCACGCAATAACGGGATTGTCGGTCGGACAGCGGGGAAGGAGAAGAAAGGCTCCGTTTACGCCCTCAAAGCGCGACTGGTATTCTTCGCTTGACCAGTTCGCAATGCAGCTGTTGTTGACCTGATGACCCGGATAATCTCCCGAGGAGTTTCCGTGGAGCCAGACAACGAGCGGATATTTTTTTGTGTCGTTCTCGCTTTTTACGGGCGAATAGGCAACGTAATCAAGCGGCGAGGAATCGTCATGATAAAACTGAGTACGCAGAGCGTCAAGTCCTTCGTCAATGCTCATCGCCGAAGAAGCGAAGCAAAGGCCGCAAAGCAAAACAACAAGGCATACCCCAAAGGCAAAGAATTTTTTCATAAATCACACCTCAAAGACCTGCACAGACAGATTAGTTGAACTTATTTTAGCTGGATATTCACAATTTGTCAACATTTGTCATGAAAAATTCAAAACTTTATTTTTTCTTTTTTGGTGCGCATTATTGCTTTTTCGCCCTTGACCTGTGTGACATTATAATGTATTATTACAGGGATATAACAAAAACAGTTCTAAGGGGATATATATGGATAATATTTTTTCGGGTGAGATACTCGGCATTACACCGTTCAAAAAAGGTTTTGTTCTTGCGGCGAAGGGACAGTCCGCCGACGGAAAAGTCAAGGCGCTTTTTTACGGCTATGACGCAGTGAACGATAAATTCACAAGAATCAAAAAAAGCGTATACCTCAAAATCAAGTTCGGCTTTGAATATGAAGATATTGCCGAACAGCTCGGCGACTACGTCTCCTGCGACGTCGGCGTTCTCAACGACAACAAAATCATGGCTGTGTTCCCCAACGGAGAATACAACATTTTCAACGTTGACGGTTCGCTGAACGTCTCCTCACTTTTGACCTACCACGGCTCGCCTGTCTGCGACATCGCGGTCGATTCCTCCTATGTCTGGTGCGCCGTTCCGGGAGAAAACGCCGTCATCAAATATTCTCCGCGCGAGGGCAGGATTCTGCTGCGCGTCGGCGGCGGAGAGACGACGGCCTTTGAGCGCCCCTGTGCGGTGACGCTCATGGACAACATTCTTTACATATGCAACCAGGCGTCAAAAAAAATACGCACACTGAACATCGCGACCAATTCGGTCAGAGACTACCGCGTTTTCAACGAGAAGGTCTATAAATACGTCAATGTCGGTTCGCGCGAATTTGTCTGGCTCCAGTCCGGACTGTATTTGCTTGACTGAGGATTTTTCTGCTCTTGTGTGCCTAAAATATTTCACATTTTCTTTACAAAACCGTTTTCGGCGTGTATAATAGCACTTAATCAAATGTAATCAATTTTAAGGAGGATATCATTTATGAGCGCAGCAGCAGTTCTTTTCCAGAAGATTTACTCAATCATTTATAAAATCCTCGCCGCAATCGGCGCAAGCCTTGTCGGCTCCGTTGATGACGATGAAAAGCCCGACAAAATCTGAAACCTGAATCAAAATCAAAAGCTATAACTCACTCGGCGGTGAACGCCGTTTGTGAATTATAGCTTTTTTGTTTTGCTCTTTTACCTTCCTGCAAAAGAGATTTTATTTTTGCCGTTTTTTCAGGTAAAACGCAATTGCGGCCGCAGCGTCAAGGACGCAGAAAGCGATCATCAGGTTGTTGAGAACCGTGAGAATTTTGCCGCGGTGCTGATAGTCCTCGTCGCCGAAGACCGTTATAGGCAGACTCTCGCTGCTTCCGTCAATCCTTTCAACGGAATCGTTTTCAAAAAACCAAAAGCCGTTTTCCTCCCCGTTTGCATCGACTTCATATTCCTTATAGCGCACACAGTCGAATTCATCCGTGTCGTCCGTTGTCAAAAGTCTCTTGTCATAGCCTTCGGGAACGTTCCTGTCCTCTTCGTCCTCCGAAATCCAGAGTACATCCTCAAAGTTGTGGTTCCTCATATAGGTCTTAAATTCCTCTGCGGTTTCAAACGTTGTTCCCTTTGAAAAGCAGGTATACGGGAGGTTATACGCCGTGACGATTCCGGCCGTGAGCACCGCCGCAACCAAAAGGAAAACAACGAACGTTTTAAACGCGAGGGCTGAGTTGTGGCGATCCTTCTTTGAAAGCTTCAGCTCTTTGCTGAGCTTTTTACTGAATACTGCCGCCGCGCAAAGGCGGACAAACAGAAAAACAAGGACGGGTATCAGGCACAGCAGCGTTCCGAACTCGCCGAGAAGCCAGAACACAGCGTCTGCGCAGATGCTTGCGGCGATGAACATTGCGCCGTGAAAGGCTTTTGAATAGACCGATTTTTTGTATGAGACAACACTCTCTTCGTCAAGCTCGTCCGTATCACCGGGAAAGAGGGCGGCCGTTGTGTAAACGCCGAGGACCACCGCCGCCGCGATTGAAAGAACAAGCCCCGTTCCGAGTCCGGCTGTCGGATAGCCGGAAAGATAGAGAATCAGGCAGAGCACCACGCCCGCCGCCGCAAGGCCGAAAACGATCCAGAGCTGTTTTTTGAATTTATTGAGGTTCATTCCGATGAGGTGGCGAAGCTGTTTTTCGCTCCCTTTTTTCTGTATCGGCGCAGTGTCGTCCGTTTTCTGAAGCTTTTCTCCGCGCAGAATTTCGTCGCAGGTCACACCGAAGATGTCTGCAATGACGGGAATCAGCGTGAGGTCGGGCGCGGCCTCGTCGCGCTCCCAACGTGAAACTGCCTTGTCTGAAACGCAAAGCCTTTCCGCAAGCTCGCGCTGTGTCATGCCCTGCGATTTTCTGAGAATGGCAATGAATGAGCCGATGCTTTTCTTTTCCATAGTTACAGGTTACTCCTTTGAGTGGATTTGCCGCGAAAGTCTTTAGCTTTCAGCCTGACTTTCTGCCCCGATTCTACCATCCCGGGAGAAAAAAATACAGCCCCCAGACCGAAAATCTCTCTCGCAAAGCGAGAATCAAATAGTTTTTATCAAAATTCAGAATTTTAAAACAAAAAAAATAGGGCTGCTTTGCTCCTTTTGCAAAACAGCCCACAAAAAATCATGCGCCGGTCTTTGCCGTGCTTTCTTTAAGCTTGTAGACCTCGCTTTCGATGAGAGCGGTCACCTCGTCAACGTCAAAAACAAGTCCTTTTGAAAGCAGAAAGCCGAGAACATAGTCCTTTTTCTTTGCTCCGGCTTTTTCGGTATTTCTGAAAAGCTGCTCCGCCGCTTTGACGGCGACGGAAAGCCAAAACTCAAGCCTTTCCTTCTTTTCCGCCGTCAGCCTTGAGCGAACGAACGGAATCAGAAAGCCGGTCAGCACCGCAGAAATGACGGTGACTGCAATTTCAATAATAATTGTAATATCCTTCATGTTTTTTCTCCCTTCATTGCAAAGCCTTGCCTTCAAGACTTTTAATTCTTCTTTCAAGTTCGGCAAAACGCTGTTCAAGCAGCTCTTCGCCCTTTTCAAGGTCATATGTGCGCTCAATCACGCTGTTGTGTTTTTCAACCTTCTTTTCAAGCTGCTCAAGGCGGTAGCTTGTCAGCTTGCCCGAGGTTAGTATTCCGCCGAATGTTCCGGCGAGGGTGCCGATGAGCGTGACGAGCGAAACGATTACGGTGTCGTTCACCTGACCACCTCGCAGTAATCAAGGCACACCCAGCCGCTCGGCGTTCTGCCCCAGTTATTTTTTACTTCGTAAACCGTAAAAGTCAGGCCGCGTACATAGCCGTTCGCCCTGTAGCCGCAGAGGGCAAGAATTTTCTTCTGCGCATCAGCGGTAAGCTGCGAAAACTTTTTCGCGCCGTACTTCGTTCCTGCGCCTTTTCGGACATTAAGGACATCGGCCTTCGTGACTTTGTAATTGCCGGTTTTGTACGTTTTCTTTTCGTTCGGTGCTACGTACTCATCTTTGTACCATTTTTCGGCGTCAAGCCAATCACCACCGGAGAGACGTTTCAGACCCAGATGCAGGTGGATACCCGTTGCCCTGCCTGTCATTCCGGTTGTGCCGAGCACGGTGTTTTTGTCGACGTACTGACCCGACTTGACCTTGATTGTGTCGAGGTGGTAATGCAGCATTTTTACACCGAGACGCGGATATTTGACCCAGACATATTTTGCGCCGCTGTAAGCCCAATCGCGGCCGCAAGAGAGCACAACGCCGTCCTCGATTGCGTACTGCGGTTTTTTCCTGCCGTTTGTGCCGTAGTCCACGCCCGAATGAAAGCTTCCGGTTAAACCGGCCGCAGTGCCGAAGCTTTTGCGCGGACCGAAGGGCGATGTGATGTAGATGTCGTCTTCATGAAAAATGAGTTCTGAGAGTTTGCTAATTTTTGATCATATCCTTTCGTAAAACTAATTGATATCGGCAAAGTCTCTTTCGGTTCATATTGCAACGATTTTATCAGCATAAGCCGACCAGTTTTCGGCCGCTTTCCATTCATCAAGAAGCGCCTGCGGAACCTTAATTTGAAGATCCGAAGCGCACTGAGAAAAGACGTTGCTTCTTTCAAGAATCGGAACGCGACTGTTTGAGGGAAAGCTGATTTGAGAAAGCGAGCTGCAGCCGCGGAAAGCAGTGTTGCTTTCAATCTTATAGATGTTACCCAAAAATGTTACCGAAGTCAGCGACGAACAGTTTTTGAACATCCACGGTTTGATGAAAAGAACGCCCTGCGGAACAGTCAGCGATTCAAGCGACGAACAGCCGGAAAACATTCCCTCTTCTCCGCCGCCGAGCGAAGAAGGAAGCAGCAGCGACGTGAGACCGGAGCAGTTTTCAAAGGCATATTTTCCGATGGAGCGAACTGCGTCATGAATTGATATCTCTGTCAGGGAAGAGCCGCTGAAGGCGTATTCGCTGATTGTGACCACGCCCTGCGGAACCGTCAGGCTTTTGAGCTTTTGGCAGCCGGTGATTACCCTTGAGCCGATTCTATATATGCTGTTCGGAAGAACAAGGCTTGAAAGTTGGAAACAGTCGGCGAATGCATAATTGCCGACCATCTGCGTTCCGTCCGGAACGGTTATTGAAGAAGCCGACTTGTCGAGCAGTTTGATAAGCGTGCTGTTGTCGCCGCCCGAAAGAGCCGTGATTTCCGTGTCGAAGTTTGCGGCGGGAATCTCGGCTGTGCTGTTCTTTTTGGCTTTGATTGCTGTTGCAATGTCAGCCAGAAAATTTGTCAGTGTGTCTGTTCTTGCCATCAGTAGCTGCCTCCCAACGCCGTTCCGATTGCGGCTTTGATTGCGTCATAAACGCATTTTGCACCCGGCGCGGCTGAATTTGTTGAAGAAGCCGAAAGAGCCGTAACAAGCGGCGGCATACTTCCGGTATCTCCCTTTTCGCCTTTTTCACCCTTCTCGCCCTGTGCGCCTTTTTCGCCTTGTGCACCTTTTTCGCCGGTGTCTCCCTTTTCACCTTTGGCTCCGGTGTCGCCTTTTTCGCCCTTTTCACCTTTTTCGCCTTTGACTGTACCTGCGGTGAGAACAGAGCCGTTTGAAAGGGTGAGCCTGAGCTTTCCTTCGTTGTCGATTGCCGCCGTGCTGACCGAAACGCCGTCATAGAGCGCAAGCGAGGTTGAGGTGCCGTTTGAGAAGGATATCTTCATTCCGCTCTCCGTGCGCTCAATTTTTTCAATCTGCCTAAGATCAAGCGAGTTGATGAGGGCAAGAAGACTCTCATACTGCTCGTCTGTCAGCTCACCGACAGGCTCACCCGGGCAGTCTTTGACCGAAAGCACACAGCCGACATCAGCCGTTGTTGAAGCAAGCGCGTCTGAATAAACACCGATTCCGAGGCATTCGCAGGGCGGAATCTTCGGCATGGTCACCGTGTTTCCGGAAAAGGCAACATCGGTATACTGCGAGTCAAAAATAAACCGCGCCGTTCTGACCGTGTGCGCGTCCCATTCGTTGTCAAAGTCAAAGCTTACCGTGTAGTTTGCGTTTGAAGAAACAAGGTATCTTTTTTTGCAGGTTGCGATTTTTGAAGAAATTTTGATTTGAATGTCAGGCATTATTTCCTCCTGTTGAATGTGAATTTGCGGCTTCACATATATAAATTTTACAGACGAAAATTGCATTTGTCAATGTTTTTTCGAACATTTGTTCGAAAAGTTTTCATAAAATCTCCTTCGATTTGACAAACACCGCAATCGGCGTTATAATTTTGCGGTATGCTCGGACGAAGCCGATGCTTGCTGCGTCTGATTTTAAAGGCAGGGAGGTTCTTTTGTTGAAGCTTTCGTTTCAGGAACGCGGAAAAAGCTTTGCCGTCACAAGGCTTGCCGGAATTTTGCTTTCGCTTTCGGTCGTCACGGTTTTTGCCTATCTCGTCTTTTCGGTTCAGGGTGCTTATGATTACTGCATAAAAAGCCGTTCGGAAAACGAAACTGCTCAGGCCGTCTGTGCAGAAATGCAGGACGCCGTTGCCGCTCTCGGCGACTACCTTTCGCAGCAGGCAAAGGACGAAAGTGCAGACCACAAAAGCGTCAAGGGAACAAAAAAGCCCTCTGCACTCCACCTCGGAGTCGGAAAAAATTACGGCGTTACCCTAATTGCCGACGGAAAAAAGCAAAAATTTTCCGTTAATTCCGGAACTGTCGGCGACCTTTTGGAGGAGGCCGGGCTCACCGTTGGAGAAAACGACCGTCTGAACCACAAGACTGATTCAATTTTGAAAAAGGGGATGACCGTTCGTTTGCAGCGCGTCACCTTCGGCTTGAGAACAGAACGCGTCAGCGTTGACTATAAAACGAAAAAGAAAAAGAATTCCGAAATGTACCTCGGCGAAATGTACCTTGAAAGCGAAGGAAAAAACGGCGAACGCGAGGATACTTATATTGATATTCTTGTTGACGGCGCGGTTGAAAAAAGCAAACGCATCCTTTCAAAAACGCTAAAAAATGCTGTTGACGAGGTGATTCAAACCGGAACGAAAAAGCGCGTTGTCAAAAAGGGAGCTGTCGGTGTTAACGGCTATAACGGACTGAGAGCTTTTTCGGAGCTACCGGCAAAGGTCAAGTTTGAGCTTGACGAAAACGGAAAGCCCACTGAATATAAACAAAAAATCGTCGGCTCCGCAACGGCATATTACGGCGGAGGAATCACGGCAACGGGTCAAACCGCAATGCCGGGCAGGGTTGCCGTTGACCCAAGGGAGATTCCCTACGGCTCAAAGCTTTATATCGTCTCCTGCGACGGCAGATTTGTTTATGGCTACTGCGAAGCAAGCGACACGGGCGGTTTCATTTATAACAGTCCGACTGTTGTTGACCTTTATTTTCATACCTTTGCCGAATGCTCTGCCTTCGGCAGAAGAAACGTTGAAATCTATGTTCTTGAATGAGCGGATACGAAGCTGTATGTTTAGAAAACGCTTAAAAGAGCAAAATTATTTTCAATATCATCGAGAAACAAAGACTATATTTCATATGAAGCTCTGATTTTGACAGGCCTCGTGAAATACAGTCTTTTTCTTTTTGTTTTGCTCTTTGGTCTGCGCTGTTACTCTTTGCCAAAAAGAGCGCATTTTTCTTTACAAATATCATTCTTATTCATCATAAATAAATAGATACACTATGGTATAATACGTGTAATTGTGCCGAAAAAACAGACACGGCTTTTAAAAGCGGAAGCCGAACCTCCGTTCCGTGGCGTTTTCGGCGTATAAATGAGAGGAGTTTAAATTTTGAGCAGATTATCAATTCCAACCCCGATAAGCGCTCAGGGTGTTATTGATGAGATCTACGGCGATCTTGTCCGCCGCCTTCAGGCGAACCCCGTGAGCGTTTGTCCCGTTGACATGGCTGCCGCCTTTGTCGGCGTCTGCCGCAGCCAGTCATGCGGAAAATGCACGCCCTGCCGCGTCGGTCTGGGTCAGCTCCATAAGCTGATTGAATCCGTCCTTGACGGCGATGCCGACGAAAGCACACTTGACCTCATTGAAAAAACTGCCCGGGTAATCAATGCAACTGCCGATTGTGCGATCGGCTATGAGGCGGCGCAGATGGTTCTGCGCGGTCTGAACGGCTTCAGAGAGGACTATGAAGCCCACCTCAGGGGCACCTGCCTTTGCCGCTTTGACAAGGCCGTTCCCTGCGTTTCACTCTGCCCGGCGAACGTTGACGTTCCCGGCTATGTTGCCCTTGTCAAGGCCGGCAGATATCAGGACGCTGTGCGTCTCATCCGTAAGGACAACCCCTTTCCCTCCGCCTGCGCCCTTATCTGTGAGCATCCGTGCGAATCGCATTGCCGAAGGAGGCTTGTTGACGCGGCGGTCAATATCCGCGGCCTGAAAAGGATGGCCGTTGACAATGCGGGCAAGGTTCCCGTTCCGCCCTGCGCAAAGGAAACCGGAAAAAAGGTTGCCGTCATCGGCGGCGGTCCGTCGGGTCTCACCGCGGCCTACTTCCTTTCCCTCATGGGTCATAAGGTCACTGTTTTTGAAAAGAGAAAGTACCTCGGCGGAATGCTTCGCTACGGCATTCCCAGCTACCGCCTGCCAAGAGAGATTCTTGAGGATGAAATTGATTCCATCCTTTCAACGGGAATTGAAGTCAAAATGGGCATTGATATCGGAACAGACATCACCTTTGAAGAGATCAGAAGTAATTTTGACGCAACCTATATCGCAATCGGTGCTCATACCGACAACAAGCTCGGCATTGAGGGCGAGGACGGAAACGGCGTAATTTCCGCCGTTGAAATGCTGCGCGCGATCGGCGACGGCGAAATGCCGGATTACAGCGGAAAGAACGTTGTTGTCATCGGCGGCGGAAACGTTGCAATGGACTGCACAAGAAGCTCAATGCGTCTCGGAGCAAAAAGTGTCACCTGCGTTTACAGAAGACGCCGTGAGGACATGACCGCTATGCCCGAAGAGGTTGAGGGCGCAATGGCCGAGGACTGCGATATCCTTGAGCTCATGACCCCGGAAAGAATTGAGCTTGACGAAAACAGAAACGTCAAGGCTCTCTGGGTCGCTCCGCAGATGATAAGCAACATCAAGCGCGGCAGACCGGCTCCCATTCGTACCGATGAGCCGCTTCGCAGGATCGAATGTGACCTCATCGTTGTTGCAATCGGTCAGGCTATTGAATCGAATCACTTCGCAGACAGCGGTGTTCAAACAAAATGGGGACGCATTATGGCCGACATGAAAACGATTGTCAGCGACCACGAGGGTCTTTTCTCCGGCGGAGACTGCGTAACCGGCCCGGCGAGCGCAATCATGGCGATTGCGGCCGGAAAGACCGCCGCCGCGAACATTGACCATTACCTCGGATTTGACAGCAAAATAAGCGTTGACGTTGAAATTCCGGAAGCCCCCATCGCTCCTCAGCCGCCCTGCGGCAGGATAAACCTGAGCGAAAGGTCTGCCGATGAAAGAAAGCGCGACTTCAAGCTCATGGAAAATTCAATGACGCTCAAGCAGGCGTATCAGGAGGCCTCGCGCTGCCTGAGATGTGATAAATTCGGCTACGGCGCACTGAAGGGAGGAAGAATATTCAAATGGTAAAGCTCACTGTTGATAACGTTGCCGTTGAGGTTGAAAACGGCGCAACAATCCTTGACGCCGCCCGAAAGGCGAATATACATATTCCGACTCTCTGCTATTTCAAGGAGCTGAATGAGATCGGTGCTTGCCGAATCTGCGTTGTTGAGGTCAAGGGCAACGAACGTCTTGTTGCCGCCTGCAACACCAAGGCAGAGGACGGAATGGTGATTCTTACAAACAGTCCGCGTGTCCGCGAGGCGAGAAACGTGAACATCAAGCTCATCCTCAGCGAGCACGACTGCTACTGCACGACCTGCGTCAGAAGCGGAACCTGTCAGCTTCAAAAGGTCGCGAATGACCTCAATATTTTTTCGAACGACTATGAGACCCGAATTGAGCGCAACAAGCCTCACGGCGATTTTCCGCTCGTCAGGGATGCAGGCCGCTGCATCAAATGTATGCGCTGCATTCAGGTTTGCGATAAGGTTCAGGCTCTGCACATCTGGGAGGTTCAGAACACCGGCTCAAGAACCACCGTTGCCGTTAAGAACCACAAAAAGCTTTGGGAAACAGACTGCTCTCTCTGCGGTCAGTGCATCACTCATTGCCCGACCGGCGCACTGAGGGAAAGAGACGACACCGAAAAGGTCTATGCCGCCCTCGCCGACCCGTCAAAAATCACCGTTGTTCAGTTCGCTCCGGCTGTCCGCACAGCCTGGGCCGAGGCCTTCGGCCTTTCGCCCGAATTTGCAACGGAAAAGCGCATGGTCGCCGCCGCAAAGGCTCTCGGCTTCAACTATGTTTTTGACACTGACTTCTCCGCCGACCTCACCATTATGGAGGAGGGCAGCGAGTTCCTTGACAGGCTCCAAAACGGCAAAGCACTGCCGCTCATGACCTCCTGCTGTCCCGGTTGGGTACGTTTCCTCAAGGGACAGTATCCGGAGTTTACGGATAACCTTTCAACCGCAAAATCTCCGCAGCAGATGTTCGGCGCAGTGACAAAGAGCTATTTTGCAAAGCTGCTCGGCGTAAGGCCGGAGAGCATTTTCTGCGTTTCCGTCATGCCCTGCACGGCAAAAAAGCATGAGTGCTCAATTGAAAATATGAACGATGCCTGCGGTGAGCCGGATGTTGATGTCTCGCTCACTACGAGAGAATTTTCAAGAATGCTGCGTGCCGACCACGTCGGAGTTGAAGGGCTGCCGGAATGTGAATTTGACAGTCCTCTCGGTGCCGCAACGGGAGCCGGGGTGATCTTCGGCGCAACCGGCGGTGTTATGGAGGCGGCACTTCGCAGCGCGTACTTCCTTGTCACCGGGGAAAACCCCGATGCTGACGCTTTCTCCGGTGTGCGCGGCCTTGACGGCTGGAAGGAGATGACCTGTGACATCAAGGACACAAAGGTGAGAGTTGCCGTTGTCAGCGGTCTTAAGAACACGAGAAAGCTCCTTGAAGCGCTCAAGGCCGGTGAGGTCAGCTATGACTTCATCGAGGTCATGGCGTGTCCCGGCGGCTGCGCGGGAGGCGGCGGACAGCCTATCCACGACGGCGAAGAAAGAGCAGGCTTGAGAGGAGAGCTGCTCTATAAGCTTGACAGAGAAAATCCTCTTCGCTTCTCCCATGAGAACCCGGAGGTTCAAACTCTTTACAAAGACTTCCTTGAAAAGCCGCTTTCGCACGCGGCTCACCGCCTTCTTCACACCGACCACAGAGCGTGGGAGATGCCTCAGGAGAGCGAAGAATAACCGCTGCAAATATATGAAAGCCCTGCCGCCTGTTTTTTCGGGCGGCAGGACTTTATAGATGTTAGATGTTAGATGTTAGATTTTGGATATTAGATGTGTTTATTTTTATGTGGTGCCGAATGGTTAGGTTGTTCGATTTCCTTTAATTTGATTATATCCGGCGTCCGGAATCTGGCATCTGGCATCCGGATTGGCAAATATCTATTATCTATTATTTGTTATCCGTTATCTATTATCTAAGAAGCGTTGCGGTTTTGCGGCCGGGTCGTGTGCAAGCGGCAGCGTTCGCCGATGGTATTTTAAAGCTCTTCATACCCCGGAAGAGAATGAATCAGCGGAAGGATCCCCGTGTCCCTGCCGGAAAGATTATAGTTCTGGAACATATCATAGCCGGGCAAAACGTTGCCTTCAATGAGAACCGGGCCGCTTTCGGTAATCGCTGCGTCCCAGCCGATATAACCGACCTGAGGAATTACGTCCGCACCCTTTTTGCAAAGCTCAACAGCTTCCTTGTGAAGCGGAACCTCAAAGTTCAAAAGGTCAACGCCGGTCATCGGATGTGTATCATAGAAAAGGCCGGTCTTGTCGCAAAACGCTTTTGAAGCCGATTTTCCGTTCCTGTCAAGGAGAATATACATTCCGCCGCTTGTGATGTTGTCAACCGCCTTTGTTCCGTTGCCGAAACGAAGGAGCGAATAAAGATAATGAACCACACCGTTTTTGTCGCGCAGGGTAACGATCCTGACAGAGTTGACGGAGCTGGGGCAGAGTGCATTCATAACAGGGTGCTGTTTGATTTTTTCTTCAATGAGTACCTGTCCGTTTTCTTTAAGGCGGGCATAAAGGGCAGAAAAATCAGTGTCCTCATCCGTTTCAACCTTTTCAATCTGCTGACCGCCGAAGGAACGCGGATACTTTGCAAAAACCGCCCCGTGCTTTTTGCAAAAAGCGGTAAACTCGTTTTCGCCGGCGTTTTCAAGGTTCAGC
Organism: uncultured Eubacteriales bacterium; assembly: GCA_934525065.1. Lineage (GTDB taxonomy): Bacteria > Bacillota > Clostridia > Oscillospirales > Acutalibacteraceae > UBA6857. Next base: position 40,161 of record CAKSYX010000003.1, read on the forward strand.
CATTCGCGGCCGATAAAGTCCGAAAATGCCTCGTCAAACTTAAGCTTGTCTTTGAAAAACGGTGTGTACTGAGGGTCATTTGCGCTTGAAGAAAGCGCAACGTTTTTATTATAGGTCAAAAATGTATCGCGCTTTGCGCCCTTGACCTTTGCAAAGCCGAAAACGGTGTAGTCAAGGTAGCCCACTCCCCTTTTTGCGGCGCAAAGGCACATATCAACCGCCGTTGCAAGACGGTTTGAACCGTAGTTTTCGTGAATCTGGCTGATATACATATTCATGCGCTTGAAGCTCATGGACTTTACTCTCGCGGCGAAATTTGAAAAACTGCTCATACTGTACCTCTTTATACTTTTATATAATAGTTTTATCCTGTTATGATTTTACCATTCTGATTTTATTTGTCAACACGGCAAAGGTATATAAATTGCAAACTTTTAACAGAATAAAAATTTGTGTGACATTTTGCTAACATTTTTTAATATTATTAACAATTTATTGAAATCTTCTTGATTTTATTAAGCGCCTCATGGTATAATTTGCATATAAACTTGTGCTATTGTCAGGTAAATTTATAATAATATATGGAAAGAGGCGATATGTTATGAAAAAAATGAAGACTGTGATTGCTCTGTTGCTGTCGATGATTATAATCGTTTCATCAGCGGCTTCATTCGGACTCACCTTTGCGGTTGATTCAAACGTTGCTCCGCATTTTGCGGTTTCGGTTGCAGGTAGCGGAGAAGCCCCGGACTCCGTCGGAACCGTTAATTGGTGGAAAAGCGATGTTGACGGAAAATACTATATGTTCATGCCTTCAGGCTCAGACCTTTCTGAGCTTAAGGTTTGGATCTCCTCTTCTGCTCCCGTAATATGCGGTGAAAAGGAACTTAAAAACGGAGAAACAACAGACGCTTTTTCCGGCGGCGGAGAATTCGCTCTTTCCTGCGGCGGAAAAAATTACAGCGTTGTTTTTCTTGCTTCAAGTGAGCTTCCTTCGGTATTTATAAACGTTCCCGACGGCGGGCTTGACCGCATTCATGCCGATAAGGAACACAAGGAAAAAGGCTGCTCAATGCTTGCCGTCAATGAAAAGGGAAAAACTGATTATGACGGAAAGCTTGATTCAATGAAGGGCAGAGGAAACTCAACCTGGGGTATGGTCAAAAAGCCGTACAACATCAAGCTTGAGAGCAAATCAAAGCTTTTCGGAATGGAAAAGGCAAAAGCATGGTGTCTTATTGCCAACTATGAGGACAAGTCTCTCGTTCGCAATCAAGTAACCTACGGGCTCGGTGAAGCAATAGGCATGAAAGAAACACCCGATTGCAAAAACACCGATCTTTATATCAACGGTGAATACAAAGGCGTTTATCTTATTACCGAAAAGGTTGAAATCAAGAAAAACCGTGTTGATATTTATGACCTTGAAGAAGCAACCGAGGAGGCAAACGAAGGCAAAGAGCTTTCAGAGTTTGCGCAAAAGGGCTTTGGCGGAAAGTTTTCCGGCTTCATTGAAAACAGGCAACGCTGGTTTGAAATTCCAAATGATCCGTCAGACATCACCGGCGGATATCTGCTTGAGCTTGAGGTTGCCGACCGTTACCCAAATGAAGCAAGCGGATTTGTTACGAAGCATGGTCAGGCCGTTGTTGCAAAATCTCCGGAATATGCTTCAATGGCTCAAATAAAATACATCAGCTCCTATTGGCAGGAAATGGAGGACGCACTTTATTCCGAAGACGGAAAGAACAAAAGCGGAAAGCATTTTTCCGAATATATTGATACGGAATCCTTTGCAAAACAGTACATTATTCAGGAATGGAGCAGCAACTGGGACGCAGGCCTCACAAGCAACTATTTTTATAAAGATATCGGCGGAAAGCTTGTTGCAGGTCCCATCTGGGATTTTGACAACGCTCTTATGAATACTGCCGGAAGAGACGGAACAGACCTCACCGACCCGACAAACCTCCACGCCGCAAAAAGGTCGCTTTGGTATAATTCTCTTATGGGCAGCAAGAGCTTCAAGGCAACACCGAACATCTATGCACTCGGTATGCGCCACAGGGAGTTTGTTGCCGAAGTCGAAAAGCAGATGAAAGAAAAAGTTGTTCCCGCTGTAAGTGAACTGCTTGATTCAAAATACGATAAATATATTGAAAAGGTTGAAAATTCGGCAGTGATGAATGCCATTAGATGGAATTATTACAATACAACAAATGAAGTTGAAATTTTGAATAATTACACCGCAGAGATATCCGCAATTAAGAACTTCGTTTCCGAAAGAACAAGCTTTCTTTCAAGCGCGCTTACTGTTGACAACCCGGAATTCGAATTTAAAATAGATTCCGCCCAAAAAGCAAAAGAAAATTTCAACAAAATTCCGTCTGCTTTTGTTGACGGGCTTGAGCTGTTTCTTTATTATTTTTGTAAAATGTTTTCAATAAAATAAATAATAAAAAAGGGGGCTGTTCGAAACAGTACCCCTTTTTAATAATTGCTGCGTAAAATGAAAACTTATTTTGTGATAATTATAAAATGTTTTTTCTTGACGGCATATAATTTTTGTGGTAGTATTTTTTTATCAAAAATACGGAGGTATGAAAATGAAAAAAATTCTTGTTTCTGTTTCAGCAGTACTGCTCGCCGTTTTCCTTTCGTTTGCAGTTTACGCGGCAAATGAATCCGAGCCGAACAACAGTATGCTCCAGGCAAATTCGATTTCAACAAACGGCACCGTTTACGGTAATATATCCGTTAGCGGCGATGAGGACTACTACAAAGTCACTCTTCCATCTTCCGGAAGACTGTCTATTAAATTCAACTCATTCATTGAATACTACAGCCTTGTTCTTTTCGATGACGGCGGAAGCAACATCTGGTGGTCGGATAACAATCAGTGGGCTTCTACAACTATGATGAGAAGTGATACCAAAACAATAGACCTTGAAAAAGGTACATACTATCTCAAAGTTATTGGACGTCGGTACTGGAATGGAAGCAGCAACTACACAGGAAACTATAACTTCACACTTTCCTTTGCCGCCTCGGGCGCAAATGTTGCAGAACCGAACAATAGCATTGCTGAAGCACAAGCAATAAGTTTTGACTCAGCGGTCAAGGGACAGATCGCAGTTAACGACAGAGAAGATTACTATGCCGTCACTCTTCCGTCCTCCGGCAGAATAACTCTCAAATTTAATTCTTTCATGCAGTACTATTCTGTCGTTCTTTATGACACGGACGGAAATGAGCTCTGGTACAACGATGACAACGAATGGGTCTCCACCACACAAAAGAGAAGTGATACCCACACAATAGACCTCGAAAGCGGTACATATTATCTCAAGGTCAACGGCTATCATTATCGCGACGATAGCTGGTATTCTTCAACAGGAAACTATAACTTCACGCTTTCCTTTGCCGCCTCGGGCGCAAACATTGCAGAACCGAACAACAGCATTGCCGAAGCGAAGGCAATAAAATCCGGCTTGACAGTCAAGGGGCAAATCGCAATCAACGACAGGGACGATTACTATGCCGTTACTCTCCCCTCCTCCGGCAGAATAACTCTTAAATTTAATTCTTTCATGCAGTATTATTCTGTCGTTCTTTATGACACGGACGGAAAAGAGCTTTGGTTCACCGATGACAATGAATGGGTATCTACCACACAGAAAAGAAGCGATACCTATACGATAGACCTTGAAAAGGGCATATATTATCTCAAGGTCAATGGTTACCTTTACAGAGATTCGTATCCTTCAACCGGCAATTATAACTTCACTGTTTCTTTTAAAGCCTCTGGCGCGAATATTGCAGAGCCGAACAACAGTATCGCCGAAGCAAAGAAAATTAAATTCGGTTCAACAGTCAAGGGACAGATTGCAGTTAACGACAGAGACGATTACTATTACTTCACACTTTCAGCTTCCGGAACGGTAACTATTAAGTTCAATTCTTATATGCGGTACTACTGCGTCGTCATCTATGATGCAGACGGAAAAGAACTTTGGTATACCGATGATAATGAGTGGATTTCAAGCAATAAATCAAGAAGCGATAAGCACAGTATTTCGCTTTCCGCAGGTACATATTATCTCAAAGTCAATGGCTACCTTTACGGAAATTCGTATGCTTCAACCGGCAATTATAACTTCACGCTGAAACAGGATATCTATGTTCCGAAGGTTTCACGCGTCTCGGCAAAAAGTTCAACCTCATCAATTTCCCTCTCATGGAAAAAGGTCTCCGGTGTTTCCGGCTACGAAGTTCAGATGAAGAGCGGAAAGAAATACAAAACCGTTGCAACAGCTTCAAAGACAAAAGCCGCCGTCAAAAAGCTCAAAACAGGAACGAAATACGCTTTCAGAATCAGAGCATACAAGGTCGTTTCCGGCGTAAAATATTATTCGGGCTGGACAACATTTTCGGCTGCAACCGCCCCCGCCGCACCGTCACTCAAGGTAACGGCAGGAACAAAGAGCGCGACCCTCAAAGCAGGAAAGCAGGCAGCTTCGGGATTTGAAATTTACAGAGCAAGCAGCAAAAACGGAAAGTACAAAAAAATTGCAACCGTCAAAGGCTCGTCGCTCAGCTATAAAAACAAATCACTCAAAAGCAAAAGCACCTATTACTATAAGGTCAGAGCTTATGTCAGTGTTAACGGAGCAAAATACTACGGCGCATTTTCATCCGTAAAATCAGCAAGAGCAAAATAAGCAATTTCCCTCTCCGTTTTGGAGGGGGAATTTTTTTCATCAGACATCTGTCGCTTTAAAATTTTGATTTTTCCTTGCTAACCGTGCCCGATTATGGTATAATTTTACCGCTTTAAATCAGACTTTTAATAAAAGTCTAAAAGAAAAAGAAAGAAGGAAAAAACATGAAAAAACTTTTGAGCGTAATCCTCGCTCTGACGATGGTTTTCTGCTCTGTTTCGGCTCTTTCGGCCGCGGCAGAGGACAAGAAGGTTACACCGCTTATCATCGTTCCCGGTTACAGTGCTTCAGAGCTTTACCTTGACTACGGCCTTGAATCCGAAGAACACGTTTGGGGCGTTCAGATGAAGCCTATCATCGACAAGGTTCTTCAGCGTCTCGGCGCCCTCGGAATCAGTCTCGGTGCTCTCGGCGCAGGCGACAAGGAGCTGCTCATCAAAACAGTCGGCGACGCCGTTCGCGAGCTTTACGGTGTACTCGCCAACAACGATGACGGAACCAGCAAGTATAACGTCACCGCAGCTCTCACCGACCCGGCAACGACCACCACAAAATATTTTGTTGAAAAGTACGGCGAGAATTCCGGTATGCTCCACCTTCCGGAAATCAACTGCCACTTTGCCTCACAGATCGGCGGCGAGAACATTTTCAACGCTCACATCGACTTCAGACAGGGCGCAATCAAGTGTGCGCAGGATTTGAGAAGATATGTTGAAGCTGTCAAGGAATACACAGGCTCCGATAAAGTCAGCCTTTACGGTCTCAGCCACGGCGGAATGACCGTCGGCGTTTATCTCAGCCTTTACGGCGACCTCGGAGACATTGAGTCGGCCGTTATGTTCCACCCGGCTCTCCGCGGTGCATACTTCCTCAACGATATCATTTCAAGAAACCTGAACATTGATTTCAAAACTGTTGTTGAATACGCTCAGGTCGGTGCTTTCTCAGAAACCGAATTTGAATTCCTTATGGTTCTTCAGCGTCTCGGCCTTGTCAACGACCTTGCGAATGCTCTTGTTGACGAAGTGTTCGACGACATTGCGGGAAATTGGGGCAGCATCTGGGACTTCATGCCGCCCGAAGTATATGAAAAGTATAAAGCAATGTACCTTGACCCGGTTGCAAACGCAAAAATTATTGAAGCCAGCGACAAAATGCATTACGAAATTATGCCAAACTACACCGAAGCGTTCAAAAACGCTCAGGCTCACGGCGCGAGAGTTTCAATCATTTCCGGCACCGACAGGGCGATAATCACCGGCGGACAGGTCAACTCAGACGGAATCCTCGCCTGCTATTCCACAAGCGGCAGCGTCTGCGCGCCGCTCGGCGAGCGTTTTGCCGACGGTTACAAAAAGACCGGAACAAACTGCACCGAACCGACTCATAATCACATCTCCCCGGCAATGACGGTTGACGCTTCATATGCATACCTTCCGGAGAACACTTGGTTCACCCAGGGACAGCTCCACGGTCAGGTCTGGTGGGATGATTACACCAAAGAGCTTTGCTCAAAGCTTCTTTTCTCGGACGAAATTGAAGACATCTATTCAAGTGAAAAGTTCCCGCAGTTTGAATATTCCCGGAACCCGAAGGATGAGATTCACGTTAAGTTTGATTTTGCTCCGGTCGGCTATCTTTCGCAGGAAAGCAAGGGCGTTTATGTCACCAACCTCTCAAAGGAATACTCGGTGAAGGTTCTCACCCTTTCCGCAAAGCGCAGCAAGCTTTATTTCAACACGCTGAATGACAAGGTTCTCAAGCCCGGCGAAACGGTTTATATCCCCTTCAGCGGCAATGTTCCCGACCTCAACGCCGCCAAGGATGAGCTGACCGTCACCTACGTTCAGGCCGGCTCGGTTTCCGCAATCGGAACAAAGACCTTCAGCTTCACCATCACAGGAGGTCAGGACGTTGAATACAACACAGACGAGCCCTACTGTGACGCAGACCTCGCCGATCCGTTCGACGACCATATCGGCGGCAGCACGGCTGACAAGGTTCTCGACTTCTTCGGAATCAAAAAGCTTCTGTCTGCAATTTATAACTGGCTCATGACTTACCTTGCACCGCTCTTCAGGTTCATCTCTCAGGTCAAAGGCTGAAAATAAAGACGCAAAGGGCGGACAGGCTTTCCTGTCCGCCTTAAATCATCCGTCATAATTAGATATCTTGACAATCAAAGCGGATGCGAGTATCCGTTACCCGCTTTTGATCCGGTCTTCCTGCATTAAACTCTCTGTTAGGCAAATTAGGATATTTATGTAAATGTCCTTGCTGCATATATTCAATCAGTTCTTTTCCGCAATCTTTAGGATGCCTATATTCCCGTGACATAACAAATCCTCCCATGGCAGTTATTTTAATTCTACCATAGGAGGCTGTTTTTTCTATTGTCCTTTTTTACGGACTTGTTCATTAAACTGTTTGCAACCTTTTTTGTGTAAGAAATTACTCCCTGTTTTCTCCGAGCTTGCTTTGAATAAAGAAAAGCAGGAGCGGAAGCGTTGCCCACTGAAGAAGGATTCCGGGCAGACCTGTTACAACGCTCATGTAAATTGAAGAAAGCGTGATGCCCGTCTTTGAAACGGCGAGAACCACAACGAGAGTAACGGCCGCGCGGACGAGCCTTCCGGCAAGCTGAACCGTGAGCAGCTTCAAAAATGACGGCATACGCTCATTTCTGAGAAGTCCGGCAAAAAAGCCGTAAGCGGCAAGTTCACCGATCATGAGCGGAAGCATTGCAAGGTTCGGCATTCCGGAGAGGGCAAAGCTGACCGCCGGGGCAAGCGCACCGGCAACAAGACCCGCATAAGGGCCGGCAAAAAAACCGATAAAGATAATCGGCAGATGCATCGGCAAGAATGTTGCGCCGAGGGCTGTTCCGAGGCCGGAAACCGCGCCGACAACGTGGAAAAGCTGCGGAAGGGCAACGGCCAGAACGATTGCTCCGAGCGTTGCGAGTGACTGAACCTTAACCGAAAAGCGGGGCAAAGCCTTTACTTTTGTTTTTTCCATCATGAATCACTACTCCTGAATAACGCTTGCTTCGCTGCAGAATGTGTGCAGCAGAGGACTTTAACATATTAAACTATAAAAGTGCACTTTAGTCAAGAGTGTTTTTGAAAAAAAGTCGCGATTAGGCGGAGAGCTTCGAACTCAATGCGGTTTTTTAAGGCAAATTTCCGCCGATACTGCGTTAAAACGCCTCGCAATGCTTGACACGGGTATAGTGAGACAAAAAGTGCTGCAATGTGCGGAAAAACAAGTTCTTCAGGCACATTGAGTTTGAAGCTCTCCGGCCTAACCGTGAAGCCCGCTGTCAGGCGTACAAAACCGCTCTTCCGTTTTTTGTTCGGAAGAGCGGTTTTGTTCAGCTTGTTTTAATGCTCTCGTTGAATTGCTTAACGGCGTCGTGCCATTGCGCGTAGGCACTGTCGTTTCGTTTGTCCTTGAAAAGCCCGGTTTTTTGCAGGTACTTTGCAAGAAAAACGGAAACCTTTGTTGCGCCGGAATAGTTGAGGTGGTCGCCCTTGTCCTTTGTTTCAAGCTTCCAGTTTATCGGAATCTGCCTTCTCATGAGGTTCAGGTCAAGGTATTCAACGCCGAGCTTTTTTGCAAGCTTTTCAACTGCGTTGTGGCGCGGCATACTCCAGTTCTTCGTGCTCGGTGAGCTGACCAGAACAAACCTTGCTCCGTTTGCTTCGCAGAAGTCACGCATCATTTTGACGTATTTTTCGTTCTGCTTTGAAAAGCTTTCCTCAAACGGGGAGGGCTTCATATAGTCCTTTGTTGATGCGGGTGAAACGGCGTTATTGTAGATATAGCCTTTGTTTATCTCTGTGCTTGAAAGGTCAACGCCGAACGACCAGTCGCGCAGGCTCAGCGTTTTCCAACGGTCGTGGTAGCGGAAAACGCTCAGCTTTTCTGAAAGCTTTTGGGTCAATATATCCGTTTGAGTAAACGCGCGGTAGATGACGTTTGTTTCAAGCATAACGATTCTCGGCTGCTGCTTTTCAAAGGTCTTTTCCAAAAACTCGTAGGAGTAGCAGAGAACCTGCGCCGAGGTTGCGCAAACGTATGACGTGATTCCGCTTTCGGTCCAAATTTTGAGCGGAACAAAGGCACTGTAGGCTTCGCTGTCACCAATGATGAGCGTGTCTATTGTGTTTTCCGGCTCGCCGAGGATACCGTTGGCGGTAGAGTCGAGCATACCGGATTCCTTCGAGTTGCCCTTGGGCTGGAAAATGAGCGAAGCGCCGAACATCAAAACGAGCAGCACCAGCGCAAAGGAGAGCAGACGCCAGAAGAGCTTTAAATACTTTTTCATGACCGCACCCCCTTAAAACTCGGCGTACATCGGGTCAACGGGAACATATCCCGGACCGTAAGCGCCGAAAATGATGATGAACATGATGAGTGCATAGAGAATGATGCGGCGGACAACAACGTTCTGCGAGGCAATTCTTTCGTTTACGTCAATGCCCTTTTCCTTGAGAAGGCCAACGATAAAGACAATCAGAACAACAACGCCGACGATGAAAAGGTCCTTCGTGTCAATTCCGAAAGGCTTTAGTGTACTGTCGCTCAAGGCGGTGAAATGAACCTTTGTGAACATCAGCTTTGTCATTTCAAAGGCAGCGCGAAGCCCGTTCGCGCGGAAGAACAGCTCGCCGAAAACAACGAGAACCGCCGAGCGCAGAATCTGAAAAATTCTGTACGGAAGCCTCTCCGGGTTGATATGAAGCTTTTCGTTGAAAAGCTTGACTGCCGGGGCAATGAGACTTCCGCAAAGGATCAGAACAAAGTGATACATTCCGAAGAAGATGTAATGCCACGCAGAGCCGTGCCAAAGTCCGTTGCAAAACCAGACACAAAACAGGGCAATGCTGCCGGCAAGCAGGGGGCCGAAATGGTTGCCGAGCTTTTTGCGCGCCGAGGAGGTCAGGCTTTTCATCGGCTTGGACATGGTTACGGGATAGAAAATATAATCCTTGAACCATGTGCCGAGCGTAATATGCCAGCGCTGCCAGAATTCCGAAATCGTTTTTGAAAAGAACGGCCTGCGGAAATTTTCAGGCATCTCAACGCCGAAAATTATACCGATTCCGACAACCGCGTCCATTGTTCCGGAAAAGTCCATGTAAAGCTGAACGGTGTATAGCAGTGCGCCGAGGGCAAGCATCGGGCCGTCATAATTTGCGTAGTGGTCAAACGCTTCGTTGACGAAGGGGTTGAGCCTGTCGGCAACAACGAGCTTTTTCATGTAGCCGAAAAGGATGCGCTGAATGCCGAGCAAAAAGCGGTGGTAGTCGATCTGTGTAACGCTCCAGAGCTTTTCCGCCGTTTGATTATAGCGGCAGATAGGGCCTTCAACAATTTGCGGAAAGAACGACATAAAAAGGCCGAGACGGAAAATGTTATCGTCCGCCTTTGTTGTTCCGCGATAGACGTCAAAGAGATATGAAACAGCTTGAAGCGAATAGAAGGAAATGCCTATCGGCATGAGGTATGACGGAATTTCAAGCCTTGTTGAAACATTGAGAGCGGCGAGAACAGCGTTGAGGTTTTCCGTGAAGAACGGCGAATACTTGAGCACAAGCAGAAGCCCGATATGCAAAAACGCCGCAAAGCCGAGCACAAGGCGGCTCTTTTTTTGAAAGCTCTTTTTGATTTGTTTTCGCTCTTCCTTTTCCGCCGCTTTGACCGCTTCGGATTGCTTCCTCTGAATCCGGTCGAGCCACAGGCCGAAGTAATGAACGGCCAGGATTGAAAGCAGCAAATAGATGATGAGCTTTCCGCTGACGAGCCAGAAGTAAATGAGGCTCGCCGCAAGGAGAAAGTATTTTTTAGCCCTTTTCGGCATGATTAAAAAGCCGAGAATGCTCGCGGGGAGAAAGAAATATAAAAACGCATTTGAAAAATACGACGTCATTATTGAGTATTTACCGGCAAAAAGCAGGTATGAAAGGCTCATCTTCTTTCCTCCTCCGGCTGCGCTTTTGAAACGTTAAAAAAGCGCAAAAGTAAAAAATTCATTTTTTTCAAATCCTTTCGTTATTCGGCAGAAAGAGAAAATGCTTTGCCGCTTTTTGCCGGCGGCGGCTTTCTGCACATTTTTTTGTGCGCCTGTTCATAGGACGCAAAAGCAAGGAGAATTATACTGTATACTGATTACGCAATGGAAAAGAAAGTATGTATAATCTGTCACAAATTTGTGACAAAATTCTTACGATCGCTTTTTGGGCTTGGATGCGGTTCTTGCCTGCAAAGCCGTGTCCACGCCGAAAATGAATAATACATTCGGAAAAGTGTATATACATTCTTCGTTGAATAATGAATATTCATCAATGATTTTGTTGAAAACCATGTTAGGAAAGTTGATAAGTTTACAGATAATCGATATTATATTGATTAAAACGAATTTTTGTGTTAAAAACGCAGAGTTTTGAACTTTTTCAACTGAGTTTTCAACATATGTAAGAAAATCACTTTACAGTCAAAAAATCATCGTGAAGTAAAATAGCTTTACAGCTTTTTCGGCACAACGCCAACGCAAAAATGCATATTACCGCTCTTTTTTGCGTTTAACGAGGTCAATTACTTTGCAGACAAGAGTGTTTTTGAAAAGCGTTTTGTGAAGGCAGTGGCGTTTGATGCAGCAGACCGCCGCCAGCGTGAAGAGGACGCAAAGTGCCGAGCAGACTTCGGCGCGCAGAATGAAATAGTCCGGGCTGACGGTGAGCCACTCGGTGCCGAGATGCGGGTTCAAAATCAGATAAAGTGAATCCTTAACAAGCAGTGCCGCCGAAACCGAAACCGAAAGGTGCAGCGCAATGTGCAGAATGTTCGGCAGCTTATCGGAAAGGGCATACTTCGGTGCTCCGCCGCGTTCTCGCCTTCCGGAAAGGCAGAGGAGCAAAACCGTGAGCGCAAGCCCGATTGCCGAAACGGCGGCAGAAATGCTCAAATGCAGCGCAACACTGCGATAGATTTCGCGGTATGTACTTTCGATTTTTTCGCAGGCCGGGCTGAAAACCATGTCGGCCGGGAAGGAGACAAAAATATCGAAATCATGTTCATAGCTTTCCGAAAGCTCTTCAATGAGTGCAGACATATCGTCAAGTGAGCCGTGAACATAATATGGATTTTTTGAATCAAAGACCATCAGACAGTTTTCTTTTGAAGAAAAGAGCTTTTGTGCTTCTTCAAGCGATGAAACGTTTTCGTCGGTCGAAAGGCGCTTCTCCGTTCTGTCAAAAACCGCATAGCTCACAGAGCGCAGAGCCGCGAGAGTATCGGTGACACTGCGATAGCCCTCGTCAAGTCTTTTCTGAGATTCAAGAAGCTCGTCATACTGCTTTCTATAATGCTCTTCAACAGCGGCTTGGTTGACCGTACAGCCGTTCGGATTTTTCGTCACAAAGCCGTTTTGAAAATACTCCTTTTTAACGCTTCCGTTCTTTGTTTCATAGTCCAGAATTTGAAGCGTGGTTTCAATCTGCTTTTGGCAGTTTTTTTCGGCGTCTTCGGTCGCAAAGCGGATCATGTCCGGGCTTTCAAAGCCCTCGGGCGAAGAGTACTTGAGTGAGTAGTCAAGAATCGCCGAGAGGGTGTTTTTGACCTCAAGCTTCAGCGGCTCGCTTTTCCGGTAGTTGAAACGGGGACCCTGCTTAAAGGCGTTGACAACGTAAGTTTGGTTTTCGGTATAAAGCAAAACAACGTCAAGGATCTGCGAGGAAGCAACAAATGTCGCCACAGCGATGAGAAAGACGATAATCGCCTTTGAAGATGTGAGATAAAGCGCATTGACAAGTGAGCCGGAAGAGATTTTTGAACGGGCGGATGCACCGCCTTTTGCTGTTTTTTTCCGAGCTTTCATTCTGTCACCCTCTTTGTAATTCTTCGCCGAGCAAAGCAAACTGCTCAAGACTCATCTGCTCGGCGCGGACGTTCGCGTCAAGGCCGGCTCTTTCAAGAGCTTCAAGCAGCCGCGGCTTTGAAACGGAGAGAGAAGAGCTGACCGAGTTGAGGAGAGTTTTGCGCCGTTGGGCGAAGGCTGCCTTAACAAGGCGGAAAAACGCCTTCTCGTCCTTGACGGAAACGGCGGGCTCCTTCCTCAGGTCAAGGCGGATCACGCTGCTGTCAACCTTCGGTGCGGGAATAAACGAGCCTTTTGAAACATCGAAAAGCTTTTTTGCTTCGGCGTAATAGTCAACACAGACCGTCACCGCGCCGGCAGAGCGCGAGCCGCAGCCGCTGCAAAGGCGTTCGGCAACCTCCTTCTGAACCATGACGGTTATGCAGCGAAGGGGCAGGCGGCTTTCAAGCAGGTGAGTGATTATCGGCGTTGTGATGTAATACGGAAGATTGGCGCAGACAGCAACGTCAAGACCCTGAAATTTTTCCTTGATAAGCTCATGAAGGTCAACCTTCAAAACGTCGGCGTTGATGACTTCGGTGTTGAGACAGCCGTCAAGCGTTTCCGAAAGGACGGGTATCAGACGACTGTCAAGTTCAATTGAAACAACCTTGGCAGCTCTTTTTGAAAGCTCCTTCGTCAAAACGCCTATTCCGGCTCCGATTTCAATCACGCCGGTGTGTTCGTTTGCGCCGCCCTCTTCTGCCATTCTCGGGCAGACGGACGGGTTGACGAGAAAGTTTTGCCCGAGTGCCTTTGAAAACGTGAATCCGTGGCGCGAAAGCACGCTTTTGATTACGGAAATGTCCGATAAGTTTTGCATAGCACAAAATGCTCCTTGCATTTTCAAAAAATAGTTGTATAATAACAATAGTATTATAAACGAGGTGATGAATAATGTCAATTCTTGTTACCGGAGGTGCCGGATTTATCGGCTCCCATACCTGTGTCGAACTGCTCAAGGCAGGGTATGACGTGGTTGTTGTTGACAACTTCTATAACAGCAAGCGCGAAGCTCTCAGAAGAATCGCGGAGCTTGCAAAAAAACAGTTCGCTTTCTATCGCTGTGACATCCGCGATGAGGCCGGACTTGACAAGGTCTTTAAAAGCGAAAAGATTGACGCCGTGATTCATTTTGCGGGCCTCAAGTGTGTTCCCGAATCCTGCAAAAAGCCGCTTGAATATTACGACAACAATATCGGCGGAACGCTCACCCTTTGCCGGGTGATGAGAAACAACGGCTGCAAGCGCATTGTTTTCAGCTCTTCGGCAACCGTTTACGGAATGAACAACGTCTCTCCGCTCAAGGAAACCATGCCGACAGGCGGAACCACCAATCCCTACGGCACAACAAAGTATATGATCGAGCTCATCCTCAAGGATCTCTATACTTCTGACAACGAGTGGTCGATCAGCCTTCTGCGCTACTTCAATCCCATCGGTGCGCACGAAAGCGGAAGAATCGGCGAAGACCCGAACGGGATTCCCAACAACCTCATGCCGTATATCACTCAGGTTGCGGTCGGAAAGCGCGAATTCCTCAACGTTTTCGGCGATGATTATGACACGCCGGACGGAACCGGAGTGCGCGATTACATTCACGTTGTTGACCTTGCGCTCGGCCACGTCAAGGCTGTTGCGAGGGTTCTTTCTCAGCGCGGCTGCGAGGCGATCAACCTCGGAACCGGCGTCGGTTACAGCGTTCTTGACGTTGTTCATGCTTTTGAAAAAGCAAGCGGCGTAAAAATCAACTATAAGATCGGTCCGCGCCGCGACGGCGATATTGCAACCTGCTATTCCGACCCGACCAAGGCCTATGAGCTGCTCGGCTGGAAAGCGGAACGCAGTCTTGAACAAATGTGCGCCGATTCATGGCGTTGGCAGAGTATGAATCCAAACGGATACCCTGATGAATAATAAAAAAAGGCTGTTCTGAAGTGAACTTTCCCGGATTGTGCATACAGTACAAAAACAGCCCGATTTGCAGAAAACTTAATTTTAAGCAACAAACTGATTTCGCTTTTGGGCGGAGTCAGTTTTGTTTTAGTTTGAATACGGTAGTTGTTGAAGAAGTTGATGTGTTCGGATATGATGAGCCTCGCCCCATCATATCCGGAAAGCTTAAGCTGAGGAGAGTCGAACCCAATGCGCCTGAAGAATTTGTTTTTCCGCATATTGCGGCACTTTTTGGTACGCTTACGTCAGTATGGCTTCGCCAAAGAAGCAGCACACTGCACGAAAAAACAAGCCCTTCAGGTGCGAAGCAGTTTTTAAAGAGAATTTTTGTCGAGACAAGGCAAAAAGGTGAGTAATGCCGGCGCATTGCGAGGCCTTTTTAACGCAGTATCGGCGGAAATTTACCTTAAAAAACCGCATCGGGTTCGATTCCCCTCAGCTTAACTCTTTGGATATATTCCGTGGCACAAAAAAACCTCCCATGGCAGTTATTTTAATTCTGCCATAGGAGGCTGCTTTTTTCTATTGTCTTTTTTACGGACCGGTTCAGTTTTCTTTATATTTATCCGCCGCAGACAGCAGCTCTGAAGCGTTCAAGAACCTCTTCAAGAACCGACTTCGGCACGGCGATATTCAGCCTGACAAAGCCTTCGCCTTCTTTTCCGAACCATGTGCCCATAGTCGGAACAATTTTGACCTTTTCGGTAAAGAAGCGTTCCAGCTTCTCTTCCTCAAGGCCGAGGAAGGAAACATTGAGCCATGCAAGATAGGTGCCCTCATGCTTTGCAATAAAAGCCTGAGGAATATTCTTCCTGAGGTACTCGTCAAGAAAACGGAAGTTTTCTCCGACAACCGCATTCATTTCGTCAAGCCAGCCGTCACATTCCGTATAAGCGGCGACAGTCGCCGGGTAGGCGGCGCAGTTGATGCAGGAATAGCCGTCGTGTTCGATCTGCGCGGAAAATTCGAGCCTGAGTTCTTCGTTCGCAATAATTATGTTTGAAGTTGAAAGCCCTGCAATATTGAAAGATTTTGAGGCAGCGGTGCAAACGATTGCATTTTCGCTAAAGCGGCTGTCAACGCTTGTAAAAACGCTGTGAGGAACGTTACAGATGTCAAAATGAATTTCATCGGAAATTACAAGTACCGAGTTTTTAAGGCAGATTTCGCCGACACGGCGAAGCTCCTCTTCTGTCCAAACTCTGCCGACCGGGTTATGCGGCGAGCAGAGAATGAGCAGCTTGTTGTTCTCGTCTTTGCAAAGCTCTTCAAGCTCTTCAAGGTTCATCGTGTAACAGCCGTCCTTCAAAACCAAGGCATTGTTCACAACGCGGCGGCGGTTGTTTTCAACCGCGGCGGTGAACGGACGGTAGACAGGGCGTTGAATGATTACGCCGTCCCCCTCATTTGTGAAGGCGCGCACAGCCGTGTTGATAGCTGCAACAATACCATAGGTCGGAACTATCCACTGAGGCTCGATATGCCAGTTATGGCGGCGTTCCATGAAGTCGCATACGGTACGCCGGTATTTTTTGTCAGGGCCGGTGTAGCAGAAAAAGCCCCTTTGCGCAAAGGCGGAAACCGCGTCACGAACAGGCTGCGGCGCTGCGAACTCCATGTCTGCCGTTGAAAACGGAAAAGCGTTTTCGTTTTTGCCCCCCGCTTCGCAGGAAGCCCATTTGAGCGAACCGGTATTGCATCGGTTCACAACGGTTGAAAAATCGTTCTTCATTTCTTCTTTTCTCCTTTTTTGCCGCTTAAGCGGCTGCCGAATCGACTGTAACATACTTTTGAGGGAAAGTCAATAAGCGAAAAGCAAAGTCCGGCATACGGCTCAAAAAGAGAACCGCGCACCGGACTGTTTTGTCAGGCAACAAAATGCTCAACGTCAATAAACATATATTTTTGTCCGCCCTCGTCATACTGAGCAAGCTTTCCTACCATTGAAACGGTCGAGTAATCCTCAATGTTCTCCGGCACTTTATCACCGTAAAACTCAATATTCCACGCTGCGCAGCAGCCGGTATCATCATAGCCGAAAGCAATATTATAATCCTTGCCGGTTTCATCGCTGTGAAATTTCTGATAGGTTGCCGTTAATCTGACGGTTTTTCCGATGTAGTCCCCGGGTGAGTTATATATTGAGGACATCTGAGCCGTTGTCATCGTCTTATTCATTGAAGAAAAATCAAGGTCAACATCATACTTTTCAAGCTCCTTCGCCTTTTGAATTTTCTCCTCTTCGGCGTCCGCATTTTCTGTGACAGGAAGAGTTGAACCGTTTGAAATCAGCGCGGAATCCGATCCGTTTGAAGACGAAAAGGTATCAGCTGCGTTTTGTCCGCAGGCACAAAGAGAAAGGGAAATTATCACAAACAGAGCAAGAACAAAAATTCTTTTCATTTTCTTGTACCTCCTTTAAGTACGTCAATAATTATACAGATAATGAATACCGCAAGTTCGAACGCAACAATTGTTGAGCCGACCGGCGTCGAATAAAGAATGGAGACGAGGATTCCTCCTACGGCGCAGACAACGGAAAGCACCGCCGCACAAAGCATTACGCCGCGAAAGCTTTTAAAGAGCCGCATCGAGCAGAGGGCAGGAAAAACGATAAGCGCGGAAATCAGCAGCGCACCGATAAGATTCACAGCAAGCACAATAACAATTGCAGTCGTCACAGCAAGAACCGCATTGTATACCGAACATTTCGTTCCGACAGCAGCCGTAAAAGTTTCGTCAAAGGTCACGGCGAAGATTTTATTATAAAACAGCGCAAAGACCGCAACAACAAGCAGAGTCAGCGCAACACAAGCGGCAACATCGCCTTTTTTGAGCGTTAGAATCGATGTTGAGCCAAAGAGAATACTGCAAACGTCTCCGCTCAGGTTGGTTGTCTTTTTTGAAAAGATATTTAAAACCAGATATCCAAGCGCAAGAGCAGAAACCGAAATGACTGCAACGCCGCTGTCCCCGCCAAGCTTTGAACGTCCGCCGCGAAGCAGCAGAACAGAGACGGCAATTGTTGCCGGGAGCGAAACATAAAGCGGCGTGACCGAAAGCACCATTGCGACCGTTGTTGCACCGAAAGCAACATGGGAAAGCCCGTCTCCGATGAGCGAATACCTGCGCAAAACGAGCGTTACGCCGAGAAGTGCAGCGCAAAGCGCAATGAGCACACCGGCAACAAGTGCATAAAGAACAAAATCATATTGCAGATAGGAAAAAAACTTTTCAAGCATTGCTTTCCTCCCCCTTTCCGGAAAACGAGGCAAAGTGTGCGCTTTTTCTGTATTCCTCAACCGTTCCGAAAAAGCATCCCGCGTGTGTGATCTGAAGAATATGGGTTGAATATTTTAAGGCCGCGTCAAGGTCGTGCGAAATCATAATAACAGACATTTCGTTCTCCTTGTTGAGCGAGCTTATAAGCGAATACATACTCTTTGTAACAAACGGGTCAAGGCCGGCAGTCGGCTCATCAAGAAGAATGAGCCGTTCTGCGGCGCAGAGAGCCCTGGCAAGCAGAACACGCTGCTGCTGACCGCCGGAAAGTGCTTTATAGCTCTTGTTTTTGAGCGCTTCAATTTCAAGCCTGCTCAGCCACGCAAGTGCCTGCTGCTTTTGAACCTTTGAATAAAACGGGCAAAGACCCCTTTTTGAAACAAAACCCGAAAGGACAATTTCAAAAGCCGTTGCCGGAAAACCCTTTTGAACCTCCGTCTGTTGCGGAAGATACCCTATGCGTCCTTTCAGAAGTGATTTTTCAATTTCCAATTTTCCGGAAAGAGGTGCTTTGAGCGAGAGGATAGTTTTCATAAGGGTGCTCTTTCCCGCTCCGTTTTCGCCGACAACGGAAAGGTAATCGCCGCTGTTCACCGTGAAGCTGATGTTTTTTGCAACACTTTTTCCCTCATAGCCAACGCTTAGACTTTCTGCGGTAAGAAGTCGCATCATTTGAGCACCTCCCCGAGAACAGCAAGATTTTCCTCCATAATTGAAAGATAAGTTACACCGTTTTCTATCTCCTCTTGTGAAACGCTCTGACAAGAATTGAGCGTTTTTATTTTTGCTACGCTCCGGTCTGCCACGGTTTCGGCAACCGCACCGTCCGAACCATCAATTTTAAGGACATATTTTAAGACGTTTTCCTTCACCTTTTCTGAAAGAAATGCTATTGTCTCAAAGCTTGCCTGCGTTTCAGCCGAACAGCCGGCAAAAGCAGCAAAACATTCAAGTGAATAATCATCGGCAAGATATCTAAACGGAAAACGATCGGCAAAAACAAGAACCTTCTGCGCTGCTCCTGAAATTGTTTCCGAATACCTCTTTTCAAGCGCGGACAGTTTTTCTATGTAGGCAGAAGCATTTTCTTTATATTTTTCCGCATTTCTTTTGTCAAGAGCACAGAGCTTCTTCTCAATTGCAGAAACTATTGTCTGAGCATTTCTAAGCGACGTCCAGACGTGTTCGTCAAGCTCCTTTTCGTGCCCTTCACCTTCCCCGTGCTCATGCTCCTCTTCCGCGCCTTCAATTTCCTTTTCCTCCTTGGCTTCAACGGTGTCTATAAGCGAGAGCACCTGCGGTGCTTCGTCACCGAGCGTTGAAAGAACATCGTCTGCCCATTTATCCGATTCTCCGCCGACATCAATGAACAGATCGCAATTTTTAATTTTGAGAATATCCTGAGCGTTCGGTTTATAGCTATGAAGGTCAACCTTGCTTTTCAAAAGCAGCTCAAGCTCAATTTGATTTCCGGTAATTTCACGAACAAAATCATATTGCGGAAAAATTGAGCAGACGACCGAAAGCCTTTTTTCGCCGGAAGCTGCCGAAGAGTCGGTCGCCCTTTCAGGCTCATTATCTTTCGCACATGCGCAAAAAAGAGAGAGGGCAAAAGTTAAAACCAAGAAAATTGCTGTTATTTTTTTCATAACAAAGCTCCTTTATTCTAAAAAATAAAATTGTGTAACAGAATAAAAGCAAGCTTTCTCGCGCAAAAACCGCGGCCAAGCCTCAGCAAAGGGAGACTGCCCCTTACTGTGGCCAAAAAAGCTTGCCAAAGCCAACGAAAAGAAAAGCCTTCACACACCCATTGCGGCGCACTAAGCTGACTTTTCGCCGGCAAATTATTCACATTGTA
Source organism: uncultured Eubacteriales bacterium (assembly GCA_934525065.1). Taxonomy (GTDB): domain Bacteria; phylum Bacillota; class Clostridia; order Oscillospirales; family Acutalibacteraceae; genus UBA6857. The sequence continues at coordinate 59,899 of CAKSYX010000003.1, forward strand.
ATTTTAATTTTGAGAGTAACAGGAGTTTCATTAACCTGCTTCGCAGGAAATTCTTTTGAAAACGGCAAGAAGCGCCCTTTCCGAATAAAAATCAGCAAACAGAAAACAACAGCTGCCAAACCGACCGAGCTGAAAAGACTCCGCGCAAAATTTACAACAGCGCAAACAGCACAGCCTGCTTCAGGACAAATATGCGTTGAGTTATGCTCCGGAAAGGCGAAAAGAGAAAAAACAAGCGCAAAGGAGGAAATGAGTGCCAAAACGAGAGCCAGTGCAACAACTCGGTTGAACGTCTTCATTCCTTTTCGCCTGCCTTTTTTCTAAAATTCAGATAAATTGAGTATACCATACAAGTAAAGCCATGTCAAACAGAAATTACTCTCCGCTGTTTTCCTTTGTTTCGCCTTCGGCGTTCTTTTTTTCGGCGTTTTTGGCCGATTCAAGAATTTTCAGCACCTCATCGAGCGTCCGGGTCGCCGTGCGGTCGGAAAGCTTGACCGAAAGATACGGCTTTGTTTTTGCCGCGCTTACCATAACTCTGCCGCGCATCAGCTTTGAAAGCATTGCAAGCGAAAGCGGTTCGATTTTCCGGAGGTAAACCAGCAAAACCGCGCCGCGCTGAGAAATCTCATAGATACCGAGAGAAATGCAGCGGTTGCGAATGAGCGCAATATCAATAAGACCGAGAACCGTTTTCGGCGGTTCGCCAAAACGATCGATCAGCTCGTCAATAACGTCCTGAGCGTCCTCCTTTGTTTTGACACAGGCGATCCGCTTATACATGAACAGTCTGTTCTTGACCGAGTCAATATAGCTTTCCGGAATATGCGCATCAACGGCGATGTCAATGAGGCATTCGGCGTCCTCATCCATGGGTACATCGGTACCGCCGGCCTTGCTGCTTTCAACCGCTTCGGAAAGCAGTTTGAGGTACATATCATAACCGACAGCCTCCATGTGTCCGTGCTGCTGTGCACCGAGGACATTGCCTGCGCCGCGGATTTCAAGGTCGCGCATTGCAATCCTGAAGCCTGAGCCGAACTCGGTATATTCGCGTATTGCGGAAAGTCTGCGCTCCGCTTCCGGCGAAAGCTGCTTTCCGGGGTTATAGGTCAGATAGGCAAAGGCGCGCCTTGCGCTGCGGCCGACTCTGCCGCGTATCTGATGCAGTTGAGCAAGGCCGAGACGGTCTGCGTTTTCAATAATGAGCGTGTTCGCGTTCGGAACGTCAACGCCGGTTTCGATTATGGTCGTGCAAACAAGAACATCAATTTCTCCCTCAAGAAGCTGTCTCCAAACTTCGCTGAGCTCCTCCTCACCCATTTTTCCGTGGCCGATTCCGACCCTTGCCTGCGGCAGACGCTCCCTGAGCTCGGCGGCGGTTTTTTCAATCGTGCCGGTTCTGTTGTGCAGATAATATACTTGACCTCCGCGGCGAAGCTCACGCTCAATCGCCTCGCAAAGAACGTCCATGTCCTGCGGAACAACGTAGGTCTGAACCGGGTGGCGGTCAAGCGGCGGCATCTCAAGCACCGACATATCGCGTATTCCTGTCATTGCCATGTTGAGCGTACGCGGAATCGGTGTTGCCGAAAGCGTCAGAACATCAACTCCCGGAAATTTTTCCTTGAGCTTTTCCTTTTGCGCAACGCCGAAGCGCTGCTCCTCGTCAACGATGAGAAGGCCGAGGTCTTTGAACTCAACGCCGCGCGCAATAATTGAATGAGTGCCGACAACAAGGTCAATCCCGCCGCTTTTGAGCCGCTTTTTGATCTTCGTCCGTTCGGAGGTACTCCGGAAGCGCGAGAGCATTTCAACCTCAAGCGGGAAACCGTCAAAGCGCTTTTTAATCGTTTGATAATGCTGAAAAGCGAGGATCGTTGTCGGAACAAGAACGGCGCATTGCTTTCCGTCCGCAACGCACTTGAAAGCGGCACGCAGCGCAACCTCGGTCTTACCGAAGCCTACATCACCGCAAAGGAGCCTATCCATCGGTGACTGCCGCTCCATGTCTTTTTTAATTTCATTGATTGCAACGAGCTGGTCGTCTGTTTCTTCAAACTCAAACCTGCGCTCAAAGTCGTTTTGCATATCAATGTCCTGAGAAAAAGCAAAGCCCTTTGCAGAAAGCCGCTTTGAATAAAGCTCTGTGAGCTTTGCCGCCATATCGCCGACTGCGGCGCGAACCTTTGATTTGGTCTTTTTCCATTCATCCGAACCGAGGCGGTTGAGCTTGACAGCGCGGTCGGTATCCTTTGGAGAAATATATTTTGAAACAAGGTCGAGCTGCGTTACGGGAACATAAAGGACATCATTTCCGCGATAGTTAATTTTAATAAAATCCTTTGTTGCAGACTCAACCTTCATGCTTTTAATTCCGTCAAAAATACCGATTCCGTAGACGGAGTGAACAACGTAATCGCCGCGGGATAGCTCTTCAAGGCTCGCAATGCCCTTTCCGCCGGAGAAACGCTTTTTGATTTTCCGCTTTACCGCCGTAGCCTTCCTTGAAAGCGAAAACAATTCAAATTCTGCGTTAGGATATCCGAAGCCCGAACCGACAGAGCCTGAAATAACGTTGACCGATTTCGGTGAAAATTCGGCCGGGATCACCGGGTAATAATGAGCCTCAACGCCTTCGGTTCCAAGGTCAAAAGCAAGCTCTTTTGAATTCTTTTCCGTTCCGGCGGCAACAACGCAGGTAAAGCCGCGTCTGAGATACGGCTCTATATCCTCAAGCAGATAAGAAAGCGTTCCGTCCCAGCCGGAATTGACGGCGGCACTCACGCTGACAAGGCTCTTCACCGGAATGTCGAAGCTTCCCCTTGCAAGATTATCGGCAAAAACAGCCCCGCGGCTTTCATAAAGCGAAAACAGCTCGGCTGTTGTGAGCGCAAAGCGGTCAATGCCTTTCGTCAAAAAGCCGTCAACGGTCATCGCCTTGATATCCTCATACAAAAGCTTGAGCGAGGACTCGGCCTTTTGCTTCACTCCGGAGCTTTCGCAAACAAAAAGCAAATCGCCTTTTGTGTAGTCAAAAACCGTCTCGGCCTTTTCATATGCCAACGGAAGATATCTGTCAAGACAGGAAAGGCGTATCCCGTTTTTAAGGCGCGTAATATCCTCTGAAATTGTTTCGCGGATTTTCGAAGCACCTCGCCCCTTTATGCCCGAAAGAAAGCTCTCGAGCTTTTCGCGCAGAACATCATCGTTTTCAAAAAGAACCTCACCGGCAGGGGTTATCAAAACCTCGTCAAGAACATCGGTACGTCTTTGCGTTTCAAGGTCAAAGGCGGTCAGGCTGTCAACGGTATCTCCCCAGAATTCTGTTCTGACCGGGTCGCTCCTTCCCGGAGGAAAAAAGTCAACGATTCCGCCGCGCAGCGAAAACTGACCCACGCCGTCAACCTGTTCCGCACGAACGTAGCCGGCGAGAGTAAGCGCAAGAACAAGCTGAGCCTCTTCAATCTCCGCTCCCGTAGAAAGGTGCACACTGCGCCGTTTGAGTTCACTCCCCGGAACAGTGAACTGCATTGCTGCCTGAACGCTGCAAACGATGTACTTATACTCACCGGAAAGAATTTTTGAAAGCACTCCGATCCTCTGCTGTTCATATTCCTTTGAGGAGCTGTCGGACGAACGGAAGTTCAAATCTCTCACCGGGAAATACAGCGCGCCGGAGGAAAAAACGTTAAAGTCATCGCAGAGCTTGAGAGCACTTGGCTCGTCGGCGCAGAGAACGAGGGCTTTTTTTCCCTCGTCTTCGCAAAGAGCGGAGATATAGTTCGCCTTGCAGACCGCCGGAAGACCGATTATTCCCATCGGCAGTTCCCTGCGCTCAAAGCTCCTTTTGACCGAGAGATATTCCTCGCTTTTTTGAAGGATTTTTGAAAAGCCGCCCATATTACCATAGCCTTTCCGGCTACAAAAAAATAATGAAACCTCTATACACACCAAGTTGTAGCCGGACAAGGCGTGACGGTAATTCGTCCGGCTCAAAATTGTGCCGCAGGCAAATTTTGAGGGACATATTTTATAAGGGCAATTTACGCCGAATTCTTTCGTTCTAGGCTGAAGAGCTTCGAACTCAATGCGGTTTTTAAAGGCGAATTTTCGCCGATAATTCGCACCTGAAGGACTTGTTTTTTCGTGCAGTGTGGTGCTTCTTTGGCGAAGCCATACTGACGTATGACGAGACAAAAAAAGTGCCGCAATGTGCGGGAAAACAAATTCTTAAGGCGCATTGAGTTCGGAGTTCTTCAGCCTAACGCCCAAAAAGCGCAAAGCCGACCGTTTCCGTTGTTCACGGACACGGTGCTTTTGCGCGATAATTGTTTTATAGCCGCAACTGAAAAAGCCCCGCGCCTTTCGGCACGGGGCACCTTCGTGCAAAATTCAGTCAGAAAAATCAGTTGATCCAACCGTCCCCGTCGATTTTTCCGAATCTGTTGAGGATACTCTCAACAAAGCTGAGAAAAGCCTGGAAAATACCTCTGAGGGTTTCATATGCCTTCATTGCAGCATTCATCGTTCCGTTCTCCTTTCAAGCTTTTAAGCCTTGTCTTCTTTGTCGCCCCAAATCGTGTCATAGAACTTGGTGTAGCCGTACGGATCATCTTCAGCGCCGACAACATAAGCTACCCAACCCATAACGCGGTCAAAGAAACGGACAACATCTTTGCATACGTCAGTAAAAGTATTCCAGTTCATGCAAAAACTCCTTTCGGTGATTATTGATTTAATTCAAAACCAAGGCGGACTTTCCCCACCTTTAAACTTGATAATATTTTAAACCAAGTTTGCCAATTTGTCAACGCGATTATTAAAAAATTATTAAATTTGTGTATTATGCATATTTAGCGGCGGAAAATTTAAACACTTTTACCTTGAAAAAGCCGTCATTTTCAGAATATTTCCGCCTCATCGGCGTAAGCTCAAACCTTGAAAACGGTGAGGCTTTTGAACTTTTCTCCCTTTTTGAAGGTGCACTGCGGAAACTCCGGTCTGTTAGGCGTATCGGGATAATACTGCGTTTCAAGGCAGAAGCCGAAGTTCTTGTCAAGGCCGATTCCGTTTTTGCCCATTTCACCGTCCATGAAGTTGCCCGTATAAAGCTGAACACCGGGAAGGTCAGACAAAACCTCGAGCTTTCTTCCGCTCTTTTCGTCCTTTGCCTTTGCAACAAGGCGAAGCGTTCCGATATCGCCGTTGACGCAGAAATTGTGGTCATAGCCGCGGCACTGAACAAGCTGAGGGTCGTCGTTTTCAATGTCTCTGCCGATTTTTTTGAACTCTCTGAAGTCAAACGCGGTGCCCTCAACGGGTCTTATTTCGCCCGTGGGAATGCTGTTTTCATCGGTCGGAGTGAAGAAGTCGCAGTTGAGCATAAGCTCATGGTCAAGAATGCTTCCGTTCGCCGTTGTTCCGAGGTTAAAATAAGCGTGGTTCGTCATGTTTATTACCGTCTCGCGGTCGGGAACGGCTTCGTAATGAATTTCAAGCTCATTGCGATCCGTCAGAACATAAGTAACCTTTGCATCAACCTCGCCGGGGAAGCCCTGTTCGCCGTCCGGGCTGCGGTATGAAAATTCAACAGCATCGTCGTCAACGATAATGGCCTTCCAAAGCGCGCTGCTGTATTCTCCGCCGCCGTGCAGGCAGGTGATGCCTTTTTCGTTTTTGGTGACGTTATACTCTTTTCCGGAAAGAGTGAACTTTCCGCCGCTTATTCTGTTTGCATACTGGCCGATGATCTCTCCTGTGTAGGTTCCGGAATTGATATGGCCGAGAATGTTTTCAAAGCCGACGATGATGTCGCCCATGACGCCGTCGCGGTCGGGGCAAACAAAGGAATTGAGGGTCGCGCCGCGTGTGATTATCCCGGCCTGAACACCGTTGTTGTTTTCAATCGTATAGAGGAAAACCTCTCTGCCGTCCGGCATATTGTCATAATGTGTTTTGATAACGCTCATTGCTGGTCTCCTTTTCATGTAATCTATCTATATTCATTTTTTTACCGGCAGAACCTTGCTTTTCACATCGTTCTGCCACGCTGAAACCTTTTCTTTTTCAAATTCCTCAGGCGCGGCAGCGAGAGCCTTTGAAAGCTTTGCACCTTTCATGAGTCCGCCGAGTACCGAAAAAAAGTACGCCGGTTTTTTCATTCCGCGGACAAACTTGCCCAAAAGCACCGAAGGCTTGGTATTTCTTCCTGCACCTGCAAGGTCGCCGGCCTGAACAACACCGCTTTCAAAAAGGAAGCTCACTCCCTGCGGCGGAAGGTTCAAAAGAGTATTTTTGAGACTTTCGTTCCGCGCTGTTTCTGCACCGTAAAGGCGGTGAAAATCGCGGTTATATTTCCACAGTGCTTTTGAATCGGCACTGTTTTCTTCAATAACGGTTTTCGCGAGCAGCTGACCGGCTCTGAGCGAGAGGTCAATGCCCATTCCGTTCATTGGGGTCGTCATGAAGGCACTGTCACCGACTGCGGCGTAGCCGTCCGCAACCATCAGAGCAAGCGGACGCCGAACGGGAATCACACCGTCTGTTCCGCCATGGAGAACCTTTTCTCCAAACCACGGATGGCTTTCACAAAAGAGCTTGGTATGCTTTTCAAAAAGTGATTCATCCGGCTTGTCAATTCTTCCGATAAGGATATCAACGCTGTTTTCGTTCGTGCAGCACCATGAAAGACCCTGTTCGCCGTTGTGGCAAAGGTACACTTCAAAGGGAACCGCCTTTGCTTCTGCGTTTTCTTCGGCTGTTTTTTCAAAATAAGTCCGTCGCACATAGAACACGTCTCCCCTTTCGGGAGCGTTTTCTATTCCTAAGGAAGCCGGGAGCGACATCCTGACAGGCGAAAACACACCCGCGGCATCAATCACAAGGTCGGCAAAGACCTCGCCGCTTTTTGTTTCAACGCCTGCTACTTTTCCGCAGGAGACAAGAGCAGAAAGCACCTCTTCACCGAAAGAAAGCCTTACACCGTTTTTTTCCGCGTTTTCAATGAGCATATTTAAAAGCGGCTTGCGCCACATGACCTTCTGACGGTTCTCTTCGGAATAGTTTACAACAACGCGCGTTTTATAGTCAGGCGAAATGAAGGCACAGTCACCGCGATACCGCCGGCTTTGGCCGGGAATCTCCTGACCGGTAATTTCGCGCAGAATTTCAAAAGTAAACCTGTCTTCCCAGTCATGGCCGAGGTTCTCCCGCTTTTCCTTTTCAAGAACGCTTACGTCGTGCCCGGCCGCAGAAAGCAGCGCGGCAGCCGTAAGTCCGCCGTGACCGGCACCTGCAACAATAATTTTCATACTTTTCTCCCCTTACAGATCGGTCAGAATGACCGTCAAATCGTTCACGTTTGTACCGGTGGGGCCTGTTATCAGCAACGCTCCGCCGCTTTTGAGCGCGTGGTAGGAATCATTGTTTTCAAGTGCGGCAACGGGTTCGGAACCGCCGTTTTGAATTTTTTCAAAGGTGCTTCCGTCCGCAAAGCCGCCGGCCGCGTCAGTCGGGCCGTCTGTTCCGTCCGAGCCTGCCGAGGCAAATGCGATTCCGTTTTTCCCCTTCAGGAGGATCGCGGCGCAAAGAGCCATCTCCTGATTCCTGCCGCCAAGGCCGTTTCCCTTAAGCGTGACCGTTGTTTCGCCGCCGTAAATATAGGCGTTTTTTCCTTTTTCTCCGAGTGCGTTTTTAATTATGCTTTCGGCCGCGTTCCGAGCTTCGCCGCAAAGCGAACAGTCTCTTACACGAACGGTATAGCCGAGTTTTTTCGCTTCTTCTTCAGCCGCATCGCAGAGCATTTCAACGTTCCCTGCAAAATAATAGCCGCCGTCATTGATTTTTAGCTTTGCACCTTCCGAAAGAACCGATAAGAGCGTCTCTTCCTCTTCGGGAAGGTACTTCAGAATGACCCTCCTCACCTCTTGTGGCGAAAGCGGTTCGGGAACGGTAATTCCGGAGGCAATTACACTTTTGTCGTTTCCGAGAACGTCAGACAGCGCAACGGTAATCACCTTTGCCGGATATGCGGCGGCGGCAAGACGTCCTCCCTTGACGAGCGAAAGTCTGCGGCGCACCGCATTCATTTCGTCAATGCTTGCTCCGCGTGAAAGGAGCTTTTGAGTGATGCTTCGCTGTTTTTCCGGCGTAACCGAGCTTTTTTCAAAAAGTGCACTGCCGCCGCCGGAAAGCAAAACCAGCAGAACATCGTTTTCTTTGAGCGACTGCGCAATTTCAAGCCCCTTTTCAGCGGCGCGAATGCTGTTTTCATCGCTGACCGGGTGAGCCGCTTCAATAACCTCAAACCGATTTGAAGAAAAGCCTTTTGCGTGGTCATATTTTGTCACAAGCAGACCGCAATTGATTTTTGAACCGAGTACTTTTTGTGCGGCCTTTGCCATCGGCACGGCAGCTTTTCCGATGCTCATTACGGCGAGCCTGCCGCCGGCGGAAAGCTCAAGCTTTTCAATTATTCTCGCCGTGTTTTCAAACGGATCGGCCTTTTTGATTGCACGGTTTATAATTTCAAGGACATCTTCCGTCATGCGTTCCCTCCGTTCATTTCGTCAAAAATGATGTTGCAGGTTCTTTCGCCCTCATCGAAAAGAAAAATATGTCCCGAACCCTCAAATGTATGAAAGTGCATATCGGGGAAAATTGAAAGAAGCTGCTTTGACTGGTAATACGGCATTGTTTTGTCTGCCGTGCCCCAGAGTGTGCAGACGGGAATTTTATGTTCGGCAACCTTTTTATAGTTTGGAACGGTGATGTCCGGTCTCATCAGCGTGTTGCGAAGGCTTGAAAGCGTTGCGCGCAAAAAGCCCTTGTACCTCGCGCCCTCGGCAAATTTTTCAAGGTAATAGCCGGTCTGTTCCTTGCTGTATATCAGCTCAGAGCAAGAGCCTTTCAAAAGCAGCTTTCCGCCGAGAGTGCCGAACATCAGCTCGCCCAAAAGCGGCTTTTTTGCCATTTTCATATAAAGCGGTGCTTTATACTCCATTCCGGCCGGAGCAAGAAGGAAAAGCTTTTTCACCCTTTCCGGCCTTTTGGCGGCAAAAGCGGTTACAATCGCTCCGCCCATTGAGGTTCCGAAAAGGAAGAACTTTCCTTCCGGCAGGAGCGCGTCGGTCAGCTCTTCAAGCTGAAGGGCAAAGAGAGACGGCGTGTAATCCTCTTTTACCCGCTTTGAAAGTCCCCTGCCGAGCAGATCATACCGTAAAACCCTATACCCCTTTGAAACGAGGAAATCAAAAATCTTGTCATAGATAAAATACGGCGTTGCAAAGCCGTGAACCAGAACGACCGCTTCGCCTTCGCCCTTCATTTCATAGTGAGTTTCACCCGAAGGGAGATTTATGTATGAACCGGAGTGCCTTTTCTTTTCCTCCTCTGTCAATTCGATTTTGTCAATGCTTTTGATGAGTTCGGAAAGCCGCTCATTGCTGACAGAAATATTCTTTTCCATTTTCCGTTATCCCCTTGCCGTCAGATTTTTCTTTTCAGCTTATAGTAGCACAAAAAAGCAACCTTTTTCAAGGGCACACTTCAGACAACTCAGCTAAAGCTTTTGAGGAATTCTTTTGCTCCCTTCGGCAAAGCGAGCGAGCCCTGAACAATTCCGTCCCTTCCGCCGCCGCGGCCGGAAAAGGCAGAGTTAAGCGCCTTGCAAAGCGGGGAAAGCTCAAAGCCGGTCTTGGAAATTATGACATATCTCTCCCCGGCTTTTCCGAAGAGGACGGCGGCAAACTTTTCGGCCTTGTCCGAAAGCTTATCGGCAAGCTGCCTTGCCTCGTTCATATCTTCCGTTTTGCTTTGAAGAATAATTTTTTCTCCGCCTTCAATGCTTTGCACTTTGAGGGCGTAAAGCTCTTTTCTGAGCGCGGCGTTTTCGGCGGAAAGGGCAGAGCGCTCTTCAAAAAGTCTGCTCACGGCCGAAAAGGTTTCCGTCTCCCTTGCAACAAGCAGGTTGCTCACAAGGTAGTTTTGCGAGAGCTTTTCCCTTGCGTCAAGCATAGCGCGTTCGCCGCAAAGAATGAAAAATCTCATTCCGCCGCGGTGGCGTTCGTTTTTGATTATTCTGAAAGAGCCGACCTCGCCGGTTCTTCTGACGTGCGGCGCACAGCAGGCACAAATGTCAACGCCGGGAATTTCAACGATCCTGAGTTTTCCGTCAATTTCTTTTTTGCTCCTGTATGAAAGGGTCTTCAGTTGCTCCCCGCAGGGGTAGCTGACCTTGATTTCAAGGTTTTCCCATATCGCTTTGTTGACAAGGCTTTCTACTTTACAGATGTCATCATTACTCAACTCACCGTTGAAATCAACAGTCACACTGTCCTGCGAAAGGTGAAAGCCGACATTATCATAGCCGTAGAGCGAATTAACGATTCCGGAGAAAATATGCTCGCCCGTGTGCTGCTGCATATCGGAAAAACGCTTCTTTACGTCAATTTTTCCAAAAATTTCAGCCCCAGGGCTCAATTTTTCAACATTCTCCACGTCGTTTTCCACGATATGAACAATTTTTCCGTCAATAATTTGAACGTTTTCAACATATATGCCGCCGAGAACGCCGCGGTCGCTCGTCTGTCCGCCGCCCTCCGGGAAGAAGGCTGTCCGGTCGGTTTCAATGTAGGTGTAACGCTCATCCTTGTAAAGTGATATGACTTTACAGGTGAATTCGGTCACATAGCTGTCAAGGTCATAAAGTTTTTCGGTCATGTTGTCCTCCCATGTACGGCATTTGCAGAAAAAACGGCGGCGGAAAAACGCCGCCGCCGTTTTAAATCTGTCCTTATGAAAGCTTGTGAGTGAATAATCCGCTCAAAAGCTTCGGCTCAAACCATGTTGACTTCGGCGGCATGACCCTTCCTGCGTCCGCAATATCCATGAGCTCGTCAAGTGAGGTCGGATACATTGAAAAGGCAATTCTCATGTCGGTCTTGCAGCGTCTTTCAAGCTCGCCGAGTCCGCGGATTCCGCCGACAAAGTCAATGCGCTTGTCCGTTCTCGGGTCGGTGATTCCGAAAATCGGGTCAATGCAGTTGTTTTGAAGAATTGAAACGTCAAGCTTCAAAACCGGGTCGTTTTCGTCAAAGCTTCCTTCCTTTGCTTCAAGCTTATACCAGCCGCCGTCAAGGTACATTCCGAAGGTGTGGCACTTTTCGGGATGATATGCGCCCTTGCCCTCATAGGCGGCAACGGTGAATTTTTCCGAAAGCTTTTCAATGAATTCCTCCGGCTCATAGCCTGCAAGATCCTTGATAACACGGTTGTAGTCCATAATTTCAAGCTCATTCTTCGGGAACGCAACGGCGAGGAAGAAGTTGAACTCCTCTGTTCCGTCAAAGCTTGGGAACTGTTCGCGTCTCTTGAGTCCGACTTTGACTGCGGAAGCGCAGCGGTGGTGGCCGTCTGCGATATAAAGCGCATCGATCCTTGAAAACTCGTCTGCAATCGCTTTGTTGATTTTTGCGTCGTCAATCACCCAAACGGTGTTCCGAACGTCGCCGTCGCTTGAAAAATCATAAACCGGGGCGTGCTCCTCCTGCCAGGCGGAGACGGTTTTGCTGATGAAATCGTTTTCGCGGTAGGTGAGGAAAATCGGGCCGGTGTTTGCGTTGCAGTAATCAACATGGTTGATTCTGTCCTGCTCCTTGTCGGCTCTCGTGAACTCATGCTTTTTAATCACGCCGTTTATGTAATCGTCAATGCCCGCACAGCCGACAAGGCCGGTCTGGGCTCTGCCGTTCATTATCTGGCGGTAGATATAAAAGCACTCGGCTTCATCCTGCTTGCAATAACCGTTTTTTGAAAGCGCGTCAAGGTTTTCGCGCGCCTTGAGATATACCTTTTCGTCATAGATATCTACCGAAGGATCAAGGTCAATTTCCGCCTTGTCAACGTGGAGAAAGGAGATGGGGTTGCCTTTGACCATTTCGCGCGCTTCCTTGCTGTTCATAACATCATAGGGAAGAGCGGCAATTTTTTCTGCGTATTCCGGAAGCGGGCGAACCGCCTTGAAGGACTTGAAAACAGCCATTTTTATAACCTCTTTCTTCTAAAACTTTATTCTTTTATCAGCCTTGAGCCGATCATTTCTCCTCTATTTTATAGTTCGTCAAATGTTTTGTCAACCGTTTCTCAGCCGAAAAAATGTATAAACCTTCAAGCTGCGGAAAAAAATAGTTTTAAAGTGACCGCAGGCGGTTTTGTTTTGAAAGTGAGGTATTTTCATGGCGGTTTCAAAAGAAGAATATTCAAACATGGCGAAGCGTTCATCTCCGGGTTCTCCGGTTTTGAAGGACTGCCTCAAGGCATTTTGCGTGGGCGGCCTTATTTGCACATTTGCCCAGGTGCTAAACTGTTTCTTTTCAAAAACAGGCATGAGCGAAGACGAAACCAAGGCTCTCGTTCTTGTTGTCATCATTGCGCTGACCGCACTCTTCACGGGGCTCGGGCTTTTCGACAAGCTTGCAAAGCACGCCGGCGCAGGCACGGCTGTTCCGATCACGGGCTTTGCAAATTCAATTGTTTCCCCGGCGATGGAATTCCACGCCGAAGGGCTCGTCCTCGGAACAGCGGCGAATATGTTCCGGCTTGCCGGTCCGGTAATCGTTTTCGGCTGCGGCAGTGCGGCGCTTTACGGACTGATCATCTTTATCTTCGGGCTTTATTGAAAGGGGTGACAGAATGGCAAAAAGAAACGGCGGAACAATTACTCTTCAAAAAGAGATACGGATTCTTTCAAACGCGGCGGCAGTTGGAAAAAAAGAGGGCGAAGGCCCGCTCAAAAATGAATTTGACCTCGTTTTTGAAGATGACAGGCTCGGACACAAGTCGTGGGAAAAGGCAGAAAGTGAGCTTTTGAGCATGGCGGTCAAAAAGGCACTTTCAAACGCAGATACCGAAAAAAGTGAGATCGACGCGATTTTTTCGGGCGACCTGCTTGACCAGTGCATTGGCTCTTCGTTTTCAATGCGTGGCTTTGCAAGGCCGTTCTGCGGCCTTTACGGCGCGTGTTCAACAATGGCTCTTTCGCTGTGCATGGCATCGCTTGCAATCGAAACGGGCGGCTTTCAAAAATGCGTTGCGGCAACCTGCTCCCACTTCTGCTCGGCGGAAAGGCAGTTCCGCTTTCCCCTTGAATACGGCGGCCAGCGCACACCGACAGCGCAATGGACCGTCACGGGGGCCGGGGCGGCACTGCTGACGGAAAGCGAAAACAAAAACCTTCCTCGCATTGAAAGGCTGCATATCGGAACAATCTGCGACCTCGGAATAACCGATGCAAATAACATGGGTGCTGCGATGGCTCCGGCCGCAAAAAAAACCGTTTCGGATTTTCTGAACGACACCGGCACGGCTCCGGAGGACTACGACCTCATCCTCACGGGTGACCTCGGGCAGGTCGGCAGTGAGCTGTTAAGGGAGCTTATGCTCAAAGAGGAGGGCATTGACATTGCCCCTGTTCACAACGACTGCGGCCTTTTGATTTTTGACCGAAAAAAGCAGGACGTTCACGCCGGCGGCTCCGGCTGCGGCTGCAGCGCGAGCGTGCTTTGCTCATATATCCTGAACCGCATAAGAAACGGTATGCTAAAAAATGTTCTTTTTGTTGCAACCGGCGCGCTGATGTCTCCGACGTCTTCCCTCCAAGGCGAAAGCATTCCCGGAATCGCACACGCGGTGCTCATCTCCGGGCAGCAATAAATTCACTCAAAGCCGTTCTGCCCGACCGCGCAAAACGGCAGAAAAAAATTGCGGTCTGAAAGGTTACGATGAAAATGAAAGCTTTTTCCTGTGTAAAATTTGTGATGTGCCTTTTGAAGGTCAACAAAATTCTCTGCTTTGTCCGAAAGGCCGTCTGCGTCATGCTCTCGGCGGCAGCCGTTGTCACCGCGCTCTGCTTTTTGACCGACAACAAAAAAGGCGTTAAAAAATGCATTTCAAAATGCACCTCAAAGCTCAGGGCGGTGATGTAAAATTGGAGCTGTTTCTAACTTTTTTAAAAGCGTTTCTGGTCGGCGGTCTGATCTGCGTCGTCGGTCAGCTTCTCATTGACCTGACAAAGCTGACGCCGGCAAAGGTGCTTGTTCTTTTCGTTGTACTCGGTGTATTCTTCGGCGCGGTCGGACTTTATGAGCCACTTGTAAAATGGGCAGACTCCGGCGCAACGCTGCCGCTGACCGGCTTCGGCTATTCGCTCGCGAAAGGCACAAAGCAGGCCGTTGCGGAAAAGGGGCTTCTCGGTGTGCTTGAAGGGCCGCTTTCCTCCGCAAGCGTCGGAATCACGGCGGCGATAGTTTCGGGGCTTGTGGTTTCGCTTTTTGCAAAGCCGAAGGAAAAATGAAAAAGCCATGGACGGCATCAACAAACCGTCCACGGCTCTTTTGGCTTTTAAGTGCAATTACTCAATAAACGGTAATTTCGCCCTCATAGCCCTCCGCCTTTTGAAGCAGCGATCCCTTTGCACCCATCGTGAACGCTATATCGCTGCTACGGATTGAAAGCAGCAAACCGGAGCGGCTCAGCTGCCCCACAGTATTACCTCCTGTCAGTGGTTACTTTACGCTTTGCCGGTGCATTATGCCACCTCTAATCATTCTTTTCCATTACAAAACAGTAACCTAAAGTTGCGTTTACAGTTTGTTCATATGTGTTTGTTATAATCATATAGAATTGGCATTTTATGCTTTGCTGTCTGAAAAGCCGTTTTGAAAAGCACAAAGAAAAAAGCTATTAAGTTTTAAGGGAGGTGCGCTTTTGAAAAAGGTACTCAGATATTTGAAACCGATACGCGGCGCAGCCATCCTTTCAATGATATTGGTTCTCCTTGCGCAGGGAATGACGCTTGCCTTGCCGATGCTCATGTCTCAAATTATAAACGTCGGAATTCAGGACGCCGATGTCGATTACATAAAGCGAGTGGGAGCAATTATGATCGGAGTTTCCGCGCTCGGCCTCGGAATTTCCGCGCTCAGCAGCTTTTACAGCGCAAAAGTATCCGCCGGATACGGAAAGATTCTGCGCGAAAAAATCTTCCTCAAGGTTGAGTCTCTCGCTCAGAGCGATATTGACAAAATCGGCACACCGTCGCTCATCACGCGCTGCACAAGCGATGTTCAGGTTATGCAGGACTTTCTTTTGCAAAGTATTCAGATAATCATTGCTTCGCCTGTTATGCTCATCGGCGGAACGTTCATGGCGTTCTTCCTCAACGCAAAGCTTGCAATGATAATTTTTGCAATCATTCCGATTATTGCCGTCCTTGCCTTTGCCGTTGTAAAGCTCGTTATGCCCCTTTTCAAGGAAAGGCAGAAAATGACCGACGAGGTCAACCGTTTCCTTCGCGAAAAGCTCGGCGGAATGCGCGTTATCCGCGCTTTCAACAGAACCTCCTTCGAGGACGGGCGTTTTTCCGAAAAGAACCTTCGCCTTTCCGCGTTGGTAATGAAATTTGCGCGGATAATGTCCGTTCTGCTTCCGGTCTGCATTATGCTCATTATTGCCGCGCTCGATATCCTCATTTTTGCCGCAACAAAAAGCATTGACGCAATGACCGACGCGGTGAAAATTCAAAACTCCGTCGGTGACCTTCAGGCTTTTGTTATCTATATGGTAATGATCGTCTTTTCCGTTTCAATGACGGCGGCGATGTTTGTTATTGTTCCGCGAGCCAACATTTCGGCCAGGAGAATCTGTGAAATTCTTAACCTTGAGGCCGGAATCAAAGACCCCGCCGCCCCGCTAAAAACAGACGGAAAACTCGCCGGTACGGTTGAATTCAAAAACGTTTCCTTCGGTTATGACAACACGGAAAACACGATTCTTTCGGACGTCTCCTTCACCGCCGAAAGCGGAAAAACAACCGCAGTAATCGGTTCAACGGGAAGCGGAAAAAGCACGCTCGTTAACCTCATTCTGCGTTTTTACGACGTAACCGACGGTGCCGTTCTTTTTGACGGAACAGATGTCCGTTCGCTTTCTCAGGCCGAGCTGCACTCAAAAATCGGCCTTGTTCCGCAAAAGGCCGGCCTTTTCAGCGGAAGCATCAGGGAAAATCTCCTTTACGGAAACGAAAACGCAACCGAAGAACGGCTGCGCCTTGCGCTTGAGATTGCTCAGTGCAGCGACTTTGTTGATTCTCTCCCACAGGGAATCGACAGCCCGGTCAGCCAAAACGCAACCAATTTTTCCGGCGGACAAAAGCAGCGCCTTTCAATTGCGCGCGCCCTTGTTCGCGGTGCAGAGGTTTTTGTTTTTGACGACAGTTTTTCTGCCCTTGACTTCATCACGGACGCAGCATTGCGCCGCGCTCTGCGCGAAAAGCTTGACGCAACCGTAATAATCGTTGCGCAAAGGGTCGGCACCATCCTTGACGCAGACAAGATCATCGTTCTTGACGAGGGGAAGGTGGTCGGCGAGGGTACACACAAGCAGCTCGTTTCGTCCTGCCCCATATACCGCGAGATAGTCCGATCCCAGCTCAGTGAGGAGGCTCTCGTATGAAAAAGAAAAAGCAAACCGAACTCTCCGCTGTGCAGGTGAGTGAAAGATACGCCGCCTACCGAAGCGAGGACGGCAGCGAAAGAAAGCCGCAGAATTTTTGGAAAACGGGAAAAAAGCTCCTCTCTCTTCTGAAGGGCAACAGGCTCAAGGTCGGCTTTGTCATTCTCCTTTCTGCCGCCTCGGCAGGACTTGGGGTAATCGGCCCGCAGTATCTTAAAAGCATAATAGATATAATCAGCGAACAGGTCAAAAACAAGCTTGAAACCGGGAGCATTGATTTTTCCGCCGTAACAGGCGTTCTAAGAAACATTGCAGTTATTTTTGCGCTCTATGCACTCTGTTCGTTTTTTCTCAATTATATAATGGCCAGGGTTTCCCAGGACGTTGTCACCGCCCTTCGCGACAAGGTGAACAAAAAAATGTCCCGCCTTCCGCTGAAGTTCTTCGACTCCCACAGCAAGGGTGACCTGCTTTCAAGAGTTACGAACGACATTGACAACATCAACAACAGCTTTCAGAATAACTTTATTCAAATCGCAACCTCGCTCGTCACCTTTTTCGGTGTGCTTGCCGTTATGCTGAAGGAAAGCCCGCTTCTTACTGCGACCACCGTCGTTCCGCTTCCGCTCGGCGGACTTGCGGCGGCGCTCATCCTCAAAAAGTCGAAGCTGTTCTTTCGCGAGCAATGGAAGCGCACCGGAGACATCAACGGACACATTGAAGAGATGTTCACCGGCCACAAAATCGTCAAAGCCTTCGGCCACGAAAAGACCGCTATTGAAGAGTTTTCCGCAATCAACAACGAGCTGACAAAATCCGGAGAGCACGCTCAGTTTTTTTCCGGCCTCATCGGTCCGGTGATAAGCTTTATAAAAAACATCGGCTATGTGTTTATTTGCGTTATTGCAGGTTATCTTATTATAGAAAAGAAAATGACCCTCGGCGCAATCACGGCCTTCATGGTCTATTCAAATATGTTCATGCAGCCGCTCGTTGACGTCAGCCGGATAATCAACAACCTCCAGTCCGCCCTCGCTTCGGCGGAGCGTGTTTTTGAAATTACCGACAGCAGCGAGGAGGTTCCCGACACCCCAAAAGCGGTGATTAAAAAAGCAAAGGGCTTTGTTGACTTTGAAAACGTTGATTTTTCATACAGTCCGGACAAGCCTCTCTATGAAAAATTCAACCTTTCCGTAAAGCCCGGCGAGCTTGTTGCAGTCGTCGGCCCGACCGGCGCAGGCAAAACAACGCTCGTCAATCTGCTCATGCGCTTTTATGAAGTCAACTCCGGCAGCATTAAAATTGACGGAACAGACATCCGCGACCTTTCAAGAGAAAACCTCAGAAGCATTTTTTCAATGGTGCTTCAGGATGCATGGCTGTTTTCCGCAACTATCCGCGAAAACATCATGTACGGCAGACCGGACGCAACCGAAGAGGAATTCATGAACGCCGTCCGTGCGGCTAAGGTAGACCGCTTTGTGAGCACCCTCCCGGATGGTTACGACACGGTTCTTGACGAAGAGGGCTCAAACCTTTCCTCCGGGGAAAAGCAGCTTTTGACAATCGCAAGAGCAATCCTCGCCGACCCGCAGATACTCATTCTCGATGAAGCAACAAGCTCCGTTGACACGAGAACCGAGCTTCAAATTCAGCAGGCCATGAGCAACCTCATGCGCGGCAGAACAAATTTTGTCATTGCACACCGCCTTTCAACGATTCGCGAGGCGGACAATATAATCGTTATCGACAACGGCAGAGTTGTTGAACAGGGAAAGCACAGCGAGCTGCTTTCAAAAAACGGCCTTTATGCCAAGCTTTATAACTCACAGTTTTCGGTTGCATAGGGAGAGCTTTCATTATGGAAATCATTACGCTTGAAAACGGACTTCGCGTTCTCCTTGAGCCGAGAGAAGGCCAGCGTTCGGCAACGGTCGGCGTCTGGGTTGCCTCCGGTTCAAGCGAAGAGAACGAAAAGAACAACGGGATTTCTCATTTCATCGAGCACATTGTTTTTAAAGGCTCAAAAACACGCACGGCGTTTGAAATTGCCGAAGGAATGGACTCTATCGGTGCTTCTGTCAACGCATACACAACAAAGGAGTTCACGTTCTTTTATACGCGCGCCCTTGATTACCACATTGAAGAGGCAGTTGACATTCTTTTTGAAATGATTACCCGTCCGCGCCTCGATGAAAAGGACATTGAAACCGAAAAGGGAGTTATTCTTGAAGAGATTGCAATGTGCGGTGACGACCCGTCTGACGTCTGCTACGAAGCGAACGAAAGCGCAATTTTTTCCTCCTCGCCGCTTGCGCTTCAAATTCTCGGAACAAACGAAAGCGTTTCCGCAATAAAAAGAGAGGACTTTGTTTCTCAGCTTGAAAAGGTTTATGTTCCGGAACGTATAGTTATAGGAGCCGCCGGAAAGTTTGACAAAGAAAAAATTCTTGAAAAAATCAACTCCTATTTTTCCGCGCTCAAAAACACCGGCAATGCGATAACGAAAAAAGACGCCCCCTTTAAAAAAGGAACAACACTCGTCAAGCGTGATTTTGAGCAGACTCATCTTATGCTCTCCTTTCCGGGCATACCGTTGGTTCACGAAGATTTTTTTGCGCTGAAGCTTTGCACGTTCATTCTCGGAACGGGCAGCTCTTCAAGGCTCAATCAACGGCTGCGCGAACAGCTCGGCCTTGTATACAGCGTTGACTCATGGCTTTGCCGCTACCTCGCAGCAGGCTACATTTCCTGCTCAATGAGTCTCTCAGCCGGCAATCAGAAAAAAGCACTTGAGGAGATGTGCCGCGAAATTCGCCGTTTTCCTGAAAGTGTGACCGATCGCGAGCTTTCCGTTGCAAAGGAGAAAATCATCTCCGGGCTCATCATGAGCCGCGAACAGCCGGGGCTTTCCCCGGCCGGCGGCAATTTGCTTTTGCTTTCAAAAGTTATTGATGATGACACAATTATCTCAAAAATTAAAGGCATTACCCTTGACGAGCTGAGAAAAGTCGGGTTAAAATATTTTGACCTTCAAAAAGCGGCACTTACCGCAGTTGGCAAAACCGAGGAAAAAGAGGTTTACGAAAGCATTATAAAAGGATAACAGTGATTTTAAAGATAAGCGGCCGCCTTTCGCCGCCGAAAGGAAAGAGGAAAAATGACACTCAAAGGAACAAAAAAGCTCGTTGTCAAGGTGGGCACCTCCACCCTTACATATGAGACAGGAAAAACAAACATCAGAAGAATGATGAAGCTCTGCTCCGTTCTTGCCGACCTTCACAACTCCGGAATGGACGTTGTTCTTGTTACCTCAGGTGCAATCGGCGTCGGCGTTGGGAAAATGGGCCTTTCGGAAAAGCCGAAGGATATCCCGGGCAGACAGGCGTCCGCCTGTGTCGGCCAGTGTGAGCTTATGTTCATGTATGACAAGTTCTTCAGCGAATACGGCCAGAAGATAGGCCAGCTGCTCGTTACCAAGGACGACTTTGAAAACGAGACGCGACGCCTCAACCTTGAAAACACCTTTGAAAAGCTGTTTGAATACGGCGCGATCCCAGTTGTCAATGAAAACGACAGCGTTGCAACCGAGGAAATCGTTTTCGGAGACAACGACAGCCTTTCCGCAACAGTCGCGTCTCTCATTGATGCGGATGCGCTTGTCATCCTCTCTGATATTGACGGACTTTTTGACGCCAACCCGACCGAAAATCCGGATGCAAAGCTGATTGCCGTTGTTGAAAAAATTGACGAAAGCATTTTTGCAATCTGCGGCAGCGCAGGCACGGCAAGAGGTACGGGCGGAATGGTCACAAAGGTTCACGCCGCTCAAATTGCCGGCGCGGCAGGTATCCCCACGGTCGTTATGAACGGTAGCTCGCCGCAGGACCTTTACAAGCTAATTGACGGCCACCGGGTCGGAACGATTTTCCTCCCGGAGAAGAAATAATTTTACCTGATTCAATATACAGAAGGGAGTTTATCCTATGCTCACAGAACTCGGAAAACGCGCAAAAAATGCGGAAAAGGTTCTCATGACCGCCTCCACCGCGCAAAAAAACGCCGCACTTGAAAACATCGCCGCCGCACTCGAAAATGCAGTCGGCGACATTCTCACCGCAAACGAAATTGACATTAAAAACGCACGCGAAAACGGCATGAAGGAGTCGCTCATCGACCGCCTTGCGCTGACGGAAAAGCGCGTCCTTTCAATCGCAAGTGCAACGCGCGAGGTTATAAATCTTCCCGACCCCATCGGAAAAACCCTCTCCGGCTCAACAAGGCCGAACGGTCTTGTGATTGAAAAAGTCACCGTTCCGCTGGGCGTTGTTGCCGTTATTTTTGAAGCAAGGCCGAACGTCACCGCCGACGCGGCCGCCCTCTGCCTTAAAAGCGGAAATGCGGTCATTCTCCGCGGCGGAAAAGAAGCCTTCTATTCAAACAAAGCAATCACGGCCGCAATGCGCCGTGCCGTTGCAAAGGCCGGCCTTCCCGAGGACTGCATTCAGCTCGTTGAGGACACGTCAAGGGAAAGCGCGACCGAGCTTATGAGACTGAATGATTACGTTGATGTCCTCATTCCAAGAGGCGGAGCCGGACTTATCAAAGCCTGCGTTCAAAATTCAACCGTACCCGTGATTGAAACCGGAACAGGCAACTGCCACGTTTATGTTGACGAATTTGCCGACCTTCAGATGGCGGCGGAAATCGTGTATAACGCCAAGGTTTCCCGTCCGTCGGTCTGCAATGCCTGCGAGAGCATTGTTGTTCACCGTGCGGTTGCAAAAAAGTTCCTGCCGCTCGTCAAGGAAAAGCTTGACTTGGCTTTTGTTGTTATTCATGGCGATGAAGAAACGGCAAAAATTCTCAGGGACGTTATTCCGGCAACAGATGAGGATTTCGGCAAGGAATATCTCGGCTATGAAATCAGCGTAAAGGTGGTCGGAAGCATCGACGAAGCAATTGCCCATATTTCAAAATACGGCACCGGCCACAGTGAATGCATCGTGACGGAAAGCTATAAAAACAGCATGAAATTCACAAACGAGGTTGACTGCGCGGCAGTCTATGTCAACGCTTCAACTCGCTTTACGGACGGAAACGAATTCGGCTTCGGCGCGGAGATCGGTATTTCGACCCAGAAGCTGCACGCAAGAGGCCCTCTCGGCCTTCCGGAGCTGACAAGCTTCAAATATATCGTCCGCGGAGACGGACAGGTTCGGGTGTGATCCGCCGGCAAAGTTCGGCGGCGATATAAAAAATCTTTAAGGAGGTAAACTTATGAAAAACACACTGAAAAAGACCCTCAGCATTGTTCTCTGCTTCTGCCTGATGAGCTTTGTTCTTGCGTTTGGCAGTGCCGCATACGGCGGCTTTATGCTCATCCTCGGCAAAACCGTTGTTACCGAAGAAAACATGAACGACATCTTCGGTGACGGCACAGCAAAATTCGTTCCCGAAAGAAAGAGCGGTACGCTCTATCTGAACAACGCCGAAATTGAAGGCGAAGGCACTGCAATTTATTGCGACCTTCCCCTCACAGTTGAGCTTTCCGGCAAAAACAGCGTCAAAGCTTCCGGCGAGGGTTCAGTGTTCGGAATCAACGTGGACGGCAGCCTGACCGTTAAGGGCAACGGCGAGCTTTCCGTTAAGCTTGGAAAGAATACCGGCGACTATGATTCCTGCACAAGCTACGGAATATACATCTATGAAAACGACTTTACGCTTGAAAGCGGAAAGGTTTCCGTCTCAGTTGCGGACGCAGCCGGTCTCGGCGGCGAGGAAGTAGCTGTCGGCGGAATGGTTTGCGGCAATCTCTTTATCAAGGGCGGTGAGCTTTCGGTCAATGCAGGCGATGCTCTTGCTCAGGACCTTTCGTCAGCAATGACCCGCGGAATTGTTGCTGTTTCTTCCGTCAATGTAAGCGGCGGCACAGTTACCGCTTCCTGCGGCAAAACCAAGGGCGTTGAAGAATGGGAAAGCGGCGCAGTCATCTGCCTTGACGAAGGTGCCGAATGGCTCACACTCTCGGGCGAAGCCGAGCTTGTTGCTCCCAAGGCATATTCCTACGGCGAATATGCTCTCCTTGACGAAAACGGAAAGCCCGCAACTCTCGTCAAAATTGCAGAAAAGACCTACACCGTTTCCTTTGACACCGACGGCGGCTCGGCTGTTGAATCAAAGTTCGTCAAAAAGACCGACGCAGTCCTTTCCGGCGTTGAAGCTCCGGTAAAGGAGGGCTTCAAATTCATCGGCTGGGTCTGCGGCGAAAAGGAAGTTGCCGAAGGCGACACCTTTGAGGCTCTTTCAAACGGAGAAAGCGAAATCACCCTGACCGCAGTCTGGGAGGAAGAAGCTGCACCGAAGTCTGATTTTGCGCAGTTCATGGTCATTCTTGCAATGCTCCTCAGACTTGTTTTCAAGTTCGTTATGATGGTCACAAAGTAAAGTAAATAGTTTTTATATCAGCGGACATCTGCCTTTTTAAGCGGCGGATGTCCGCCTTTTTCGGCTTGACAACCGTCTGATTTTGCTTTATCATTGAAACAGTAAATCGTTTTTTCGGAGGATACCGTACTTATGAATAGCTTTGACTTTGTTCTTTGGGACTGGAACGGAACGCTGCTTGACGACCTTGAAATGAACCTTCAAATCGTTGACGTTCTGCTTTCAAATCACAAAATAAAAAACGGCGTTTCAAGGGAGTTTTACCTTGAAAACTTCGCCTTTCCGATCTCGCGCTTCTATGAAAAAATCGGCTTTGACCTTTCAAAGCACGATTTCATGGTGCTTGCGGATGAATATGACGAAGAATATCTTTCAAGACTTCCGGAAACAACACTTTTCAAGAACGCGGAAAGCACCCTCGCCGCGCTGTCTTCCGGCAAAGTGCACCAGGCGGTCATTTCCGCAACAGAGCATGAACGTCTTGTTTCGCAGGTCAAAAGCTACGGCATTGAAAAATACTTTGACGCCGTTCTCGGAACGGAAAACCACCTCGGAAAAGGCAAGGTAGCCGTGGCCGAGGAATGGCTCAAACAAAGCGGAGCTAACCCGGAAAGAACCGTTTTTATCGGCGACACACTGCACGACTTTGAATGTTCAAAAGCAATCGGCTGCGCGTGTTTCCTCATTGCAAGAGGTCACAATTCAAAGGAAAAGCTGCTGAAAACCGGATGTGAGGTCTTTGATGATATCGGGGAGATAAAAGAAAGAGTTCTCGAAAAAGGCGGGGAGAAAAATTAACAACTTTCTATTGATTTTTCCCTTCATTTAGCTTAATATATTTGTCGTAATAAATTACAAGGAGATGTACATAATGGCTGATATCAAAACACTCAAGTACTTCGCCGACGGCGAATGGCGCGAGTCAAAAAGCGGAAAGTATATGGATATCCACAACCCCAGCACCGGCGAGATAATCGCACGCACCCCCTGCTGCACCGTTGATGAGGTTGAAGAAGCTGTTCAGAGCGCAAAGAAAGCCTTCAAAACCTGGTCGCAGACCCCGGTAATGAAGAGAACTCAGGTTCTCTATAAGTTCCGCGAGCTTCTCATTGAACACATGGATGAGCTTGCAACCCTCTGCGCCGTTGAACACGGCAAGGTATACAACGAATCAAAGGGCGACATTCTCAAGGTCAAGGAGCCCGTTGAGCTTGCCCTCAGCGCACCTTCGCTCACCATGGGCGACAGTATGCGTGACACCTCCAGCGGCTACGACACCACGCTCTACTACGAGCCGGTCGGCGTTTTTGCCGGAATCGTTCCGTTCAACTTTCCCGGCATGATCCCGATGGGCTGGATGGTTCCCTGCTGCATCGCAGCCGGCAACACCATTGTTCTCAAGCTCAACTCCCAGACCCCGATGACCGCCATGAGACTTTGCGACCTCCTTATGGAAGCAGGTCTTCCGAAGGGCGTTGTCAACCTCGTGACCTGCACCCGCGTTGAGGCCGATATGCTCCTGACCCACCCGGACATCAAGGGCATCACCTTCGTCGGCACAACCGGCGTAGGCCGGCACGTCTATGCAACAGCCGCTTCAACCGGAAAGCGCGTTCAGTGCCTTTGCGAAGCGAAGAACCATGCTCTTGTTCTTGAGGACGCTGCTCTTGAACGCAGTGCAAGGGGAATCATCAACTCGGCTTTCGGCTGCGCAGGCGAACGCTGCATGGCTCTTCCCGTTGTTGTTGCTCAGGATACGATTGCAGACAAGCTCGTTGCTCTCCTCAAGCAGTACGCTTCGGAGCTCAAGCTCGGCGCAGCTTACGACAAGACCTCGACTCTCGGCCCCGTTGTTTCAGCAGCACACAAAAAGCGCGTAATTGACTGGATCAACAAGGGCATTGAAGAGGGTGCAACCCTTGTTCTTGACGGACGCGATGTCACCGTTCCCGGCCTTGAGGGCGGATATTTCGTCGGCCCGACGATTCTTGACCACGTTACCGAAGACATGACCGTCGGCACGCAGGAGATTTTCGGACCGGTTCTTTGCATCAAGAGAGTCAGGAGCTTTGAAGAAGGCCTTGAGCTCATGAACCGCAATCCGTTTGCAAACGGCTCGGTAATCTTCACCCAGAGCGGTTACTATGCAAGAGAATTTGCAAAGCACACAGACGGCGGCATGGTCGGCGTCAACGTCGGAATCCCCGTTCCGGTCGGCGTGTTCCCGTTCACGGGCCACAAGAAATCCTTCTTCGGCGACCTGCACTGTCTCGGCAAAGACGCTTTCCGCTTCTTCACCGAAACCAAGGCTGTTACAACACGCTGGTTTGACGAGGAAGAAAAGAAAGCCACCCACGTTGACACTTGGGACGGCTCTGTCGGCGGCTGATAATTAAACTTAAAAAAAACTGCGCTTTCAAAAAGGAAGGCGCAGTTTTTTTATTTTGCGGCTAACTGCCGCTGTTTTTCTTTTTTTAAAAAAGCTCTGAACTTTTTATCGAGAGGTTCGGTGACTGCAATGCAAACTATTCCCCAAAGAAGGCTCAGAATAACGTAAACCGCCGTAATTACCGGAGGGCCGAATCTGTTTTCACGAAAGCTTGACAAACTGGAGCTGTTTTCAATCGCGATATTGACCCATCTTATCGCTGAAGTGTGGGTCAAATAAACTGCCATGCTGAGCTTTCCGAGCCAAACACAAAGACTGTTGCCGAACAATGCGTTTATGCTCGCTTTTCCGCTTGCAATTATCGAAACCGCAATGTAAAACATCAGGACTATCGTACCCTGATATTTCCTGTCAACTCCGTAATACACAAGCAGTGCCGCCCCGACCATGCAACCGGTACTCACAAATGAGAGCAGCAACGGGATGCCTTTGTACATGAACTTTTCTTTCAGCCATTTTGAAACGGCAAAAGCCGAGCATCCGAGACACAAGCCGGCAAAGCCGCGGAAAAAGCCTTTGCAAAATATTCCGTACCAGCCGAGCACACCGGTAATATAGCCGTCGCGCCGGAGCATACATGCGTAAAGGGAAACCGCAATCAGCGGCGCGGCAAGCTTTGTGAAAATATCGCTGCGGTATCTGAGGAGCGGATAGATGACGGCCATCGACATAAACATTGCGGAAAGATACCAGTCTGTGCCGACAACGTCCTTCATCGGGATTCCGCTGACGTGCAAAAACACTATCGAAAACGGAACTTTCAAAAGATTCTCCGACGAAAAGACCTCTTTCGGGCCAAAATATACGGTATCGAAAACGAGCGTCGTTATCCACGCAAAAACAAAGTACGGGAGCAGCCTTTTGAGCTTTCTGAAAATGAAGCCGGCCGTCTCGGTTCCCAGCGTCCGAACTTCCGCTTCTTCCTTTTTTGAAGCGGAAAGTGCCATAAAAAAGCCGGACACGATGAAAAAGAATTCAACAAAAATCGAACCGTAGGCGAAGTATATCCGCTCATTTTCGAACAGGTTATATGAATGGTGAATAACAATTATCACCATTGCGAAGAACTTCCAGAAGTCAAACTCAGCGTTCCTTGTCCGCAAGCTTCCCCTCTTTGTTTTCAAGAGCACCCCATCCTTTTTACAAAAGTTATTCTTCGTCCTTTTTTTCGTCAGCCTTCTGAGTGCTGTCTTTCTTTGCAAAAATCATGAACTTGCTCAAAACGTAATTGATTACGACAACAACAACGCCGATGATAAGCTTTGCTGTGATTTTTCCGGAAAGGCGAACGATGATAAAATCAAAGACCTTTTCATCAAAATGCAGTATTTCAACAAAGAACCAAAGACCGGCCTGCTCAATGAAGTATGACGCGATCCTCGCACCGAGGAAGGACGGAATCTCCTTTTTAATTACGTCAAACCTCCAGCTCTTGCTTTCAAAAACAAAGAGCTTGTTCGTCACATAGGCAAAAGCAACAGCGGCGACCCACGCAACCGAGTTTGAAACAAGGTAGTGTTCCCCTTTAAAAAGAACGTCGCAGCCCTTGAAAACAACAAGGTTGACAAGCGTTGTGAGCACACCGAAAATGACATAGGTCACGGTTTCTTTGTTGACTAATTTTTTGAAAAGTGCTTTGATTTTTTCCATTTCTTACCTCATGCGGCCTTAGCTGCTTTCTTTTTCTTTAAATCATCAATTTTTGCTTCAACCTTGGGCATAACGATCGGATATACCTTGTTGACAATGAGAACCGCAATCAGTGCATAAACAACACCGAAGAGTGCGCCGAAAAGAACATCCGTGCAATAGTGAACCTCAACGTAGATTCTTGAAAAGCCCATTATGCCCGCAAAAATTGTGAGAGGAATTCCGTACTTTCTGTTGTACCAGAGGAGTGCTGCGCCTGCGGCAAACGCAGAGGACGTATGACCCGAGGGGAAGGAATAGCTCGTGGGTCTTTTGACAAGCTCGGGGAACTTATAGATTTCATGCCACCATGCATACGCAGTCTCGTCAAGGTTGAACGGACGCGGACGCGCAAAAATTGACTTGAGAATGAGATTGTTTCCGACTTCCATGACAAGCAGTGCAACGATAATCGCAACGCCGGCCTTGCGGTACTTTTTTGTGCAAATGAGCGCGAGGGCAACGGCGATGAAAATGATTCCGCCTTCGCCGAGGGAGGTGATGACAACCATCAGCTTGTCAAGAAAGCCTCCGTGAATCGTCTGCACCCACTGAAAGACCGAAAGGTCAAAGTGCAGAAAGTTATCAAATAGTGCCTGCATAATGTTTTCTTCCTTTCTTGAAACTTGTTATATTTCAAACAGCTTTTTGAGCTGCTTTGCGCTTTTTCCGACCGAGAGAGCGGTAACCTCATCTCCTGCCATAAGGACGGTGTTTCCGCGCGGGATCATGAGCACTCCGGAGCGGATAACATAAATCAAAACGCAGTCCGCCGGAACGGCAATGTCCATCACCCTTTTTCCCGAAAGGCTCCAGTCGTCCGGAAGAGTGTATTCGCTGATGAGAGCGTTGCTGTTGCTGATATCGGCAACGAGCTTGACGTTCGCGCCGTCAATTTCCTGCTCAATCAGGCCTGTAATGATCTGCGTTGTGTCAAGAACAATGTCAACGCCGAGCTTTTTCATGAGGGCGATGTTTTTGTGGTTGTTGCTTTTTGAAACGGTGCGCCTGACCGAAAACTGCCGCTTTGCAATTTCGCAGGCAACAAGGTTGTCCTCATCGCGGTCTGTGACGGCAATAAAAGCGTCGCTCTTGCCGACGTTCGCCTGAGCAAGCGTTTCTATTCTGGTTCCGTCGCCGCAAAAGACGGTGACGTCAAGGGCACTTGAGATTTTTTCACATTTTGCCCTGTCGCTGTCAATAACCTTGACGTTGTGCTTTTCTTCAAGAAGGCTTTTTGCAAGGAAATAGCCGAGCTGACCGGCTCCGACAATGGTAATTTTCATCCTTTTTCACCCTCCTTATATACTCGCATAAACGAGCATATCGCCGTCATCAATATGAAACGCTTCGTCCGAAACAAGAACGAGTGCTCCGCTCTTTTTCTTTTTGACGGCAAAAAGCATCTCACCCTCACGGTGAACGATTTCGTCCGCGGTCTTTCCGACCTGGCGGCGTTCCGCCTTTTTCATGGTGAAGCTCACGCTGTTTCCGCCGACGGTGACGGAATCGATTTCATCGGAATCCTGTGTCGCAAGCTTAAAAAGGATGTCGCTTTCAAGCCTTGTCGGGCAGACGGTACGAAGGCCGAAGCGCCTGAAAACCGCTTCCCTTGAAGGGTCAAGAACGCGCAGATAGACGTCACTCAGACCAAACTCAACGTTCAGCGTCTGCGCAACCATAACATTCACGTTGTCCTTTTCCGTTACTGCAAAAGCGATGTCGGCGTTGTCGCAGCCCGCACCGAGCAAAACGTCAATGTCCGTCTCGTCGCCGCAAACGGTTATTCCGGAAAACTCCTCCCCAAGGAGCTTGAGCTCCTCTTCGTCGTTGTCAACAACGGCAACGTCATAGCCCCTTTCGTCAAGAGCAAGTGCAAGGCGGCGGCCGGTTTTGCCGCTGCCGATGATAATTACGTTCATCGCTTCATCTCCTCAGGCAAAAATATTTTTGAACTGAACGTCAACTGCGCCTTTTTCAAATGTCAGAACGGCGTAGCTTCCGCCGCAAAGAGCACCCGGATTTATGACGTATATGTCCGAGAGTCTGTCGTAATAGCAGTTGGTTATATGGGTATGACCGTAAAGCGCAACATTCGCGCGTACGCTTTCCGCCTTTTCAATGAGCGGCAAAAGACTGCGCTTCACACCTATTGTGTGTCCGTGGCAGGCAACAACCGTGTTGCCTTCAACATATTTATAGGCAAAATCATCAAGGGTGCTGAAATAATCATTGTTGCCCCTGACGGCAATGAAATTCCTGTCCTTAAAACGGGGGTGAACTCTTTCAAGGTCTTCCTCACCGTCTCCGAGGAAAAAGACGAGCGTGCAGTCTTTTTCTCTTTCAAGCGCGGCTGAAAGGTTTTCCGCGCGTCCGTGGCTGTCGGACAAAACAAGAGCTTTCATTCATAACCCCCTCGTAAGCGGCATAAATATCATTGTAAATGAATCAAAGCAACGCTCTGCTCAAATCGAGCTTTCGCCTTTGCGGCGAGAAACAATTGCCAGATGATTATATCACTTTACGGGAGGTTTTTCAATGGATAACGAAACAAATCTGAACTCTGAGAAAATCGGCAAGCTTTTTGAAAAAGCAAAACAAAAGGAAAAAAGCGGAGTGCTCGACGTCGGCTCATTCATTGACGAAAATCTTTCGCCGTCCGACGCGCAAAAGCTCAAAAGCGCAATGAACAATCCGACACTCATTAAAAACATTCTCTCCTCGCCGCAGGCACAAAAGTTTTTTGAAAGGTTTTCAAAAGGAAAAGAAGGAACCGAATGATGGATATTCAAGACATAAACATGGAGGAAATTTCTCAAATTCTCTCGTCGCTTTCCGATGATGATGTTGAACAGCTCAAGGGCGTTGCCGCGTCGTTTTTTCCGGGACAGAATGCGCAGGAAACAAAGCATACGAATGACCGCAGGCAGCCGCCCGGTGACAAAAACGAACAGCTTGACTTTGAAAGCATGAAGAAAATCATGGAGATTATGAAGCTTCTCAAAAGCGATGTCCGCGACCCAAGGTGTGACCTGCTTTATGCCCTCAGACCGATGCTGAAAAAAGAGCGGCAGGAGCGCGTTGACCAGGCTGCAAAAATGCTCCGGCTTCTGTCGGTTCTTCCGCGCCTTCGGGAGCTTGGAATTTAAGCTGAGGTGAAAAAAATGCAAAACTATTCTCCGCAGGAGCTTGAAAGAATGCAGAAGCAAGCGATCGACCGTGTGCATGAAATGCAGCGGCAGGCGAAGATGGGTGCTGCCGAAAACAGGCGGAACATGACCGGCGCCGTGCTGCATTACTCACAGCCGGGTGCAGGTGCGCAGCAGAAACCGCCGAAGCCGCAAAGTTCGCCGCAACCGCCGCCCGGTAATGACACGCCGAAGGCCGAGCACCGTCAGCCGCCAAAAGAACCGAACGCAAAAAAACCGCCGACACCGCCGCCGGCAGAGAAAGCCCCGCCGGTTCCGCCGGAGATTCGGCGCGTTCCGGGAAGAAAACAGGCCGCGCCGTTTCTCAGCATGGACAGCGACACGGCGCTCATTTTGCCGCTCATTCTCCTTTTGCAAAAGGACGGAGCGGACGAGATGCTTATTCTTGCACTGCTGTATATTATGGTGTAGCGTTAAGCGCCCCTTCCGTGCGAAAGAGGCGCTTATATTTTATTTGTTCTTCTTCTTTGCGCTTTTGATTTCTTCAAGAACACATTGCGGCGCCGGGCCGCCCTTCACCGCCCTGCCTTTTACACAGTTGTCAAGGTCGATTGCCGCAAACACGCCCTCATCAAAGAGCTTGCAAATTTTTTTGTATTCCTCAAGTGGAAGAGTTTCAAGCGTATAGCCGTTTTCAATGCAAAAAGCAACAAGCTCGCCGACCGCTTTATATGCGTCTCTGAAGGGCAGACCTTTTTTGACAAGATAATCGGCACAGTCGGTAGCATTTATAAAGCCGTTCGCCGCCGCCTTGCGCATATTGCCTTTGAGAACCTTCGCCGTTTCAAGCATCGCTGAAAAGGTATCAATGCAAACAAGGACTGTGTCAACCGCGTCAAAGGTACCCTCCTTATCCTCCTGCATATCTTTGTTATATGCAAGCGGCAGACCCTTCATGACTGTAAGCAGAGCCATGAGCGAACCGAAAACGCGTCCCGATTTTCCGCGCACAAGCTCGGCAATGTCGGGGTTCTTTTTTTGCGGCATGATGCTGCTACCGGTTGAAAACGCATCGTCAAGCTCAATGAACTTGAATTCCCATGAGCACCACATGACAGTCTCCTCGGCAAAGCGCGAAAGATGCACCATAATTATGGAAAGGCAGGAGAGCAGCTCAATAACATAATCCCGGTCGGAAACACCGTCAAGGCTGTTTGAGCAAACACCGCTCAAGCCAAGAAGCCTTGCGGAATACTCACGGTCAAGCGGATAGGTCGTTCCGGCAAGTGCACCCGAGCCGAGCGGTGACACAGCCATCCTCTTTTTGCAATCGGAAAGCCGCTCCCTATCGCGCAGAAGCATTGAAGCATACGCCATCAGATGATGGCCGAAGGTGACCGGCTGCGCACGCTGAAGATGAGTATAGCCCGGCATTACGGCGTCATAGTTTTCCTCTGCCTTTTTCAAAATAACAGCTATAAAAGCCTTGAGCGCAGAATCGATTTTATCGCTTTGTTCAAGAAGGTACAGTCTCAAATCAAGCGCAACCTGGTCGTTACGGCTGCGCGCAGTGTGCAGCCTCTTTCCGCTGTTGCCGAGTCTTTTTGTCAGTTCACCTTCAACAAAGGTATGAATATCCTCGGCAGTCATATCGATTTCAAGCCTTCCGCTTTCAAGCTCGGCGGCGATCAACTTGAGCGAAGCGATAATTTTTTCGCTCTCCCCTTTTTCAATAATGCCCTGTTTTCCGAGCATGGCCGCGTGTGCAACCGAACCGGCGATGTCCTGTTTTGCCATTCGGCTGTCAAAGGAAATTGAGGAATTGAAGTCATTTGTTTTTTTGTCAAGCTGTTTTTTGAATCTTCCTGTCCAGAGCGGCATAGATTTTTCCTCCTGCTATTCATTGTTATCCATTGAGTATACATATTTTATGCAATTTGTCAAGGGTTTAGTTAATATTTATGCATTTCAAAGCATAACATTTCAAGAAATTTTTCTGAAAATGGCTAAAGAACCTCATTTTTTTGAAAGAATGTTCTCTGTTTTTGCCGGTGCAGGACGTTGGTTCATTCGGGTGAACGGCGGCTCACCATAAGTGTTTACAGGTGAGCCGCCGTTCACTTTTTCTGAGGGCAAAAAAATTCAGCCTTTCTGCATAATTTTTACCGCTGTTTTTGTGAGTTTTGTGATTTCGGGGGCGTTTCAGCCTTTTAAAATGGTAAAATATTCATAAAATTTTCATAAGCTGCGAAAAATGCAATTCATTTTATTGCAAAATAACGGGCGGTAGTATATAATTAAAAAGTCTAAATCCACGCATGACAGCCACTGTTTTATGCGCTGGCTTTCGGCAAAGCCGACAGAAATGTAAGAATGGAGGAAAAATCATGAAAAAACTGTTAGCTATTCTGCTTGCCGCTCTTCTTGTGTTCTCGCTCGTTGCCTGCGGCGGCGCTTCAGACAACCAGACCACCGCTCCGGACGCTTCGGGCGAAACCGCCGAGGGCACCGGATCCACCGGCAATGACGTTGTTAAAATCGGCGTTTTTGAGCCTCAGTCAGGCGACAACGGCGCAGGCGGAAAACAGGAGATCCTCGGTATGCAATATGCAAACTATGTTGCTCCCACCGTTGAGATCGGCGGAAAGACCTATGACGTAAAGCTTGAAATCGTTGACAACGAATCTTCAACCGATAAGGCTCCGACAGCTGCCCAGACTCTTGTTTCGGCCGGCATTTCCGTTGCTCTCGGTTCATACGGCTCAAGCGTTGCAATCGCAGGCTCGCCCGTTTTCCAGAACGCCGGAATCCCCGCAATCGGCGTTACCTGCACCAATCCGCAGGTAACCGAAGGCAACAGCCACTACTTCCGCATCTGCTTCCTTGATCCGTTCCAGGGCACCGTTCTTGCGAACTACGCTTTCAAGGAAATCAAGGCAAAGAAGGCCTACATCCTCGCTCAGCTCGGAAACGACTACGACCAGGGTCTTGCAAACTACTTCACAAAGGCTTTTGAAGCTCTCGGCGGAACCGTTGTCAAAGAGGACTTCCCTGAAGGCAACTCAGACTTCACCTCATACCTCACCAACGCGAAAAATCAGGGCTGCGAAGTAATCTTCTCACCGACCTCGATTTCTTACGCGCAGCTCATCGTTGAGCAGTCAACCTCACAGGGTACCGGACTTCCCATCCTTGCAAGTGACACATGGGATTCAAACGTTATCCTCAAGGCCGCAAAGGACACCGATGCAAAGATCTATGTTACAACCTTCTATCAGGAGGGCGGCAACAAGGAATTCGACGAAGGCATCAAAAAGTGGATCAACACCGACAGTCAGGCCAAGACCAACAACGGCGGCGACGACACCGTTGCAGCGGTTACCGCAATGGGCTACGACGCATACTTTGTTGCTCTTGAAGCACTCAAGAAGGCCGGCTCAACCGCTCCCGCAGACGTTCTCAAGGCTCTTCCCTCTGTAACCTACACCGGCGTTTCCGGCAAGATTGAATTCAACGAAACCGGCGACGCAAAGAGAGACACCGCTTTCGTTAAGAATGCAAACACCAAAACCGGCGCATGGGACTTTGTTGCCGAACAGGGCGTTTGATCAAAACAAGTTTAAGATATTAAATTTTCAATATTGATATTTTTGCTTGTATCGGTTTGCCGGGGAGCTTCCTCGGCAAGCCGTTTTATAGATTTATGAGTGCTCTTTCGTATATATCCGAAAGGAGCCGAGGGAGTGTTTTTTCGGCTCTCTTCGGTTGTATTTGAAAGTGCAAAAGTTAGATCGGGCCTCTTCAGCCTACAACCGGCGGCAGATGCCGTCAATTTGAAAACGGAGGAAAAAAATGGAAATTACCGGATTTTTTCAAAAGAACCTGCCGCATATCCTTGCCGGAATCTCCGTCGGCGGTCAGTATGCGCTGATTGCGATCGGATACACAATGGTTTACGGAATTTTGCGGCTCATCAACTTCGCCCACGGCGATATCTTTATGGTTGCCGGTCTTATAATGGTTTACGTTTCGGCCTCGCTTCCAATTTACATTGCAATGCCCGTTGTCATTGTTTCAACGGTCATACTCGGCGTGCTCGTTGAAAAGCTTGCGTATAAGCCTCTGCGTTCGGCGCCGAGAATGTCGGTCATGATCTCTGCAATCGGCGTTTCATACCTTATTCAGAACCTCGCGCTTTATGTCACCGGAGGTCTTCCTCAGATGTATCCGAAAATTCCGTATATCTCGGATTCAATAAGCATCCTCGGTGCTTCAACGAAGCGTGTTACGGTCATTACGCCGATTCTCACAATTGCCCTTATCATCGTTCTGGTTCTCCTTATCAAGTACACGAAAATCGGCATAGCGATGCGTGCCGTTTCAAAGGACTTTGAAACGAGCCAGCTCATGGGCGTAAAGATCAACAAGGTCATTTCCATGACCTTTGTCATCGGCTCCTTCCTTGCCGCCATCGGCTCAATGCTTTATTTCACAAACTACACCTCGGTCATGCCGACCTCGGGCGCAATGCCGGGTCTCAAGGCCTTTGTTGCCGCCGTATTCGGAGGGATAGGTTCCATTCCGGGAGCCGTTGTCGGTGCATTCATAATCGGTATCTGTGAAAACATCATCAAGGGTGCCGGCTTCACAACCTTCTCCGATGCATTCACCTTTGTTCTTCTCATCGTTATTCTCTGCGTCAAGCCCACGGGAATCTTCGGCGAAAAGAACATCGACAAGGTTTAAAAGGAGGTAACAAAAATGCTGAACAGCAAGAAAAGAAAAATTGATATTGTTGCCGTTTTTGTCATCGTTGCCCTCATTTTTGCCGTTGATATCATTGCCGAAATGGTTGCTTTGAGAACCTCCCTGTTCTTTTCGGTCGTCAAAAAGAGCTGCGTTTATGCCCTCGTTGCTGTTTCAATGAACCTGCTCAACGGCTTTACCGGACTTTTTTCGCTCGGTCAGGCCGGCTTCATGCTCATCGGCGCATATACCTACGCAATTCTTACTATTCCTGCCGAAATGAGAGACAGCGTGTATCAGTATTTTGACGGCGGCCTTGTTAAGGAGCCTATCTTCTGGCCGCTTGCGCTCATAGTCGCCGGACTTGTTGCCGGAGTTTTTGCTTTCCTCATCGGCCTTCCGGTTCTGAGGCTCAAAAGCGACTATCTTGCGATTGCAACACTCGGCTTTGCCGAAATTGTCCGCGCCTTTGTTCAGTGGGACAAGTTCGGCCCGCTCACAAACGGCTCAAACCTTCTTCGCGGCTATCCGACGTTCGACTCACTCGCAACAAAATGGTTCGGTTCGCCGAAATTTTCAAGCACTATTGCCCTTGCAATTACGGTAATCTGCATTCTGCTCATCGTTCTTTTCATTAACTCAACCTACGGCCGTGCCCTCAAGGCTATCCGCGACGATGAAATTGCGGCCGAAGCAATGGGCATCAACCTTTCTTCACACAAGCAGATTTCGTTTATCATCAGCTCATTCTTCGCCGGAGTCGGCGGTGCCCTGCTTGCAATGCACCAGAGCACAATTCAGGCAACCGCTTTCAAATCCGCAATGACATATGAAATTCTTCTCATCGTTGTTGTCGGCGGAATCGGTTCAATCAGCGGCAGCTGCATTGCTTCATTCCTTTATATTGCGGCAAGCGAATGGTGGCTCAGGGGTCTTGACAGCGGCTCCTTCCTCGGAATCGAATCGGAAACGATTTTCCGCGGCGGCTTCAGAAAGGTTGTTTTCTCGGTCATCATCATGATTATCGTTCTCTTCTTCCGCAGGGGCATCATGGGCGACAACGAGCTTTCTCTCACGCGGATAATTGACAAATTCAAACGCAAGAAGAAAACGCCCGAAAAGAAAGAAGCAAAGGAGGCGGCAGCAAAATGAACGAAAAAAAGAATGTTCTTCGTCTGAGCGACATCACAATGCAGTTCGGCGGAGTTGTTGCCGTCAACGACCTTTCGCTTGAAATCAACGAAGGCGAAATCGTTTCGATCATCGGCCCCAACGGAGCCGGAAAAACAACGGCGTTCAACGTTATTACAGGCGTTTACGAGCCGACGAACGGCGAGGTAGACTTCCTCGGAAAGCCCATTGCGCGCAACCATCCTCACGGAAAAATGAAAAAGCTTTATGCCGGCGAGGACAAGGATAAGTACCGCGCAAAGCCGAAGCACGGAAAAAAGGTTGTAACACTCAAGCCGGATGCAATTGCAAAACGCGGCATTGCAAGAACCTTTCAGAACATTCGCCTTTTCAAGTCGATGACTGTTTTTGAAAATGTTCTCATTGCAAAGCATATGAGGAAAAAAAGCAACCTTTTCACCGCAACGTTCAAGCTCAACGCCAAGGAAGAAAAGAAAATGAAGGAAGACTGCCTTGAGCTTCTCAGGATTCTTGACCTTGAAGACGTTATGGACGAAAAGGCGACCTCTCTGCCCTACGGAAAGCAGCGCCACCTTGAAATTGCCCGTGCGCTTGCAACAAACCCGAAGCTTTTGCTGCTCGACGAGCCTGCCGCCGGTATGAACCCGCAGGAAACGGACGAGCTGACCGAGCTCATCAAACGCCTGCGCGACGAATTCGGGCTGACAATCTTCATCATTGAACACCACATGAACCTCGTTATGGATATCTCCGACAGAATATATGTAATCGACTTCGGAAAGCTCATTGCAAAAGGTACTCCGGCGGAGATTCAGAACAATCAGCGCGTTATCGACGCATATCTGGGGGTGACGGAAGATGAGTAACAATATTCTTGAAATTAAAAACCTTGTTGTTTCATACAACGGAATCGAAGCCGTCAAGGAAATTTCCTTTGACGTTCCTAAAGGTAAGATCGTCACACTCATCGGCGCAAACGGAGCCGGAAAAAGCACCGTACTCAAAACCGTTGCCGGCGTTGTTAAGCCCAAAAACGCCTCCATTCTTTTTGAAGGCGAAGAAATCAGCGGAAAGACCCCGGACTTCATTGTTTCAAAGGGCGTTACCCTCGTTCCTGAGGGCAGACGCGTTTTCCCGAACCTCACCGTCCTTGAAAACCTCAAAATCGGCGCATACCTGAGGAAGGACAAGAAGGCGATTCAAAAAGACATTGAACACGTCTATGAGCTGTTTCCGCGGCTGAGCGAACGTTCATGGCAGCTTGCCGGAACACTTTCCGGCGGCGAACAGCAGATGCTTGCGGTCGGCCGAGCACTCATGAGTTCGCCTAAGCTCATCATGATGGACGAGCCGTCTCTCGGCCTCGCTCCCCTTGTCGTTCAGGATATTTTCTCAATCATCCGCCAGATAAACAGCGAGGGAATTACGGTTCTTCTCATCGAACAGAACGCAAACATGGCGCTCAAAATTGCAGACAAGGCATATGTTATGGAGACCGGACGCATCACGATGGAGGGCACCGGTGAAGAGCTTCTTTCAAACGAGACTATTAAAGAAGCCTACCTCGGAAAAGCAAGGGAGAAGTAAATATAATCCAAAAATCAAACCTCTGCGCAGCCGTTGCGGTCAGCGCAGAGGTTCTGTTTTTTTATAACTGTTCACTGTCGCGGTTCATTGCTTTGAGCATTTGAAGTGCGGCGGCTTTCTGCTTCGGGGTCAGGCAAAGCCAACACTCAAAAAGCTCCTTTAAATCGGGCGAAAGCTCAACCATTTCATCCTCGGCAAAGAACTGAGACATTGTGATGCCAAAGCCGTCACAAATCGTTTCAAGCGTTGCGATTGAAGGAACCGTGTTTCTTCTGAAAATGTTCGCAATCGTTGATTCGGAAAGCCCGCAATTCTTTGAAAGCCGATATTCCGTCCAACCGCGTTCCTTGAGCAATTGACGAAGTCTTTCATGCGTGTCCATGGCACCACCGCCTTTCTGTAATCATTTTACCGCTGAAATTGAATGTATTATACAGTCTACTTGTACTATAATTACCGTTATGTTAAACTGTATGAGTAATTACAAAGGCAAGGATGATGAAAAATGATTACAGAAAGCGAAAAGCGGCTCCACCGCGTCTGCTTCACGGGGCATCGCCCGGAAAAGCTTGAACGAAGCGAAGCCGAAATTATGAAGGACCTTGAAAAAGAGATTCGCCGGGCACTTTCGGACGGCATGAATGTTTTCATCTCCGGTATAGCGCGCGGCACGGACATTTGGGCATCGCAAATCGTTTTGAAGCTGAAAAAACAAGAGGTGCAAATAAAGCTCATCTGCGCCTGTCCGTATCCCGGCTTTGAAAAAGGCTGGAACTATGCCTGGCAAAAGCAATACAAAGACATACTGGCAGCTGCGGATTTCGTGAAGTATGTCTGCAAAAGCTATGGTGTCGGCTGCTTTCAAAAGCGAAACGAGTGGATGGTGAATCATTCCGCTCGGGTAATTGCCGTTTTTAACGGAAAAAGCGGCGGAACCAAAAATACGATTGCCTTTTCAAAAAAAGCAGGTGTTCCGGTCGTCCTGCTCGGCGGATGAGGTTCTTCTCCCTCTTCCGTATCTTTACAATTCCTTCATTTTATGGTAGAATGATTGTTACATTACTTTGCCTGAAAGGGGAAAATTATAATGAGCAAAAAAATCATTATTGCCGGTGCAGGCCACGGCGGTCTTATCGCCGGCGCTATTCTTGCAGAAAACGGCTATGATGTTACGGTCTATGAAAGACATATAAAGGACGAACTCGGCTACGACTGGGAGGATTCGGTTGAAAGGAAGATTTTTGCCGAGTGCTCACTCCCCGAGCCGAAGGAAAGCGAATACCGCTTTTCCGGCCCGATGAAGTTCTATAACCCGAACCTCAAAACGCCGCTAACCGTCAAACCGGTCGGCGAAGGCTCGGTCATGATGGAAAGAAAGTATATCTACAAGGTTCTCCTTGAAAATGCGGAGAAAAAGGGCGTCAAGCTTGTTTTCAACACGGAGATTCTTGAACCGATAACGGACGGACTGCGCGTTGTCGGAATCCGCACCTCTGACGCAGACGTTTTCGGTGATCTCATTATTGACGCTGCCGGAATCAACTCTCCTCTGAGGAAGAATCTCCCCGTCTGCTGCAATGTTGACCGCGATTACGGCTACGGCGAATGCTTCTACGCTTACCGCGCCTATTTTGACAAGCTCCCGGCCGCCGAGCCGGACGTAAAATATGAAGTTTTTCTTCTCCCCGGCGGAGAAAAGGGAATTTCATGGGTAATTACCGGAGAAGACAGCGTTGACATTCTCATCGGCAGAATGGCTCCGATGTCCCACGCTCAAATTGAAGCCGAGCTTGAAACAATGCGCTCGTTCAGTCCGCAAATAGGTCACACTCTCCTGCGCGGCGGAATAACCTGTCAGATACCCGTTCGCCGTCCGCTCTCCGTCATGGTCTGCGACGGCTACGCCGCAATCGGAGACAGTGCATATATGACGCTGCCCATGACCGGCTCGGGAATCTGCGCTTCAATGCGCGCCGGAAAGCTCCTTGCCGAAGCTGTTCTTGAGGACAAGAACGATGAGTTTTCGGCAAAGACCCTTTGGGAGTACAACAAAAAATATATCCTTCACCTCGGAATGAACTTTGCCGCAATCGACATCCTCAAGAACATTTTGCTTTGCACCAAGGTTGACGGCGTTAACTTCCTTTTTGACAAACAAATCATCACGGAAAGCGACATGAGCTTCGGCAAAGGCCACGGTGGCAATGTCGGTTTTGCCGACATTGCCTCAAGGGCCATCCGCGGCATCGGCAACCTTCCTGTCCTTCTCAGGACCGCAGGGGCTCTCTCAAAGGGCGACAATGCCAAAAAGGTCTATAAGCAGATGCCGAAGGAATATGACGAAGCCGCCGTTCTCAAGTGGAAGGATGACGTTCTCGCGGCAACCGCGCTGATGGAAAGATAATTTCGCTTTTCTTTAAGTTATTTATAGCTTTTGGGAATATGCTCATAATAAAAGGAGCAAAATGCGTTGACATTGAGGATACTTTATGATTAAAAACAAAAGATATGTGGCAGAGAAGTTGGTTCTCTATCTGTTTAAAATTTTGATCACCGGCGTCTATACATGGGCAATGTACAGATGCTGGACGCGCTATTTCAACCCGAGCATTCCGACACCGTTCTTCAGGCTCGGTAACTATTTTCTTGCGCTTCTTATTGCATTCACCTACATCACGTTTGTCAAGGTCTACGGCGGCTTTCAGGTCGGAACGAGTACCCGCTCGGATCTGATTTTCTCTCAGA
Organism: uncultured Eubacteriales bacterium; assembly: GCA_934525065.1. Classification (GTDB taxonomy): domain Bacteria; phylum Bacillota; class Clostridia; order Oscillospirales; family Acutalibacteraceae; genus UBA6857. Next base: position 100,375 of record CAKSYX010000003.1, read on the forward strand.
TAATTGCGGTTGCGTTTTTGCAGGCGGCGTCCTACATTGTGTTCTCTCTTCTGAGCTATCGGCTCGTTTCACTTTGGCCGTTCCTTATCATGTTTCTTGCGTTTTCGGCGTTTTCGGTTTTATGGGTCTTTGCGGTGGATTTTGTATACTATAAAATCCACGCGACAAAACGCACCGTGGTTGTTTTCAACAACGTTGACTCATATGTATCCTTGAAGGGAATCAGAAAGCTTGAACGCCGCTTCAAGGTCATCCGCACTCTCAACTCCGAAAAGACCTCGCTTGAAGAGCTTTTTTCAATCATGGAGAATGCGGACGCGGTCTTCCTCTGCGGTGTTCCCTCAGATTACCGCAACGAAGCCGTGAAATATTGCATTGCAAACGGGAAGGTTGCCTACATCAAGCCGAAAATTTCCGACACGATCATCCGCGGCGGAAAAACGATTCAGCTTATGAATATACCCGTCTACCGTTGCAAACGAAGTGAAGGCAACCTCGTCTATCTTTTCATCAAGCGCCTTGCAGACATCGTTCTTTCCCTTGCCGGAATCATCATTCTTTCTCCGCTGTTTTTGCTCGTTGCGCTTGCGATTCGCCTTGACGACGGCGGCCCGGTGTTCTATAAGCAGACGCGTCTCACCATCGGCGGAAAGGAATTCAAAATAATCAAGTTCCGCAGTATGCGCGTTGACGCAGAAAAGGACGGCGTTGCGCGCCTTGCAGGTGAGGATGACGACAGAATAACGAAAGTCGGAAGGTTCATCCGTATGCTGCGCCTTGACGAGCTTCCGCAGATTTTCAACATTCTTTCCGGCTCAATGTCAATTGTCGGCCCGCGCCCGGAGCGTCCGGAAATTGCAAAGGAATATGAGGAGCATATTCCGGAGTTTTCGCTTCGTCTTCAGGTCAAGGCAGGACTTACCGGCTACGCGCAGGTTTACGGAAAATATAACACTCCGCCATATGACAAGCTCCAAATGGACCTTATGTATATTGCGAACCAGTCGCTCGTTGAAGACCTGCGTCTCATTCTCATGACACTCAAAATTATGTTCGTTCCCTCAAGCACCGAGGGAATCGGCAAGGAAGGAAGAACCGCCGAACGCGACAGCGGCTCCGAGAAAAAATAAATGGAACAGAAAATTGCAATAGTCACCGGCGCAAGCAGCGGAATCGGCCTTGCAACAGCCGGAAAGCTTTCGCAAAACGGATATAAGGTCTATTCCCTCAGCCGCAGCGGAAAAAGCGAAGGCTCTGTCAGCGGAATGTCCTGCAACGTCACAAGCGAAGAGCAGGTTGAATCCGCCTTCAAGGCCGTTTTTGAAAAGGAAGGAAGGATTGACCTTCTTGTGAACAACGCAGGCTTCGGAATTTCCGGCGCGGTTGAGTTCACAGAGCTTTCCCAGGCAAAAAAACAGTTTGATGTCAACTTTTTCGGCTGCTTTGTTTGCTGCAAGGCCGTCTGCAAATACATGAGGAAAAACGGCGGCGGAAAAATAATCAACATCAGCTCAATGGCGGCTCCGCTTTCGATTCCGTTCCAGGCGTTTTACTCCGCTTCAAAAAGTGCGGTCAACTCCCTGACCCTTGCGCTCGCCAACGAGCTGCGTCCGTTTAATATCGGCGTCTGCGCCTTCATGCCCGGCGACGTAAAGACCGCTTTCACCTCTCAAAGGGAAAAGCAGGAGAGCGGCTCCGAGGTCTACGGTGAAACGATCAAAAAGAGCCTTGAGCAAATGGAAAAAGACGAGCAAAACGGAATGAGTCCGGAAAAAATTGCCGACGCGGTTTGCCTCCTTGCCAAGAGGAAACACCCAAAGCCGCTTTCAACGACCGGAATAAACTATAAATGCTTTGCAGTTCTTTCAAAAATTCTTCCGATGTCTGCGGTCAACCGCATTGTCGGTATGATATACAGCTGACAAAACTGTTTTATAAAACGGCAGGTGATATTATGTACACAGAACCGAACGGATACGGCCAAAATCAATCGCCCTACGGCTCAAACGGCAGTCCTTGCGGCGGCTACACGCCCTACGGTGCGCCCGAGCCGTGGCTGGTTGGCGCAAAAAAGCGCGAAAAAGGGGCACTGTTCTTTCAGGGTCTTTTCGGCGGGGGAGCGTTGCTTTGCACAATCGGCGTTCAGTATATAATCATTTTCATTATGATGGCTTTGAACGTTTATGAAACAAAGTATCTGACTGATTCAATATTTCAATACGGTGTTGATATAATCACAACACTGCTTTCAATTCTGCTGCCGTTTCTGCTTTTCGGAAAGGCACTTCAAAAACGCAGCCAAATCGCGGAGCTTCTTCCGCTCGGTGCGCCGAAAAAGAAAAGCCTTTTCTTCCTCGCAATTCCGGCGGGAATGGGGCTTTGCATGGTTGCGAACATTGCAACAAGCTATCTGACTACCTTTGCTTCGGCCGCAGGCGTTGAGCTTTCTTCGCCGGAGCTTGCGATGCCGGGCGGTTTTCTCGGCGTTCTGACGGCGTTCTGCCGCGTTGCCGTTGTTGCGGCTGTGGTTGAAGAGCTTGCCTTCCGCGGTGTGATAATGCAGAATCTTCGCCCGTTCGGCGACGGCTTTGCAATTGTTATGTCCGCAATCGTTTTTGCTTTCATGCACGGAAACCTTGTTCAGGCTCCCTTCGCCCTCATCGCAGGCTGTGCTCTCGGCTATATTGCAATCAAAACCGGTTCGCTCTGGACTTCGATCGTTGTCCATGCACTCAACAATTCGATTTCGCTGATTATTTCATACCTCGGCCAAAGCATGGAAAAAGAGGCGCTTACTATCCTTTCGGCAGTCATTATCTACGGACTTATTATCATCGGCGTGCCCTGCTTTATTGCTTTTGCGGTCAAGGCAAACCGCGGCAACGAGCCGAGACCGGGCCGAACGCTCACTTCCGGCCCGGCGAAGTCACTCGCTTACCTCAGTGCACCGACAATGATAGTTGTAGTTATTATAATGCTTTACACAACGTCAAAATTTGTAAGTCTGAGGTAAAGTTAAGTTGGAAAACAAAAGGTTATTCATGGAACGCGCCCTTGAAAAGGCGAAAGAGGCTTTCGCCGACGGAGAAATACCTGTCGGCGCAGTCGTTGTGAGGAACGGAAAAATAATCGGTGAGGGACGTAACCGCCGTGAAAAAGCGAAATCCGCTCTGGCTCACGCAGAGATTGAAGCACTCCACAACGCCGCGCAGGCACTCGGCGACTGGCGGCTTTCAGGCTGCGAGCTTTATGTTACGCTTGAGCCTTGCATAATGTGCTGCGGAGCAATAATCGGCGCAAGAATAGACCGCCTTGTTTTCGGCGCGTATGACGAAACTGCCGGCGCGGTCATCAGCCGTGCGGATGTTACGGAGGACTTTGGGGCGAAAATTCAGGTTATCGGCGGATATATGGAAAGCGAATGCAAGAAGCTTCTGTCCTCTTTTTTCAAAAATTTGCGCTGAAAAATTACAACGAAATCGCTGAAATTTAATAACAATTGAGTCATAATTCAACTAATTACCCTTTAGCTGTCGATTTACACAAATCGGCGGCGATTTTTTTGGTTAATTTTATCTTTTTTAATTCTTTTTCTCTTGACATTTGTCGCTTACGGTGATATATTACTTAACACTGTGAAGCTTTTATTTCATAGTGTTAAGTATTTGTTCAAAAGGAGGGAAAGTTTTGAACAGGAACGATCTTCTTGACAACATTATTTCAACCTTTGCAATGATCAACCGCGACGGTGCTTTTCAGTCGCTTCAAAAAAAGCTCAAGGGCGAAAATGTTCTTCTTGCCCGCCTTTTTGAAACCGGCGGAAAAAGCACACCCGGAGCTTTGGCCGATTTTCTTGACATCACCGCCTCAAGGGTCACGGCGATTCTCCACGCCCTTGAAAAAAAGGAGCTTGTTTCGCGCGTTTCAAACGGAACGGACAGAAGGAAGGTTACCGTTGAAATCACCGAAAAAGGGAAAAAGGCTGTTGAAGGCTTGAAAACCGAAGCACTCCACCGCTCTCAGGTGATCATAGACAGGATCGGAGAGAATGACACTCATGAATTTCTGCGCATAATGAATAAGATAATAGAAATTGAAAAATACGGCTGCGAAAAAGCGGAAGGTAAAGACACCGACCGGAAAACAGATTCTCAGCCGGAGAAAGAAGAGGTGAACAAAATTGAGTAAAAAAGCAAAAAGCATTTTCTGCGTTCTTCTTTCGCTTTGCATGGCCTTTTCGGTCTGCCTGCCCGGCTTTGCCGCAGTCAGCTATCCGAGCGGCGTTACAAACGAAAGCGCAGCAAAAGCCGCTGAAGGCACGGATAAGCTGGTTGAAAACGCGGCGGTCTCCTTTAAAGGAAAATCGCTTCGCTCGCTCGTTCTTCCGGAGCTTTTCAGCGATGAAGCTCTTTCACGGTTTTTGACCGGAATTTACTCAAAGCTTGAAGAAAGCAGCAAATCGCTTTCAAGGCTCGGAATTGACATCACACCCGCGGGGGTTGCAAACGGACTTTCAAATTACCCGTCCGTTGCAAAGGCACTCAAAAACGCCTCCTCATGGGCAGAACTTGATTTAAGCTCGGCGCACTGGGGTGTTAAAGACAAGTATGATTTTTCGGCAGCCGTTTCCGCAATGCTTGCTGTGTTCAACGACGTTCTGTATACCGTTTTGTGCAGCGGCTCATATAAGGTCGGTCCGTTCACGTTCAAGGGCTCAAACGGCTATGAAAACGGACTTGTTGCAATGCTCTTTGCGCTCGGCTGTTCATGGTACGAAGAACCGGCAACGTTTTATGCAGAGGCCGCAGAGAACAGAGCCATGATGATCTATAACATCGCGCTTTCGCTGTTCTCGCTGCTTGAGGATGTGCTTGACGCTCCGGCAATGAAGCTTTCGGAAACCCTGCCGAACCTTGCGCATTACATCAAGGACGGCGGCCTTGAATATTCGGTCAACGAGCTGCTCAAGCCGTTTTCACTCCACATCGGCAACATTGTCTCGCTCTTCAGCGGGTCGCAGATGCTCAGCCTTTTGATGTTCCTTCAGGACAACAAAAAATACACCACAAACTTCAGCGAAAACATCAACACCGTTCTTGCAGACATGGCCTCAAGTTCAGACCTGAAGCTTGCGGAAATTGACCTTGACACGCTCAAGAGCTGCGGAACGGAAAAGGACGGCTACGTTGAAGCCAACATCGGCGAAAGCTTCACAATGCTTTCACGCTGGCTTATAGACACCGCAAAGCTCAATGAAGATAAGCTGACCGAGATGCTTTCAGGTGACAAAGAAATGAAAGACCTTCTTCCGGCGGTCAGGAATTTTCTTAAAAAAGACACCGATGAGCTGTTTTCAACTCTCGTTTCGCTTCTGACGGCAAAAACGGGCAGCGAGCTTGACTATGAATGGACGCAAAAGGAGTTCACCGCAACCTCCGTCAGCTATACCGCAAACCTCGGACAGGAAAAATATCAGCGCGTTCTTGACGGAATCGACAGCGTGATAAATGAATTTCTCGTTGAATTCGGTGACGGAAAAAGCCTAAAATCTACGCTCAGAAGCACGATTTATTCCGGCACAACGCTCGCCGCTCTGGCAAAAGGCCTTTACTCAAAGCTTGACGATGAAAAGACAAAGGAAGCACTTTCCGCCCTCGGAATCGGTGTCAGCCCGTATTCGGTAGGCCGCGCACTGAGCAGCCGCGGCTTCTATTCAGCCGGAAGCTGCCTTTCAGGCTGTTATAAATGGTCAAACGTCAAGGAAGCAAGCCTTGCAGCCTGCTTTGGTATTGACGGCAGAGAGAGCTTTGAAAAAGCACTCGTTGCTCTTCTCGCTCCGCTTGAGAGCGTCCTTGAGGTTTTCCTCGCGAACGGAACGCTGGAGGTTCTCGGCTCCGTGAACATTCCCGGAACGAACGGCTACAACACAGCAGTCATTCCGCTGCTTGAAGCGCTCGGCTGCCCGGAAAAGAGCATCCTGACCTATAAAGAATATGTCAAAGGAAAGGGCAGCGACAAAATCATCACCGCGGTGACAACGCCTGTTCTTGACCTTGTTGACAGGCTTTGCAAAAAGCCGGTATATACGCTCTGCGATATCCTGCCGAATATGATTTACTTCATTTCAAACGGTTCGCTCAATCAGTGCCTCAATAACCTTACAGACCCGATAACAAGGCTGCTCGATTCCTTCGGGCTCAAGCTTTCCGACCTCGGCGTTGACCTTTCGGAGCTTGAAAGAACCGATCTGCTGAACGAAGCGGCAAAGGCTATTCCAAAAATGGCGAAGAACACGCTCATTCTTCCGAAGCCCGACCTCAAATCGCTCGCCGGAATCGGCACACTCACCGAATTTCAGAGCAAGCGCACCCACTCCGGCTCCGCGGCAAAGGTATACGCCGTGAAGTCTGACAAAACCGCGGTTCTCATCACGATTCTCAGATACTTTGTCGGCGCGGTCAAAGACGAGAGGAACAGCGGCACTCTGAGCAAAATGATGGCACCCAAAAAGGGGCAGGAAAACGATATGTTCGCCCAGTATTCCTCGGGAATCGGCGAGCAGATGAACAGCATGAGCGTTGATGAAGCAATTGAATGGCTCTATAAGCTCTTCTTCCGCGAAAGAGCGGTTGAAGAAACCACAGGCGAATATGTCTATGACAAAGAGATCATCTACCATGAAGAAGAAACAACCGACAAGCGCGTTATCGCGGCACCGATCATAATCGTTCTTGTCATTCTCATCGCAATTGCAATCATCAAGCGCGAAAAGCTGCGCAGCCATTTTGACGAGCGCAGCCGAAAGAGAGCCGAAAGAAAAGCCCAAAAGCAAAAAGAGCTTGACGCGGCGGTTGAAAAGTTCATGGCTGAAAGAGACGCAAAAGCAGCCGAAAAAGCGGCAGCCGGTTCAAAAACAGCAGAGCCGGAAAAAGAAGCTAACAAGGAGGCGTAACAAATGCTTGTTCTTAAAGATATTGTTAAAGATTATGTGACCGGCGACACCACCGTTCGCGCAATGAAAAACATCAGCATCAACTTCAGAGAAAGCGAGTTTGTTGCAATCCTCGGCCCCTCAGGCTGCGGAAAAACAACCATGCTCAACATCATCGGCGGACTTGACCGCTACACCAGCGGCGACCTTGTCATCAACGGAAAGTCAACAAAAACCTTCACGGACAATGACTGGGATACCTACCGCAATCATTCCATCGGCTTTGTTTTCCAAAGCTATAACCTCATCACACACCAGACCGTTCTTGCGAACGTCGAGCTGGCTTTGACCCTTTCCGGCGTATCAAAAAAAGAAAGACGCGAAAAGGCAATTGAAGCCCTCAAAAAAGTCGGCCTTGAAAAGCAAATCTATAAAAGACCGACCCAGATGTCCGGCGGACAGATGCAGCGCGTTGCAATTGCAAGAGCACTCATCAACAACCCGGACATAATCCTCGCCGACGAACCGACCGGCGCTCTTGACAGCGAAACGAGCGTTCAGATCATGGAGCTGCTCAAGGAAGTTGCAAAGGATAAGCTCGTCATCATGGTTACACATAACCCGGAGCTTGCACTTCAGTACGCAACAAGAGTTATCCGTTGCCTTGACGGTAACGTTATTGATGACTCCAACCCCTTCACCCCTACCGAAAAGGACTATGAAATTGAAAAGGAAAAGGCCGCGAATGAAAAGAAAAAGGGCAAAAAGCCTTCAATGTCAATGGCAACGGCCTTCACCCTCTCACTTCGCAACCTTGTTACAAAACGAACAAGAACAATCCTTACCGCCGTTGCGGGTTCAATCGGAATTATCGGCATTGCCTTGGTGCTTGCCCTTTCAAACGGCATCAACGGCTACATAGACAAAATCGAAAGCGATGCACTGCTGCTGTTCCCGATGTCTGTTGAAAAAGAGGCTGTTAACACCGACAGCCTGCTTCAGACCGCGTTGGGACTCAATCCCCTGCTCGGCGTTGACCACGACAAGGACGCGGTTTACGTCAACAATTCCTTCAACACAATGATTAACACTTTTGTTGCTCAGTCAAATTCAAACAACCTTCAGAGCTTCAAAAAGTACATTGACGAAAACCGCTCAAAGTTTGATGAGCTTTGCAACGACGTTCAGTTCAATTACACAACGAAGCTGAACATATACAGAGTTCAGGACGGAGAGAATCCGGTTCAGGTCAACCCCAGCACCCTGCTTGACAACATGAATATGCAGTCGATTTCAAGCCTTGAAGGCTTTATTGATATTGACAGCTATACAAACCTTTGGAAGCAGCTTGTCGGCGACAACCAGACTCTGAGTGATTATTACGACGTAATCTACGGTGCTCTTCCGCAGAAATACAATGAGGTTGTTGTTATTGTTGACGGCAACAACGAGGTCACCGAGCTTATGGCGTACGCTCTCGGCCTCAAGGACCAGAGCCAGTTCACAACGAACCTTATGAATGCGCTCGCCGGCGGCGAAAAGCTTGACGGCGGAGACACCAAAGACAACAAGTACAGCTACGACGACATCATGAACCTCAAGTTCAAGATGCTCACCAACAGCGACCTTATGCACAAGGACAGCAAAACCGGACTTTGGAGCGATATGAGAAACAACGCTCTTTATGTCAGCAATCAGCTTAAGGATGCCATCGACATCAAGGTTGTCGGCATCGTCCGTCCGAGAGAGGACAACGTTCTTTCAGTCGGCAACGGATACATCGGCTACACCGGCGAGCTCATGGACTACGCCCTCAAGGAAACAAAAGAGTCAGAGGTTGTTAAGGAACAGCTTGCAAACCCGAAGAAAGACGTCTTGACCGGCATGACCTTCTTCGACAAAACGGTCAACGACTTTGACCTTGCAGACATCGACCTCAACGAAATCGATTACAACAAGCTCAACATCACTCCGTTCCTCAGCATGGCAAAGGACATGGATCTTTCGCAGATAGATATTACGGATATGTCCTCAATGTTTAACTTCGGTGACATGAGCGACCTTCAGAAGAAGCTCATGGAAGGCTATCTTGACGACGACCAGGTGCTTGCCCTCAAGCAGGCTTACATCGACTCGGTCAACGACAAGTGTTCGCTTGAAAAAACGTATGAAACCATAGGATACTCCGATGAAGGCAACCCGACTTCGATTGCGCTTTATCCGAAGGATTTTGACACCAAGGCCGAGGTCAACAAGATGGTTGACTATTATAACGAAGCGGTTACAAAGGATGGCCACGAAGAGCTGACGATTAACTGCACCGACTACATCGGCATTGCAATGAACGTTGCGACCCAGGCAATCAACATCGTCACCTATACGCTCGTCATATTCGTTGCAATTTCGCTTGTTGTTTCCTCAATCATGATAGGCATTATCACCTACGTTTCCGTTATTGAAAGAACGAAGGAGATCGGTATTCTCAGAAGTATCGGCGCTTCAAAGCGTGACGTTTCCAACGTCTTCAATGCAGAAACCTTCATCATCGGCCTTTCCGCGGGCCTTATCGGTATAGGTGTGACAATACTTTGCGAGATACCGATAAATCTGCTGCTCAAACATCTGACCGGCGCACCGATCACGGCTGTTCTGCCGTTCACGGACGGCCTTTCCCTTGTTTGCATCAGCGTCTTTTTGACCTTTATTGCGGGTCTTATCCCCTCCTCGCTTGCCGCGAAGAAAGACCCTGTTGAAGCACTCAGAACAGAATAAAACTGCCGCCGCTTTGGCACAGAAAAATGGCCGCAGCCGAACGGATTTTCCGTCGGCTGCGGCTCTTTCTTTCCGGAATTAAAAACGCTTCCGGACGGCAACGGAGCTTTTAATCACCTCATTCTGTACCCACAAAATTTATTGTCCTCGCGTTGACAAATTCAGAAAAATGGGGTATACTTCTTTGGCGTAGTGCGAAAGGCATAAACTTTATTCATCGAGGCGTAGCGCAGTTTGGTAGCGCATCTGCTTTGGGAGCATAGACAGTGTTCACACCGTTTATCTGTGCCAACCGCCGAAAGCCCTTCAACCGTGTGAATTTCGGGCGGTTCGGAAAAAGAAAAAAGCAGTCAAAAATGTGTTTGACCACAGATTTGACCACTTACACGACCACAATTTAATAACTATCGGGGTGTAGCGCAGTTGGTAGCGCGCTTGCTTTGGGAGCAAGATGCCGGGTGTTCGAGTCACCTCACTCCGACCAATTAGGCGGTTTTTACCGCAATAGAGCCGCAAGGAATAACCTTGCGGCTCTTCTATTTTTTTTACTTGCGGAGGTTCATTGTATGAGTATTAGACGAGAAATGGGCGAAGTCAACTATTTCAAAAACTTTAATATGGGCAGAGAGATAGAGATTGCTGGAGAATTTATATATGAGTCTATGAGAGAAATGTACTCCTTAAAATCATTTAGTGAACATTTCAAAATCAATAAAATATTGTATAATGGTGCAGTAGGTATAGAAAGATTACAAAAGATATTATTATGCATGTTTTTAATAAATCAAACCAAAGATTTTGATGATTTGCCAAAGTCGTTGAAAGAGCACAAGCATATAGCTCTCCATGAACTCATAAAAAAATCAGTCCCAGACTATAAACTTAAAAGTAACAAAATCAAACTGTTAGAGGTATTCCAAGACTATTATAATAAGCATCGATACGGAGAATTTTCCCCAGATTATAATTCAAATGAACTCATCAACCTTTTTACGAATTATTTTTCAAATATTCTACAAGTCGAATTCACTAGCGATTATTTCAGTAATCCTTGTGATCTTTCAAACGCAAAAAAATTATATATTAATTACTTAGGGGAAACGTCTTATGACTATTATAAGATTATTGATAACAAAGCTACAGAGTTGGAAATTTACACAACTGAATTAAGTTACACCTCAAATGCAACTAAATTATTCTATTCACAGGATTTCGGAAAAATGTACGAGTCTATTAAACTGGAAAGCATCGCAGTTAAAGAATTAATTGTCTTTTTATCAAAAACCAAATCTCGTTCTAATGTAAAGAAAATAATTGCGGCTGTCAAACCATTAGATCTTGATATTGCTATGGTAAATGATTACTTAGATGATATTACTTGTTTTCGGGCATCTGAACAATTAACGGATATGGTATATGAGTTATATAATAATATCGAGTCTGAAAAAGAAAAAAAGGAACGAAAAGAACTTGTGGATTTAATAGGGAATCCTTATATAATCCTTGATTGATTTTTTCTTTGTCTACTGCATCTCAAATTTTGACAGGGTGACTTTTTCGGTCACCCTGTCATTTTCTCTTTTTCCGCCTTGATTTGCGCCTTGACCTGCACAATCATTTCCGCGAGCTTTTCTTCGCATTCCTCGCGCGTTTTCGCATAGATATTGTGGCTTTCTCGCTTGCCGTAGGCATTGGTTGGTGTGTACCGTCCCTCGTAGAGGTGGTCGTTAATCATGGTGACACAGCCCGTCC
>CAKSYX010000004.1 GCA_934525065.1 uncultured Eubacteriales bacterium
CCTTCAAGGGCGATTACAGCGGAACAAAAAAGCTCGGCTTTTCAATCGTGCCGAAGCTCAGCACCGACAGCACAAAGGACACCGTGACCGTTTCATGGACAAAGGTCCCGGGAGCAAAGACATATAAGGCCGCGCTTTACAACGGCAAAAAGCTCGTCAAAAGCGTAAGCACCTCAAAAACGAGCGCAAAGTTCACGTCTCTCACCCCGGGCACAAGCTACACCGTAAAGCTCACCGCCCTGAACGGCAAAAAAACAGTCACCTCGGCCGAAGCTAATGTAAAGACACTTTCGAAAAACAGCGTCAAGGCGTACAGAACAGAAAAGCTCTTTAAAACGATTGCAAAGGGAACATATCTTATGACGGCCAAATCGACCGTTGAAGGCCTTGGAAATGTTGTGACAACAACGGCCGAAAAGGACGGAATGGCCTGCGTCAAAACCACAGTATCCGGCATAACAACAAGAACCGTTACCCTTGCAAAGAAAAAGAACCGGAAATATCCGACGACCTATATCATTATGGATGAGCGCAAGGTCTATACGGAAGTTCCCGAGGAAATTATGGCCGAAGCAATGGCAATGGGAGAAGTCACTGCAACAAGCCTTGAACCCAAAGGCAGTGTTTCCGCAATCAAGGTCAAGGAAAACGGAAAAAATCTCGTCTGCGAAAGCTACAAGACCAAGGGCGGCCTGAAGGTCAAGATATACTTTGACGGAGAAATTCCCGTCCGCGAAGAAGTGACGCAAAACGGAATTACCACCGTTTCAACAATCACAAAATTCACAACAAAAGATATTTCCGCTTCGCTCTTCAAAATTCCGAAGAGCTATACCCGCCTTTCGTTCTATGAGCTCATGGGCAGCGAAGGCTGATAAATTCATAACCGCATAACCGACAGGGACTGTTCCGATTTTTTTAGGAGCAGTCTCCTTTTTTGCTCCTGAGCCGGAATCTCTGTTTTCCCGGTATTGATAAATTGAATAAGTTGTGATAAAATGATAAACAGTATACTTTGCCGTTTTTGCTGCGGCGTATTCTTTCACCGACAGGAGGATACAAATGGGAAAGGTTAAGGCACTTTCAAGGCACAGGGAAAACTTTTTGAAATATCGCTTTCTTCTGCGTGAGCTTGTCAGAAAAAATATCAAGCTCCAATACAGAGATTCCGTCCTCGGAATGTTCTGGACGTTTTTGCAGCCGCTTTTGACAACGATCGTTCTTGTCTTCGTTTTCAACAACGTTTTCGGCCGCAGCTCAAAGGGCGTCGGAAACTACACGGTCTACCTCCTCATCGGCCGCCTTTTGTATACTTTCTTTACTCAGTCAACAAAAAGGGCAATGCGTTCAATTCGCTCGAACGCCTCAATGATCAAAAAGGTCTATGTTCCCAAGTATATCTATCCGCTTTCGCAGATCCTTTCAACGTTCATAACGTTTTTGATCTCGCTGTCGGTTCTGGTTTTTGTCATTGCATTTTTCAATATCACGAACAACCATCCTGTTCATCTGACGTGGAGGGTGGTCTATTGCATCATCCCGGTTCTCATCCTCTTTGTTCTCAGTCTCGGCGTGGGAATGTTCCTTTCCTCGGTCAACGTCTTTTTCAGAGATATGGAGAATCTTTATGATGTTATAACAACGCTTTTGTTTTACGCGACCCCGATCGTATACAGCATTGACAGGCTCGGTCTTGAGCCGGGAACGGTGAAAATGTTCATCTTCAAGCTCAACCCGCTTTACGGAATCATCGGGCTTTTCCGCGCCGCCGTAATTTGGGGCAACGATTTTGTTCATTACTGGGACGTCAAGCTGATGTGGTATTCCATAGGCTGTGCGGCCATTGCGTTCATCGTCGGAATAATCACCTTCTATAAAACGCAGGACAGATTCATTCTTCACATTTGATAAGACCACGGTGCAAAGGGCCGCGCCGAAGGAATTTTCCCTTTAATAACAGACAGTATTTCCGTCACGCCTTGTTCGGCTACAACAAGGGTTTAACGTGAACACCTATCAAAAGCGTAGCCGGAAAGGCTATGGTAATTTCTTTGAGTAATTATGCAGTTGAGGTTGACCATGTCAGCATGAAGTTCAATATAAACAAAGAGGGCGTTGACAACGTTAAGGAATATTTCATCCGTCTTGTCAAGCACCAGCTTCATTATGTTGAATTCTGGGCACTGAAGGACATTAGCTTTAAGGTTGAAAAAGGAGACAGGGTGGGTATCCTCGGCTTCAACGGAGCCGGAAAGAGCACCCTTTTGAAGGTTATTGCAGGCGTTTTGAAGCCGACTCAGGGCTCGGTCACGGTCAGGGGCGTTGTTGCTCCGTTGCTTGAGCTCGGCGCAGGCTTTGACAAAAATTACAGCGGAAGAGAAAACGTATATCTTTACGCCGCAACAATGGGCTTTTCAAGAGAGTTTGTTGAAAAAAAGTTCGATGAAATTGTTGAATTCGCCGAGCTTGAAGATTTTATTGATGCGCCGCTCAAGGGATATTCCTCCGGTATGAAATCGCGTCTCGGCTTTGCAATTGCAACGGCGGTGAAGCCCGATGTGCTGATTCTTGACGAGGTTCTCAGTGTCGGAGATGCCGCCTTCAGAGCCAAAAGCCAAAAGCGTATTGAAGGAATGATGAATGACGGCGTAACGGTGCTTTATGTTTCTCACAGCACAGACAAGGTTGCCGAAATATGCAACAAAGCGATAATCCTTGACCGCGGCCGGATGGTTGCCGCGGGCGACAGCCTCGAAATAGGTCAGATCTACGAAAATATGACAGCCAACAAATAAAGCCGACAATTGCGGCTGAAAGGGAAAAATGGACTATAAAATAAATCCTGAGGCTTACGGCGACGTTTTTGTTCTGCCGAAGGCCGTTGTAAACGAAAATCTCCGCCTCACCGGGGCGGTCGGGCTCAAGGCACTGCTTTATCTTTACTGCAACTCTCCTTCGGGAGATACCTCCTGCGAAGCGATTGCAAAAGCACTCGGCGCAGACAGGGGCGACGTTGCGGACGCAATGGTGTTCTGGCTTGAGCGCGGTCTTGTTCTCAAGGACGGCGAACAGCCACGCCCTGTAATGACCGCCGAAGCAAAGGAGCCGAAAAAAGAAGAAGCTGCCGCCCTCAAAGCCGAAGAAAAGGCACCGGCAAAAAGGGTTGCGGAGCTTCCGATTTCGCGCCCCAGCCACGAGCAGATTGCTATTCGCTGCGGCGAATGCGAAGAGCTGAGGCTGCTCTTTTCAGAAGCGCAGAACATCCTCGGAAAAACAATCGGCTATGAGGGTCAGTCGATCCTCATCATGCTCTATGACAGCTACGGTCTTCCGGCGGAGGTTATTCTGATGCTTCTTGAATATGCTTTTTCAAAGGGCAAGACCGGTTATAAATATATCGCTTCGGTTGGAAAAGAGTGGAGCGAGAAAGAAATTGACACAATTGAAAGAGCAGGGGAGTACATAAACGCTCAAAACGAAGCGGACGCCCTCTGGCGTCAGTTCTGCGAACAAACGGGAGTCAAAAACCCAAAGCCCACAGCAAAGCAGCGAAGGTTTTTGAACAGCTGGTCCAAGGAGTTTTCTTTCTCCTGCGAAATGATCTGCCTTGCGTATGAAATCTGCGTTGACAACACCGGAAAGATGAACCTTGAATATATGAACAAGGTTCTCAAAAGCTGGCACGACAAGGGCGTAAAATCTCCCTCGGACGCGCAGAAGGAGCAGGAACGCTGGAACGAGAGCAAGTTCGGCAAGGCACAGAAGAAAACCGAAAAGAAAAAGCAGGAGGTCTTTTCAAGCAACGCATCGTATGATATTGACAAATACGAAAAAGACCTTGTTGCGCTCAGATATCTTGACAACGAAGAGTAAGGGGCAGAAAGATGGCATACAGAAGAAGCGTATACATCAAAGCGAAGAACATCCTTGACGAGCGCCGCCGCAGGGCGGAAAACGAGCAGGAACGGCGCAGAGCCGCCGCGGTTGCCGTCTGTCCGGAAATTGCAGAAGCGGAGCGCGAAATGGCAGCCTATGCCGCCGAGGTAATTAAAAGCGTTTCAATGGGCAAGGAAGCGGAAAATTTTGTTCATAACATTTCGGTCAGGAATCTTGAAGCGCAGGAAAAACGGAAAGCCGCGCTCCTCAAGGCCGGTTTTCCCGCCGACTATCTTGATGTAAAATATACCTGTCCGGTCTGCCACGACACAGGCTCACACGGAGGCTACTACTGCAAGTGCTACCGCGACCTGATAAAGCAGACGGCGAAGGACGAGCTTGGCGTTGCGCCGAGCATGAAAAAGTGTACCTTTGAAAACTTTGACGTGAATTATTATTCCGATGAGCCGGATTCAGAGCTTTCCGTCAGCCCGCGCAGGCTTGCAACGGGTACGCTGAGGTTCTGCAAGGACTACGCGGAAAATTTCACGCTTGAAAGCCGCAACCTCCTCCTCACCGGAAAAACCGGACTCGGAAAGACCCATCTTTCGCTTGCGATTGCGAACGCAGTCATCGACCGCGGCTTTGATGTGTATTACGCAAGCATCCATTCCGTTATGGATACGCTCCAGAAGGAGCAGTTCTCGCGCGAAAAGGTCAGCGAAAGCATTTCCGACAGACTTTATGAAAGCGATTTGCTCATTCTTGATGACCTCGGAGCCGAGTTTTCAACCCAGTTTACGGTCGCTTCGCTTTATAATATTGTCAACACGCGGATAAATTCCGGCAGACCGATGATAATCAGCACAAACCTCACCCTCTCCGAGCTTGAAGAGCGCTATTCCCAGCGTGTTGCTTCAAGGATCATCGGAACGAGCGAAAGGCTTCTGCTTGTCGGCACGGATATCCGCCAAAAGAAAAAGAGCTGAAAAGACGAAAAAAGTTCTTTACATTTCTAAAACTTTATGATATAGTATTTGAGCATTCGTTCAGATATTATATGCTACTGTGGCTCAGTTGGTAGAGCAGCGCATTCGTAATGCGCAGGTCGTCGGTTCGAGTCCGACCAGTAGCTCCAAAAAGGCCGGCGCTTTCCGAATTTTGGAAGTGTCGGCCTTTTGTTCTCCGGAAAAACTTTTTGGAGGATTTTTGCCGCGCCGCGCAAAACAAAAAACCCCGGTTCGCGGCGAAACGCCGCAACCGAAGTCTGCTGTTCGTGAGGATATGGCTTATTTTTTCAAAAGCTGCTGAACCTTTGTGCTTATCATGTCGAAGGCAACGAGGTTCTTTCCTCCGCCGACGACGATTATGTCGGCATATTTTTTGCTTGGCTCAATGTATTTTTCGTGCATCGGCTTAACCGTGGTTCGGTATTGGGTCACGATCGAGTCGAGTGAGCGGCCTCTTTCACCTGCATCGCGCAGAATCCTGCGGATAATTCTTTCGTCAGCATCCGTGTCAACAAAAATTTTGATGTCCATCAGCTCGCGCAGGGCCTTGCTTTGAAAAACAAGGATTCCTTCAACGATGATAACGTCCGCCGGTTCAATTTTCCGCGTTTCGTCCGTACGGTTATGTATCGTGTAGTCATAGACGGGGCAATAGATCGTTTCGCCGTTTTTGAGCTTTTTGAGGTCGTTTACCAGCATATCTGTGTCAAAGGCTGAAGGCGAATCGTAGTTGATTTTTTTCCTTTCCTCAAGCGAAAGGTTGTCGTTGCGCTTGTAGTAATTGTCGTGATAGACGATACTGACCTTTTCGGAAAACTGCTTTTTGAGCTGATTTGTCAGCGTGGTTTTTCCGGAGCCTGTTCCTCCTGCAATGCCGATGATGACCGCCATGTTTTTTCCTCCCCGTTTTAACTTTCCTTTTCCGAGCCGAAAAAATCGGTTCTTGCACAATTATCTCATTCGACTTCTATAACTGACATTATACGGCTATTGTGTGCTAAAGTAAACGGTTTTGTTAAAAAATTATAAACATTCTTGAATTTATTTGACTAATTGTAAATATATCCTTGCCTTATGCTTGTATAATAAAATCGATTATAAAGCCGAAAGGGTGGTATATATGAAAAAAATAATTGCGGTTCTTCTCTCGGTTCTCTGCGCTTTTTCCTGCTTTGCGGCGCCCGCTTCCGCAATCTCAATCGAGGACCTTGACTTTTTTGATGTCCTCGGTGAACAGGAACCCATGCTTTATTGCATAACATATCAGAATCAGACGCTGAACGGCGTCAAAATGATGTATAAACCCAACCCGACAGTCTCCTTCAGCGGCCCGGGCTTTGTCACCGTAACAAAGGATACGCCGATTGCGGTTGACCATGACTTTGTCTGCTGGAAGGACAAGGACGGCAACCTCTATTACGCCGGCGACAGCTTTTATGTTGACGGCGAATGCACCCTTTACGCCGTCTGGGAGGAAAAGAAGGGCGAAGAAATCCACGCCGTCCGCGTTTTCCGCTGCGCGATGCTTACCTTTGTGAGAATGTTTTCAAAGGCTCTCGGAATTTTCAAGGACCTCCAGGATTTCAAGGCTGACCGGACGGAAGCTATGAATAAGGCTGTTGCTGCGTACAATGAAGCAATCAACGCTGCCAAGGGCGAACAGAACGTCACGATTCAAAAGGAAATTATCCGAAAAACAAGGCTCAAAACCTATAACTGCCCGACAACGGCTTCCTCAGATGTTCTTGAAGCTGCCGTAAGGAATTTCCTCAAGAATTACGAAGCACTGAACAGTGAAAGCTTCACCGTTTCAAACGGAACGACAGCTGACGGAAAGAGCGCGAACGACCTTCTCAGACCGTACTCGGCGCCGAGCGCAGTTGTCAATGACAAGAAACTCAGCGACGCCGCCGTCAAGGAGCTTGAAACCGGCGAAAAGACCGTAATGCTGCGCCTGTTCCATGAGGACGTTTCAATCACAAAAAACGGCCTCAAGGTTCCGGAAATTCACGCTCAGTACATTGAGCCGTTTAACTTCACCGGCGAAAATGTTATGAGCGCAACGCTCCATTACTCGGACGCAAGAGTTACCGCAACGCTTGACGAAAACGGCAGGCTCGTTTCACTCGTTACAACCGTTCCGGTTTCGGTTGAAGCTCAAATTGCCGTTCAGCAGCTTCTTGTTGACACGAAGTTTGACGTTGCACTGAAGGAAAGCTACACCTTCACCTATTGATTTGAAAATCATATAATCAGGCAGCCGTCCGTTGTGGCGGCTGCCTTTTTTCGGACTTTCTTCAGCCTTTGCCCCGAAGCTGTATGTAGATACCGCGAGTGGGCAAAAAAACGCTTAAAAGCGCAAAATTATTTTTAGATTCCATCAATAAACAAAGACTATATTTCATAGGAAGCCTTGGTTTTGATAAGCTTCGTGAAATATAGTCTTTTTCTTTTTGTTTTGCTCTTTGGTCTGCGCTAAATGCGACAGCCCCCTTTGTATAGTTTAAATTATTTGCTCATGAGGTGTTTTGCAAAATCAAACGCAGCCTTGAGCCATCTGAAGAATGCGGTGAGGAAGCTGAGAAGCTTGTGCTTCGGGCCGGGGTTGACGTCATAGGTTTCGGTGTGGCAGTTGTCCTCGGTCATCGGAGAAACACTGTCGGTCGCGCGGTCATAGACGAGGAACTGCGGCCTTCCGTCAACGTTGTCAACTGTAACTCTTTCGTCCGAATCGCAGGCGGTGATGATGAGCCTGTCCTCTTCCTTTGACCAGTCGTCATGGATAGCACCCTTGATGAACCAGGTGTACTGCGGGAAAACGCAGGTTGAAGCGTCAATCTGCTTGTCCGGGGAGATGTATTTTTCAAGGCCGAGAGCCTTGCGGGACTCAATGTATTCATCCGAAAGCGTTGTTCCGGTTTTGGAAACGGTCGCACCGAGTGAAGAATACCTCGTTGTTGTCCAAACATCGCCCTGCTCGTCCGCAGCTTCAATGACCGGCGGCATCTGGAAGCCGTATTTTGAAACGATGCAGATGTTTACGCCGTCGGCTTCTGCGTTTTTGAGCAGCTCGGGAATACGCCGGCGGACAAGCTTGTCGTAATTGTCAAGCTTTGCGATGAGTCCTTTATACTGCTGATATTTTTCGCTGTTTTCATCGCCGAAAACAAAGTTTCTTGCTTCTTCATATCTGTCTGCGGTGACCATTGTCCAGTATCCCGGCCAGGTACCGTAGGTTGCCGTTGCAAGCGCGGGAACAAGACCTTTGTAAAGCTTTTTATAAAGCAGATTCATAAAAGCGTCGGAAGCTCCGTCTGCAATACCTGCGGCATTGGCAAGGGAAACGGTTTCCTTGATAAATTCATAGACGACCTCATCAAAATTCGGGAGGAGCTTTTGAAGGAAGGCGTCGCTTGCAAAGCGGTCAAGGTTGTCGCCGTCAAGGGTAAGATGGCCGGAAAACGGGTCGTTCGCAAGGTCGCCGCCGAAAGCAACGGTTGAGCCGAAGCAGACAGAGTGAATCTTTTCCGTTCCGTATTTTGCAAGGTAGGCGAGAATGAGGTTGCCGCCGAGGCATTTGCAAACAAGGCAGACCTTGTCTTTTCCTGTGGCCTTGAGAACGCCGTTGATATATTCGTCAACCTCATCAACGGTCGCGAGCGGGTCAAGACGCCAGTCGTTTGCGAAGTCATAGCTGTTGATGCTGAACGTACCTGCGCTGTTGGCGTAGTTCGTGTTCATTTCTTTGGCATTCGCTCTCTTCTGGTCCTCGGAAATGCCTGTGCCGTATCTGGGGTTTCCGTCTCCGTCAAGAATACACTTGTCATAAAGCTTAGTCATTTCCTCTGTGAATACTTTATAGTATTCGTCAAAATTATTGGTGAGGTAGCCTTTTGCAAAGTAGGGCAGAATCTTTTTTGCCATTTGCTTGATGGTCTCACCCTCAACGTCAAAGTCATAGACGGCGTTGCCGTCCTCATCATAGATTGTTTCGCTGTTGCCGCGGAAATAGATCATCGGGTATTTCGCTCTGGTCTTGACCGAAATTGCCGAAGCCGGAACAAAAAGGCTGAATACCAGCAAGGCGGCAAGCAAAACCGAAATCACTTTTTTCATAAGTTTACTCTCCTTTGTTTTTTTACGCCGACAAAGCAGAAAAAGCCTGCCGCGCAATATACATACTGTAATATTAACAATTTGTTCAAGTTTTGTCAATCGGTAATTAAAGCTTTTAATAAATTAAATTCATAAAAGATTTATTTTCGCTTTTGTCGTTTAAAACCGCAAAGCAAAACGCAACAAAATTGTGTATTGCTGACAAAAGTTCAAAGAAATTCTTGTGAATGTTTTTGTAAAAAGTGACTGGAATTTTTGAACATTATATGCTATATTTTAGTCAATAAGACAGGCGAACAGCCGCTCACTTTCGGCGGCTCGGCGTGCCTTATATAAAATGAACGGAGGCGTTTCACCAATGATCATCGGAATCCCGAAAGAAATTATGCACGAAGAAGACCGCGTTTCGGCAACACCCGAAACCGTTAAAGCGTACGTTGCCCTCGGCGCAGAGGTTCTTGTTGAACAAAACGCCGGAAAAGGCGCCCATTTCACCGACGAGCAGTATGCTGCCGCAGGTGCAAAGATAATCCCCGATGTTGCCGAACTCTATGACAAGGCTGAGGTTATTCTCAAGGTCAAAGAGCCCCTCTTCAACGAAGCTAAAGGCAAGCATGAAATAGAAATGATGCATGAAGGTCAGTACCTCATCACCTTCATCCACCCGGCGTCCCCCGTCAATCATCAGATGGTTAAGGACATGGCCGCAAAGGGCGTAATTTCAATCACCCTTGACGGTATCCCAAGAATTTCGAGAGCACAGTCGATGGATGCCCTCACTTCAATGAGTACCTGCGCAGGCTATAAAGGTATGCTCATGGCCGCAGACAGGCTTCCGTGGTTCATTCCGATGACCGCGTGTGCAGTCGGTGTGATCAAGCCGGCGAAGATCCTTGTTCTCGGTGCTGGCGTTGCCGGAATGCAGGCTCTTGCAACCGGAAAGCGTCTCGGCGGTGTTACCCACGCGGCAGACATCAGACCGATGGGACAGGAAAACGCTGCTTCCCTCGGCGCAAAGATTGTTGACCTCGGAATTGACCCGGCGCTTGCAGTCGGCGAAGGCGGATATGCTCTGCGTCTTCCGGATGATGTTCTTGAAGGCGAAAGGCAGACCCTTGCGAAGATTCTTCCCGATATGGACATCGTTTTCTGCTCCGCGCTTATTCCCGGAAAACTTGCTCCGATCCTTATTACTGAAGAAATGGTCAAGCTGATGAAGCCCGGCTCGGTCATCGTTGATATTTCGATCGACCAGGGCGGCAACTGCGAGATCACTCCGAAGGGCGCAATCGAAGTCAAGCACGGCGTGACCATTATCGGAACAAAGAACATCCCCGGAATCCTTCCGACAAGCTCCACATGGATGTTCGCGAACAATATGCTTGAGCTTGTCAAGTTCATGACGAAGGACGGAAAAATCGTTCTTGATATGGACGACGCAATCATTAAATCAGCTCTCACAACAATTGACGGAAAAATTGTTCACGCCGGTGCGCTTGAGGCTATGGGTCTTTAAGCTGACCTTTCCACGCACAAAAAAGCGCGGCTTCAAAAAAAGCGAAGCCGCGCTTTTAATAACGACACGGGAGAAAAACTATGACTATGAAAATTATTCTTGTTGCCGTCTTTTTTGTTTCAATGGTGGTCGGCTACAAGCTCATCAACAACGTTCCCAGCCTTCTGCACACGCCGCTGATGTCCGGAATGAATGCGCTTTCGGGCGTAACGGTGCTCGGCGCAATTTCCTCAACCGTCATCGCCGTCAGAGCCGAGGAGCCTGTTCTCGGCTATATTTTCGGTGCGCTCGCCCTCATTCTTGCAATGATCAACGTTGTGGGCGGCTTCGGAGTGACCGGCCGTATGCTCAGAATGTTCAAGTCAAAAGACAAGGGAGGTAAAAAGTGATGCCTGACCTTCTCTATTATATTTTAAGTTCGGTTCTCGTCCTTCTCGTTCTTGTCGGAATTTATCTCATGAGCAAGGTTGAAAAGGCAAGCTTCGGCAACAGCCTTTCCGCCGTTTCAATGGCGCTTGCAATTGCACTCACCATGGTAAAATATGAGGTTTTCGGCTCAGACGTCAGAACAGCCCTCATTGTAATTATCGTTTCAATGCTCATCGGTTCGGCAATCGGCGCATGGATAACCAAAAAGGTGAAAATGATTCAGATGCCGCAAATGGTGGCTTTGCTCAACGGCTTCGGAGGCGGTGCGTCCGCCCTTGTCGGAACGCTGACCCTTTTCACCGATAAAAACGCAGACGCCTTCAGTGTTTCAACCGCAATGCTGGCCATTGTTGTCGGCGTGGTCACGCTCATCGGCTCTCTTGTTGCGGCGGCAAAGCTTCAGGGAATCATGAAGTCAAAGCCGGTGGTTCTCCCCGGCCACAGCGTGTTGACTGCCGTTTCGCTCATCGGTTCGCTTGCAATTTGCATTGTTCCGGTTTTTGTTCCGGCACTTCTTCCGTTTGCAATCGCCGCGTTTGTGCTGTCGTTTGCCTTCGGATTGCTGTTTTCAATCAGAGTCGGCGGCGCGGATATGCCTATCACAATTTCGCTTCTCAACTCCTTCTCGGGTGTTGCGGGCGCAATCGCAGGCCTTGCAATAAAGGACGTTCTTCTTGTTGCAATCGGCGGAATCGTCGGCGCTTCGGGTCTTATTCTTACACAGATCATGTGCCGCGCAATGAACCGCAGCCTGTTTGACATTTTGCTCGGAAAAACCTCCTCCCACGGAAAGAAGGACACGGAAACAAAGCCGACAGCGGAAAAAGCAGAAGAAAAATCAGCGCCGCAAAACGAGCAGACCGCTCCCGAGCCCGAAAAAGAGGAAAGCTCCCTTTCAGCCTTACTCAAAAACGCGAGGAATGTTATCTTCGTTCCCGGCTACGGAATGGCACTTGCTCAGGCGCAGTCGCTTGTAAAGCAGCTTGAAGATAAGCTTGAAAAGAACGGCGCAAACGTGCGCTATGCGATCCACCCTGTTGCTGGACGTATGCCCGGCCACATGAATGTTCTGCTTGCAGAGGTTGACGTTGACTATGAAAAGCTCTATGAAATGAAGGACATCAACTATGACTTTAAGGATGCGGACGTTGCAGTTGTAATCGGCGCGAACGATGTTATGAACCCGGCGGCGAAGGAAACGGAAAATACCCCGATTTCGGGTATGCCGATTTTAAACGTGTCGGACGCGAAGAATATTATTATCTGCAACTACGACCTCAAGCCCGGTTACGCAGGAGTTGAAAACCCGCTTTATGCAAAGAAAGACGGCGTGACCCTCCTCCTCGGTGATGCAAAGGAGAGCCTTATGAAGCTCCTTTCCGCAATGGACGAAGAAGCAAAAACAACTGAGGAGACAAAGACCGAAGCAAAAGAAGAAAAGGCTTCCGTTTCAAAAATTCTCAAAGAAGCGAAGGACGTTATTATTGTTCCCGGCTACGGAATGGCACTCGCTCAGGCGCAGTCGCTTGTAAAGCAGCTTGAAGATAAGCTTGAAAAGAACGGCGCAAACGTGCGCTATGCGATCCACCCTGTTGCTGGACGTATGCCCGGCCACATGAATGTTCTGCTTGCAGAGGTTGACGTTGACTATGAAAAGCTCTATGAAATGAAGGACATCAACTATGACTTTAAGGATGCGGACGTTGCAGTTGTAATCGGCGCGAACGATGTTATGAACCCGGCGGCGAAGGAAACGGAAAATACCCCGATTTCGGGTATGCCGATTTTAAACGTGTCGGACGCGAAGAATATTATTATCTGCAACTACGACCTCAAGCCCGGCTATGCAGGAGTTGAAAATCCGCTTTATACAAAGAAAGACGGCGTGACCCTCCTCCTCGGTGATGCAAAGGAGAGCCTTATGAAGCTTATCGGACTACTGTAATCGAAAATTTAATATCTGCGGACGTGCTTCGGTGCGTCCGCTTTTTTGTTTCTTCGTTCTTTTGCACAAAAGAGAGGGAAAAGACGAAAAACTTTTTGTATGCAGTAAAACGGAATATTTTTCAAAAACACTTGCATAATTATACATTCTACTGTATAATAGTTGCATATTATTCAAAGATTTGGCACGTTGATGTGCTAAGACGAGGAATAAAATATACACGACTGAGAGGTAAGTTAAAATGAAAAACATCAAAAAAGCTCTTGCACTTGTTCTTGCGGCAGTTATGCTCTTTGCCCTTGCGGCCTGCGGTTCCTCCGAAACCGAAACGACAGCGGCACCGGCCGGCTCCTCTTCGGCGGCGGACAGCTCCTCCTCGGCTGACACAAGCCTTGAGGACGTTAAAAAGAGCGGTAAGCTTTCAATCGCAACAAGCCCCGATTTTCCGCCGTTTGAATCGCTCGAAGGCGATGAGGTTGTCGGAATTGAAATCGACCTTCTCAATATGATCGCCGAAAAGCTCGGCGTAAAGCTTGAAATCAATCAGATGGACTTTGAATCCGTCCTTCCCGGAATCCAGAGCGGAAAATTTGACATCGGCGTTTCCGGAATCACCGTCAACGAAGACAGAAAGAAAAACGCAGATTTTACCGAGCCGTATTTCCTTGCCGCGCAGGCGATTATCGTTATGAACGGCAGCGATATTAAGTCAAAAGCCGACCTTGAAGGCAAAAAGGTTTCCGTTCAGACCGGCACGACCGCCGAGGATTACTGCATGAAGAACGGCTATGACGTTTCCGCCTATCAGGCGAACAACGATGCCCTTTCGGCTCTCACAGGCGGAAAGGTTGACGCATGGATTGTTGACAATCAGACCGGTATTGCAATGTCTAAAGAAACAAACGGAAAAACCGTTGTTCTTGACGAAGCCATGACCACCGAGCCGTATTCATTCGCTTTCAAAAAGGGAAGCACCTCCCTTGTCAATGAAATCAACTCATACATCGAAGGCTGGATCAAGGACGGAACGATTGAAAAGATCTTTGAAAAATATGACACTGCTTATGTTGCGCCTGAAGCATAAGGCAAGAGGAAGCCTATGAACAAAATTTCCGTTTTTTTAGAAAACTGGGGAACTCAGCTCCACTCAACCTTTATTGAACAGGAGAGGTATAAGTGGCTGATTGAGGGCCTTTCAAACACACTGATAATCACGCTCGGCGCGCTCGTCATCGGCGTTGCGCTCGGAACGGTTATCGCAATGATAAAATATTTTTCCCAGGACAAGAAGTTTTCTCTTGCAGCAAAAATCTGCGATATATACGTCACAACAATTCGCGGAATCCCCGTTGTTGTTCTGCTGCTTATCTTCTATTACCTGATCCTCAAATCTTCAGAGGGCGTTGTTGTCGGCATTGTGACCTTCGGCCTTAATTCCGCAGCCTATATGGCAGAGCTTATCCGCAGCGGAATCAACGCCGTTGACCCCGGCCAGCTTGAAGCCGGACGCAGTCTCGGCCTTTCAAAGCTTCAAACGGTCAATCGAATCATCCTTCCGCAGGCGGTCAAGAACATCCTTCCGGCAATAGGCAATGAGTTCATCGCCCTGCTCAAGGAGACCTCCGTTGCAGGCTACGTTGCCGTTAAGGACTTGACGAGGGCGGGCAATCTCATCAGGAACAACACCTTTGATGCGTTCAATCCGCTCATCGCCGTGGCAATCGTATATCTTGTTCTGGTAATTATTATAACCGCAGTTCTCGGCAAATTTGAAAGGAGGCTTTCCGGAAGTGATCGAGGTAAAAAACCTAAAAAAAAGCTTTGACGGCGTTGAGGTTCTCAAGGGCATCAACGAAACCGTCAACAAAGGCGACGTTCTTTGCATAATCGGTCCTTCGGGTTCGGGAAAGTCAACCTTTCTGCGCTGTCTGAATATGCTTGAAACGCCCACGGACGGAAAAATTGTTTTTGAGGGAACAGACCTGACGGCAAAAAAGGTCAACCTTGACCTGCACCGTCAGAGAATGGGCATGGTCTTTCAGCAGTTTCATCTGTTTCCGCATATGACGGTTATCGACAACCTGACAATGGCACCCGTCCTGCTCAAAAAAGCGGGCAAGCAAGAGGCGGTAAAAAAGGGAATGGAGCTGCTTGAAAGGGTTGGCCTTGCAGACAGGGCCGATTCTTATCCGGCAGAGCTTTCCGGCGGGCAAAAGCAGCGCGTTGCAATCGTCCGTGCGCTTTGCATGAACCCGGACGTAATGCTTTTTGACGAGCCGACGAGTGCCCTTGACCCCGAAATGGTCGGAGAGGTTCTTGACGTTATGAAGGAGCTTGCAAAAGATGGCATGACAATGGTCGTTGTCACTCATGAAATGGGATTTGCAAAGGAGGTTGCAAACCGCGTCATGTTCATGGATGAGGGTGTGATAATGGAGGAGGGCACACCAGAGGATATTTTTGAACATCCTCAGTGCGAAAGACTCAGAGCCTTCCTTTCAAAGGTATTGTAAGGACCGAGTTTTAATTGAATGGAGAATCCGTATGAACCTCAAAGGAAAAGATTTTTTGAAGCTGCTTGATTATTCCGCCGATGAGATAAATTATCTTCTCTGCCTTGCAGAAGAACTTAAGCAAAAAAAGAAAAGCGGTGTGCCGCATAAGCTTTGCGAGGGAAAAAACGTTGCGCTGATTTTTGAAAAGACCAGCACCAGAACAAGGTGCAGCTTTGAAGTCGCTTCGCGCGACCTTGGAATGGGCTGCACTTACCTTGACCCCTCCGGTTCGCAAATAGGCAAAAAGGAGAGCATTGCAGACACGGCGAGAGTGCTTTCTTCAATGTTTGACGGAATCGAATACCGAGGCTTCGGACAGCAGATCGTTGAAGAGCTTGCAAAATATGCTTCGGTGCCTGTTTGGAACGGCCTGACCGATGAATTCCATCCGACTCAAATTCTCGCCGACTTTCTGACAATTAAAGAACACTTCGGTTCGCTTGAAGGAGTCAAGCTCACCTATATGGGTGACGCAAGGTTCAACATGGGCAATTCGCTCATGGTCGGCTGCGCCAAAATGGGCATGAGCTTCACCGTCTGCGCACCGAAGGAGTATTTTCCCGATAAAAAGCTCATTGCAGAATGTGAAGCCATCGCAGCAAAAACAGGCGCTTCGCTCTGCTTCACCGAGGACACGGCCGGGGGCGCAAAGGACGCCGATGTAATTTATACCGATGTGTGGGTTTCAATGGGTGAACCCGTTTCCGTTTGGGAAGAACGCATAAAGGCTCTTTCGCCCTATCAGGTCAACAGCGGCCTGATGAAAAAGGCGAAGCCGACAGCTGTTTTTATGCATTGCCTTCCGGCTTACCACGACCTCAAAACAGCCGTCGGAAAAGAAATGGGAGAGAAATTCGGCCGCAGCGAGATGGAGGTCACAAACGAGGCTTTTGAAGGCGCGCAGTCCGTTGTTTTTGAAGAGGCCGAAAACAGAATGCACACAATAAAGGCCGTTATGGCGGCAACGCTTCTCAGCTTATAATTCACACGCACCCGAAGGCGGAATTTTCTCCTTCGGGTATCATTCGCAGGAAAACCAGACAGGCCTCGCTATCGGGGCCGAAGTTTTAACAAAAAAAAGCTTATGAAAAAGATAAATAAAAAACTTGTTTTGGAAGACGGCAGCGAGTATTACGGATACGGCTTCGGTGCGGACTGCGACAGGGTTTGCGAAATTGTTTTCAACACCTCGCTCGTCGGCTATCAGGAGATCGTCTCCGACCCGTCATACACCGGGCAGACAGTCGTCATGACCTATCCGCTTATTGGAAATTACGGAATCTGTGATGACGACTTTGAATGTAAAATGCCAACCATCGGCGGCCTTGTTGTTTATGATTATAACGACAGACCGTCTAATTTCCGCTACACAAAAACACTTTCCGAGCTGCTTGAAGAAAACGGAATCCCCGCAATCAGCGGCGTTGACACAAGAAAGCTTACAAGGAGCATCCGCGACCTCGGCTCGCGACGCGTTTTGATGACGGGCGCAGACACGCCAAAGGAAAAGGCACTTGAAATTATTGAAAATACGCCTGTTCCCCATGATTCGGTTCAGCGCGTCAGCTGCAAAAAACGCTGGTATTCGCGCACGGCGAACCCGAAGTTCAACGTTGTTGCCGTGGACTGCGGAATCAAGCTCAACATTGTTCGTTCGCTCAACCGCCTCGGCTGCAACGTGACTGTTGTTCCGTTTGACACCCCGGCGGAAAAAATCGAGTTCATGAAGCCGGACGGAATTTTCCTTTCCAACGGCCCGGGCGACCCTCAGGACGCAACGGCTGTTATTGAAACGGTGAAAAAGCTTCGGGGAAAATACCCGATTTTCGGAATTTGTCTCGGCCACCAGATCATTGCCCTTGCCGCCGGAGCAAAAACATATAAGCTCAAGTTCGGCCACAGGGGCGGAAATCACCCCGTGCTCAACAAAAAGAACGGCAAAATTGAAATCACCTCTCAGAACCACAGCTACGCCGTTGACGAAGGCAGTCTTGAGGGTACGGAACTTACCGTTACCCACATTAACCTCCTTGACAAAACCGTTGAGGGGCTTGAAAACAGGGCTCAGCGCATTTTCAGCGTTCAGTATCACCCGGAAAGCGCGCCCGGTCCGCAGGACAGCGGCTACCTTTTCGGCGAATTCATAAAATATATGCAGGAGGCGAAGGACGATGCCGAAAAGAACTGACATCAAAAAAGTGCTTGTCATCGGCTCCGGTCCCATAGTGATCGGCCAGGCGGCAGAGTTCGATTACGCCGGAACGCAGGCCTGCCTTGCGCTCAAGGAGGAAGGCTATGAGGTCATTCTCGCAAACTCCAATCCGGCAACGATAATGACGGATACCCTAATTGCCGACAAGGTATACATGGAACCGCTGACGATGGAATATCTTGCAAGAATCTGCCGCTTTGAGCACCCGGACGCCCTTGTTCCCGGAATCGGCGGCCAGACCGGACTTAACCTTGCAATGCGCCTTGCAAAGGAGGGCGTTCTTGAGGAATGCGGAATTGAAATGCTCGGAACAAACGCAGAAAGCATTGCCAAAGCCGAAGACAGGGAGCTTTTCAAAGAGCTTTGCGAATCGCTCGGCGAACCTGTCGTTCCCTCTCAGATCACATACAGCACCGAGGAAGCACTCGCCGCGGCAGAAAAAATCGGCTACCCGGTCATTCTTCGCCCGGCGTTCACCCTCGGCGGAACGGGCGGCGGCTTTGCCGACGATGAAGAGGAGCTGAAGGAAAAAATGAAAAAAGCCCTCACGCTTTCTCCCGTTCATCAGGTGCTCATTGAAAAAAGCATAAAGGGCTACAAGGAAATTGAGTATGAGGTTATCCGCGACGCAAACGACACTGCGATAACAGTCTGCAACATGGAAAACCTTGACCCTGTCGGAATTCATACGGGCGACTCGGTCGTTGTTGCGCCGAGTCAGACTCTCACAAACAAGGAATACCAAATGCTGAGAAGCAGTGCGCTGAAGCTTATACGCGCCCTTGACGTAAAGGGCGGCTGCAACGTTCAGTTTGCGCTTGACCCTTATTCGTTCAACTATTTTGTTATTGAGGTCAATCCCCGTGTTTCACGCTCCTCGGCTCTCGCTTCAAAGGCGAGCGGCTACCCGATTGCGCGCGTCTCGGCAAAAATTGCAGTCGGTCTGCGACTTGATGAAATTCAGCTTGCCAATACTCCGGCCTGCTTTGAACCGGCACTTGACTATGTTGTGACCAAAATGCCGCGTTTTCCGTTTGACAAGTTCCCGACCGCGCTCAACACTCTTTCGACACAAATGAAGGCGACCGGAGAGGTAATGAGCGTCGGCAGAAGCTTTGAAGAAAGCTTTTTGAAGGCTATCCGCTCCCTTGAGGACGGAAGGAACCATATCCACCTTGAAAAGTTTGACGAGGCTCACATGAGTGTCGGCGATCTGCTTGAATATATCAAGGAGGGAACGGATGACCGCCTTTATGCAATTTCTCAGCTTATGTGGCTCGGCGTTGATGCATCTCTTATCTGCGACATCACTCAGATAGATATGTTCTTCCTTGATAAAATCAGGAAGATAGTTCGCTTTGAAAAGGAGCTTGAAGAAAACAAAGGCTCGCTTCCTCACCTGAAGGAAGCGAAGCGCAGAGGCTTTTCCGATTCCTACGTTGCCGAGCTTTGGAACCGGACAGCGGACGATATTTATAATCTCAGGCTGAAGGAAAACATCTTCCCGGTCTATAAAATGATTGATACCTGCGCCAGCGAATTTGAAAGTTACGTTCCGTATTTCTATTCCACCTATGCCGAGGAAAATGAGTCGATAGTTTCCGATAAAAAGAAAATTATCGTTCTCGGCTCGGGACCTATCAGAATCGGACAGGGCGTTGAATTTGACTATTCGACCGTCCACGCCGTCAGAACCATTCAAAAAATGGGCTATGAAGCGATTGTCATAAACAACAACCCCGAAACGGTTTCAACCGATTATACTGCGGCGGACAAGCTTTATTTTGAACCGCTCACGCCGGAGGACGTGATGAACGTTGTTCTGCTTGAAAAGCCGGTCGGCGTAATTGCAACGCTCGGCGGCCAGACTGCCGTCAACCTTGCCGAGCCGCTTTCAAAGCGCGGAGTGAAAATTATCGGCACGGACTGCGACGCCATTGAAAAAGCGGAAAACCGCGACGCCTTTGATGCGGTCATCAAATCGCTCGGTATACCGAACCCGAAGGGCGAAGCCGTGACAGACATCGAAACAGGTGTAAAGGCTGCCGAAAAAATCGGCTACCCGGTGCTCGTTCGCCCGAGCTTTGTTCTCGGCGGAAGGGCAATGGAAATCGTTGCAAACGAAACAATGCTTCGCAAATACCTCAAAACCGCAGTTGAAGTTGACGAAGACAAGCCTGTTCTGATTGATAAGTATCTCATGGGCAAGGAGGTTGAGGTTGACGCGGTCTGCGACCGAAAGCAGGTCTTCATTCCCGGAATCATGGAGCTTGTTGAACGCACAGGCGTCCATTCCGGAGACAGCACAAGCGTCTATCCGCCGTTTTCGCTTTCGCAGAAAGTCCGCGACAAGATTTGCGAATACACAACGAAGCTCGGTCTCGGAATCGGAATCAAGGGACTTTTCAATATTCAGTTCATCGTTGACGCAGATGAAAACGTTTTCGTTATCGAGGTCAACCCCAGAGCTTCAAGGAGTGTGCCCTTCCTTTCAAAGTCCACCGGCTGCAAGCTCGTTGAAATTGCAACCCGCGTCATGCTCGGTGAAAGCCTTGAAGAGCAGAAAATCACAAAAATGCTTCTGCCAGACAAAAAACGCTGGTACGTCAAGGCTCCGGCCTTCTCCTTCGCAAAGCTCACCGGAATGGACGCATATCTTTCGCCGGAAATGAAGTCCACCGGTGAAGCGATCGGCTATGACAAACGTCTTTCCCGTGCGCTGTATAAAGCCTTCCAGGCAGCGGGCATACCCATGCTCAAATACGGAACTGTTCTTGTTACCGTTGCGGACGAGGACAAGGAAGAAACGCTTCCGCTTGTCCGCCGCTTCAGCGATATCGGTTTCAACATTGAAGCAACCTCACTCACAGCCGACTTCCTGAGCGCCCACGGAATCAGGGTGAAAAAGCTCAGGAACATCAATGAGGGCAGCGACGAGGTCCTGCGTTCGATTCGCTCCGGCCACGTCAGCTATATAATCAACACGCGCGCAATTCTCTCGGGCGTGCATTATGTTAACGGAGAAAAAATGCGCCGCTGCGCGGTTGAAAACTCCGTAACGACCTTCACTTCACTCGACACGGTGAGAATCGTTCTTGATGTTCTTGAGGAGCTGGTCAGCAAGGTTTCAACAATTGACAGTGAATAAAACAAGAGGTAGCTTTGCTTTTAAATCGGAAAAGCTGCCTTTTTGCTGTTCTAAAAAGCAAACCACGTCTGATTTTTAACATCAGGCAGCTGAATTGTTGAATATTTTTACTGCGATAAAAATTGAAAACACATTTGAAAAATGAATCAGAGTGATGAAAAATATATCCTTGCCCGACACTTGTTTTCATGATATAATAACCTCACAAAACACTAACCAAATCAAAGATTTGGAGTATTTCGTCAGAACATTGTTTCATGCCGCCACGGCACGCTGCGCCTTGCGTACACGATAATAACCGAAAACAGGCAGAAAAATCTTGACAAAGCGAGACCGCTGTTGTAGAATAACAGCTGTTACACATCAAACGTTACCCAACGTGGCAAATTATAGTATTTCTATATATGGAGAACACTATGGAAAATATCATAGAAATTAAAAACCTTTCAAAGTCCTTCGGCGAGGTCAAAGCGGTTCAAGGCCTTTCCTTCCGCGTTGAAAAAGGCGAGCTTTTTGCCTTCCTCGGCGTCAACGGAGCCGGAAAAAGCACAACGATTTCAATCATCTGCGGCAGCCTTCAAAAGGACGGCGGCAGCGTCCTCGTCTGCGGAAACGAGGCCGGAAGGCAGCGCGAAAAAACGGCTCGAAAACTCGGCGTTGTTTTTCAAAACAGCGTTCTTGACAAATCACTTTCCGTCAAGGATAACCTTGAAAGCCGCGCCGCCCTTTACGGACTTTCAAAAAAAGAGGTCAAAGCGAGGATCGAGGAGCTTTCAAAGCTCCTTGATTTTGAAAGCATACTGAACCGTACGGTCGGAAAGCTCTCCGGCGGTCAGCGCAGAAGAATCGACGTTGCGAGGGCACTTTTGCACAGTCCTGAAATTCTGATTCTTGATGAGCCGACAACCGGCCTTGACCCTCAGACAAGGCGGCTTCTTTGGAGCGTTGTCAAAACACTGCGCGAAAAGGAGAGCATGACCGTTTTCCTCACCACTCACTACATGGAGGAGGCAGCCGATGCGGATTACGTTGTGATTCTTGACAGCGGAAAAATCTCCGCCGAGGGCACTCCGCTTGAGCTCAAGAACAAATTCGCCGGTGACTTCATCACGCTCTATTCGGTCGGCGAAGAGCAGCTCGGTGTGCTCGGTCTGCCGTATGAAAAAATCGGTGACGGCTTCAGAATCCAGGTTGAAAACATCGAAGAAGCAACAAAGCTGATTTTGAAATATCCGGAGCTTTTCAAAGATTACGAAATTGTCAAGGGAAAAATGGACGACGTTTTCCTTTCGGCAACAGGAAAGAAACTCACGGGAGGTGAAGAAAAATGACGGCTTTTTCCGCTCTTGTCAAACGTAACACAAAGCTTTTTTTCAAGGATAAGGGGATGTTTTTCACCTCGCTTATCACGCCGGTCATTCTTCTTGTGCTTTACGCAACCTTCCTTGCAAGCGTATACCGCGACAGCTTCAGCTCCGCAATTCCGGCGGTTATGGAGGTTCCGAAGAAGCTTATTGACGCAGCTGTTGCCGCTCAGCTTGTTTCTTCGCTGCTTGCGGTCAGCTGTGTAACCGTTGCGTTCTGCTCCAACCTGCTCATGGTTCAGGATAAGGTTTCCGGCGCAAGGCGCGACCTTTGCGTTTCGCCTGTAAGAAGCTCGTCTCTTGCGGCGGCGTATTTTGTTTCAAGCTCTCTTTCAACGCTTATAATTACCTTCACGGCGCTCGGCGTCTGCCTTTTATATCAGCTTAAAATGGGCTGGTATCTTTCCGGCGCGGACGTTCTGCTTTTGTTTTTGGATGTCTTTTTGCTCACTCTTTTCGGTGTTGCGCTTTCCTCCTGCGTCAACTTTTTCCTTTCCACAAATGGGCAAGGCTCCGCCGTCGGAACCGTTGTCAGCGCAGGCTACGGTTTTGTTTGCGGAGCATATATGCCGATAAGCAGCTTTGCGCCCGGACTTCAGAAGGTCATCTCCTTCCTCCCCGGAACCTATGCAACGAGCCTTTTGCGCAACCATGCAATGCGCGGCGCGTTCGCCGAGATGGAAAAGCTCGGATTTCCGTCTCAGGTCATGAAGGGTATCCGCGACGGAGTTGACTGCAACCTTTATTTCTTTGAAAAAAGCGTCAGCGAAGGTGCAATGTACGCCGTTCTTTGCGGCTCAATTGTGCTTTTTGCCCTGCTTTATATAATCTTCAACGTTGCTTCAAAAAAGAAAGCTGTGTGACATATACATATGAAATCAAGATTTAAAACGGCGAGGCGTTTTCTCTTGTTCTGGACCCTTTTTGTCGGTATCGGCGCGGTCGCAGGAGCCTTGGGAATGCTCATTGACCCAACGGGAAAAGCAATGGGCATGGACGCAATGCTGCCGTATTTTCAAAAGCTGCCGTTTTCACAAGTGCTTTTTCAAAGCTTCACCTTTTCCGGAATTGCGCTGCTTGTCGTCAACGGAATAACCAACCTGACCGCGGCAGGACTTCTGCTTGCGAAAAAGAAGAGCGGCGTTTTCCTTGGCGGACTGTTCGGCGTGACGCTCATGCTTTGGATCTGCATTCAGTTTTATATGTTTCCGCCGAACTTTATGTCAACGATATATTTTATTTTCGGCTTTTTGCAGGCGGCAACCGGCTATGCCGCGTGGGTCTTTCTTAAACAGGAAAGCTTCAGCTTCAATGAAGAGGATTACAAAAACGTCGGCACAAACAAAAACAGACTTGTTGTTTATTTCTCGCGCATGGGATACGTCAGAAAAGCGGCATATGAAGAAGCCGACAGAACCGGAGCGGAAATTTTTGAGGTCAGGTCAACCGAACTCACCGAAGGCACGCTCGGCTTTTGGTGGTGCGGAAGGTTCGGAATGCACAAATGGGCAATGCCGATTGAAGATGAGCTTCCGGATTTTTCAAAGTACGGCCATGTGACGGTCTGCTCTCCGATTTGGGTGTTCTCCCTTGCTGCGCCGATGAGAAGCTTTTGCAAGGCTGCAAGCGGAAAAATCAAGGAGGCGGATTATATCATTCTTCATCATATGAAGGATTCGTTCACCTCTGCGGCGGACGAAATGGACAGTCTGCTCAAAGCGGAACGTACCGCTTTTAAAAGTATCTGCTGCCGAAAGGGAAAATGCCGAACAGTGAAAGAAGAAAGCGAAAAGGCAAAAAATTATGGATGAAATGAAAACCGAAAAAATTTTTATTGATAATATTCCCACGCTTGTTTGGGGAGAAGAAAGCGAAAAAGTTTATATCTTTGTCCACGGAAAGCAGAGCTTCAAGGAGTATGCAAAGCAGTTCGCTTCTATTGCTGAAAGCAAGGGCTTTCAGACGGTAAGCTTTGACCTTCCGGAGCACGGCGAACGGACGGACAGTGAAAGATGCGACGTTTGGAACGGCAAAAAAGACCTGACAAAAGTTGCCGATTATGCGTTTGGCAGGTGGAAGAATGTTTCGCTTTTTGCGTGCAGTCTCGGCGCATATTTTTCGCTTGAAACACTCTCTGAAAGGAATATTGAAAAGGCGCTGTTCCTTTCGCCGATTGTTGATATGCGCCTTCTTACGGAAAATATGATGCTTTGGTTCGGCGTTTCTGCCGAAAGGCTTGAAAAAGAGCAGGAGGTGCCCACCCCGATCGATGTTCTGCGCTGGGATTACTATAACTACATCATTTCCCGTCCGGTCACGAAGTGGAATATACCTACTGCGATTCTTTACGGCGGAAAAGATAACCTTCAGCCGAGGAAAACGCTTGAAGCTTTTTGCAAAAAGTTCGGTGCCGTTCTCACCGTAAGCGAGGAAAGCAAGCATCCGTTTTTGACACCGAACGACGAAAAAATCCTTGAAAAATGGTATTCTGAAAACATCTGACGGCGACCACTTTATTGCGGCCAAAAAGCCGAAGGAATTCAACAAAGCGGTGGAGGAATTTTTGAATGAGTAAGTTTCAAAAGCTCTGGGAGTATGTCGCGTCGGAAAACAGGGAGGAGCTTTTGCTCTCGTTTGAAGAAATTGAAAAACTCCTCGGTTTTCCGATTGACCACAGCTTTCTGAGCTTCAAAAAAGAGCTTCTGCCGTTCGGCTTTGAAGTCAAAAAAATCTCAATGAAAGAAAAAACGGTGAGATTTATAAAAACGGAGGATTAACATATGCTTGACATTAAAAACCTTACAAAAACCTACGGAGACAAAAAAGCGGTCGATTCGCTTTCGCTCCATATCGCCCCGGGCGAGATATACGGCTTTATCGGTCACAACGGAGCCGGAAAAACAACAACCCTCAAGTCCGTTGCGGGAATCCTTCATTTCGATGAGGGCGAAATCAAAACAGGCGGCGTTTCCGTGAAGGAGAATCCGCTTGAGTGCAAAAAAATGCTTGCCTATATTCCCGATAACCCGGATATCTATGAATTTATGACCGGCATCAAGTATCTCAACTTTGTTGCCGATATCTTCGGTGTCGGCGCAAAGGAAAGGGAGGAGCGTATTCGAAAATACGCCGACCTTTTTGAACTGACAAAAGACCTCGCCGAGCCGGTCAGCTCGTATTCTCACGGAATGAGACAGAAGCTGGCTGTGGTTTCCGCATGGCTGCACGAGCCGAAGCTTATACTCATGGATGAGCCGTTCGTCGGCCTTGACCCTAAGGCTGCGCATACCCTTAAAGAAATGATGCGCGAATTTTGCAGCAAGGGCAACGCCATCTTCTTTTCAACTCACGTTCTTGAGGTTGCGGAAAAGCTTTGCGACAAGGTTGCAATAATCAAGAACGGAAGGCTCATTCGCTCCGGAACAATGGAAGAGGTCCGCGGCGATGACAGCCTCGAGGAAGTTTTCCTTGAATTGGAGGAGTAAGGGATGTTCAAAACTCTTTTGAAAAAACAGCTCTATCAGCTGAACCAGAGTTTTTTTTATGACAGCAAAAAAAATAAAGCCCGTTCAAAGGGCAGCGCAATTGGCTATATTGTTTTCTTTGCCGTTATTATGATAGGCGTTTTGGGCGGAATGTTCACTTATTTTTCGCTCATGCTTTGCGACGGCCTTGTCGGCGCGGGCTACGGCTGGCTTTATTTTGCAATTTCGGCTTTGACAGCGGTCATGATGGGCACCTTCGGCAGCGTTTTCAACACTTATGCAAGCCTTTATCAGGCGAAGGATAACGATCTTTTGCTTTCGATGCCGATTCCTGTCAGGCAAATTATGCTTGTTCGTCTGGTCGGCGTCTATCTCATGGGTTTGCTTTACAGCGGTGTTGTTGTTACGCCTGCCGTTATTGTATACCTGATACATTCGGATCACGGCTTTTCTGCCGTGCTTGGAGGGCTGCTTCTCATTCTTGAGGTTTCGGTCGTTGTTCTTGTTCTTTCCTGCGTACTCGGTCTTGCTGTTGCAAAGGTGAGCACAAAGCTCAAAAACAAAAGCATCGTCACAACGCTTCTGTCGCTCATTTTTCTTGCGGTTTACTACTACGCTTATGCCAACGCATATACCCTTTTGCAGTCGGTCATTGAAAACGCCGCAGTTATCGGAGAAAAGGTCAGGGGCGCGGCGTATCCTCTCTATGTTCTCGGCAGAGCAGGGGAGGGGGATCGGCTTTCGGTTCTTCTTGCTTTTTTTGTCTGCCTTGTCCTGCTTGCGCTTACATACTATGTGATGGAAAAGAGCTTTCTCAAAATTGCAACCTCAACCGGAAAGGTTTCAAAAAAAGAATACCGCGCCAAAAAAGCAAAATCAAAAAGCGTGGATTTTGCCCTTTTTTCAAAGGAGCTTTCGCGCTTCACCTCAAGCCCGACATATATGCTCAACTGCGGGCTCGGAACGCTTATTATCCCTGTTGGCGCAATAGCTTTCCTTGTAAAGGGCAGCGATCTTTTGGAAATGTTCGGTGAAGTGCTCGAAAAGGACTTTGTTTTTGTTGCTGCGGCCGTTTTTGCCTGCCTGCTTTCAACAATGAACTACATCACCGCGCCGTCCGTTTCTCTTGAAGGAAAGACCCACTGGCTTTCGCGTTCACTGCCGGTTTCTTCGTGGCAGCTTCTCAGGGCGAAGCTCATGCTTCACCTCGTTTTGACGGCGGTACCGCTGGTGTTCTGCTCCGTTTGCCTTTGCGCTCTGCTTCGTCCGTCGCCGCTTATCTGCGCGTTCATCTTTGTGCTGCCGATTGTTTTCACGGTGTTTTACGCCGCGTTCGGCCTTATGGTTGGCCTTAAAAGTCCGAACCTCAACTGGACGAACGAAACCGCCGCCGTTAAGCAAAACATGGGCATACTCTTAACCACATTTGCAGGCTGGATTTTCGTCGGCATTGTTGCGCTCGGCGGCTACTTCCTGTCTCAGGCAATCGGTGCGCTCGCCTTTCTTACCCTTGCCACTGCGGTGCTGACGCTTGCTGCCGTTGTTGTTCTCGGCTGGCTGCGCAAAAAGGGCACAAAAATTTATGAAAATCTCTAAGCTTTATAGCGTGATAACAAATAAAAGCCTTGAAAAAAGCGTTGAAAGCGTAAGATTCAAAGCCGATTTCCGGCAGTGTCCAGACTATGAAAGCTTTTTGGAATCAAGGTGAAAAATATGTGGCTGCTTTTTGCAATTCTTTCATCGGTTTTTGCGGCGCTCACGTCAATTCTTGCAAAGGTCGGCATTGAAAACGTCAACTCAAACCTTGCAACGGCAATACGTACTGTCGTTGTTCTCCTGATGTCATGGGCAATGGTGTTCATCACGAACACTCAAAGCGGGATTACGGAAATCAGCAAAAAAAGCTGGGTTTTCCTCATTCTCTCCGGCCTTGCAACCGGTGCGTCATGGCTTTGCTATTACAAGGCTCTGCAAATGGGCGAAGCTTCAAAGGTTGTTCCCGTTGACAAGCTGAGCGTTGTTCTGACGCTGATTCTGGCGTTCGTTTTCCTTCATGAAAGGTTTACGCCGAAGTCGCTTATCGGCTGTGTTCTGATTGCCGCCGGAACGCTCATCATGGCTCTTTGAGAGGTAAAAAATGAAAAAGAAGCTATTCGCCGTTTCCGCTTTGTGCCTTGCCCTGCTTTTTGCGCTTTGCGCCTGCAAGGCGGACTTTGTCGGCAACAAGATAAAAGTCGGGAACAGCTATACTCTTTCCTTCTCCGTTCTGAATACGACCGAAAAGGAGACGCTGAACCTCAAAAAAGGGCAGGTTCTGAACGTTTCGCTTTCAATCGAAAAAGGAACGGTTTCTCTGAACGTTGCGCAAAGCAAAAGCGCACCGATATACTGCGGAACCGGCCTTGACGAAAGCGCGTCATTTTCCGTTTCTGTTCCGGAGGACGGAAAGTACACCGTCCTTGTCAGCGGAAAAGACGCAAAGGGAAAAGTGAAATTTGAGGTGACTGAAAATGAAATGGTTTGACCCGGCAGGTCTTGCTTTTGTTGTAATATTGCTGATACCCAACATAATTTTTGCCGCAACACATAAGGACGGCTTTGAAAACAAGTACCGGAACAAGGCGGCCGAAGCCCTTGAACAGGTCGGACGCTTCGGTTCGTTTGCGTTGATGTTCATAACGGTTCCGCCTTTGACGTTTGGTTTTTGGTTTGAAGGCGGCCGAACGCTTTATCTGATTCTCGGCGGGGTTCTTCTGTTCTTATACCTGCTCGGCTGGGTACTCTTCAGAAAAGAAAGCTCGGTTAGAAAATCGCTGTGGCTTTCTGTTGTTCCGTCGCTGCTCTTCATTAAAAGCGCAGTTCTTTCGCTTAATATTCCGCTGCTTGTTTTTGCAGTCATTTTTGCGCCGTGCCATATACTCATAAGCTACAAAAATGCGGTGCTGTAAGTTAATATTAAAAATTTCAGCCGCCGTGCAGTAAAGTTCTGCACGGCGGCGTTCTTTTTAAAGATATTCTCTCAGCTTTTTAAGCAGGTCGGTTTCTTCGTCAATGAGCTTTTGCGCAACGCGCTTGGCTTCTTTGTCTGCCGCCGGGTACTTGTTGAAGTAGACCGAAAGCTGCTTGATTCCCATGTTGCAGCCGTCAGTCATAAGCCCCGCAACGGTTTTGTCCGTCGGCTTGTCAAGAAGCTTCATGTTAATTTTCATCCATGAACCGATTTTTGCCATTGCGGGCGGCTTTTTGCCGTCCTCTCCGTGCTCGTTCAAAAGCTCCTTGGTTTCGTTTCCGAGCTTTTCGTGCTCTTCAAGCGAAGAGGTCAGAAGAGCGAGCAAATCTTCGCTTTTGACGTTGTCAAGAACCTCGCGGATTGAGCTGACGGCGGTTTTTGTTCCGCTGTCGCATTCCTTCAGGAGGTTTACGGTATCGTTTGACATATACATCTTCCTTTCGTTTTTTTAGGCAATGCCGTGCAGACTGCGGCGCACGCGGTAATATCATTTCCAAAAGGAAGGCCGATATAATAAAAATCTTTTCGTCGGGCATGATAATAAAAAAGGAGACGAAGAGATGAAAATTCTGTTTTATGACACAAAGCCCTATGACAGGGAATCGTTTGATGCAGTCGCAGGACTTTATCCGGAAATCAAAATTGATTATCTTGCAACCGACATTTCAAAAAACACGGTTCGCCTTGCAAAGGGTTATGACGCGGTTTGCGTTTTCGTTGCCTCCGATGTGAACGGAGAAATCGTTCGCGAGCTTTCAAAAAGAGGTGTTCGGCTGATTCTTTTGCGCTGTGCCGGCTTCAACAACGTTGACCTGAAGGCCTGCGCCGAAGAGGGGATAGCCGTAATGCGCGTTCCCGATTATTCGCCGGAGGCGATTGCCGAACACGCGCTTGCGCTTGCCTTTGCCGTCAACCGGCATATCCACAAGGCGTATATCAAGGTTCGCGAAAACAATTTCAGCCTTATGGGATTGACGGGTATGAATCTTTGCGGAAAAACGGCCGGAATCATCGGAACCGGACGAATCGGCGCCGCAATGTGCCGCGCCTGCCGCGGAATCGGAATGAAGGTCATTGCCTATGATAAAATTGAAAATCCCGCGCTCGATTTTGTTGAGTACATGACCCTCGATTCCGTCCTCAGAAACAGCGATCTCATTTCGCTGCACTGTCCGCTCACTCGTGAGACATATCACATGATTGACCTTGCCGCAATTGAAAAGATGAGAGACGGCGTTTTGCTTGTGAACACTTCGCGCGGAGCGCTCATCGGCACACATGACCTCATCAGCGGAATCCGTATGCACAAGTTTTCCGGCGTTGGGCTGGATGTTTATGAAGAGGAGCAGGAGAACGTTTTTGAAAATCGCGAGGACGATATTCTGAACACCTCTGTGACCGCAAGACTGCTTTCTTTTCCGAATGTTATCGTCACCTCTCATCAGGGCTTTTTGACGTATGAGGCACTGGAGGCAATCAGCAGGGCAACGCTTGAAAACGCAAAGAGCTTTGAAAACGGTTCGCCCATTGCGGAAAACGTTGTGACAGGGTGAATAAAAAGGACTGTCGGATTTAGATGCAGTCTGCCCCGAAGCTGTATGTAGATACCGCGAGTGGGCAAAAAAACGCTTAAAAGAGCAAAATTATTTTTAGATTCCATCAACAAACAAAGACTATATTTCATAGGAGGCCTCGGTTTTGATAAGCTTCGTGAAATATAGTCTTTTGCATTTTGTTTTTTGTTCTTTGGTTTGCGCTGAATGCGACAGTCACCTCATTTTTTAGTAAGCTATCTTGTTTTTCTTCAGGTACTGCTCAAGGCAAAGGCCGCTCTTTTTGATTTTCTTCGCGTTTTCAATGCCGACAAAGCGCCAGTGCCACGGCTCATAAACAACGCCGGTGATGTTCTGCTTTCCCTTCGGGTAGCGGAGAATGAAGCCGTAGTTCTGTGCGTTTTTGCAAAGCCACTTGAATTCCTTTGAATTTTCAAAGCTGTTCAGCGTGTTGCAGATATCCATCGCAAGGCCGAGGTTATGCTCACTGGTTCCCGGAGGAAGAATGACGGTTGCGGCCTTTTTTGCCGCATCGGAGCGGCTCAGTCCGTATTGATTCATGTACACTTGGGTGAGGTTGTTGTAATTCCACTGCTGGTGGGCGTAGCTTCTGTATCCGGAATAAGGGGTGAGAGTAACTTTGTCCTTCTTTGCCGCGCGATACATTTTTATATAATACGGCGTGACGCGCTTATCAAGCCTTGTTCCGCTGTCCATAACGTAGCTGACTTCGGGCGAGTAGCTTTGAGAAAATTCCCTTGTGCTGTTGACAACGAGCAGACGCCAGTCCTGCCCCTCGGTGTCAATTATGATTCGGCCTGCCTTTGAATATTTCACAGGCTTTGTTTTTACCTTGAGTATTTTTGAAAATTCTCCGTAATAATTTAAATCGTTTACCGTTTTGACTGCTCTGACAACAAAAAGGTATTGCGTTCCGCTCTTGAGATTAGTGAGCTTTACGGTGTTCTTGTCAGTCTGAGCAAGCTTTCTGTAGGTGCCTTTTTCTTTGTTATATGAATAGACACGGTAGAAGCCGGCCTCTTTCAATTTGTTCCAGCTGAGGGTGACGGACGTCTGGGTCTTGCTTTGAAGGGAAAGCTTTTCGGTTTTTCTCGGAACGATTTTGAAGCGAACCGTCTTTGAACCGCAAAAACCGCTTTTTTCAATGCCCGTGACTGTGACGGCGGCCTTGCCGATGTTCTTGTTGTTCTGATATTTAAGCTTAAAGTCCGTGCCGTTTTTAAGAAGCTTTTTTCCGTATTTTACGGTGACTGCGGGAGTGAGCTTTTTGCCTGTGTAAACATTCGGTCTTGAAACGGTAACGGTGCATTTTGAAATGCTGATTTTTTGCTCCTGCTCCTGTGTTTGTCCGGTCTGAACTTCCTTTGCAAAAGCGCAGTTCGCCGGTGCACAGGCGAAAGCGGCGAAAAGAAGGACGAGGAAAAACGAAAGAACTTTTTTGAGCATATCAAGAACCTCCCGAAAAAAACTTACATCTGAAGTATATCCCTCAAGCAGGCAAAAATCAACCGCCGAAAAAATTTTTTCGGCGGCTTATGATATTGCTTTATTTTATTTTTACTTTTTGAACTGCTGTTTCATTCTCTGCTCTTTTGAAAGGATAACCTTTCTGAGTCTGAGCGAAACGGGGGTGACCTCAAGAAGCTCATCGTCCTTGATGAATTCCATGCACTGCTCAAGGCTGAGAACGGTCGGCGGAACAAGTCTGAGCGCATCGTCCGAACCGGAAGCGCGGGTGTTGGTCAGGTGCTTCTGCTTGCAGACATTGCAAACAACGTCCTCGCTTTTTGCGCATTCGCCAACAATCATTCCCTCGTAAACCGGAACGCCCGGGCCGACAAAGAGACGGCCTCTGTCCTGAGTGTTGAAAAGTCCGTATCCGGTGGTCTCGCCGGTTTCGTGAACGACTATCGAACCTCTGTCTCTGGTCTGGATATCGCCCTTATACGGCTCATAGCCGGCGAAGAGCTGGTTCATGATTCCGTTGCCGTTGGTGTCGGTCATGAATTCGCTGCGGTAGCCGATGAGACCTCTTGCCGGAATTTTGAATTCAAGGTGGGTCGAGCCGCCGTCGCGCACGCCCATGTTTTCAAGCTCGCCCTTTCTTGAGCCGAGCTTTTCCATGACAGAGCCCACATACTGCTCCGGAACCTCAACGATGAGAAGCTCCATCGGCTCCATGAGAACGCCGTTCTCTTTTTTCATGATTACCTTCGGGCGTGAGACCTGGAACTCATAGCCCTGGCGGCGCATCGTTTCAATGAGAATGGAAAGGTGGAGCTCACCTCTGCCGCTGACCTTGAAGGTGTCTGTGGTGTCGGTCTCCTCAACGCGCATACTGACGTTGGTTTCAACCTCCTTGAAAAGGCGGTCGCGGATGTTTCTTGAGGTAACAAACTTGCCCTCCTGACCGGCAAAGGGGCTGTTGTTGACGATGAAGTTCATTGAAATTGTCGGCTCGTCAATTTTGACGAAGGGGAGCGGCTCAATGCATTCCGGGTCGCAGGCGGTTTCGCCGATGTTGAG
Source organism: uncultured Eubacteriales bacterium (assembly GCA_934525065.1). Taxonomy (GTDB): domain Bacteria; phylum Bacillota; class Clostridia; order Oscillospirales; family Acutalibacteraceae; genus UBA6857. The sequence continues at coordinate 32,767 of CAKSYX010000004.1, forward strand.
GTCGGCAATTCCGGAAACGCAAACAAGGTCACCGAGCTTTGCTTCTTCAACCTCAACGCGCTTGAGCCCTTCAAATTGATAGAGCTTTGAAATTTTAACGTTTTCGCGTTCGCCGTCGGTTTTGCAGAGAATGACCTGCTCGTTGCGCTTGATGTGTCCTCTTTCAACTCTGCCGACGCCGATTCTGCCGATGTAATCGTCATAGTCAAGGCTTGAAAAAAGGATTTGAAGCGGGCCTTCCATTTCGCCCTTCGGCGGTTCAATGTGCTCAAGGATTGCGTCAAAGAGAGGCCTCATGTCGCCCTCTCGAACGGAGCTGTCAAGTGAGGAATAGCCGTCCTTCGCTGAGGCATAGACCACGGGGAAGTCGAGCTGATCCTCGTCTGCGCCAAGCTCGATGAAAAGGTCGAGAACCTCGTCAATGACCTCAGCCGGTCTTGCGCCGGGACGGTCAATTTTGTTGACAACAACAACAACCTTCTTTTTGAGCCCGAGCGCTTTTTTGAGGACGAACCTCGTCTGCGGCATACAGCCTTCAAATGCGTCAACAAGCAAAAGCACACCGTCAACCATCATGAGGATACGCTCAACCTCACCGCCGAAATCGGCGTGGCCCGGGGTGTCAACAATATTGATTTTAACGCCCTTATAGTGGACAGCCGTGTTCTTTGAAAGAATGGTGATTCCTCTTTCGCGTTCAAGGTCGTTCGAGTCCATAACGCGCTCTGCAACCTGCTCGTTTGCGCGGAAAATGCCGCTCTGTTTGAGCAGCTCGTCAACGAGGGTGGTTTTGCCGTGGTCAACGTGGGCAATAATCGCAACGTTTCTGATGTCCTGTCTGATGTCCATAATCTCACCTTTTTTACATAAGCTTTTGTTTTACGTCGGTTTTTTCATAACAACCCATTTTATCACGCTTTTCACGATAACGCAAGTTGAAATTGAACAAGAGCTGACCTGCCTTTTTGTGCAAATTAAACATATCATTAAAAAATAATTTTAATTGACAGATGGCGGTTATTATTGTATAATGACTGAGTATCGGTGAGCAACCGCTCACCTTCCCCGCTTTTTATGGAGTACAAATATATTTCAGGAGGTCTGATCTCATGGACACAAGATTTGCAATCACCGATTACGTTGACGCAAAAGCCGTTACCGAAAAGCTTGATAACCTCATCCGTCAGCCGATTTATTCAATCACCCCCGAGGCCCTTGCCGCGTATGAAAATGACTACTTTGAAAAGAAGTGCCAAAAGTCAAAGGCAATGATTGACGAAGCAAAGCAGATTATCCCCGGCGGCGTTCAGCATAACCTCGCTTTCAACTATCCGTTCCCCCTCGTTTTCACAAAGGCGGACGGCGCAAAGCTTTATGACATTGACGGAAACGAGTACTACGACTTCCTTCAGGCAGGCGGCCCGACCGTCCTCGGCTCAAACCCGAAGGTCGTCAGAGATCAGGTTATCGACCTGCTCAACACCTGCGGCCCGTCAACCGGCCTTTTCCACGAGTTTGAATATAAGCTTGCGAAAAAGATTTCCGACTCCGTTCCCACCGTTGATATGTTCCGTATGCTCGGCTCGGGCACCGAGGCCTGCATGGTTGCCTGCCGCGTTGCAAGGCTTGCAACAAAGAAAAAGTACATAATCAAAATGGGCGGCGCATACCACGGCTGGTCAGATCAGCTCGGCTACGGTATCCGTATTCCCGGAACAAAGTTCACCCAGGCTCACGGCGTTCCCATCCGTCTCATGAGAGATACTCAGGAATTCTTCCCGAACGACCTTGAAGACCTTGAAAGAAAGCTGCGCAGAAATCAGCTTTGCGGCGGAACCGCAGCTGTTTTCATTGAGCCGGTAGGTCCCGAAAGCGGAACAAGACCTCTTTCAAAGGAATTTAACAAGGGCGTTGAAAGACTCTGCCGCAAGTACGGCGCACTGCTCATCTTCGATGAGGTCGTCACCGGCTTCAGAATCGGAATGTCCTGCGCTCAGGGCTACTTCGGCGTTGAACCCGACCTCACCATCTTCGGCAAGGTCATCGCCGGCGGATATCCCGGAGCAGGCGGAATCGGCGGCAAGAGAGAATATATGAAATACATGGGCGCAGGCCTTGACGGCGCGCAGAAGGTTAAGAAGGCTTTCTGCGGCGGAACAATGGCTGCAACCCCGATCTCCTGCTGCGCAGGCTATTACACCCTTGAAGAAATCGACAAGCAGAACGCCTGCCGGAAGGCCGGCCTCATGGGCGACAGAATCACCAAGGGTCTCAACACAATAATTGACAAGTATAACCTTCCGTTCGTTGCTTTCAACCAGGGCTCAATCTGCCACATGGAAACCGTCGGAACAATGCACTTTGCAATTGACTGGTGCAAGCCGTGGACAATTCCGGCCGTCCTCAAGGAGACCGACATCCGCAAGAAGGAAATGACCCACATGGGCGCAGCCTACATGGCTGAAGGTCTTGTTACACTCGCAGGCTCAAGACTTTACACCTCCGCAGCGTACACCGAAGAGATGATTGACGATGCACTCTCACGCTTCGACAGAGTATTCTCACACGTTGCTGTTAAAAAAGACTGATAACAAAAAGCAAAAGGGCAGACTTGTTCTGCCCTTTTGAAGAATTTGAGAGGTTACTGTATGGAACTTATTCAGGCAAAGCAAATTGTTATTGAAGCAGGAAAAAAGCTTGTTTCAACCGGCCTTATCGCAAGAACATGGGGCAATGTCAGCTGCAGAATCGACAACGAAAGCTTCGTTATTACTCCCAGCGGAAAAGCCTATGAAACGCTTACGCCGGACGACATCGTTCTCGTTAAGCTCGCCGACCTTTCCTATGACGGCAACGTCAAGCCCTCAAGCGAAAAGGGAATCCACGCTCAGTGCTACCTTCTTCGCCCGGATTGCAATTTTGTTATTCATACCCATCAGGTCAACGCGTCAATAGTCAGTGCGCTCGGCTGTGACATCAACAACATCACAGGCGAAAGCCGCGAAATTATCGGCGATAACATTCCTGTTGCCGCCTACGGACTTCCCGGAACGGGAAAGCTGCGCAAGGGCGTTGTGGGTGCTCTGCTTCGTTCGGATTCAAAGGCCGCGATTATGAAGCACCACGGAGCCGTTTGTCTCGGCTCAGACTATGACGAAGCGTTTAAAATCGCTTCGGAGGTTGAAAAGGTCTGCCGGAGATATCTTTTTGAAAAGTATTCCTCGGCCGCAGGCAAGACCGCCGAAAGCTTCAAGGATCTTTGCGATTACGTCAGTGAGCTCAAAAAGCGTGCCGACGCTCCGGCGTTCCCCGTTGTTCCCTATGACAGCACAAGGAACGGCAACGTTGTTGTTATGAGAGACAAGGACGGAAACGAAAAGTATACCCTTGCGCTCAAGACCGAAAGCGTCATTCTCGGCTCAGATTATCCGTCCGAGGCCGATATGCACCTTGCCGTATATAAAAAGCGTGATGACATCAACTGCATTATTCATTCTGAAAAGGATGAAGTTGTTGCCGCTTCAAAGACCGCAAAGGTTCTGCGTCCGCTGCTTGACGATTTTGCTCAGATTGCCGGCGCAACAGTCAGAAACGCCGAGTTCAATCCGAACGATACCCTCAAAAGCGCAAAGCGCGTTGTTAAGGCACTCGGAAGGCACAGAACCGCCGCTCTCATCAAGGACAACGGCGCAATCTGCTGCGGAGCTTCTCCCGACGAGGCCGAAGCGAGCGAAACGGTCACTGCCAAAAACTGCAAGGCCTATGTTGCCGCTTCGATGTGCTCAAAGCCGAAATATATCGGCAGACTTGACAGCATTCTTATGAATACCGTTTACAGACTGAAGTATTCTAAGCAGAAATAACAGAGAAACATCAAATTTAAAGGGGCTGTCGCATTTAGATGCAGAAAGCGTTTTCTTTGCCCCGAAGCTGTATGTAGATACCGCGAGAGGGCAAAAAAACGCTTAAAAGAGCAAAATTATTTTCAATATCGACAAGAAACAAAGACTATATTTTATATAGAGCTCTAATTTTGACAAGCCTCGTGAAATATAGTCTTTTGCTTTTCGTTTTGCTCTTTGGTCTGCGCTAAATGCGACAGCCCCTTTTTATATCGGCTTACAGGCTGATTTTGTCTTGACAATAAATCTCTTCTCTTGTAAAATCAAAGGGAACAATATTTGCAGCGTTGCTGCGGAAAGGACTAACCATGAAATATATTTGGGAAGATCCGAGGATTATTTTTGAAAACAAACAACCCGGCCATGTGATAGCCTTGCCTTACGGCACAGCAGAGGCCGCAACGGCGAGGAAGACTTCGCCCTTTAAAATCTCCTTGAACGGCGAATGGAAGTTCCTTTGGGAAAAGGGCATAGCGGAAGCACCGCTCGGCACAACGGACGCAGATTTTGACGATTCCGCGTGGGAAAACATCACCGTTCCCGGCGTCTGGCAGCTTCAGAAGGATTACACAAAGCCGTATTATTACGCAAACTCCTATCCCAACTGCATCAGCACCGACAAAAAGAAAATTCCCTGCATTGACCACGCGGCGCAGGAGATCGGCGTACACAGAACCACGTTCAACCTTCCGAAGGAATGGCTGGGCCGGGAAACGTTCCTCTTCTTCGGCGCGGCAAAAGCCGGCCTTGAGGTTTTTGTCAACGGAAAGCGTGTCGGCTATTCGCAAGGCTCGAACACTCCGCACGAATTTGATGTGACGGAATTTGTTCATGAGGGCGAAAACCAGCTCACCGCCGTGGTTTACCGCTATACCGACGGAACATACCTTGAGGATCAGGATATGTGGTTCTTCTCCGGTATCTACCGTGAGGTATATCTTTACAGCGAACCGAAGGTCTGTCTTCGCGATATCTATGTCACAACCGACCTTGTGAATAACTACACCGACGCGGACCTGACGGTTGAAATGTTCATCAATGATTATTCCGATGCGGGCAAAATTACCGAAATTGCCGCCGTGCTTCTCAAGGACGGCAAGGATACTGCAATCGGCAGCAGTGAGCTTATCACCCGTTCGGGCGAAAACAAGCTCCTTTTCAAAAAGCATATCAAAGCACCTGCCCTTTGGTCGAGCGAAAAGCCCTCGCTTTATACACTACTTTTCAAAATCACCTGCCAAAATGAGGTGACCTTCAAGGCGCTGAGAATCGGCTTCAAGCAGGTTGAAATTCAGGGCGAAAAAATTCTTGTCAACGGTCAGCCGCTTCTCATCCGCGGCGTCAACCGCCATGACTATGACCCCGACTACGGCTGGGCGGTGCCGGCGGAAAGATATATTCAGGATCTTAACATCATGAAGCGCGCCAACATCAACGCAATCAGAACCAGTCACTACCCGAACGATCCTCAGTTTTATGATCTTTGCGATGAATACGGCTTCTGGGTCATGGATGAATGCGACCTTGAGACCCACGGTGTCCGCAGAAAAGGCGTTCCCGGCGATAATCTCATGTGGACGCACGCAGTAGTTGACAGAATGGAAAGAATGGTTCTGCGCGACCGTAACCACCCCTGCGTTTTCATGTGGAGTCTCGGCAATGAGTCCGGCGACGGAAGCAACTTCCTTCGCATGAAGGAGGCCGCAATGCGCCTTGACAGAACAAGACAGTTCCATTATGAAGGAGATTTCGACTTCACCAAGAGCGACGTCATCAGCCGTATGTATCCGAGCGAAAAGGACTTTGAAAAGCTCGGAAAGCGCGAGCCGATTACCATAAGCGCGTTTGACAACATTGCAAATGCCCTTGCGGCGGACAACAAGCCGATTGCAAAAGAGCTTTATACAAAGCCTGTTGTTCTTTGCGAATATGCTCATGCGATGGAAAACAGTCTCGGCAATTTCCGGGAATACATGGATGCGTTTGAAAAATATGAAAACCTTGCCGGTGGCTTTATCTGGGACTTTGTTGACCAGGCTATTCATAAAAAAGACGCCGACGGAAACGACATCTGGCTTTACGGAACGGATTACAACGAAAAGGACGGCTGGTATCTTCCGCCGTATAATACCTGCGCAATCACGGGCAGCAACACCTATTTCAACGCCAACGGAATAATTGCCGCAGACAGAACGCTGCACCCGTCAATTTATGAGGTCAAAAAGGTCTATGCCGAAATGAAGGTTGAAAAGAAGGACGGCGAGGCTGACACCTACACCGTCAAAAACAAGCAGCTCTTCTCCGATCTTTCCGCCTTTGACCTTTGCTATACCGTTCTGAACGACGGAAAGGAAATTCTCAACGGAAAAGTTCCGAAGGAGGAGTATGAAAACCTTGCTCCGCTTTCTCAAAAGGATTTTACGCTGAAAATTGATATTCCCGAAGAAGCAAAGGGCGAAATCATTATTGTTTTCTCCTTCCTCAGAAGAGAAGCAACAAGGTTCTGCGAAAAAGGCTATGAGCAGACGTTCGATCAGTATATTCTTCGCGCCGCTTTGCCGAAGGAGGAAAAGAAAGACGAAGGCAAGGTCAGGATTGAGGGAACGGAAAAACGCTTCACCGTCACCGGAGAGGGCTTTGTATACACCTTTGAAAACGGCCAGCTCGCTTCGGTCAGAAAGGGCGAACGCGAATATCTTATAAAGCCCTTCAGCCCGAATTTCTACCGTCCGCTGACAGATAACGATATCGACTACCTGAACTTTACTCCGCCGCTTATTTTTGCAAATCCGCTCTATCAGTGGAGACGCTCAACCGCAGCGGCAAAAAGCAGAGCGGCCTTTGTTCACCAATACAACCACGGCGCTTTTGTTGAAACGCATATCACCGCTTTCGGTATGAAAAACGTCAGGATTTTCTATACCGTTCATCCTGACGGAAGAATCAGCGTTTCCTATGAAGGCAAGGCAATGATGGATATGCTGCGCTTCGGTTTGCAGCTGAGACTTGACGGCGGCTTTGACCGCGTGAAGTGGTACGGCAGAGGACCGCAGGAGACTTATTGCGACAGGAAGACCGGCGGAAAGTTCGGAATTTATGAGATGAAGGTTTCCGAGCTTGAGCACAGATACATGAGACCGCAGGAAAACGGCCAGCGCACCGACGTCCGTTCGCTTGAGTTCATGAATGAAGAGGGCAATGCCCTTCGCTTCACCGCAAAGGGAGAAGCTCCGTTCTGCTTCGGCGCGTTGAGGTTCTCGCTTGAGGACCTTGATAAGGCCGAGCACGGCTATGACCTTCACGATTGCGGCTTCACCAACGTTACGATTGACCTTATGCAGCGAGGAGTTGGCGGAGACGCCCCGGGAAGTGCCTGCCTGCATGAGCCTTATATCATGCACAAGGGCAAAACCTATAAGCTTGAATTTGACATTGAGGTCAAATAATTTGAAAAAAGGGCGGTGACTGCATTTGCAGTCACCGCCCTTTTTTTTATTCCTCAATCGGCAGCGGAGAAACTACCGGCTTTCCGTCTGCGCCGAGGAGCGGTGCAAGGCCGCCCGAGTAGCCGGAAAAATGATAGAAATAGTTGACACCTGTTTCGCGGTCAACCCAGATTTCCGAGCCTTCAAGTGTTCCCTGTGAGTAAATTTTAACAAATCTCTGTTCCTTTTTCATGAGAGCTTCCTCCTTCTTTTTTGAAGAGCATAGCATAACATTTTTCTTTTTTCAAGAAGCTTACGTGTTTTTCATCACAACCGAGCCGAGACATTCGCCGACGTGCTCGCAGGCATCGGCACATTCCTCAAGGCATTCAAAAATCTTTCGCCACGAAATTGTTTCAAGAACATCTCCGTGCTCCTCCGTAAGGGAGCGCATTGACCGCAAAAAGAGCTTGTCGCATTCCTCTTCAACGGTGTTCAGCTCGATAACCAGCTGAGGAAGCCTTTTTGAACGCTTGAAAGAGGAAAACTGCGCCATTGCTTCTTCAATCAGGCCGCAGGCGGAAACAAGCTTTTTTGAAAACTCAACTGCGTCTGCCCGAACAGAACGGATGTCATAGATATAGAACTTCTGAATAATTTCCTCAAGGCAGTCCGTAACATCGTCAAGCTTGTGGCTGAGAAGGTCAAGATCCTCGCGGTCAATGGGCGTGACGAAGGCCTTTGTGAGCGCAGCACCCATTTCATGCTTCTTTTTGTCTGCGCTGTGTTCGAGCGCGTGCATCTCTTCAAGCATCTGCGTGATTTTTTGAGGGTCATACTCCTTGAGACAGCTGACAAGATACTCCGCCGCCCGTTTTGTAATTTCGGCTGTCTGAGAAAAATTGTCAAAGAAAAATTTGTCGCCTTTTGCCATTTTATATTGCCCCTTTCAGCTTATGTGAAAATGAAAATGAACAGCTTCGTCATGAGGAAGCCGACAAGGCCGCAGCCGGGGAAGGTCAGCACCCATGTGAGCACCATTTCCTTCACAACGGAAAAGTTGATTGCCGAAACGCGCCTGACTGCACCGACACCCATGATCGATGTTGTTTTTGCGTGTGTTGTTGAAACGGGGAGGCTGAACACCGAGCAGATGAGCAGTGCAAGTGCTGCCGCAATGTCTGCCGAAAAGCCCTGATATTTTTCAAGCTTCACCATGTCCATGCCAACAGATTTGATGATTTTTTTTCCGCCCATCGCCGTTCCGAGCGCCATGACGACCGAGCAGACGGCCATCAGCCAAAGAGGAATCTGAATGTTCTGCGGAAGAGCCTGCCCCTGAGACATATATACACAAAGGAGAATTACGCCCATGAACTTTTGTCCGTCCTGCGCTCCGTGCATGAACGCCATTGACGCCGCACCGACGATTTGCGCGCCGCGGAAAAACGGTTCGGTTTTCGGCCTGTTCGCGTTTCTGAAAATGACCGTAACAAGCTTGCAGACGAACCAGCCGAGCCCGAAGCCGAGCAGAACGGAAATTCCGATTCCGTAAACGACCTTGATCCATTCGCTTCCGTTCACGCCGTCAAGGCTGCCGTGCAAAGCGATTGCCGAGCCTGTAAGACCTGCGATGAGGGCGTGACTTTCGCTTGTGGGTATTCCGAACACCCATGCAAGCACTGCCCAGAGTACGATTGCAAAAAGTGCCGCGCTCAGCGTGATTATCGCAATGCTTGGATCGGAGCCGAAGTCAACCATTTTTGTGATCGTTTCGGCAACTGTTGCGTTGATGAGCGTCATAACGAAAACGCCGAGGAAGTTGAAGACCGCCGCCATGAGAATTGCCGCGCCCGGCCTCATGCAGCGCGTTACAACGCAGGTTGCAATCGCGTTTGGTGCGTCAGTCCAGCCGTTGACAAGAATGACGCCCAAGGTCAGCACAACGGCGATGAAAAGCAGGGGATTGGCCGTCATCTGACCCCAGAATTCCGAAATCGAGTTCATTTTTGAGCCTCCTTTTTACTTTGGAAAATTGCCCCGTGTAAAAACAGTAACATAAAACGGATATAACTATTGTTCCGATAAGTGATTTTATCCAAATTTGTCTGTGTGTATAAAACTTTTTATGGTTCGGCGCGGAAAGATGTATATTAGGCCGAAGAGGTTCGGGCTAAATCTACCTTAATAACTTGTTTTCATGCACATTGCAGCACTTTTCATCTTGCTGTACGTTAAAAGTATTGCCGTGAATGAGGAAAATTATCGGCTCCTTTTGTCCGCAGGCAACATTGAGTTGACTTATTAAGATTTTTGTAATATAATTACAGCCGTGTAATTATGCTGCCTTTTGAACTTCAAAGGCAGTTAAAAGTCAAAAACAACTGATATGTGATAAAAGAGGTTAAAAAACATGAAGCTTGGAATAGTAGGTTTGCCGAATGTCGGCAAAAGCACGCTTTTTAACGCCATTACCAACGCCGGTGCTCAGTCTGAAAACTATCCGTTCTGCACGATTGAGCCGAATGTCGGGATCGTTGCCGTTCCGGATTCGCGCCTTGACGCGCTTGCAAAAATGTATGATCCGCTGAAAATTACTCCGGCAACGGTTGAATTTGTTGACATCGCCGGTCTTGTCCGCGGCGCTTCAAAGGGCGAAGGACTCGGAAACAAGTTCCTTTCCCATATCCGCGAGGTTGACGCAATCGTTCACGTTGTCCGCTGCTTTGAAAGCGACAACATAATCCACGTTGACGGAAGCGTTGATGCAAAGCGCGACATTGAAACGATCAACCTTGAGCTGATCCTCTCCGACCTTGAAATGGTTGACAGGAGAATTGACCGCGCAGCAAAGGCTATGAAGGGCGACAAGTCCCTCGCTCAGGAGGTTGCCTTCTTCAAAAGGGTCAAAGAAGCTCTTGAAAACGAAAAACCGGCAAGAAGCGTGGAATGCGACGAAACGGAAAAAGCTCTGCTTGACTCTGCCTGCCTTCTGACCGCAAAAAAAGTCATCTATGCCTGCAATATGAGTGAGCAGGACTTCACAAACGGAATTGAAGGAAACGAAAACTATAAAGCTGTCTGCGCCCTTGCAGAATCCGAAGGCAGCGAGGTCCTTCCGATCTGCGCCGGCCTTGAGGCGGAAATTTCTTCTCTTTCAAAGGAGGACAAGGAAATTTTCCTCGCCGACCTCGGCGTTGACGAGGGCGGCCTTGATTTGCTCATCAAAAAGTGTTATCACCTGCTCGGCCTCATTTCCTATCTGACCGCAGGAAAGCCGGAGGTCAGGGCGTGGACAATTAAAGAGGGCACAAAGGCTCCGCAGGCCGCCGGCAAAATTCATTCCGACTTTGAACGCGGTTTCATCCGCGCAGAGGTCGTCACATTTGATAATCTGATGGAATGCGGCTCTCTCGCCGCCGCAAGAGAAAAGGGTCTCATCCGCTCCGAGGGCAAGGAATATGTGATGAAGGACGGAGACATAGTCCACTTCCTTTTCAACGTTTGATTTTGCCCGTTTTCAAACGAAAAACGTCGAATCGTTGTTATTTAGAACACTCAGTCGGCATTTCATACAAAAATTTCAGAAAAAATCACTCCGTTATTGAAAAAGTCATTGACAAACGGGGTGATTTTATTATAGAATGGGTTCAAGAATATGACTCGGATTGCGTTTTTCATCGCAAGCGGCATATTACTGAAATACCAGTTTAATTGGAGGAGAAAAAGCAATGAAAAAGGCAATTCGTATCCTTGCCGTTGTTTTGTGCCTCGTTCTTTCCGTCACCGCATTGACCGGTTGCACAGTCAACCTTCAGGTCAACGTTAAGACAGATGGCGCGGCTGCACCGGCAAACAACAATGCTGCGAACAACGCAACCCCTGCCCCTGCAACCACCGCACCCACAACCGTTCCGGCTGCTACTCAGCCCGCCGCAGACAGCAAGCCCGCTGACGACAGCAAGCCCGCTGCCGACGCAAGCAAGCCGGCAGATGCTCCTGCCGCCGAGCTTTCCTCAAGCTCCTCAAAGGCCGACATCGTTGCCGAGTACATCAAGGTTTACAACACCACAAAGGCAACCGGAACCTTCACCGGCCACGACACAATGGCTCTCACAAGCGTTAAAATCGACGGAAATGAAAACGAAACCGTCAAGAAGCTTGCCGCCGGCATTGTTAAGGCTGACGCAAAGGATATGCAGCTTCCGCCGTATACCGACACAGATCCGGCTAAGGAATGCCTTATCACCGAAGCTGATATTGCGGACGCAAAATACACCGACAACGGCGACGGAACCGCAACGATTAAGCTCATTCCGATTTCCTGCACCAACTCAAAAAGACTTCAGGATGCACAGGGCAAGATGTTCAATGTTATGGAGGATGTTAAGCCGACACTTGCGAAAATCAGTCTCCTTTCATGGGCTGAGGGCGACGCAGATTCAAACGTTACTCTTACCTGTGACGGCAGCTATGCCGAGGTTACCTATAACAAGGACACCAAGATGATGACCAAGGCTGACTACACCCTCATCACCATCGCCGATGTTCAGCACGCAACCATTAAGCTCGCTTTTCTCAGGGACAAGAGCGCAACCGCAGTGTTCGATTACAAGATGCTCTTCCCCGGAAACGGCTGATAAAACCAAAAAAATCCAAGCGCGGAAGCCAAAACGACTTCCGCGCCTTTTTTGTGCTTGACGGAACAAAGACTTTATGTTAGAATCAAAGAAAAAAGGAGAAAAATCGTATGAAGAACTTTTCAAAAAGAGCGTTCACCCTTTTTCTGGTGCTTGCCTTGGTGTTTGTTTCCGCTCCGCTTACGGGATTGAAGCTCACCGCAGAAGCAAAGAGCAGCTCCGGCGGCTCTGTTATTTCGCTTTTCTGCAAGCACAGAAAGACAAAGACAACAATCAAAGCAGCCACTTTTTCAAAAAACGGCTCGGAAATCTGCAAGTGTGCAAGGTGCGGAAAAGTCATCTATAAGGAAGTGATTTTGAAAATCGCTTCTGTAAAGCTTGATAAGGCGGAGCTTACATACACGGGAAAATCGCTCAAGCCGTCCGTCACGGTCAAAGACAGCAAGGGCTTAGCTCTTGACGAAGATTTGCACTACACCGTTACCTATAAAAACAACAAAGCACCCGGAAAGGCGACCGCAACGGTCACTTTTAAGAACGGATATAAGGGAACAAAAACGCTCTCTTTCAAAATCATTCCGGCGCTTTCTGTCAAAAGGGGTTCGAGCTCGCTTACTCTTTCCTGGACGAAGGTCAAAAAGGCGGCAAGCTATAAGGCAAGCCTTTATGACGGCAAAAAACTTGTCAAGGCCGTGAACACAAAAAAGCCGGGCGCAAAGTTCACCGGACTTTCAAAAAGCAAAACCTATAAGCTTGTCCTCAAGGTTCTCGACAAAGACAAAAAGACCCTGCTTTCGGCCTCATATCCGATAATGATGCAGCTCAACGCCGGACTGACAAAGGCACAGATCGTTGAAAAATACGCCAAGGTGTATAACACAACGAAGAAGAACGGAAAGTTCATCGGTTATGACGCCGCAAATGTCAGAACATTTAAAATCAACGACAAGGAAAACAGTGTGGTTAGAAATGTCATCGACAAAGTGCTTGTGACCGGCGCGGAAAATATGCAGCTTCCGCCGTACAGCGAGAAAAATCCCGCAAAAAAATGCCTTGTCACAGCCGTCGATATCAAAACCGCGACCTATACCGACAACGCAGACGGAACGGCTACGATAAAGCTTGTTCCGAAAACGGTCAAAAATCCGAAGAGATTCAAGGACGCTCAGGGAAAAATGTTCAACGTTGGGGAAATATCTAATGAAACCCTCGATAATATCCCTCTGATCAAATGGACTCAGGGTGACGCGAAGTCAAACATCAGCGTTGTCTGCGGCGGCGGATACGCCGAAATTACTTACAATAAGCAGACGAACAGGATGACGAAGGCAGACTATACCCTCGTTTCCACCATCAGCTTAAAGCATGCAAATATTCTGGTCTTTGAAGACGCAACCGCAGTCGTGACCTACGATTACAAAATGCTGTTTCCTTCAAACAGCCGATGAAACATGAATAAAAATGAGCAGGCCAAAAGGCTTGCTCATTTTCTTATATTTATCAGGCAAAGGAAAATTCACTCGGCAGCCTGTCTTTTTGTTTTTCCGCAATCGTTTCGATTTGCATATATGAAAAGGTTCGGTTTATTGAATTTGAGAAGTTATTATGATAAAATTCAATCAGAAGAAAAACACACCGATACTATTGACGGAGGAAAAGATGAAGATTCTTGATAACAGCGATAAGCGCCTGCTGCCCGTTTTGCCGGCTATTGTTTTTGAAAAGCTCGGAAGAAAAATCGAAAGCACAAAATTTGTCGGCGGCGGCAGCTTCGGAAGGGTGTATAAAGTCACTCTCTCGGACGGTGAAGCAATAGCACTCAAGGCGTACAGAATACAAGGTTCACAGAACGAGGAGGCCGAGCAGCTTCGCCTTTTGTCTGAGCACACAAGCGTAAAAATGCCCAAGGTACTGTTCACCTATTCCGACGAGGAAACCGCTGTTCTTGCCATGACTTTTGTTCCGGGCAAAAACGTTTTGAACCCATTGTTTTTGTTCAAGTCAAAACATCAAAAACAGGCGTTTGCCGATGAAGTCATTTCCGGTATGCTCGAATGGCACAGCGTTACGAACGAAAAATTCGGCGCACTGACAAACCCGAGCTACGACAGTTGGTATGATTGCTACAAAACAGAAAAGCAGCAGCCTTGGCTCGAAGCGTTCAAAAGGCTTAACAGAAAGGGCGAACTCGGCAGAAAAAATCTTGACCTTCTCCTTGAAGCTGCCGAAATTTTCGATTCATTGCCGCAGGAAAGAACCACTCCCGTTCTTATTCACGGCGACCTCAACATTATGAATATTATGGCTGAGCCGAAAACCTTCAAGCTGACCGCATTCATCGACCCTTGCGGAAGCTTTTGGGCAGACTATGAATATGACCTGTTTCAGCTTCGCAATATGTGGGGTGATGCTTACGGTCTTTACGAAACATACAAGAGACGGTGCAAAACTTCAAGGTTTACCGATTTCAGAGTTGCGTATTACGGCGCGATGCATGAAACGTCAATGAGGCTCAAAGGCGGTCATATTGAGCCGTTTTTGGAAATAATCTGCAATAAGAATCTGAAAAAAGAGATGGCAAAGCTAAAGGAAATGATGTGATTTTATGAATATCGGTGAACTGGTAACGGTCAAAACGGTTGACAGAAAAAACGCTGACGACGAAAAGCCCACCCCATACCGCGCCGAAATAAAGCTGTTCTCCTGCATTCAGCAAGGAAACGTAGAGCTGCTTGTCAAACAGCTGCGGAATCTTGATTCTTTGATCGTTTCCGGGAAAATGTCCGACGATGAGCTGACGCAACATAAGTATATGGCTGTCAGCACAATTACTCTTGCCATGAGATATGCAATTCAGGGCGGCATGAGCGAAAAGAAAGCCTATGAGTTCTCCGACCGTGTGATAGCGGCGGTTGACAAGCTCACCGATAAAAACATGATTTTGGCTAGAGTGGGAGCTGAAATAATCCGTCTTACCAAAGAAGTGGGAAAAAGCAAAAATCAGCCTGAGTTTTCGCCGAATGTCAGAAACTGCATAAAATATATCAACGAGAATCTTTCGCAGAGAATCAGTGTGACTTCTGCGGCAAAGCATTGCGGCATTTCGCCGGACTATCTGTCACAGATTTTCAAAAAGGAGATAGGCGAGAAGCTGAGCACATATATTCTGCTGCAAAAGCTTGAAAAAGCAAAGGGTCTTTTGCTCAAAGGATTGAGCACAAAAGAAGTCTGCCGTGAAACCGGGTTTTCGTCGCCGGCATATTTTGCAACGGCATTCAAAAGGCATTATAACATGACGCCGACGGAATATGTTCAAATATCGGGATAGCGGACTTTTTAAAATAATTAAAAAAGACTATATTTCACAAGGCATTACTTTGAATGCGAAAGTGAAATACAGTCTTTTTTGCTTGTATTAGATACGGTAAATTTACGCGATTTTACAGCACAAACAGTGCTTTCATCTGCTCTCTCATTCTTTTCGGCTTTATTATCCAGAGAAGGAGAAAAAGCACCGCCGAAAAAGCAAGGCTCAGCAAAAATTCCCGTGTTCCCTTTCCCGCAATTGCGGCAGCGGCGGTAAAGACAGCCGAGCTTGCGGTTGACGCAAGCAGCTCAACGCCATTATGCAAAAGTCTGCCTTTTTCAAAAAGTGCGCTCAAAAAGTAGACGGCGGAAATGACGGCAAAAACAGCCGGAACGCCGAAGCACCAAAGCTCCTTTAAGGTGAAGGCCGAAACAACTCCGAGAACGGGGCAGAGAACCCACGCTGCGCGAAGAAGAACCTTCAGCGGAAGATCCGTGCCGAAATGTGCCTTTTGATAGGCTTCGTCTTTATTGTATTTATAATATCCGGCGGTTTCAAAGCCCTTCAAAACAGGCTCCTCGTTTGCTGCCTTTTCTCCGCAGAGGGGACAGAGCTTATATTCTTCGCCGAGGTCAACGCCGCATTTTTCACATCTCATTGTCATACACCCCGTTTCTGTCGTTGCTTTCAATTCTGAGCTTTACGCCGTCAGCGGCAAGGAAGCGGAAGAAGAACCTCTGCTTTTCACGTTCAAGGTTGCCGCTTGAAAACGTAAGGGTAAAAATTCCGTTGACCGAAGCCGAAGCACAGCCGAAATGCTGATACGGCGTGCAGCCGAGCACTCCCTCTGCGCGAACGATATGCTTCGCCATTTCCGGCGGAAAATCAAATGAACCGAGGTTTGAGAAAAACGCCGTGTAGGTATGCTGAACCTTTTCATAGGTTCCCCTCAAAAAGATTTTCTTGATAAAATAGGGAACGATTTTCAAAACAGGGCTTGAGGCCGCGCTGACGTTCGCGCTGATTGCATCGCGCAGGTTTTTTGTTGTTGCTTTTTCCTTGAGCTTTCCGCGGATTGAATCGCGGACCATATCAAAGGTGACGTTTTCCTTGTTTGCAGTGTCAAAGGAAACATCTGTCATGAAGCAGAAGTTGCGAAGAGAATGAGAGTTGAAGCGGCGGCGCAGGTCGATAGGAATGCTGACGCTTATCGGCTTTCCGTCCTGCTCTTCCGTTTTGCAATAGGTGAGAATGAGCACTGCGGTGAGATATTCGGTAATAGTCAGGCCGTGTTTTTTGGCGGTTTCCTTCAAATTGTCAACCGTGCAGATTCCGTGGATGAGCGAAACATAGCCGGGTAGCTGTTCGTTTTCGCCGATATGCACCGAGACTCTCGGCGGATTCTTTGCGCCGACATTCGGGTCGGCATAGGTGTAATAATCGTCGCACGCCTCATATGCTTTGGGCTTGTCCGCAGTGTCAAGAACAAGCTCACCGTCAGCCCCAACCTTTTCGCCCCTGAGCGTGAGGTAGCGTGCCGTGAGCGTTGAAAGAAGAACGTTGCTGCCGCCCCCGTCCGTCAGGGAATGAAAGCCTTCAAGAACAATGCGCCTTTTTCCGTAAAGTACGCGGAAGCACGGCTGGCTTGTGCCCTCAAGCGGAATCGGGCGGTACGGATACTTTGAGTCCTTAACTATCTTCGGCTTTTCGTCGGTTCTTTCAAAGTAGCTCCAAAAAAGGCCGTCCTTGAGCTTGACGCAAAAGAAGGGAAAACGCTCTGCTGTGTCATCGAGTGCTTTTTGAAGAATTTCGGGGTCGATATCTTCGTCGAGAACGAGAGCCGTTCTGAAGGTGCGCGTCCAGTCTTTTCTTCTTGCGGCCGCATAGAGCGTTGCGGCGTTGTCAATTTTGAACCACGGTCTGTCGGTATAAATGTCGGCAGCCGTGGCCTGCGGTTCGTTCGTTTTTTCGGTGTTCAAAGCAATGGCTCCTTTTTACGCGGAGAATCCGCCTTTGTTATACATGAGTCGATTTTATAACAGTTTTGAGACTCAGTCAAGGCAAAAAGACGATTATATATAGATATGCGATATTTGTCTATAATTGCACACTTTGAGAAAAAATGTTGAAAAATAAAGTCGCAACACCTCCGTCAGCTTCGACGGATGCATTGCGGCAATATTTTTTATAAGGGCTTTTTCTTGATTTTTTGCCAGTATTCTTTTGCGGCCTGCTCATTTTTGTTGTCTCCGAAAAAGTAATACCGACGGTTTTTGATTTCATCCGGAAGATACTGCTGGGGAACGTAATGGTTTTCAAACTCATGAGGATATTTATAGAACTGACCTTTATTACTGTTGTCCTCACCGTCATAGTGCTTGTTTTGAAGCGTGCGCGGAATCGGGCCGGTTTTTCCATGACGTATGTCTGCCTGAGCCGCGTCATAGGCAAGGTAGGCTGAATTTGACTTCGGGCTGTTGCAAACGAGAACAACCGCGTCCGCAAGGGGAATACGCGCTTCCGGCAGGCCGACCATCAGCGCAGCGTCAACGGCGGATTTCACAATCGGAATTATCATCGGATAGGCAAGGCCGACGTCCTCACACGCGCAGACCATCAGCCGCCTTGTTGCCGAAGGCAGGTCGCCGGCCTCAAGCAGCCGTGCAAGGTAATGGAGGGCGGCGTCCGGGTCTGAACCGCGCATAGACTTTTGAAAAGCTGAAAGGATGTCATAATGCTCGTCGCCGTCCTTGTCATATTTCATTGAGCTTTTCTGGGTCAGCTCATTCGCTCTTTCGGGCGTGATGATATATTCGCCGTCTTCCGGGAGAGTGCTGAGCACGCAAAGCTCGGCGGCGTTCATCGCTTTTCTCACGTCTCCGCCGCAGGAAAAGGCTATGCGGCGCAAAACCTCATCCGAGACGGTGATTTTTTTTTCGGTTTCCTTTTCAAGGAAGTCGAACGCGCGTTTGATGCCGGGAATAATCTCTTCGGCGTTGACGCTTTTGAACTCAAAAACCGTTGAGCGGCTGAGAATTGCATTGTGAATATAAAAATACGGGTTTTCCGTTGTTGAAGCGATGAGGATGATTTCTCCGCGCTCAATGTAATCGAGAAGCGTCTGCTGCTGCTTTTTGTTGAAATACTGAATTTCGTCAAGGTAAAGGAGAATCCCGTTCGGGGCCTCAAAGGTGTCGAGCTTTGAAACAAGGGCTTTGATGTCGGCGGTTGAGGCACTCGTTCCGTTCAGCTTGCAGAATTTCCGTTTCGTTTTCTTCGCGATTATTGAAGCGAGCGTTGTTTTTCCGACTCCGGATGGGCCGTAAAAAACAAGGTTCGGAATCTCTTCGCTTTCAATTATGCGGCGCAGGGCTTTACCCGGCGCAAGCAGGTGACGCTGACCCACCATTTCGTCAATCGTTTGCGGCCTGAGCCTTTCTGCAAGCGGTGCTTTCACTTTTTTCAGCCCCCTTAATAAAGCGTTTTTGCGCTTTGAATTTTATCACACGGCGGCGTTGTTGTCAAATTCTTCAGCCCCGCGGAGAATCTGCCGCTGCTTCAATTTTAATGTCTGCTTTAATTCTCTGCGCTATACTTCACCGTGTGGGAGTGTGAACAAGTTTTCAAAACTTTCACAAATTTTCCATGAGAAAATCGCTGTGCTCGGTTGCATATTTCCTCTATTTATAGTATAATATCCAAGATTATATTGAGGAGGTATGCCCGGGTGGAAGCTTATCTTGACAACAGCGCAACAACAAAGCCGTGCGAAGGCGCAAAAAGGCGGCTGAACGAGGCTCTCGATTCCCTTTGGGGCAACCCCTCTTCTCTCCATCAAAAAGGACTTGAAGCCGAGCTCCTTCTTGAGGAGGCGAGAGCCGCCGTTTCAAAGGTCATCTCCTGCGAAAAGAGCGAGCTTTACTTCACAAGCGGAGGTACGGAAAGCAACAATATTGCCGTTTTCGGTGCCGCTCACGCAATGCGGAAAAGGGGCAAAAGGGTCGTTGTTTCCTCCGTTGAACATCCGAGCGTTTCAAAGGCTTTTGATGCGCTTGAAAACGAGGGCTTTGAGGTCGTTCGCCTTCCGGTTGACCGATTCGGACTTGTTTCCTATGAATCGCTCCTTGAAGCAATTGATGAAAAGACCGTTCTTGTCAGCATGATGGCGGTCAACAACGAACTGGGCACGATTGAGCCGATTGAAAAGCTTTTTCAGGCGGTCAAGGCCAAAAATTCTCCCGCGCTCATTCACGTCGATGCGGTTCAGGCGTTCGGAAAAATTCCGCTGAACGTCAAAAAGCTCAAAATTGACCTGATGAGCGTCAGTGCACATAAGATCCACGGCGTCAAAGGCGCGGGCGCGCTGTTTGTCCGCCGCGGCGTTCATCTTTCACCCCACGTTTTCGGCGGAGGACAGGAAAAGGATATCCGCCCCGGCACCGAGCCGCTCCCGGCCATCGCCGCGTTCTGCGGCGCGGTTGAGGAGCTTTGCACCGCTCAGTCGCTCAAGCATCTGACCGAACTTCGAGACGGCTTTGTTTCCGCGCTCTCTTCGCTTGACGGCGTTGTAATCAACAGCCCGGAAAACGCTCTGCCGTATATTGTAAATATCTCACTGCCGCACCTTCCGAGTGAAGCCGTGCTCAACTTCCTTTCTTCAAAAGATGTCTATGTTTCTTCCGGCTCCGCCTGCGCAAAGGGACACCAAAGTCCGGTGCTCACCGCCGCAGGCCTTGAAAAGGAGAGGGTCGATTCCTCACTGAGAATCAGCCTTTCGCGCTTTACAACGAAGGAAGAGCTTGAAAAATGCTTTGACGCAATCAGCGAAGCACTTGCCGTGATAAGACGCAAGTGAACTTTATTAAGAAACAAAAGAGGAAAAGAATGAAAAAGGTTATTCTCATCAAAAACGGCGAGCTGGTTCTCAAGGGACTCAACCGCTCGACCTTTGAAGATATGCTAATCAAAAACATGAAAAGAAGGCTCATGAGCCTTGGCTCGTTCAAATTCACAAAGGCGCAGTCAACAATCATGGCCGAGCCGGAGGACGAGGACGTTGATTTTGACGAGGCTGTTGAGCGAATCAAAAAAGTTTTTGGAATCGTCGCGTTTTCCGTTGCCGGCGTGACCGAAAAGGACCTTGAAAAAATCAAGGAAGCCGTGATGAATTTTCTCGGCGACGAACTGCGCTCGGTCAAGACCTTCAAGGTCAACGCAAAACGCAGCGACAAAAAGTTCCGGTATAAATCTCCGGAAATCTGCCGTGAGGTCGGCGGCTACATCCTTTCAAATATTCTGTCGCTCAAGGTCGATGTTCACAATCCCGAACTTACCGTGACCGTTGAGGTTCGAGATAAATATGTTTTCGTCCACGGCAACCAAGTTAAGGGCGCGGGCGGAATGCCCGTAGGCTCCTCGGGCCGTGCGGCGCTGCTGCTTTCTGGCGGAATCGACAGCCCCGTTGCCGGTTACATGATGGCGAAAAGGGGACTTGTCCTCACAGCAATTCACTTTGCCGCTCCGCCGTATACCAGCCCCAGAGCCGAGCTCAAGGTTAAAACGCTCGCTTCAATTGTTTCAAAATACAGCGGAAGGATCAATTTTGCCGTTGTGCCTTTCACCGAAATTCAGGAGCACATCAAGGATAACTGCCCCGAAGAGCTTTTCACAATTATCATGCGCCGCCTTATGATGAAGGTCGCGCTGCGTATTGCAGAAAGGGACAAGTGTCAGGCGCTTATTACCGGCGAAAGCCTCGGTCAGGTCGCTTCTCAGACCATCGGCGCGATTGCCTGCACCGATGCCGTTGCAACGATGCCGGTTTTCCGCCCGTGCATCGGCATGGATAAGGAAGAAATAATCACGGTTGCAAGAAAAATCGGTACGTTTGAAACGTCTCTTGAGCCTTATGAGGACTGCTGCACGGTCTTTACGCCGAAGCACCCCAGAACAAGGCCGATTCTTGAAAACGTTGAAGCGGCCGAAAACGCCGTTGATTTTGAAGAGCTGATTGAATGCGCCGTTGAAAAAACACGCTTTTGCTCCGTTGAATAAAACGGAAGCTTGTTATTCAGAGAAGGTCGGATAATCTATGAAATGTGAACTTGTGTTTGTCGGAACCGAACTTTTGCTCGGCGATATTCTCAATACCAACGCGCAGTACCTTTCAAAAAAGCTTGCCGCGCTCGGTTTTGACGTAATGTTTCAGTCCGTTGTCGGCGATAACCCCGAAAGACTGCGCTTTGTTCTTGAAGAGGCACTTTCGCGCTCGGACGTTATCATCACGACCGGAGGCCTCGGACCGACAAAGGACGACCTGACAAAGGAAATTTGCGCCGGCGTTTTCGGCCTTCCTCTTGAAATGCACAAAGAAAGCCTTGAAAGGATTCACGAATACTTCAAGGCAAAAAATGTACCGATGCCGAAGAGTAATGAAAAGCAGGCGCTTATGCCGCGCGGCTCGGTCGTTTTCAAAAACAACAACGGAACTGCTCCCGGCTGTGCAATGGAAAAGGACGGAAAGCACATCATCATCCTCCCCGGCCCTCCGAGGGAGATGCACATGATGTTTGAAGAAGGCGCTTTGCCCTATCTTCGCCGCTTTTCCGACCACGTCATTATCTCACACTCCGTCCGCACCTTCGGAATTGGCGAAAGCCTTATGGCAGAAAAGGCCGGAAACCTGCTTGATATGCAGAACCCGACTGTTGCACCCTATGCCAAAAGCGGCGAGGCCCTTTTGCGCGTAACGGCAAAATGCGAAAACGAAAAGCAGGCGGAAGCACTTATTTCTCCCGTTGTTGAAGAAATCAAAAGCAGGCTCGGTTCAATGGTTTACGGGATCGACCTTTCAAGCATGGAGCAGGCGGTCGTTTCCCTGCTCAAGGAAAAAAAGCTCACCGTTGCAACCGCCGAAAGCTGCACGGGCGGCCTGATTTCAAAAAGGCTCACCGATATTTCCGGTGCGTCTGAGGTTTTCGGCTGCGGAGTTGTTTCCTATTCAAACGAGGTCAAGGAAAAGCTTCTCGGCGTCAAAAGGGAACACCTTGAAAAATACGGCGCGGTCAGCGAGGCTGTTGCCGCTTCAATGGCGCTCGGCGTTCAAAGGCTTTCCGGCGCGGACATCGGCGTTTCCGTCACGGGAATTGCCGGCCCTTCAAGCGACTGCACGAACAAGCCTGTCGGCCTTGTTTATATCGCTGTGACCGACGGCAGCTCATACCGCCTTAAAAAGCTCACGACCGGCCACGCGGAAAAAGGCTGCCGCGACTATAACCGCACAGTCTCCGCTTCAACGGCACTGAACGAGGTCAGGCTTTTTGTTCTTGAAAAAGAGAACGCTTCAAAAGACATAAACGCTTTCATCAATTCATTTTAAAGGATAAATGCAGTATGAAGATCATCTATGAGGATTCAGACGACCGCTCGGGCGGTTCAAAAAAACCGGGGATGAAAAATATCGGAAGCTCATTTTCGCGCTCCGATGTTCCTCCGGCGGTTACGAGCGTTCATTCCTCTGCACGCAAAATGAGGAAGGAGACTCAAAGTATTACTGCCGAAGAAGCCCCGAAAGACGAGAGGAAAGCCGCTTTTTCCGGCGAGGACGCGGATTTTGCGCCCCCTGCGCAGAAAAAAGAACAGCCTGCTTCTGCGCCGCAGCAGCCTGCCGCAGGGCAGGGCGCTCCCGAGTTTAAGCTGACTCAGGAGCAGATTGCGTTCCTTCTCAGCCAGTATCTCGGCTCACAGGCACAGTCTGCGGCTTCGCCCTCAGCCGGTGCTCAGCCGGCCGAACCGCCGAAAGCGGACGAAACCGCGCAGAGAGCCGGAACAAGAATTGTTTTTCAAAGTCCGGACTTCGACGCACCGGAGGAATTGCCGAAAAGGCGCGAGTTCTCCCCTGTTCACATTGACTACGGCTACGACGTTGACGGCGAGGACGAGGAGGACGAAGACGAAGCTCCGGTTCAAAGGAAAGAGACTTTCCTTTTGCCGGGAAGCGGCGAAGCTTCAAAATCAGTTCCCGTGGTTGACGAAATTGATATAAGCACACCGCGCAAGTCGGCTTCTGCCCGTGTTCTTCCGGTTCCAGACAGGAATACCCAAACGCACTCTCCGTCCGTCAGCGCAGTGCCGCCGCGCCGGCCCGTCTCTGCCGCTCCCGCTCAGAATTCCGGCTCTCAGGTTCGTTCTTCTGCCGTGCCTGCGGC
This sequence comes from uncultured Eubacteriales bacterium, assembly GCA_934525065.1. Lineage (GTDB taxonomy): Bacteria > Bacillota > Clostridia > Oscillospirales > Acutalibacteraceae > UBA6857. Next base: position 56,248 of record CAKSYX010000004.1, read on the forward strand.
AAAATCGCCGACCGTTGCCGAAAGCAGCCTTACGGTCAGCCATGTTGAAGAAAAGACCGCTGAGGACGCAGGAAAAAAGAAAAAGAAAAAAATGTCCGCCACGGATATAATCAGAATCGTTGTTCTTGCAATTTCCTTTGTTGCAATCATTATCAGCGCAGGAAAGCTCATCAATGAGTACCGTTTGCACAAGGAAAACCAAAAGCTTGAATCCGACCTTGCAGACCTTACCATTGAGGACGAGGAGACAACGAAAAAGCCCAAGGACAAAAAGAACAACAAAGACCAAAGGACCGAACAGACCGAAACAACGCTTTCGGCCGCTCAAAAATGGGCGCAGGTCAAAGAGGAATATCCGAACACGAAGTTTCCCGAAGGACTTCAGCTCAAGTATGCGCGACTTTACGCAACGAACAACGACTTTGCGGGCTATCTTGAAGCAAAGGGAGTCGGCCTTTCCCTCCCCGTTGTTCAGACGAATGACGATGAAACCTATCTTAATAAGAACTTTTACGGTGCCTCAACAAAATACGGCTGTCCGTTCGTTTCCTGCGTCAACAACCTTGAAACGCTTGATATGAACACCGTAATTTACGGCCACCATATGAACGACAAGAGCATTTTCGGTGCCCTTGACCATTATAAAACGCTTGACGGCTTCAAGGCCGCCCCGGTGATAACCTTCAACACGCTTTATAAAAACTATAAATGGAAGGTGATTGCCGCGTTCATCACCAATGCGGAGGAAAAGGACGATAACGGCTATGTTTTCCGTTATTACTTCAACACGCTTTCAACCCAGGAACGCTTTTCGGCGTACCTCAATGAGCTTGCTCAGCGTTCGCTCTATGACACCGGCGTTGATGTACTTCCGACGGATAAGCTTTTGACGCTTTCAACCTGCTCCCATGAATTTGAGGACGCAAGGTTTGTTGTTGTTGCAAGGCTCGTCCGCCCGGGCGAAAAGGCCGAGGTTGACATGTCAAAGGCTTCCCTCAACGAAAATCCGCGATATCCGCAGGCGTATTACAACGCCAAAAAGCTGACTAACCCATACTACAACGCCGCAAGGTGGGAAGTCGATTAAGGCTCCGATAGCAAACGGGGATCGCCAAACAAAAATTCAGTAACTGCCGAACAAAGAAAAGTCAACAGCGTTTACACTCGCGGCTTGCCGGCTGTTACTTAACGGAGGATAAAAATGATTAAGCTGTTTACTCTTGAAAACCTCTCTGCTTTTTCTGCCGATACGGTTTACAAGATCTGCCTTTCGCTTGAAAAATTCGGCCTTGCGGAGGACAGCGTCTATACCTTTGAAAGCTATGAGGAAATGTATGACGCGGCAATAAGCGCCCTTCAGAACGGCGACCGCGTTCTGATTGCGGCGGATACGTCCGATTATAACGGCGTCAAAAAGGACCTTATCTCAAAAATGCTTCTCGATGAATATTCATGCCCGAACATTGCGGAGAAGATTTCACAGTGCGCGGACGGAAGCGCAGACATCGACATGGCCGCGCATTGCCTGATTCCGCGCGGTTCGCTGTTTCACCTGAGCGCAGACGGCCTTTACAGCGGCTTCACCTGCCCGGTACTTGCCGGAACACTCAGCCTGCTTCCGCTCGATTTCAACCGCGTTGACCCCGTTATTTCCTCGCTCGCCCATGAGGTTCTTGAACCCAAAGCTGAAAATCAGGGTGAAGAAGAGCCGGTCGCTCAGACACAGACTGCGGAGGAGGAGCCGGAGGAGAAGGGCTTTGATTTTGCCCTCAACGTGAACGATGTTGTTTCGCGTCTTATAAGGCTCGAAAAAACCGTTGCCTTTGCAACCGGCGAAGCCACGATGGAGATATACAATCTCTATAACCGAATCGAAGGTCTTTCCGACGTTGCAAACTTTGTTGAAATTGTTGACGATGTTGAAGAGGGCGAAAATCCCGAGGAAACCACCGAATCCGAAGCGGTGAAGACCGTTCGCCACGCGCGCGAGGCTATGTTCAACACCGATGCAGATTTCGGTGCGGCGGTTTCGGACGTTCTGACCGCGCAGAACGAAGAGGGAGTCACAAACTATTTTGTGTACATCGCCGTTGCGGAAAAGAAGATTTCAAAAACAAAGAAAATCAACACCTCAAACCCCGATGACCTTGAACTGCTTCTTCCCCATTGTGTTGCAATTCTCTGCGACACCCTCAGCGAAAAGCTTGATGTGCTCCTTGAAAAGCAGGAAAAGGAAAAGGAAGAAGCCGAGGCCGCAATAACCGGCTCAAAGGACAAGAAGGAAGAAAAAAAGCTTTCAAAGGGTATGATAATTTTTGCCGCAGCCATTCTTGTTCTTGCTGCAGTCACACCGATAATCATTATCAGCTCGATTTGGAACAGGGAAAACAAAAATCCAACGAATCCCTCTCAGGTTGTCAACCAGACAACGGCGGCGCTTTTGCCGGGCGTTTCGGAAACGACTGCTTCGCTCTTTCCCGGAATCACCGATTCCCAGAACGCCAACGCATCTGTTACAAACAGCGGAAACAACCTCACTCCGAAGGAGCCGACAGCGTCAGATGTTTCTGCCGCTTCAACCGCTGCCCCGGCACCCTCAAAGAGCGGAAAATTCACCTTCTATGTTTTCGGCTACGGCCACGGCGTAGGTATGAGCCAGAACGGCGCGAACTACCTTGCAAATCAGGGTTGGAATTACGCTCAGATCCTTTCAAACTATTATTACGGAACGGTTCTCGTCTCAGGTGACACCTATCCGACCACGATCAATTATAACGGAACGGACTACAAAACACGCGAGTTCCTTGCGTCCTCGCTTGAAAGCGAAATGGGCGGCTCGTTCCACAAAGAAGCGCTCAAGGCGCAGGCCGTTGCGCTTTATACCTTTGCAAAGTATAACAACTTCAAGCTTACGACAGCTTCAAACGCTTTCGGAAAGCAGGCGTCAAGCGCGTGCTACGAAGCCGTTGATGAGGTTATGAAGTACGGTCTTTATGTTGCCGTGTATCCCGGAACGGATGCGGCTCTGACGCCGTTCCACGCAATCAGCGCAGGCAAAACGACCTCTTATTACAACGTCTGGGGCGGAACAGCCGTGACCTACCTTGCCGGCGGCAGACCCAGCTACGGCGACTATGAAGCAAAGGACTTCAAAACGACCTATTCAATCACGAGTGACGAGCTTAAATCAATAGTCAAGAGCAAGCTCAAGGTTGACCTGAGCGGCGACCCGTCAACGTGGATAACCATTATTTCGCATGACGGCGTTATCAACGAAAACATCGGCTATGTCTCATCTATGAACGTCGGCGGAAAAATCATTTCCGGCAACGAGTTCAGAACGAACGTCCTTGAGGGCAAAATTCGCTCCCACTGCTTCATGATGGTTTATACGCCCGATTCACAGTGAAAATCGTTTGAATAAATCAAAGTAAACAGCACAAGCCCGGCCGCCCCGTCTTTTGACGGGTGGTTGGGCTTTCTTTTTGGGAGCGGCTTTTGTGCTGAAAAGTTGTTGATTTAATTTCTTCAAAAACTATTGAATATTATTCCGTTGTGTGCTAATATAACAGTTGGCACACAACTTTATATCACTATTAAGGGATCACTTATGGTAAAAGTGCATCCTCTTATAACTATACCCTTTTTGGTGATATTAAGTTATTGTGTGCCAACAAATGAGATGCATTTTTGCAGTGCGTCTCGTTTGTAGGCGCACTTTTTATTTTGTCTTAAAAGGAGGGCAGGGGCACACAATTACAGGAATATCACAACAGTTAAGTTAAAGGAGAATGCAAAAATGAAATGCAGTAAATGTTCAACGGAATATGAAGGCAACTTCTGTCCAAACTGCGGCAACCGTGAAAACGGCGGTGAACAGCCAAAGAAAAAGAAGAAAAAACCCTTCTACAAAAGATGGTGGTTCATCGTTTTGGTGTTGGTCGTAGCAATTGTTACAGCCAGCAAAATCAAAACAAGCATAAGCGAAAGGATCGACTGGTCGGAAATTGAAATGTGCGAGATAATACCTGCGCCGAACTCAAAAAAAGGCAAGATTATGACGAATTCGGAAAACGATGTAAGCGTTTATATTTATAAAGTCAGCAGGAGCGATTTTAAAGATTATGTTTCTCAGTGCAAGGATGAAGGCTTTACTGTTGATTCCGATTCATCGGACGGCTCTTATGATGCCTACAATGAAGACGGCTATAAGCTCAGATTGTACTATTACAATTCAGAAGAAAAAATGCAAATTGATTTAGATGCACCCGAAAAGCTTTCATCAATCAGCTGGCCGAAGAGCAAGCTCGGAAAGGCTGTTCCTCAACCGGAATCACTCGAAGGAAAGTTCTCATATGAAAACGATGAGGAATTTTCGGTTGTTATCGGAAATACGGACATCGATGCGTATAATGAGTATGTTGACGCTTGCATTGAACACGGCTTTGACGTTGATTATTCTAAAGACGATGAGAGATACTCTGCAAAAAACATGGAAGGATACAGCATCTCTGTTCAATATGAAGGAAACAATATGATGAGCATTAACGCTTCGGTTCCGGATGAAGAGGAAGAGGAAACAACCAAAAAACAACCCCAATCGGAAAAAACGACCGAAGCCGAAAAAACAAAACCGTCAAAGGAGAGCAAGGAAAGCTCAGGCCTTCGTCCGGAGTTCAAGGAAGCGATGGACAGCTATGAAAGCTTCATGAACAAGTACGTTGACTTCATGAAAAAATACAAGGAAGCGAACGGTGCGGATTTGAGTTTGATCTCAGATTACGCAAAGTACATGAGCGAGTATTCTGACATGGTTGACAAGTTTGACGAGTGGGAAGACGAGGACATGAACAATGAAGAGCTTGCGTATTACATAGATGTTCAGGCTCGTGTCAGTAAAAAGCTCCTTGAGGTTTCAGAGTAATAATATGTAACAGCAGCCCGGTGTTCCCGAAAAAAAGAACGCCGGGCTGACTTTTCTGATATGTCGATCCGAATAATTTTCAAGCCGCTGTTTATGATATGAATTGAGTGGATTGACTTGACAACAAGTCCCATATTGACTATAATTTCAAGCGGAAAGCTATTTCAAATTCATTTTAAGGAGTGGATATTATGCCATTGGTAACAACAACAAAAATGTTCAAGGACGCTTATGAGGGCGGTTACGCCATCGGCGCTTTCAACGTAAACAACATGGAAATCATTCAGGGAATCACCGAGGCTGCAAAGAAGCTCAACGCTCCCCTTATCCTTCAGGTTTCAAAGGGCGCAAGAGCCTATGCAAACCACACCTACCTTGTAAAGCTCGTTGAAGCGGCTGAAAAGGAAACCGGTCTTCCAATAGCTCTTCACCTTGACCACGGCCCCGATTTCGAGACCTGCAAAAGCTGCATTGACGGCGGCTTCACCTCTGTCATGATTGACGGCTCACACCTTCCGTATGAAGAGAACGTTGCTCTGACAAAAAAGGTTGTTGATTACGCTCACGCTCACGGCGTTGTTGTTGAGGGTGAACTCGGCCAGCTTGCCGGAATCGAAGACGACGTCAACGTTGCCGATGACAAGGCTTGCTTCACCGATCCTGACCAGGTTTATGATTTCGTAACCCGCACCGGCGTTGATTCGCTTGCAATCGCAATCGGAACCAGCCACGGCGCATATAAGTTCAAGCCCGGCCAGAAGCCGCAGCTTCGCTTTGATATTCTTGAAGAGGTTTCTCAAAAGCTTCCCGGCTTCCCGATCGTTCTCCACGGCGCATCATCGGTTATCCCCGAGTTCGTTGAAAAAATCAATAAGTACGGCGGAAAGATGCCGGACGCAATCGGTATCCCCGAAGAAATGCTCCGCAAGGCCGCAACAATGGCTGTCTGCAAAATCAATATCGACTCCGACCTTCGTCTTGCAATGACCGCCGCAATCAGAGAGCACTTTGCTCTTTATCCGGATCACTTTGACCCGAGACAGTACCTCAAGCCCGCACGCGAGGCTATTGAAGGCATGGTTGAGCACAAGATCAACACCGTTCTCGGCTGCGCAGGCAAGGCATAAGTTAAAAGTAAAAAAGCTGTCGGTTTCCCGGCAGCTTTTTTGAATGTAAATAGTATGTTTTTATTGCACTTTTCAAGCAGTAAAAAACTCCGTGAATTTTTGCTCACGGAGTTTTTGCTTTTTTACTGGATCGGGGGAGTCATTCCTCCGCCGCCTGCCATCATTTGAGAGAAGAAGCCGGGCTTTTTCTTCTTCTTGGGCTTGTACGCCGGGGGGTTAAGCAGCTTTTTCTTTGCGCGTTTTCCGGCTGCGGTTGCAAGGTAACGGTTGACCTCGATAACCGGCGGAGCCATTGTTTCGCTCATATAATCAACGCAGCGCGCAAGCAGTATCTTGTCGTTGTTCAACTCACCGAGAATCGTGACGGCGATAAGACCCTGAGTGTCGTTCGTTCCGTTTTCATAGATATCGTTGAGAATCTGGAACAGTCTTTTCATTGTTTGTGGGTTGTTCTGCTTGATTGCGTTTATGACCTTCTCGGTGCCGTATTCTGTAAAGAACTTTTCGCCCATGAATTCGCCGTATTCCTCAAGGTTCTGCTTATAAGGCTCGCGAAGCTCGGGAAAAACAAGGCAAAGCTTGCTCGCAAGGGTATTCTGGTCGTAGGAGGAACCGTTCTTGACTGCATTCTTTGAAACGGTCTGCTGAACTTTTTTTGCGCCGGATTTATTGACCGCCGCTTTCTGTCCGAAACGGGTGTTCAGGCTGTCTGAAAGCTCATTTACAACATATTTGACGTCTTTTTCGTCTCCGTTTTCCGGAAGAAGGGAGGCAACAAGCTTTTTTGCTCCTTCAAGCCCGTCCTCTGTGTCTGCGGAAAAGACGGAAAGGATATCGTTTTCATATTTAAATTTAAGCGCGCCTTTTTCTCCGCTGTAAATTGCGGTTGCTTCTTTTTCGTCTGCGGAAAGTTCACTTGTCTTTTTGAAGCCGAGCGAGGAAAGCGTACCGTCAAGGGCACCAAGAACATTTTTTATGTTGTCGGTAGAAATACTCATTTCAGTTCTCCTTTATTGAGACTATTATCCGATAGATTATAGCACATTCTTTTGCGCTTGTCAGCAAAAAATGAAAAATATTTTTGTTCACAGGCTTTTTGTTGCCTTTTGGAGCACTTTTTGCTATACTTGTTTCAGTCGAATATAAAGAAAAGGGAAGTGTAACCGTGACCGAAAAGGAAAGAGCGGCACTTTGCGCTCAGGCACTCAAAAAAGAATATCCTCAGGCTTTGTGCTCTCTTGAAGCGAAAACACCGTTCAGGCTCCTTGTTGCAACGCGCCTTTCGGCTCAGTGCACCGACGCAAGGGTCAACCTTGTTACGCCCGCGCTTTTTGAAAAATTTCCCGACGCTTCGGCAATGAGCAAGGCAGACGTTCACGATGTTGAAGAGCTGATTCATTCCTGCGGCTTTTTCCGCGCCAAGGCAAGGGACATCGTTGAAGCCTCAAAAAAGCTCATGAGCGATTTTTCCGGCGAGGTTCCGGGAACAATGGAGGAGCTTCTGAGCCTCCCGGGTGTGGGCAGAAAAACGGCGAACCTGATTTTGGGCGATGTTTTCAAAAGGCCTGCCGTTGTTGCCGATACTCACCTGATAAGAATTTCAAACCTTTTGGGCTTTGTTTCCTCAAAAGACCCGGTCAAGGTTGAAAAACGTATGCGGGAGGTTTTGCCGCCGAAGGAAAGCAGCGATTTTTGCCACCGAGCCGTTTTACACGGACGCGCGGTCTGCGTTGCAAGAAGGCCGAACTGTGGCGCTTGCTGCCTGAAGGAGTGGTGCAAATACGCCCAAAAGGAAAGCGACAAAAAAGCTGAAAAAAATTGAAAAAAAGTATTGACAAAATTTAAAGGGTATAATATAATATGCAAGCGTTCAAAAATGCGTGAGACGTGGCGGCATAGCTCAGTTGGCTAGAGCATTCGGTTCATACCCGGAGTGTCGTAGGTTCGAATCCCACTGCCGCTACCATTTTTTTAAAATAAAAGGGCGGCTTTCAGCGTCTTTTTTGAATATTTTTACGGCCCGGTGGTCAAGCGGTTAAGACACCGCCCTTTCACGGCGGTAACACGAGTTCGATTCTCGTCCGGGTCACCAAAAAGCTGTTGCGAAGTTCTTTTTGCAACGGCTTTTTCTTTTTGTTTTGAATGGAGTTGAGGTTATGACGGTTAAGCCGCTTGACGGAAAATGGAGCATGAACGGAAAAGATTATCCCGTTCCTTCGCTGTTCGTTTTGCGCAAGGACTATGAAAAATACTTTCCTTCGCTGTGCGCCGAAAAGGCGGCGGCGAGCGTCTGTGTCTGCGACAGTGAGGCGTTTACGCTTGAAAAAAAGTTCTGCGTTTCAAAATCCGAGCTTGAAGAAGTCTATGCGATTCTTCATTTTGATCGGCTTGACACACTTTGCAATGTCTACGTTAACTCAAACCACGTTGCTTTTTGCAAAAACTGCCACAGAAGCTATGATTTTCCCGTGAAGGAATATCTCAATGAGGGGCTTAACACAATAAGTGTTTCCTTTCTGTCGCTGAGAAAGTATATCGCCGGAAAGCAGAGCGTCACGCCGCTGCCGTATAACGCAATGGGAATCAAGAACCATCCCCATGTGAGAAAGCCTGCGAGCCACTTCGGCTGGGACTTTGCCCCGCCGCTCTGCGCCCAGGGAATCACCGGCAAAACCGAACTTCGCTTTTACTCCCACAGCGTCATCAAAAACTTTGACGTTCGCCAAAGAATCGAAGGCGGAAAGGGAATCGTTGAGGTTTCGGCAACGCTCAGCAAAAAAAGCAGCGTGAATTTTTCGCTCACATACCCGGACGGAACAACGAGAAAGCAGTCCGCCGATGAAAACGGAAAAGCCGTTTTTACCGTTGAAGACCCTGAGCTTTGGTTTTGCAGCAAAATGGGTGAACAGCCGCTTTATACCGCTTCGGCTTCGGTTGTTGCCGAGGACGGAACGAGCCTTGACCGAAAGGAAAAGCGCGTTGGCTTCCGCTCGATTTATCTTGACAGGAAAAAGGACAGGTTCGGAAAGAACTTTCAGTTTTTCATCAACGGCGAACCGATTTTTGCAAAGGGCGCAAACTTCGTTCCGATACATATGATATACACCGGAGTTACCCACGACGAGCTTTACGCCCTGCTTTACAAATGCAAAGAGGCGAACATGAATATGGTGCGCGTCTGGGGCGGCGGCTTTTATGAAAGTGATGACTTTTATGATATCTGCGATGAGCTCGGTCTGCTTGTTTGGCAGGACTGCGCCTTTGCCTGCTGTGCCTATCCGTTCATGGATACCTCGTTCATGGCGGAGGTCACAAGCGAAATTCGCGAAAATGTTCTGAGACTGCGCCACCATCCTTCCCTCTGCCTTTGGTGCGGAAACAACGAAATTGAGTCAATTTCGCTTGCGTGGGCGAACAGACGCAGCTTCATCCGTTCAACGGGCGAATTTTTCTATAAAACGCTCCCGGAGCTTATAAACCGTTATGACGGAGAAACACCGTATCATGAGTGCAGCCCCGGCTCGGGCGAATACATGAAGGACCCCTCCGGAGACAGCAGCGGAGACAGCCACATTTGGAATACCTGGCACGGCTTCAGGCTCAAGGATTACTATTCAAAGCGGTTTTCGCGTTTTTGCAGCGAGGTTGGAATGGAAAGCTATCCATGCAGTCCCGTGACGGCGAATCAATACTGTGCGCTCGGTGACGAAAGGCTTGATTTTTATCTCACGAAGCATTTCACGCTCGGCAAAAACGAGCAGGAACGCCGCTATCTTACCCAGCTTCTTCAGCTTGAATATATGAAAGAGGGGGCGGAGCACTTCCGCCGCAACGGCGAACGCTGCCACGGCTTTTTGTTCTGGCAATTGAACGACTGCTGGCAAAGCTGCTCTTGGTCGGGCGTTGACGTGAAGGGTCAGAAAAAGGCACTCATGTTCGCCGCAAAGAGTTTTTTTGAAAATATCCATGTCAGCTGTGCCGAGGCAAAGGGCGAGGCGAATGTTTTTGTAACAAACGAAACACGCAGCAAGGTGAGCGGCAGACTGCAGCTGTTCTTTGAAAGCACCGATTCGCGCCGCAGCGGCTTTGCCGAAAGGCGAGTTTCCGTAGGAGCTTTTTCAAGCGATTGCGTGATGAAAATTGCGCTCGGCACATCCGAAAAGAAAAGCAGTGTCCTTGTTATGCGGCTCTTTGACGAAAGCGGCGCTCTGCTCAGCGAAAACAGGCGCATTTTCTGCGAAAACAACGAGCTTGCGCTTCTTGACCCTGCTCTCTCGCTTGAGACTCACCTCAAGGCCGGGCGGGTATATGTTACGGTCACGGCGGAAAAATATGCGCGTTACGTTGAGCTTTCCTGCTCGGCTCAGGGCGGAGATTTTTCGGATAACTACTTTGACCTTTGCGCCGGAGAAAGCAAAACGGTTGAGCTTTATAATCCCTGTGCCGGACTTTCGGATTTCCTTTCGGTTCGTTCTCTTTACGATGTGCTCAAAAACCGAAACGCAAAAAAAGACAGGGCGCGCCACGCCGCCGTTGCCCTCAAGCCTGAGGTAATTGCCAACACGGTTGCAAGAATAATCGGCGACTGACATAAATTTGGGGAGATGCTCGTTCATCTCCTTTTTTTCTGCGGCGGAATCAACAATTTATTCGCCGCTCACTTTGTTTTTCGTGATACAATGAAAACAGCAGAAAAAATTTTTGCGGTTCTTGTCCGTTTTTGAAAGTTTTGTTCGTATACATAGGTGAAGGCTGAAGAGAAAGGAGAAACTCCGATGACAGACGAAGTCTTGCTTCTTGAAATTCAAAAGAATCCGTCAAAGGGCTTTGACCTTCTCTTCAAGGAGTATTCCGCATTGGTTCTCAATGTTTGCCGCCGTGTGATTCTTCCGCTCGGAACGGCTGAGGATGCGCAGGAGTGTGCGTCAGACGTTTTTGTTTCCTTTTTCAAAAACCGCGAAAGCTTTGACCCCTCGCGCTGTTCAATCAAAGGGTTTCTCGCTTTCAGCGCGAAAAACGCCGCCATTGACCGTTATAGAAAGTTGAAAAAGGAAAGCGGTCAAACTTCGTCGCTTGAAGATATCGGAGAAGAAGGGCTTCCGTTTCGGCCGCCTGCCTTTGAAAAAATTGAAAGCAGCGAAAAAAGCCGCTTCATTGCGGACGCGATTCGCTCTCTCGGCGAACCGGACAGCACAATTCTGATGCGCAAATACTTCCTCGGCGAAAGCGCAAAGGAGATTGCTTCGGCACTTTCTCTTGCTCCGGGAACAGTTCAGAAGCGTGCCCGGCGTGCGCTCGAAAAGCTGAAAAACAAACTTTCTTTGGGAGGTGTTCTGCTTGACTGAATTTGAAAACCTGTTCGGTTCTCTTTCTCCGCAGGAGCTTGGAGAACTGCTTGAAAAAACCGAAACCTCCGCTCCGGAAGCCGAACTCAAAAAACTGCGTTCACTCTCGTTCAAAAAAGCCGGACTTAAAGAGCCGAAAAAGGGAAAAATCATTTCCTTTAAGGTGCTTGCCTTGGCCGCCTGCCTGTGTGCCGTTTTGCTCTGCACTTTTTGGGGTGTTCGCAATTTTTCAAAGCCGGACACCGTTTCGCAGCCTGAAACCACCGACCGAACCGTTTCGGCGGGCGAAAACAATCCGCTCATGCTTGCAATTTCAAAAGGCGATGAGGGGCTGATTGAAAAGCTGCTCAAAAGCAAAACCCTCGTGAACCGCGATGTTCTGAACTACGCCGTGAATTGCACCTCGTTTTTGTCATACACGGTAATAAATGAAATTGCAAAGGCGGTTGAAAGTGCCTTCGGTTCAACGGGGCTTGACCCTCTCTTGGAAAGTACCCTCATCGGTAACTCCCAAAAGGCACTTGAAGAGCTTCAGAAAAAGGATAAAATGCTCATGACGCCGACTGAAAGGCTTGCCTTCTTTTTCTCCGTTGCGTTCTGCAACAGCGACGTTGTGAAAGCCTTCTGCGAAAAAGGCGCGGACATCTCTTCAACCGATGCCGCCGGAAACAGTGTTTTGCAGATAGCGCAGAAATACGGCAACACCCAAAACGCGGACTATGCCCGGCAGCAGGGCATAAATCAATAATCAAACAGGAGGAGCAGTAATGACAACAGGACTTGCAATAATTCTTTTCGGCTGGGTATATCCGCTTTGTACGGTGGTTGGTATCTTTAACGGCCCCGAGGCGGCGTATATATTGTTTGTGAAAATAATCGAGGGGCTTGGCCCGATTGTTGAAGGCGTCCTTGGCACAATCATCGATAGCGGCCGATTTTTCTTTTAAATAAATTCCGATTTAAGAAAGGTGATATTTTATGAAAAAAAGAAAAGTGATCATCACAGCGGTTCTTCTTGTGCTCAGCTTTGCGTGCGCTCTCGCCGTTTCAGCTGTTGACAGCGCAGTTACTCCGTTGATTCCGATTGAAAAAAACAGGACTTATTATTCCTATTACAACACCAAAAGCGGAAAGGGCTCGGTTGCGTTTTGCCTTGACAACAAGTTCACCGCTTTCGGCAAAACAGGCGACAATCTTTCAATCTGCACCAAAAACGCAGACGGCGGCTATACGGCCGTGTATTCCGTTGACAAAAGTGCCGTTGACGTTTGGTTTGCAGGAGAGACCGAGCTGAAGCTCAAAACGGGCGAAACCGTTTCTTCGCTCCTTGGCGGACTTTCGGGGCTCGGAATCACCGCCGAAAGCGAAAAGACGAACGTTGTGCTCAATCTCTACGGCCAGAAGCTTACCGCAGGCACGGAGTATTATGTATACATCCCGGCCTACTATTTCGTTGACGAAAACGGAAACGGCAATGAGGGCGGCTATGTTTCCCTTGAAAAGGAAAAGTTCAATTCCTATTCCGGAGACCTGCTTTCAGACCTTCAGAATGTTGCCGATGACGTTTATGATTTTGCAATCAGAGGTTATGAATCCGCCGCCGGACTTCTCGGAAAATAATATTTGCTTTCTCACACATCCTTAAAGACACCGCATGGCTGTTTCAAAACGGCTGTGCGGTGTCTTTTCTTTATGTTTGCATCAGTTGGGCATATTACATAGATATTGCGCCGAGATTTTGTTGCTTTTAATAATTGATAATATTTACCTGTTTATGATAGAATGTATATGACTAACTTTGCCTTGGCAAAATCATGAACGGAGGTAATACATATGAAAAAGCATCATGCAAAAAAATCACTCTCGCTCTTTCTTGCGTTACTCATGCTGATAACGGCTGTTCCTTTGACGGCTGTTCCGGCTGCCGCAGCGGGAGGAATGCAGTATCAAAGCGGCGTTGCGGTCATTTCCTCAAATGGAGGAAGACATGACGGAAATGCCAAATCGTTTACCATTTGCAGCGACGGAGCAAGAGACCAAACGTCAATCGGTTTTATTGATTATGATATTTCCGGTCTTAAGTATCCCGTTGAAAATGCAAGGCTGGATATTTCCGGAAAAAACTCAGGTAACAGCAACTACAACGGCGAAGCCTTCCTTGAGATTTTCTCAATCAGCCCGAACAACAGACCCGGTGTAAGCGGGGCAACAAACAGCTTCTTTGACAATATTTTCGGTTCAAAATTCGAGGCTAACAGTTATATCAGTGCCAACAACGCCAAAGCCGCAATCGGCGTTTTGAATCAGCCTGCACTTGCGGTGATGAGAAGCAAGGACATGGATAACAACCAAACAAAATGGTACGGCTTTAATATTACAGAGGCGGTCAACAACGCCCTGAAGGCCGGGCAGAAAAAGCTTTGCCTTGCCTTCCTCAACCCGAGGTCATATAAAGGCAATCCCTCTTGGTCTGACATTACCGTTTATTACGGCAACGCAGGCCTTGCCTACACCGAAGCCGGAACAAAGGAAGCTGCACTTTCAAAGGGAACTGCGCTTTATGGCAGCGATGGCGGAAATCCAAGAGGAACCGAAAGCAGGCTCACCGTTTGCAACGACGGAGCACAGAACAACACAGTTGCGTCTTTCCTTAAGTTTGACATTTCAAGCATTTCTGCAAACGCGGCAAGTGTTTCGCTCAACACAACCGTTTCGGTTGCGGGCAGCTCAAACCCAAACGCATATGCCGAGGTTTACAGTGTAAAGCCCTCAAAGTACCCGACAAGCGGCAATGAATGGCAGATAATGAATAATTTTGGCAAAATTCTCGGTTCGGGCGGTGCAAATGCTTATAGCACTGCAAAGACTTATTTCTCTGATTTGATGGATAAAGTCGGAACGATTACAACAAAACAAACCGGAAGCGTTTCCATTGATGTCACCTCAGCCGTTCAAAAGGCAAAAAGTGCCGGTCAAACGGAGCTTTGCCTTATGCTCATAAATCCTGAAAGCTATAACAACGGAAGCAATGGCTGGTCGGATATTTATATCAATCCTCAGCAGACAAAGCTTACTTACAGCGAAACGTCAAACGTCAACGCCTACGGTGATTTCAACGCAGGAAAGTATTATGTTAAGCTTGTTACCGAAATCAGAAATAACCGTTGGTGGAACAACCTTATCAATGAAGCGTGGATAGGCTTCTATTACAAGCCCAACAACGGAACCGGAGAAGAAGTCCATATTGACATGCCCGTAGCTGCGGGAACTTTTGCTGATCCTAATGGAGATAAGGTTCTTGAATATGTTCTTGACGGTTTTCCGACCCGCATTGATATTGACTGCGGCGGAATTGCGAACACAAATAATTTTGAATGTTGGCCGAAGAGCCTTTGGGTAGGCTCGTCCGCCGGAAATTATACTCAGCTCACGGGTTACGACTCGGAGGGTATCTGGAAGCTTGCTTCGCAGGGACAGAATAAACGCAAAACAGTCATTTGGAATATGCCGAACGCGCAGTACCCCTACGCCACCACCTTCGACTGGAAAAACAGCCCGTCAAACACCTTTGTTCCGAGAAACGATGAGGCAACCAACACGGTTCTCGGCTCGGTTGTTGCAAAGGATCAGTACGGCGTTGTAATGGGAACGGAATACACAGCCGAAATCAACAAGCTTTCAAAAAATAATATTCTGATTTCAAACACCGGCCTTTCAGTTTCAAAAGCCGGCAAGGCGGACTTCACCGTCTCTGTTGCCGAAGGCGCAAAGGTTGCAAACACCGATAAATTCAAAGGTCAGCTTGTTGTTAAGGCTGCAACCGCAAATACAACGTATTCAAACACCGCCGGAGAAAAGCTTTTTGAAATTGAGAACCAAAAGGAACACGTTACGATTGACCCGAACAACGGAACGCTTTCAAGGGAAAGGTATGATATCTACTACGGCTCCGCCCTCAATGCCGAAATCAACAAGGCTCTTAATGAAAACGCCGCATGGCCGCCGACAGGCACACGCGAAGGCTACACCCTTGAGGGAATCTACGGAAAACTAATTGCAGACAAGATTGAAGATACAAAAACAATTTATAACGATGCAGCATACGAGGCTAGGTGGGCGGTCAATAAATACACCGTTAATTTCCTCGACGCCGACGGAAATGTTTTGACCACTCGAACGGTTGAATACGGAGCCGCCGCAACTGCACCGACTGCCCCGAAAAAGGCTTTCGATGAGACTAACCATTACACCTTTGAAAAGTGGGACACCGATTTTTCAAATGTAAAAAGCAACCTCACCGTTAGGCCGGTTTATACAACTGAAGCTCATAATTTGCAGCACGATCCCACTCTGGATATCGAAGCCAAATGTGAACAGAACGGACAGGATTATTATGCTTGCGAGTGCGGATACTACGAATACAAAGACGGTCAGGAGGCACCCGGCCACGACTGGAAGGAAAACAGCAGAGTTTCCGCAACCTGCGAAAAAGACGGCTCTGTAACATATATCTGCGATAGATGCCGGGCGACCAAAACGGAAGTTCTTTCCGCAACAGGCCATAATTATGTTGAAACCGTTATCACTCCGGCAACCTGCGAAACAGACGGACTCAAAAAGTTCTTCTGCTCGAAGTGTAAAAAATATCAGCAGGAAAACGGAAAAGACAAAGAAGAAGTAATCACCGCTCTCGGCCATGATTGGACAGAATGGGAAATTTCAATTGAGGCAACCTGCGAAAAAGACGGCAGCAGAAAGCGTCTTTGCAAGCGCGACGGCTGCAAATACAAAACAACCTACTACACCGAAGTCATAAACAAGTCAGGTCATAAGTGGTCGGATGAAATTTTCACCGAAGAATCGACCTGCACCGTGAAGGGCTACACTTATAAAAAGTGCACGAACAAAGACTGCACCGCAACTTATAAAATCGCTGACCTCCCGCTTGCCGACCACACTCCCGGCGATTGGGAAACTCTTGTTGAAAATACCTGCACGGCCGACGGAATAGAAATTCAAAGGTGTACTGTTTGCAAAAACGAGGTTAACAGACGAAACACCGAAAAGCTCGGTCACGATTATCAGAATTATACACACCATCGTGACGCAACCTGCACCGAGCCTGCAAAGGAAATCGGAACGTGCTCACGCTGCAGTGCAACCGATATAAGAAACAAAGAGGGCAGCGCACCGCTCGGCCACGACTGGGGCGAGTATGTTTATCAGCACAACGCGACCTGCACCGAGGACGGCGATGAAATTGCAACCTGCAAACGTGAAGGCTGCACGGCAAAAGACACACAAAAGAAGGAAAACTCCGCCCTTGGCCACGACTTCAAAGATTATAAGTCTGACAACAATGCAACCTGCGAAGAGGACGGAACCAAAACCGCAAAGTGCTCACGCTGCGATGCAACAGATACCGTTGCCGATGCAGGCTCAAAGAAAGACCATACTGTTGCAAACTGGACCTCAAACAATGACGCAACCTGCCAAAAGGACGGAACCAAGCACGGCTTCTGTTCTTCCTGCAACAAGGAGGTCACGGTGACTGATTACGGCAGCAAAAAGCCGCACTCTTTCACAAATTACCAAAAGGATAAAGACGCAACCTGCCTTGTTGAAGCGAGCGAAATCGCTTCCTGCGACTACGGCTGCGGCACAACCGATATAAGATATGTTGAGGGCACGAAGGGCGAGCACAAGTTCCCCGATCCGGAAACAGAAGCCGGAAAGTATACCCCGAACAATGACGCAACCTGCAAGCAAAGGGGCACTATGAGCGCATACTGCACCGTTTGCAAAAAGGCAAAGAAGACCGTAGAGGATCCGAACTCGGAAATGAAGCATAGAATCGTTTACTGGATCTCAGACGGAAATGCAACCTGCACCGAGGACGGAACCAAACACGGCAAATGCGTCTATTGCGGCGAGTATAAAGAAGAGAAGGTTCCCGATGAGGGCAGCAGGCTCGGCCACTGGTTCAGAGATTATAAGTATGACAACAACGCAGCCTGCGAAAATGACGGAACAAGAACCGCAACCTGCGAACGCAAGAACTGCGGCGCAATAGAAACCGTTACCGCAAAGAACACCGCTCTCGGCCACGATTGGAGCGATTGGGCGTTCACCGAAGGTCAGGACAAAGTTAACTGCACCACCGGCGGAACTCAGGAAAGACACTGCAAACGTGACGGCTGCAGCAAGACTGAAAACCGCGATGTTGCCGCTCTCGGCCACACCTGGACATGGGTAACCGTTGAAGAAGAGGGCAATGAAGCAGACTGCGAAAGGGGCTATTACAAAATTAAGGAATGCTCCGTCTGCCACGAAAAGGACGAAGCATCAAAGGTTGAGGTCGCCGGCGGAGCACACAACTATGTTGTTTCAGAATATGTTGAACCCACCTGCACAAATGAAGGAAAACGTGTTGTTTCCTGCTCTGTTTGCAAAAAGGAATACAGCCGTACCGTTCTTCCGGCAACCGGACATCTCAATTATTCGCTTGACGAAAATACCGTTAAAGCTCCGACTTGCCTTGAGGAAGGCTACACCGGAGATTATATCTGCGATGTATGCGGCGAAGTTGCCAAGAATGGCGAAGCTATTCCCGTAAGCAGCGAACATAGCTACACTACTTATGTGATCACGACTCAGGCAACCTGCACTGCGAATGCGATTGAAACTGCAAGCTGCTCTGTCTGCGGAAAAGTTCCTGTTACCCGTGAGGTTCCCTCCTCGGCACTCGGCCATTCCTTCACGAACTATGTTGCCGACGGAAACGCAACCTGCACCGGCATTGCAACAAAGACCGCGAAGTGCGACCGCTGCGATGCAACCGATACAATTAAGGTATACGGAACCGCTCTCGGCCACGACTGGAGCGAGTGGAAGACCACCAAGGAAGCCACCTGCGCCGCAAAGGGCGAAGCAGAAAAGCATTGCCTGCGTGAGGGCTGCAGCATTTCGGTAACCAAGGAGCTGCGCCAGCTCAGCCACACCGAAGGCGAATGGATTACCGATAAGGAGCCGACCTGCGAAGAAACCGGCCATAGATATAAAGAGTGCGCCGGCGGCTGCGGAACAATTCTCAGAGAAGAGACGATTCGCGCAAAGGGTCATACCTATGAGATCAGCGAAAACACCGCAACCTGCATTGACGACGGCTTCCTTACCTATAAGTGCACCGTCTGTGGGGACACAAAGAACGGCGGCGTTGTTCACGCTCTCGGCCACGAGCGCGGCGAATGGGAAATCGTCAAGGCTCCGACCTGCAAAAAGGAAGGCAAAAAGCAGGCAAGGTGCACCGTCTGCGGAACAATTCTTGCAACCGAGGTTATTGAAAAGGCGGCTCACGCCGACAATGACGGTGACGGCTATTGCGATGAATGCTCGGCAGACATGGGCGACCCGGATTATAACGGAGACTGCGGCTGCATCTGCCATAAGAAGCATCCGTTCATGAAGTTCCTTTATAAGATTCTCCGTTTCCTTTGGAAGCTCTTCAGAATCAGAAAGACCTGCTATTGCAAGGCTATTCACTATTAAAAGCAAAGAGGGCTGCCCGCGTTGGCAGTCCTCTTTTTTCAAAAGTTGCATTTGACTGCCGCTGCAGCACGGCAGTCATTTTTATGACCTTATAGTTTTGGTGAGACTTTTTTCGCTTTTTTGCGACTAATAAGTGAAAGGCAAAAGAACCTTTCGGAAAGGAGGCAGCCAATGGATAACGGTGCAGGTAGCTACCGCCGTTTTCTTGCCGGTGACGATGAGGGGCTGGCAGAAATAGTCAGAGAGTATAAGGACGGTCTGATTCTTTATTTAAACGGCTACGTTCGCAATTTGTATATAGCCGAAGAGTTGGCTGAGGACACCTTCTTTCGGCTTATTACAAAAAGGCCGAGGTTTTCCCAAAAAAGCTCCTTCAAATCGTGGCTGTATGCAATAGGCCGGAATGTTGCGGTCGATTTTGTCAGGCGTAACTCAAAGCAGATAAGCGTTTCCGCCGAAGGCATGGAAGTCTTGGGCAAAGAGCTGAGCCTTGAAGAAGCGTACATCCGCGAAGAAAGCAAGGCCGAGGTTTACAAAGCACTTTCAAAGCTTTCGGTCGATTACAGAAACGTCCTTTGGCTCAGTTTTTTTGAAGGCTTTTCAAACCGCGAGGTTGCAAAGGTGATGAAAAAGAGCGACCGTCAGGTAAAGAATCTCCTTTACCGCGCAAAGCAAAGCCTTAGATCAATACTTGAAAAGAAAGGTTTTCATTATGAAAAATAGCGAAGAAATGTTGAACAGCCTGTTTGAACGCAGAGCAGTATATTGCGAAAAGCAAAACCGCAGAAAAAAGGCAATTGCCCGCGCGGCGGTGTCCGTAGGCTGCTTTTGCCTTGTTGCCGCAGTCGGCTTCGGCCTGTGGCAGAGCAAGCCTGACACCGCCGCTCAGCCGGGAAAAACGTCCGAGAGCACAGCGGCTTCAAGCACTGCAAAAGCAAAAAGCGCCGATAAAATCGTAATCCAAAAGGTTGACGGCTTTTCGGGCGATGGCAGAAAACTCGCCGGTGAGCTTAATGAAAAGGACTTTGTTGCAATGGACAAGGCGTCGCTGACGGCGTATTACGGAACGAATGTGTTCCCCGAAGTTCCCGACGACCTCAAGGAATGGGATGATGAGGAGAACAGCAACGGCATATACAGGGAAAACGGCGGAACGGGAAAGGTCTATTACGACACGAGCATTCTGAATTATTCAAACGACGATTTTTCAAGGTCGGTGAACATTGAAGCCGCAAAAAGCGCGCTGCCCGTTACCGACTGCGCATTTTTCAGCGAGGTTAAAGAAAAGTCGGTCATAAACAAAACCGAAGTTGCAATAGGCAAGGCTGACAACGGATATTATTACGCTCAGTTTATGTTCCGCGGTGTCGGTTTTCGGATTATCACCGAAGGACTGGCAGAAAAAGAGGTCGTCAGCGTGATTTCATCGCTGACAAAGTAAGCTTGCAATAAACAAAGGAGCTGTCGCATTTAGATGCAGAAAGCGTTTTCATGGCTGAAGATAGTCCGGCTCAATATGGTTTTTTAAGGCAAATTTCCGCCGATACTGCGTTAAAAAGTTTCGCAATGCGTCAGCGAATGGGCAAAAAAAACGCTTAAAAGAGCAAAATTATTTTTAGATTCTATCAATAAACAAAGACTATATTTCATAGGAAGCCTCGGTCTTGATAAGCTTCGTGAAATACAGTCTTTTTCTTTTTGTTTTGCTCTTTGGTCTGCGCTAAATGCGACAGTCCCGTTCTTATAATCACAGTTCAAGGAACATATAGACAAGCTCCTGAAAGCCGTCCGGGCGTTTTTTGAAGCCCTTCGGGTTTCTGCCGTATTCTTTGAACCCTGCTTTTTTGTACATCGCAATTGCGCGCTCGTTTTCGGCAATAACGCTGAGCTCAAGCTGAACAAAGCCGGCCTTTCTTGCACATTCGATGCAGGAATTCAAAAGCTCCTTGCCGATTCCGAGACCCCAGAACTCCTTTGCAACGCTTACGCCGAACTCTGCGCGGTGGCGAAGCTTTTCCTTGTTTCCGATCGCTTCAAACCCTGCCGTTCCGGCAATTCTTCCGTCAACAAAGGCGAGAATTTCAATTTCGTTTTCGCTTTCCGTCTTTTCCTTGAGAAACTCGCTTTCGTCCTTGGTGCTCATAAGTCCCTCTTCAGGGTAGGTGAGAAGAAAATCGGTTTCCCCGTGGGTCAAATTGAAGATGTCTGCGCCGGCCTTTCCGTCCGCTTCGTCTCCGTTTTTGAGAACGCATTCGCGCCCGTCCTTCAGTGTGATTTTTTTATAATATTTCATTTTCCCTCCATAATTAAAAAAAAGAGGCCGCAAAGCACCGGGAGCATTTCCGGGCACCGCGGCCGCTGTGTCTTAAAAAACCGCATCGGGTTTGACTCTTTTCAGCTTAACCAAAGAACGCCTTGTGAACGGCAGAGACAGCCTGGTCGGCGAATTCCCTTTTGATGAGGACGGAGACGGTGATCTCGCTCGTTGAGATCATGCTGATGTTGATTCCTGCCTCATAAAGAGCACCGAACATCTTGGCTGCCGCGCCGGAGTGGGTCTGCATTCCTGCGCCGACAATTGAAACCTTTGCAATTGAATTGTCGCAGGTGACGGTTGCGCCCTCCTGAGAGAACATATCCTCAAGAATTTCAACCGCCTGCTTTGAGTTGTCCTCACTGCAGGTGAAGGAGATATCCTTCGTTCCGTCACGTCCGATGGACTGAAGAATAACGTCGATATTGATTTTTTTGGCCGCAAGCTTCGAGAACATTTTGAATGCGTTGCCGGGGATATCCTTCATTCCGACAACCGAAATTCTTGCAACGTTTGTGTCCTTTGTTACACCTCTGATGAGCATTTTCTCCATTTTTGCAACCTCCCTGACTATTGTTCCGCTTTCATTTTCAAGGCTTGAAAGAACTTCAAGCTCAACGCCGTATTTTTTTGCCATTTCAACCGAACGGTTGTTGAGAACCTGCGCTCCCAGCGTTGCAAGCTCGAGCATTTCGTCATATGTGATGTCCTTGAGCTTCTGCGCGTTTTTAACTTTTCTCGGGTCTGCGGTAAAAACGCCGGTAACGTCTGTGAAAATCTGGCAGCGGTCTGCGTGCAGTGCCGCCGCAATCGCAACCGCGGAGGTGTCCGAACCGCCGCGTCCGAGCGTTGTCAGGTCGTCTGATTTGTTGATTCCCTGAAAACCGGCAACGATAACAATTTTCTTTTTGTCAAGCTCCGAGAGCATACGCTCGGTCTTGATCGTTTCAATTCTTGCCGAGCCGTAGGCGTTGTTGGTGCTGAAGCCTGCCTGCCAGCCGAGCAGCGAAATGACCGGACAGCCGAGCCTTTGAATCGCCATTGCAAGCAGCGCAATTGAAATCTGCTCGCCTGCGGTCAAAAGCATATCCATTTCTCTTTTTGAAGCATCGGCGTTGATCTCCTTTGCTTTTTCAATGAGGTCGTCCGTTGTGTCGCCCTGAGCAGAAACAACAACCGCAACATCGTTGCCCTGCTTATAGGTTTCCGTAACTATTCTTGCAACGTTCATAACTCTTTCGGCGTCAGCAACGGAGGAACCGCCGAATTTCTGTACTATAAGTGCCATTATTAGCCTCCTTTTTTTAGGGTACCGCGCAAGAAGCGGTGTACGCCTTGCTTGAATATGTTTCCGTCGCGCCGAAAAATTACGGTCTGACGGAAATTATAGATTCCGTTAAAGTCAATAATCCGTAACGCGGAGAATTGAAAGAGCTTCAATGTCTGCCGCGGCGAGAGCGTCTCTCAGCTCACCCTCCGGCTTTTCGTCGGTGATGAAGGCAAGCTCGCCTTTTTCCGCGTTTTGAAGAAGGTCTGTGCCTTTAAACGCGGCAAGAGCCTTTTCCTTTTCGCTTTCGTTTGCGCGGACAAAGAGCCTGACAGGAACCTTGAGATAATCCTCAACAAGGCCGCAGGCCTCTTTTTTCCAGCCGAAGACCTTGCGCTTTTCGCTGTTGTCAAAGCAGTCGATGATGTCGCCGACAACGGCGGAAGCGGTTGCACTTTTTCCGGCGCCCTTTCCGTAAAGCAAAACGTCTCCCGTTTGGTCGCCGCGAACAAGGCAGGCGTTGAACACGTCGTTCACCATTGAAAGCATACTGCTCTTTTTGACAAGTGCGGGAGAGACCATGACCAAAGCTTTTCCGTTTTCAAGCATTTTTGCCTGCGCAATCAGCTTGATGACGTAGCCAAAACGGTCGGCGAATTCAACGTCCGAAAGTGTAATTTTCGTGATTCCCTCGGTGTGAACGCAGGAGGGGGAGATGTGGCTGCCGAAGGCGAGCGAAGCGAGAATGCAAATTTTGCGGCAGGCGTCGATTCCCTCAACGTCTGCGGTCGGGTCCTTTTCGGCGTAGCCGAGCTTTTGAGCAAGGGCGAGCGCCGAAGCAAAATCAGACCTTTCCGTTATCATTTTAGTCATAATGAAGTTTGTTGTTCCGTTGAGTATTCCGGCGAGGGCACTTATGCGGTTTCCGGCAAGGCAGCGGGTGAGGGGACGGATAATCGGAATACCGCCGCCGACGCTCGCTTCAAAGAGGAAGTTGACGTTGTTTTCTTCGGCGAGTGCAAGCAGCTCACTGCCCTTTTCCGCAACAAGCTCCTTGTTTGAAGAAACAACGTGCTTTTTCTTTTTGAGGCACCTTGAAACAAAATCAAAAGCCGGATTAAGGCCGCCCATTGTTTCAACAACAACGTCAATTTCGCTGTCGTTTTCAATGTCTGAAAAATCTTTTGTCATCAGAGCCGAAAACTCATCGCCCTCAAAGCTTCTGATGTCGAGGATCCTCTTGAGCTCAAGCTCTGCGCCCGTGTTTTCTTTAATTATTCCGGCGTTTTTTTTGAGCAGCGCGGCAACGCCGGAGCCAACAACGCCGTATCCCATAATGGCAATTTTCAAGGTATTCACCCTTTCAATTAAAAATACTGTTAGGCTGAAGAGGTTCGAACTCAATGTGCCTGAAGAATTTGTTTTCCCGCACATTGCGGCACTTTTTGTCTCGCGATACGTCAAGTATGGCTTCGCCAAAGAAGCACCACACTGCACGAAAAAACAAGTCCTTCAGGTGCGAAGCAGTTTTTAAAGAGCAAATTTTTGTTGAGACAAGGCAAAAAGGCGAGTAATGCTGACGCATTGCGAGGCTTTGGGGCGCAGTATCGGCGGAAATTTGCCTTTAAAAACCGCATTGAGTTCAAATCTCTTCAGCCTACATGATACCACATTTCAAAGGGGAGGAAAAGACTTTGTTCAAATCTTCAAAGATTTTGTAAAATCCATTGATTTTTGCTCTGTTTTTGGGGTAATATAATATATATATTTTACAAACATATAAACCCAACAAGGAAATTTATACATAAAGGAGTGCTTTTTTGTGAGTGAAACCGAAAAACGCCGCAGCGCAATAATCAATGTTCTCTATTTTGCAATGCTCATCGCAATCGGCGTTTTCATCGTGCGCTATGCCCTCGGTGTGTGCCTTCCGTTTGTGATTGCCTTTGTTTTTGCGGCGATTCTTCAAAAGCCGAAGAACTTTCTTGTTAAAAAAACGTTTTTAAAAAACGGCGCGGCTTCGGGACTTTGCGTTCTGCTTGCAATCGTGCTTGCCGTTGCTCTCGTTTCGCTCATCGGTGTGCGCGCATTTGAGGAAATTCGCGATTTTGTCAAGTACATCATGACGAAGCTCCAAAGCGCAGACGTTGTTGTTGACAATATTGAAGCGTGGCTGATGAACCTCATCAATTCTCTTCCGGAATTCATCAAAAAAACGCTCAACGAAAGCGTTGCCGATTTATTCACGAGCGTTCGCGAATACATTGCAGGCGAAAGCAGCAAGCTGACCGAACAGATCGGTTCCGGTCTCAGCAGCAACTTCAACCTTTCATGGATCACCGGACCGCTCAGCGGCGTAATTTCAACCGCAAAACAGCTCCCGTCAATTCTTGTTGCCGTTCTTATTTCAATAATCGCCTGCTGCTTTATGACTTCGGAGTATGACGGGGTGAAGCGTTTCATCAAAAACCAGTTTCCCGAACACAGGCGCAACGACCTTTCAAGGGCCAAGGTCCTTTTGACCTCCTCACTCGGAAAAATGGCGAAGGCGTATGTTCTCATCATGTTCGTCACGTTCATTGAGGTCGCGGTCGGCCTGACGGTGCTCAAAATTTTAAAGCTTTATTCATCCTCATACATTATGGTGATTGCCGCAGGAACCGCCGTTGTTGACATTCTTCCGATTTTCGGAACCGGAACGGTCATGATTCCCTGGGCGGCGTATTCGCTCATTACCGGCGATTTCGGCTTTGGAATCGGCCTGATCGTGATTTATATTGTAATAAGCGTCGTTCGCCAGATTATTGAGCCGAAGCTTGTTGCCGGTCAGCTCGGCCTTTCGCCGATCGTCACCATCATTGCTCTCTACCTCGGATTGAAGGTTTTCGGCGTGCTCGGAATGTTCGTCACTCCGATTCTTGTAATCATGCTCAAGCTTCTCAATGACGAGGGAATCATTCACCTTTGGAAGCCGCTCCCGAGGGAGGAGAACGAAGAAGAGAAAAGCTCGGCCAAGGACAAGCTCTTGAACCGCTTGAAAAGGAGTGCAGCAAAAGACAAAAAAGCAGAAAAAAAGAGAGAAGAATAAAAATAACAAGCAGGTCATCGCATCAACTGCGGTGGCCTGCTTGGCTTTTAAAAGGTGCTTGACTGTCAGCTCCCCCTGCGGTCAAGCATAAATGTAATGGGTTGCATTCGGCCCGAATCTCCCTCACGACCGGGTCTTAAAACAGCGCGGCAATCATCCGTCAGATTGTGACTACGTTTGAGGTATATTCAGTCTTTTGAATTGAGTACCATGCTTTTTTAGCATAAAATGTGCCGATGAGCCTATATTGACTTCCCTTGTTGACGGCGAAGGTTATCGTCTTTTCAAAGGTATAATCATCAACAAGGTAATTGTCAAGCTTAAGTGCAGTCTCCCATTTTTCGCTGCTGCCGGTTCTTGTTTCAACGCGCAGATATTTGATTCCGCATCTTACTACCGACGGAATGCAGTTCAAATCAATGTCAACATACATTCTGGTAGTGCTTTTCCTGTGAGCGTTCATAGAATAGCTTATGATAAGGTCAACGGACTGCGGTTCAACAAAATCTCCTGCCGAAGAAGCATCGGGAACCGTAATTTCCTCTGCCGCAAAGGTCTGCATACCGAGCGGCATCATAAGAGCCAGAACGAGCGAAAGGGCAACAACTGAACGAAACAGATTTTTCATCGTGAATCCTCCTCATATTTTTTACATTGTATCTGCCAGAAAAATAGTATAGACTGCATTACCGCTTATGTAGCAGGTGTATGTGCGATCTTCTCCGGAGAAGGAAAACGCATCAAGCTCATCAACACGGGTCTGATGAACGTTCACAAAGTAATTGTTGACGCAGATCATTTCATTTTCCGAAAGAGGCCTGTTAAAGCTTTTGATTTTGATAAAGCCGCTCTTGCTGTGAACCGGGTCGGCAAATTCGATTTTGATAATAGAATAAGCATCCTCATCAGCGGCCGTTTGAACCGTGAATTTCAAGCGGCTGTCAAGCAGGCAGCTCGGCAGAACCGGGTCTTTGACCCCCGCTTCGCGAAGAGCGCAGAGCAACGGACTTTTTTCTTTTGAATCGTCCTGCGCTTCGGTGTCGCTTTTGCCGACGCCAACAACAAGATCTCCGTTATCACTGAAAGCAACAATATCATTCTCGGCTTTTATACTGATTTTTGAAGCAATTGAAGGGAGGAACGCCGCAAGCAAAGCCGCGATGAGCGCAACGAGCAAAAAGACGTTTTTGTTGCCTTTAGCTTCGCCGCCGTCGGGTTTTTCAGGGTGTTCGTCGTTAAGTGCTTCAACGCAAAGGTCAACGAGGTCGGTGTCCATTTCTTCCGGATTTTTTGCAAGTTCTTCGGCAAGAAGCTGACTGACGTCGTTCGAGGTCATGCGCAGGCTGTCGCTTTTGAGGGCGGCGGCGAGCTTTTGACCCTTTTCTGCGTCTTCAAGCGCTTCAACGCAAAGCTCCACAAGCTTCGTGTCCATTTCCTCGGGAGCTTTTGAAAGTTCGTCGTCAAGGAGCTGACGAACGTCTTCAAGGGGAAATGTTTGAAAATCAGCCATGAGCTTTTCAAAAAGATTTTGTTCACTCATTTTCTACACCACCTTTCTGTACAACTATATAGTTGCAAAAAACGTGAAAATGTTACGCAAAAAACACGAATTTTTTTATTAAAATTTATTAAGAGCGCATTTCGGAGGAAAAACGGCTCATTTTGTAATGAGAAGCTCGTTGTTTTCAAGGTATTCATCGTAGGTTTCCTTCCTGTCATAGATTCCGTCCTCGCGCAGCTCGATGATTCTGTCTGCAATCGACTGAACAAACTGGTGGTCGTGGGAGGTGAAAAGCAGAGATCCTTTGAATTTGATCAGCGCGTTGTTGAGCGAGGTTATCGACTCAAGGTCAAGGTGGTTGGTCGGTTCGTCAAGAATCAGAACGTTCGCGCCGGAGAGCATCATTTTGCAAAGCATACAGCGGACTCTTTCGCCGCCGGAAAGGACCTTTGCCTTTTTTGTTGCCTCTTCTCCGGAGAACATCAGCCTGCCGAGCCAGCCGCGGACGTCGCTTTCAAACTGAAGGTCGGAATATCTCCTCACCCAGTCGATGAGGGAGGCCTCAACGCCGTCAAAAAACGCGGAGTTGTCCGAGGGAAAGTACGCCTGCGAGGTGGTCACACCCCATTTGAAGGAGCCTTCATCCGGCTCAAGCTCACCGGTGAGGATTTTGAAAAGCGTTGTTTTTGCAACGCCGTCCGTTCCGACGAAGGCAACCTTTTCGTTTGGCCTGAGGGTGAAGGAAACGTCGTTCAAAACCCTCCTTCCGTCAACTGTTTTTGAAAGGTGCTCAACCGTGAGCATATCGTTGCCGATCTCGCGGTCGGGCTTGAATTCAATGAACGGGAACCGCCTTGAAGAAACAGGCATATCCTCAATAACAATTGATTCAAGGAGCTTTTTGCGGCTCGTTGCCTGCTTTGACTTTGAAGCGTTGGCGGAAAAGCGGGCAATGAACTCCTGAAGCTCCTTGACCTTGGCTTCGTTCTTCTTGTTCTGCTCGCGGAGCTGACGCTGAGCCATCTGGGTGTATTCATACCAGAAATCGTAGTTGCCGACATAGAGTGAAATTTTTCCGAAGTCAACATCTGCAATGTGGGTGCAGACCTTGTTGAGGAAGTGTCTGTCGTGGCTGACGACGATAACGGTGTTTTCAAAGTTCAAAAGGAAGTCCTCAAGCCAGTTGATTGCCGCAACGTCAAGGTGGTTGGTCGGCTCGTCCATGAGAAGAATGTCCGGGTTGCCGAAAAGCGCCTGAGCAAGCAGCACCTTGACCTTTTGGTCGCCGGTCAGCTCGCGCATGAGCTTATAATGGAGCTCGTTGTGGATTCCGAGCGCGTTGAGAAGAATTTCCGCGTCACTTTCCGCGCTCCAGCCGTCCATTTCGGCGAATTCCTCTTCAAGCTCACTGATTCTGATTCCGTCCTCCTCGGTGAATTCCTCTTTTGCGTAAAGCTCCTCCTTTGCGTCCATGATTTCAACGAGCTTTGCGTTGCCCATCAGAACGGTGCGTATTACGTCAAAATCGTCATAGGCATAGTGATCCTGCTTAAGAACGGAAAGGCGTTCGCCGGGCGTGATGCTGACATAGCCCTTGTTCGGCTCAATTTCGCCCGAAAGAACCTTGAGGAAGGTTGACTTTCCGGCTCCGTTTGCGCCGATCAGGCCGTAGCAGTTGCCCTTTGTAAAATTGATTGAAACGCTCTTGAAAAGCTCCCTTGAGCCGTATTGAAGAGTAACGTTATTTGTGCTTATCATCGGGTACACATCCTTAGAAATTATTACGGAATGTAGTATAGCACACTGCGGTCTATTATTCAATCGTAGCTTTTAACGTATTTTGCCGCCGCAAAACGCAGATTTTTAACAAATTTTCTTGCGGCTGCGGCGCGGTATATTCTCGTTTTGCCCTTGTTTTAACGGCGCAGATATGATAAAATCAGTTTGTCAAAGCTCGGGAGATCAAGCTCCCGAAAATCAAGAAGGAGAATAAAGATGAAAAAGCTGAAAAAAATTCTTGCTGTGCTTCTTGCTGTGCTGATTGCGTTTTCCTGCGTTTCGGCCACGGCTTTCGCCGCCGAAAAGATTGACCCGAACGACGGTGCGGGCGGAAAGCTCAAAACCTATCTTTACAGAGCACTGGACAAAATTGTTTCATTTGTTGTTTCAATTCTCAACCGCGTGATTCCCGGAATTGAAAAGAACTGGCCCTCTGTCGGTGACTTTAAGCCGAGCGAGGATTTTTACCCCGGAAAGGAAAAGTTTGACACCGAAAAGGCCGACGGCGCAAAATGGAGCGCAGGCTATTCGAGCGCGTCACTTATAAAGGACCTTGAATATAAAGACGGCGTATACCGCTATAAGGGCAAAAAGCTCTATATGGCCGGCACACTTGAACCCCTCAAGGGCAGACAGCCGACCGAAATTGTTGACGACCAGCAGGTCTGCACCTATGCTCTCTCGGACGGCAAGGGCGGAATCGTTGTTCACGCCGTTCTTGACGGCTACGGCATTGCAAGCGGAGACGTTTTGAAAATCCGCAACCGCCTTGCTTCCTTTGCAAAGGAAAAGAACATTGTTTCAATCAACGTTTCCGTTCTCCATCAGCACTCCTGCGTTGATATTCTCGGAATGGCGGCTCCGCTTCTTCCGGCGCTTTTGACCAATCCGTTCCTCACCGTAATCGGCGGAGACTTAAACGATTACACCGGCGGAAAAACTCCGGAGTTTATGGAAAATGTTTATGAGACCGTTGCCATGACCGTTACCGAAGCCGTGAACGACATGGAGGAGGGAACTCTCTATTACGGAAGCGCAGATGTTTCCGAATATATCCGCGACAAGCGCGACCCGCAGGTTTTTGACGGCGAGGTCCACAGATTCCGCTTTGACCCGGACAACGAAAGCGCAAACGAAATTTGGATTTGCGAAACCGGAATGCACGCCACCGGCGTCGGCCTTTCCGGAACAAAAATCAGCGCAGACTATCCCTATTACTTCAGGCAGAGCGTGAAGGAAACGACCGGCGCAGATGCGGTTCTTGTTCAGGGCGCAGAGCTTGCAATCACCGTCAATTATGACAACGTCGGCTATGAGGGCGACAATGACTTTGAAAAGGTTGCCGTGATGGGTGCGGCTCTTGCCGATAAAGTTGCTTCAATCGACAACGACACCGCGCTTGAGCCTGTTCTCAACATCGCTTTTGAAAATGTGCTCATCGAAGAGAGCAATGAAATTCTTGAGCTTGCGGTCAGAGAAGGCCTTGTCAGCTCCGTGCTTGCAAAAACAAAGCCCGGCGAATATGACGTTGTGACCGAGCTTGGCTACATGGAACTCGGAAACAAAGTCGGCGTTGTAATCGTTCCCGGAGAAATTGCTCCCGAAATTCTTTGGGGCGGCGTAATTGAAAGCGGCAAGACGTGGAAGGGCGAAAGCTGGAGCTATCCGTCCTTTGCCGAAACGGCGAAGGTTCAAAAGCTGCTTTGCTTCGGCCTTGCCAATGATCAGATAGGCTATATCATTCCGGACAATGATTTCCGTTCGATGTTCACCGAAAACGAGGAGATCAACGCAAGCTCAAACAAGGCCGCTTCAACGCTCACCGAAGCGTTCGGTGCGCTGATTGAAAGAGTTAAGTAAGTTTATAAACATTAAAAGCTATAATTCTAAAGTGCGTGAATTATAGCTTTTATTTTGGAAAGACAAGAAAAAGCTGCAAGCATTCGGCTCGATTACCGTCTGATGCTTGCAGCTTTCTATGTGTCACGTGATTCAGTTATCTATATACTTTGATATCGCGCCGTCTTCGATTTTGTTCTTGATGGTCTTTGAACATGAGAGATAGTCTGCGTTTTGAGAGCTTATCACTCCGAGGGCATAAAGCTCTTTTAAAGAGGTTTTGTCTCCGGAATAATCAATGTCAAGCATTACCGCAAAATATTCTTTGCCGACCGTGAAATAGCTCACCTGACAGCACTTGACATCATCATACGCGGAAAAAGTACTCTTTAAGTTTTCCTCAACAACGCCGATTGTAAAGCTGTCCAATGAGGAAATGTCGTAGAACATGAGCTCTCTGCTTTTTTTAATATTATCTCCGGAACAGACATATTCAGTTGAATAAATGAACTCGTCGCCGCTGTCCAGAACAAGCTTTTCAATAACAGCGTCGTTTTCATCGTCGATCGTGTACTTATTGATTGTGTCAGTCAGATCATACCTTTCAAGGTACTGCGTATACTTGGTGTTGAGCTCCTTGGTATCATCGGAAAAAATTATTATCGCACCGACAAAGGCAACAAAAAAAGCAATTATTCCGCAAACGATGCCGAGTGCAATTTTTCCTCCGTTCTTTTTCTTGACCGGGGGAACAGCTGAGTACTGCGGTTGATTGTACCCGTTATACGGCTGTTGATTGTTATAGCCGCCGTACTGCTGACCGCCGTATTGCTGTTGACTGTTATAGCCGCCGTACTGCTGATTGTATCCGTTATATTGCTGACCGCCGAATTGCTGCTGTCCGCCGCCGGTTTGCACATTCTGACCGCTGTAATTTCCTGCTGCCGCGTTGTTGCCTTTTTGTTCCTGAGACGCTCCGCATTCAGGGCAATACTTCGCGTCGTTTTCGAGTTCCGCATTGCAATAAGAGCAATATTTCATTTTTTCTGTCCTCCTGTTTTTTATGCAAAAATGTTACCATTTAAACCGGAAAAAGTCAACAATACGGCAGGCGTCTTTTCATTATTTATAAACAAAATTGTGATATTTTTGGTTATTTCATTGACAAACGTTCACAGATACATTATAATTCCAATGTACAGGTGTAATTGTCACCAAACGTATTTTACGAAACGGAGGATACCCATATGAAGAAAATCATTGCAGTTTTACTTTCAGTTCTCATGCTTTTCTCGACCGTGAGCGCCGTCTGCTTCGCCGCGGATGAAACAGAAGAGCCCATGACCTATTACACGATCACCTTTGTTGACCACGACGGAACCGTTCTCGGAACGAGGAAAATTGTTGAAGGCGGAATTATCGACGCTCCGGAGAATCCGGTCAGAGCGAACACCAAGGAGGTTGAATATACCTTCAAGGGCTGGTCGTCAGACGGCGGAAAAAACACCTACGCTCCCAAGACCCTTCCGCGTGCCACCGGAGATATTACCTATACCGCTATATATGCCGAGGAAAGACTTGACGCAGACAACGGTCTCACCTTCTGGAAGCTCGTTCAGTCAATTTTTGCAAGAATCAACATGATTTTTGAATACTTCTTCAACATTTTTGAAAAAGGCCCTGAAAAAAAGTAACTTAAAACAAAAGTCAATAAGCACAATCGGCGGGTCCGCTAAATCGGCGGGCCCGCTTTTTTGACAGCCTTAAAGAGGGTGAAAAGATGAAACAGTTTTTTGCAATGTATTCAAGGATGAAATATATCAACCGTTGGGCACTCATGAAAAACACGCGCAGCGAAAACCTCAGCGAACACAGCGCAGACGTTGCGGCAATTGCCCACGCGATTGCGGTGCTCAAAAATCTGCGCTTCGGCGGGAAAGTCAACGCGGAGCGCGCGGCCGTTCTCGGTCTTTATCACGATATGCCGGAGATCATAACGGGCGATATGCCGACTCCGGTCAAGTATCACAGCAAAACGCTCCGCAATGCCTTCCTTGAGGTTGAAGCGGAGGCGTGCTCACGGCTGCTTTCAATGCTGCCGGAGGATATGAAGAAAGAGTATTCGCCCTTCTTTTTCAAGGCGGAAGGGGATGAATACCTTTGGAAAATCGTCAAAGCCGCGGATAAGATTTCAGCGCTCATCAAGTGCATCGAAGAGGAAAAGGCCGGCAACCGCGAGTTTTCAAAAGCACTTGAGTCAACGAAAAAAGCAATCCAAAAAATGCAGCTGCCCGAAGCTGACGCCTTCCTTGAAGATTTCATTGAAGCGTTCAGCCTCAGCCTTGACGAGCAAAGCCAATAAATTCATGAAAAATTCAATTGCTTTTTTCGCTTTGTATCTGTATAATAAAAACCAATAAGCGACCGACGGACGGCCGCAAAACAAGGAGTTGTAAAAAATGGAACCTATTAAGGTCGATTTCACGGGCGGCTCCGGCGCGGGAAAGGGCAAGGGCAGCGGAAAAGACGCTTATCTTTCGCCTTCAAAGGCCGGACTCAAAACCGTAATTTCAATCATCGGAACCGTCATCGGTGCGGCGATTGCATATTATTTTATGCTCCCGCCACTGAATTTCAAAAGCACCGAGCTTTATCTTTTCCTCGGCGTTGTTGCGCTTATCTATCTTGCGCTTCAGGTCGTGCTCTCCGGAGTGATCAAAAAGCCGGAATATACGCAGTATGTTAAAAAGCAGGCAATTGTTCCGTTTGTGATTATCGGAGTGTTGGCTGCCGTTGTTGCGGTCGGCTTTGTTGTTTCGTCTGTTGTTTTCCGCGCTTCGTCATACAGCAAAATTATTGACGTTGACGAAAACAAGACCTTTTCAAGCGATATAAAGCAGGCGGATTTCCAAAGCGTACCCGTTCTTGACAACGATGCTTCCGTTGCACTTGCAACGCGCACCCTCGGCGACCTTGCTTCAATCAACAAGGAATCGCAGTTTGAGGTTGCTCAGAGGTTTACTCAGATTAACTATAAAAACTCCCCGGTCAGAGTCGGAACGCTTGCTTACGGTGACGTTTTCAAGTGGCTCAAGAACACGAAGGAGGGTATGCCCGGCTATATCATAGTTGACATGGTTACACAGAAGACGGAGTTTGTTATGCTCAAGGAGGGCGAATATATCCGCTACTCCACCGAGGAGCATTTTTCAAAGTACCTCATGCGCCACGTCCGTTTTGCATATCCGACCTATATTTTTGACGAGCCGCATTTTGAAATTGATGAAAGCGGCCGTCCGTTCTGGCTTTGCCCCGTGCTTGACAAAACGATCGGCCTTTTCGGCGGAACAGACGTCAAGGGCGTTGTTATCGTTGATGCAATCACCGGCGAATGTAATGAATATTCGCTTGATACAATTAAAAATGACAAGTCCTTCCAGTGGATCGACGGTATTTATTCCAACAACCTTCTTGTTGAACAGTATAACTACTACGGCAAATATGCCGGCGGCTTCATCAACTCGATCATCGGTCAGGAGGGTGTCCGCGTTGCGACTGAAGGCTCAAACTTCCTTGCCCTCAACGATGACGTATATATGTATACCGGAGTAACCTCCGTCAGCAACGACCAGGCTATCATCGGCTTTGTTCTCGTCAATATGAGAACAAAGGAGGCGAATTTCTATACGATTTCCGGCGCGAAGGAGTATTCCGCAATGGATTCCGCCGAAGGTCAGGTTCAGAACTATAAATGGACCGCAACCTTCCCGATTCTTCTCAACATCAGCGGCCAGCCGACATACTTCATGTCGCTCAAGGACGACGCAAACCTTGTTAAATGCTATGCTATGGTAAACGTTCAGAACTATCAGGTCGTTGCAATCGGCGACAAGATTTCCGAATGTACCGAAAATTATGTCAAGCTCCTTGCTCAGAGAAATATCAACATCAAGGTTGACATCGACAAAATCAAGGACGACACAGACAATATTTCAAACACCGATTCAAACAATCCGACCGAGGACGAAACCGTTTCCGTCAAGGGCGTTGTTGAAGAGATCAGAACCGCTGTCATGGGCGGCGAAAGCTATTACTTCATCAAGCTTGAGGGCAAAAAGCCGTATTTCAAGGTTGCGGCTTCGCAGCATGAAGCGGTTGTGATTCTCAATGTCGGAGACAGTGCGGCCTTCACCTATAAAAAGGATGCTGCCGGCTCTGTTATTGAAGCAGACATGAAATGATAATAAAAACGCCGTTCGCATAGCCGGGCGGCGTTTTGCTGCCGGTGAATATACAGCTTCGTGTTCATATGGTTCTGCTTTTGTCTGCTCTTGAAAAACACCGGCGGTTCCTGTATAATATACGCAGAAAATTAAAAGGAGTGCGGTCATGAAAAAAACAATTGAATTTGACAAAAGCAAAAAAGTCTTTCCGATCATTCTTGCTGTGGTCGGTGCCGGGCTGATGCTCGCTCAGCTCATAACAAGACTCAACCTTGTTGCCGTTCTGAGTATCGGCTATTGCTGCATACTTTCGGCAATCATTCTCGTTTCTCTTTTGTTCAAAAAGAAGGTTTATCTCCCGATGCTTCTCGGCTACGCCTTTTCCTTCGGCGGTCTGACGCTTTTCCATATTATTTTCGGCGCGGACGCAGGCTTCGGCGCGTTTTCAAGCGGACTTGCCGGTTGGTCAAGCGCACAGCATCCGCTTTCTGCCGGCGAAGGCAACTTCTTTTTGCGACTTGCGGGTAATTTGCTTCTCTCTCTCCCCGTCATACTGAGCCTTGCTCTGCTCTGGGGTCTTGCAAAGAAGTCATTCAAAAAAGAAGGTGCAAAAAAGGTGCTCTGCGTGGTGCTGAACCTTGTTCTTGTTGCTTCCTCGGTTGCGAGCGTCCTGTTCATGAACATGAGGACAAAGCCCGTGACCAAAAGACTTTGGGAAGGCCAAGACGAATACCTCAAGGGCGTTGACAAGGCCGAAGAGGGCAGCCCGAACGTGCTTTTCATCATGATGGATGACCTCGGCTACGGCGATGTTTCGCTCAACGGCGCACTCTGGCAGACCCCGAACATCGACTCCATCGGCGAAAACGGAATCAATTTTGAAAACTTTTATTCAAGCTATTCGGTTTGCTCCCCGGCGCGTTTTGCTGCGCTTACCGGACGCTACCCGTACAGAGGATACGCGGACAACGTTATTTATCCGACAATTTCAACCGTTACTCCCTTCGCTCAGACGCGCGTTTTCAACAGCATTGAAATGGGCAGCAACGCAGACGGAATGCTCGGAGACGAGGTCACGATTGCCGAGGTCTTTAAGGCTGCCGGATACAACACCGGTCTGTTCGGAAAATGGCACCTCGGCGATTACGGCGAATATCTTCCGACGAACCAGGGCTTTGATTATTTTTACGGCAGCCACCATGTCAACGATATGACCCCGTTCTATCACGTCAAAGAGGAAAATGGGGAATACGAAATAGTTCACGGAACGGACGAGCTTAAAGACCAGTCGAAGGCAACAAAGTGGATCCATGAGGAAATATCAAACTGGATCACCGATACCGTGACGGAGAGCAAGGAACCCTTCTTCGCCGTTTACACTTCGCCGTGGCCGCACGCACCCGTCTTTGCCGGCGATGACTTCAAGGGCTCAACCGGAATGGGCACATATGTTGACTGCATCAATGAGTTTGACTCATATCTCGGCGAGCTGTTCAATACTCTTGACGAGCTCGGCGTTCTTGAGGACACGATCATTGTTTTCACAAGCGACAACGGTCCTGCGCTTGAGGGCTCGGTCAATGAGCTTCGCGGCGGAAAGTATCTGACCTATGACGGCGGCCAGAAGGTTCCGTTCATGCTGCGCTGGGATAACAACAACGGCCTGTTTGCTTCGGGAGAAATGCGAGAACAGACCGCTACCCTCGTTGACCTGTTTCCGACACTTCTTTCACTATGCGAAATAAGCGGCGGCGGAAAAGAAAATTATCTTCCGACAGACCGTGTTATCGACGGCGTTTCAATGCTTCCTTTGATTGAAAACGACAGCGTAATCCACACGAAGGAGCACCCGATTCTGCACATGAAGCGCAAGGACATCAAGGCCATTCAGTATACCGTTTCAACAGAAGATGTCAAAAAGCAGTACCCGGATTATGAATACCCTGTGCTCAACGATAACGATTACATAACGTTCAAATATTTTGACCGGGTTCAGAATGATAATTCCGCTTTCTTTGACAAGTATCGCAAAAACTGGCTTCATATTCTTACCGATGACGTCGGCGAAAACTATAACCGCTCCGGAGTATATCCTCAGACCGCCGAAGAAATGCACGAAAGACTTGATGAAATTCAAAAGGATTTTGAAAGTAACCCGAGAGGAACGGTGAAATAAAAATGCCGCCGCTTTCAATTATGATCAAGCCTGCCTCCGGCCTTTGCAACCTGAGATGCAAATATTGCTTTTACTGTGACGTTGCAAAAACGAGGGATGTTCCGAATTTCGGCGTGATGAAGAGTGACACGGCCGAAAGGCTTGTCAAAAGTGCGCTTGAATTTGCAAACGGAGAAAGCGTTGCCTTTGCTTTTCAAGGCGGCGAGCCTGTTATTGCAGGGCTTGATTATTTCAAGAGCTTTGTCCGCTTTGTAAAGGAGAATAACCGCAAAAATTCAGAGATTTTCTTTTCGCTTCAGACCAACGGAACACTCCTGACCGATGAATGGTGCGCTTTTTTGAGGAAAAATGAGTTCCTTGTCGGTCTGAGCCTTGACGGCGACCGCGAGGGTAACCGCTTCCGCGTGGATGAAAAGGGCGGCAGTGTTTATTTCAAGATTTTGAAGGCTGCCGCTCTTTTGAAAAAGCATGGGGTAGAGTTCAATATTCTCACGGTGCTTACCGGCGACTGCGCCGACAGATGCGAAAACACGTATAAATATTTCCGTGACAACGGCTTTCGCTTTTTGCAGTTCATTCCTTGTCTGCGCCCGTTCAAAAGCACCGAGCAAAGCGAGCTTTACATGACAAACAGGCAGTACGCAGATTTTTTGATTCGTGTTTTTAATCTTTATGTCAAAGATTTTGTCCGCGGAAATTATGTCAGCGTCCGTCAGTTTGACAATTACGTCAGAATGTATCTCGGCGAAAGGGCTGAGCAATGCTCCCTCTGCGGCCACTGCACACATCAGCTTGTTGTTGAGGGTAACGGAAATCTTTATCCCTGTGATTTTTACTGCACCGATGAGTGGCTGCTCGGAAACATTGCGTCTGTTTCGGTCAAAGCTGCTTTGACCGGAAAGAAGGCAACCGAGTTTATCCGCGAAAGTCTCGTTGTTCCCGAAAAATGCAGGAGCTGCCGCTTTTTTTCTCTTTGCCGCGCGCAGGGCTGCAAACGGCAGAAGGAGAGCGAGGATTATTGCGAGGCATATAAGGCGTTTTTTTCAGCCTGCCTTCCGCTTTTCAGGGCATTTGCAAAAGCTGACGAACATTAAAAATAATTAAAAGTTAATATTTTTTGAACAAACTATTGACAATTTTTAAAACAGAATGTAAAATGGACACAATGAATGAAGGTCTATTGGCTTTTCGTCGGTACTCCTTTTTTCAGCGCTGAAAAATTTTATGGGAGGAGAAATGGTCATGGATAAGTTTTTTGCAAAGTTTGAAGAACTCTGGCAGCTTGTTTGGAAGTTCCTCTATGACACCATTCTTGGTGGCCTTAAGTAATTTAATATAATTGCTTGTCAAAGCCGTCCGCAGCAGCGGGCGGTTTTTTTCTGCTTTTTGTTCTTTAAGTGCCCAAAATTCAAAAACAATTCTTAAAATTGTTGACAAATTGTTAATTATGATGTAAAATAATTCCCGTAAGTGGGTTAGCTCCTGCTTATAAATATACCGGTATTATTTAAAGGAGGAAAAGACATGACTTGGGAAAAGTTTGAGGATTTCTGGCAGCTTCTTTGGAAGTACATCTATCTGTTTTTCAAACACTTTGGATATGATACTCCGCTTCCGGATGATGAGAGCATCCCCTGCGATGATGACAAATAATCATATCGCTTGTTTTTTCTAATGTTAAAGCCGTCCTTTTGGGCGGCTTTTTCCTTTTCTTTTTGGCGCAGCGTATTGTGTTGACAATTTTCCGCCGCTCGTTTATAATTGTATTCATAAAATATTCACGGACGGAGAGATCGCTATGAGCAGGCTCACTGATTTTTTGAACACGAAAATCATCAGAAACGATGAAACCGGCGAGGAGGGCTGTCTCACATGGCGCGAGACTGTCAGCTATGCGCTCGGTCGCGGCGCGCAGGGAATGTGCACCGGAATGACAAGCTCGAAGTACGTCAACTTCTTCATCACAAATATTCTTTTTAAGTCGCTCGGCGATAAGGCCGCGATGAGCGTTGCTTCAAGGATTCGTTTTTTCTGCGGAATTTTTGACGCAATCAATGACCCCGTCATGGGCGTTGTTGTTGACAGAACAAGAACCAAGAACGGTCAGATGCGCCCGTATATCAAGTGGGCACCGCTTTTTGTTGCGGCCGTGATGGTGATGTTCTTTGTCGGCTCCGGAAATGCCCCTCTTTGGCTCAATATTCTTTACACAACAGTCCTTTTTGTCGGCCTTGATGTGACCTATACCGCCTTTGATATACCGATGGGTGCGCTTGCATTTTCAATCACTCCGGACGGCGTTGAAAGAACGAAGCTTTTCGGAATCAGCTCAATTGTCCGTTCCGTTGTCGGCGCGATTCCGATGGTTTTTGTTGCCGGAGCTTCGCTTCTGCCGTATTTCAAAAGCCACACGGCGCAGTCATATTTGGTTTCCGCCTGTGTTTCCGCCGTGGGAATAATTATTCTCACAAGGTTTACCTATAAAAATACAAAGGAAAGGGTCGTCCACCACGAGGACACCCCCTCCGTCAAAACCTGCTTCTCTCTGCTTTTCAAGAATCAGCCGCTCATGATGCTGTTTCTTGCGAATATCGCCTTTGTTTTCTGCAAAATACCGGAGCAGGTCTCGGCGTATTTTGTCTCCGATCTCATGTTCAACAGGAAATATAATATTTTCATTGATATCATCAAGTTCCCCGGCTCACTGCTTGCAGGTCTTTTTGTTCCGGTAATTATCAGAAAATTCGGGAAAAAAATTGACACGCGTCGCTTTTATCAGCTTTGCTGTGTGTGTGCAATTTGCGTTCACCTGCTTTTTGCCGCAGTTACCTACAACGGACTTATGAACAAGGGCACCGAGACTTCTGTTTCACTGCTCATAGGAATTATGACGGTTCTTTTCACCGGCTTTTCCGTAATCCCGATGGAGTTCAAAAACCTTATTCAAAAGGAGATGGAGGCCGAAACCGTTGACTATGTTGAGTATAAAACCGGAACGCGCGTTGAGGGCGTAATGCTTTCAATAATGTCCTTCACGGGTAAGCTTGAAAACACATTCTCTGCTTCGATCGGATTGAACATTCTTTCAAAAACGGGATATATCAAGCACGAGGAGGGCTCTGTTGCCCAAAACGATTCAACGAGATGGGCGCTTTTCATTATGACAACGCTTATCCCTGTTGTCGGCTATCTTCTCATGCTGGTTCCGATGCATTTTTATAAAATTACAGGTCAGAAGCACCGCGAGATGATGGCGGAGCTGACCGAACGCCGCGCGGCAATTGCTCAGGCGGCAGAGGACGCAAGTGAAGAGGCTGCAGCTATCTGAAAACAACAAAAGCCGGACAAGTGTCCGGCTTTTGCTTTGTAGAGGGTTTGGTTTTTGTGGGCGGCTCGTGAACGTTCTTATTTGCACTGTATAAAAAACTTCGTACGGGCGGGGCTTGTAACCGCCCATGAACGTTCCTGCTTGCACCACGCAAACAATAAAGCTTTTTCTTTCGTTTCCAAATCCTACTTACCTTCGCTCCGCGGGAGTACTTTTGTCGATTGAAACAAAACGAAGCATTGAAAGCCCAAATCAGTAAAATCTTTTTTGCCGTATTTTCGCCCTGACTGCGTTAAAAATGCTCACAATGGAACAACCATTGCTGTGCTTTTCGCCTTGTCAGAACAAAAATACAACAAAAAATCTGTTTACTGCTCTGAACTTCCAACGCTTGCCAAAAGTTCGCTTCTTAGTACGGCGCGAGAGGTCGCCGAAATCGAAGTTTCTACGAAACTCGATTATCGTCTCCATCGCGCCTACAACAACAGTTCTGCTCTTTCCCCTCACCGAACACAAAATCCGCTTTCAAAAACGCACACTCTGTTGTGCCCTGCAATCAGCAAAACAAAAAAGAAAAGCTTCTGCCCACTTTCAGACGCGGATTTTTTCTGCAAGGAGAAAGGCTTTCTTAATTCTTGGGTTTAATTAAAACAGCCTGACACCTTGCACAACATAAAAACAAACCTCAGCTTCGTACGGGGGTCGCCTGAGGCCCCCGTATCTAGATGCTAGATGCTAGACACTAGATACTAGATATAATCACAACTTAAAGGACAACACAAGCCTAATTTATTGCACCAAAAATCCGCGTCTGAAAAGAAGGCGCAGGCTTTAATTCAGAACAACCTGAAGGAACAGCTTCACAGAGTGGGTGCTTTTGAAAGCGGATTTTCTGTTGAATGAGGGCGCGTTTGCAGAGGTGATGTTGTAGGCGCGTTTGAGAGCGATAATCCGATTCCCTCAAGGAATCGCGATTTCGCTCTCTGGGGCGCCGTATGAAAAGCGCATTTTTGGTTACTTTTGTTGCAATCGACAAAAGTAACCCCCGCGCGGGGAGCGCAAGCAAAGCAGGAGTTGAATATGAAAAGAAAAACTTCATTGTTCGCACGGTGCGAACGGTAAGGCTCCATGGGCGGTTACAAGCCCCGCCCGTACGAAGTGTATGTTTGTTTTTATGCGGTGCAAACAAAAAACATCGGCGGAACAAAACCGTTCTGCCAATGCCATGTTTATATTGTTCACTTTATCTGTTTGCCGCAAAGCTTCCTTTTACTTAAACTTAAACAGCTTCCTGAATTTTTTTTGCCAGCGGTTGAGATACGCTGTTGCAAAAATCGTGTAAAAATAATCGAGCATAAAGAAAACAAGGTTGAAAGCAACGAAAAGCACCGGCATAATGTGTTGTGCCAGCCATGTACCGTCCTTGACGTCAAGAAATTCGGTCAGCGGAATGTTCATCACCTTGAAAACAACATACTCGGTGGCAAAAACAGCCGC
Source organism: uncultured Eubacteriales bacterium (assembly GCA_934525065.1). Classification (GTDB taxonomy): domain Bacteria; phylum Bacillota; class Clostridia; order Oscillospirales; family Acutalibacteraceae; genus UBA6857. The sequence continues at coordinate 98,204 of CAKSYX010000004.1, forward strand.
ATTATAAATTATCAGCTTGACCGCATATTCAAGAACGCGGTTTTTGATTTTGCCTTCGATAATCCCTTTGAGAATCGGGTAGTAGCCGAAAAAGGCAATATAAAGCAGGATGCCCTCCTTGTTTGGAACAACAAGGAAGCCGATTATCGACGTTGCCGCCCAGACGCCGAACGCCCAGCCTCTTGAAAGCTCAATGACGCAGACCATTATAATCACGCCTGCCATTGCGGCAACTGAAATTGAAAGAGTGTCAAACACTGTCAGGAGAAGAACAACAACGGAAAGCGCTGCGGCCATTCCTCCGAATGCGGTTTTTGCGGCTTTGCTCATTTTTCCGTCCCTCCTGTCAGCAGCAGGGAATGAGGTCGCCGCCCATGCTCTCGCAGCAACAGTCGGCGCACATGAGACCGGAGCAGACGCCGCAAATGTCGCAGTCGGAGTCTGCGTGCTTGCTTTCGCTCGTTCTGAAGCCGCCGCTTCTTTGGCTGCGCATATTTTCATAATTTCTGCGATATTCAACATTCGACGGATCCATGTTGTGCGCGGTGGTGAAATATGTGTAAGCCTGATCAATCCAGCCTCGGTTATAGTTTATCTGACCTTTGAGGTAATACCACTGAGCGTCGCGCGAATTCGGCGTCATGTTTTCAAGAAGCTGCTCCGCCTCGTCAAGTCTGTTTTCCGCAATCAGTGTGCGTACCTTCACATAAACCGCCGTCTGCTGTGCACCGGCTCTTTCTGCGTCCGGATTCGGGCGGCCGTAACCGGTCTGATAGGTATAGGTGTAGTCCGGAGACGAGGAAAACTGCTGATTTGCAGAGTCAAACGATGACATAATTGCGTCATATGCTTCGTTAAGCTCCTGCATTTTTTCGTTCGCCGCTTCCGCAAGCGGGCTGTCCGAATAATTATCCGGGTGATATTTTTTTGCAAGCTGTCGGTATGCGCTTTTTACCTCGGCCTGCGTTGCATTCCTCGGAACACCGAGAACTTCATAGGGATCTCTCATTCTTTTTGTTTCCTTTCAAAACTCTTTCTGCCGAGCGGTACATTCCGCCGGTGAGGATGTTTTCGATTATTTCGCTTGAAATTTCGAATTTGCAGCTTTTGAAGGCGGAAAGTGCCTCGCCGCTGCTGGAGTTCAGGGTGCTTTCAATTTCGTGGCGGACGGGTGCCGGAAGGTCTTTTGAAAAAAGTGAATACTTGTTGACAAACACGTTGAACGAACCTGATTTGAGGTCGCTTTCGATGTCATCGAGCGCGTCCAAAAGGTATACCCAACGGCCGACAAAGTAGCCGAAGCGATAGAGCGCGGCCGCGTTTTTTGCTGCGTCGAGAGAAAAGATCTTTCCCAATGTGTCTGCGGAAGGGTGGGCGGCCCTGTCCGGGAGGCAGGTGTTTTCCTCTTCCTCTCTGCGCTGCTTTTTTATGCCGTTGCAGATGATTTCTTCAAGCCGCGGAAAAAGCCGTGCCGCTTTTTTCCGCCAAATCGCCGCAATCGGCAAAAGCAAAAGAAAAAGGAGCTTTTTAAAAATGCGGCTGTCTGCAATATTGTCTTTGACCTTGTAATAAAACATGAGTACCGCTGCGGCACAGACAAAATCAAAGACTTCTTCGCCGTTTTGGCAGTAGCTGCATTTTTTTGCCGGATTGAACGGGCACCTTCCCTTTTTAAACGAGGGAGCAATGCCTTTTTCGCAAAGCTTTATCAAAAGCAGGAATGTCATGTCATAGCTGAGGATAAGGCGAGAGAAAACGCCGTAGCGCTTTCCGAGGGCTTTGCAAAGCGAGCAGTAAAGCCCTTTGTAAAGCTCATATTCTTTGACGCGAAGTTCGCCTTTGTCTGTTTTAACGTAGCCAAACATCAAGAACTGTCCTTTAGCAATATAATTATAATTATTATACATTATTTTCTCCGTTAAGTAAACGGTTAGCAAAAAATATTTAGGGCAGCTTATAAAAGCCGAAAATAAAAGCTTTGTTGTCGTATTCTCTTACTTTTACTTAAAAAGTGCTTGAAAAAAACGGTAAAAGACCGTATAATGGGTAAGCTTAGGCTTACCAAAATATTTTTAAAAAGGAGAAAACACAATGCCAGACTTTTTGCTGAAGATAATAAGCTTCGTGCTTGGTATCGTCACATCCGTTTCAATGAGCATGACCTCATTGACCACACTCGTCAACAGGAGCAACCGCGACGTCATCGCTTCGTTTGATCGGGTTGCCTATGCCGAAGGCGAACAGCTTGTTCCCGAAAAGGACACCGACGGCTACTGGACGTTCAACACGGACAGAGACCTGAAGATCCTTCAGCTCACCGATGTTCATATCGGCGGCGGCCTCATGTCGATTCAAAAGGATAAGAAGGCTCTCAACGCCGTTGCGGCAATGGTTACTGCCGAAAAGCCCGACCTTGTCATTCTCACCGGTGACAACGTTTATCCCGTACCCTTCCAGTCGGGCACCTTCAACAACGGAGTTGCAACCGATGTTGTAATTGCTCTTCTTGAAAAGCTCGGTGTTTATTACACCGTTTGCTTCGGCAACCACGATTCCGAAGCTTACAGCGACTATACCCGTGAGCAGATTGCGGACAAATACGAAAATCCCGAGCTTAAGTACAGCATCTTCCGGAAGGGTCCGGAAGATATCGACGGATTCGGCAACCAGGTCATCAAGGTCAAGAACTCAAATGGTATCGTAACAAACGCATACTTTGTTCTTGATTCACACGACTATGTTGAAGCCGATATGCTCGGCGTTCTCGGCAAGTATGACAACATTCACCAAAACCAGGTCGACTGGTACAGGGAAAACGTTCTTGCAATCGACGCAGCCAACAAGGCCATTGATCCGGACTATCCGATGTTCCCGTCTCTCCTTTTCTTCCATATTCCTCTCAGAGAGTATGACGATGCATGGAAGGAATACAGAGCAAACGGCTCACAGGATACCGAAAACGTCAAGTATATTGATGGCGGCTACTATGAAGATAACGAGAAGGTCTGCTGCGGAGTCGGCGACGACAGCCTTTTTGAAACCGCTCTTGAGCTCGGCTCAACGAAGGGAATGTTCTGCGGTCATGACCACGTTAACAACGCTACTCTTGAATACAAGGGAATCAGGCTTACATACGGCATGAGCGTTGACTATCTTGCATACATCGGTATCGGCAAGAAGGGTGCACAGCGCGGCTGCACGGTAATCTCCCTTTCAAAGGACGGAGAGCTTTCCGTTTCGCTTGAAAACTATTATCAGGACAAATATGTCAGTAAGTATGAAAAGGAAAATGTTCCAACCACTCGCTGAAAACTGTGACTTATGATTTGATGGCTGCTCCGGAGCGGGGCAGCCGTTTTGCGTTGTGAATACTTTTTTGCCGATGAAAGAGCATTTTTTACCACAAGGTCTTGACAACACGGCAGAATTATGATAATATTTCATGGCACAAACGGAGAGATACCGAAGCGGTCATAACGGAACGGTCTTGAAAACCGTCGTACGTCCTGCGTACCGTGGGTTCGAATCCCACTCTCTCCGCCATTTATTTTTTAATATCTGTCTTTATCGACACCCACGGAGAAGTACTCAAGTTGGTGACGAGGCGCCCCTGCTAAGGGCGTAGGTCGGGAAACCGGCGCAGGAGTTCGAGTCTCCTCTTCTCCGCCATAAGTCCACCGTAATTCTGATTGAATTGCGGTGGATTTTTTCTATGCCCGAAAATCGCTTGAAATCAGGCTTTTCGGCTTTTTCGGCACATAAGCGAACCCCGCTGCAGGCAATTCTGCGCCGGGGTTTTGCGCGTTTTATAGGGTTCGTGGACTTCTATGCCGTTGTAATCGTTAAATTGTTAGCGTAATCGTTAATTGACGGTTGAAGCGTTTATACCCTTGCAAGCGTCCAGCTTTGGCTCTCGGTCTGGAGCTGCACCATATGGGCAAAAATGCCGTCCGTTTGCATAAGTTCCGCGGGCGAGCCCTGCTCGGCTACCACACCGTCCTTGAGCACCACAATTTTGTCAGCGCCGGAGACGGTGCGCATACGGTGTGCGATGATGAGGACGGTCTTATTCTTGATTAGGCGGGACAGTGCCTCCTGAATGGCCGTTTCGTTCTCCACATCCAAACCGGCAGTTGCCTCGTCCAGCAGAATGATAGGCGCGTCTTTCAGAAAAGCGCGGGCAATGGAGATGCGCTGCCGTTCGCCGCCGGAAAGCTCGCAGCCGTTTTCGCCGATGTTGGCGTTCCATTTATCCGGCAGCTTTTCGGCAAATTTGTCCACATTGGCGAGCCTTGCCGCCGCGATCACATCTTCGTCCGTAGCGTCCTTGCGCCCGATACGGATATTTTCCAGAATACTGTTGTCAAACAGCGTCACGTCCTGGAACACGATGGAGTAGAGACTCATCAGTTTTTCCGGGTCGATTTCGGACACGTCCATGCCGCCCACGGTGATTTTGCCCCGGTCAATGTCCCAGAACCGCGCTGCCAGACGGGAAACGGTGGTCTTGCCGCCGCCGGATGGACCGACAAGCGCCGTAACCTGTCCCTGTTTCGCCGTAAATGACACATCCCGAAGCACCGTTTCGCCGCTTTGATAGGAGAAACCCACATGGTCGAATACGATGTCGCAATTCTGGTTGGTGAGCTGTTCGCTGCCGGTCTGCACAGGGCAATCTAAGATTTCATTCATGCGCTCGATGTTGCTGTTTGTGCCGATGATTGCGGCGAGGTTTTGCAGCGTCCCCTCCAAAGGGTCATACAGACGGGAGACTACCAGCAGGAACATAAAGAAGGTCAGAATATCCAGCTCGCCCTTGACCAGCAGAGATGCGCCCGCAAGAGCTGTGGTGGCGATGCCCAGCCGCAGCACAAGACTTGCGGAAACCACAAAGACAGCCGTTCCCAGCTCACTTTTGATGAGTCGGCCTTCCACCGCACGAATTTTCTTTTCCAGCCCTGCAAGATAGCTTTTTTCGGCGTTGTTGGCACGCAGGTCGGGCAGGGTTTCCATGCACTCCTGAATGCCGTCCTCACAGGCGATTTTTGCTGTCATTGCCTTGCGTGAAAGTCTTTTCTGCACATCGGAGGCAAACCCTACAATAGCAAACGCCACGGGCAGCGGCCAGATAGCGGCAAGCGCCATGCGCCGGTTAAAGAACATCATCGACACGGCAATTATCGCAGTGGAGAGAATCGCGCCGTAAAGAGGTGCAACAAAATGGGACTGACTCTGCTCAAGCACGGCGCAGTCATTCATGATGGAGGAGGTCAGGTCGGCAAGGTCTTTTTTTCCGAAAAACGACAGTGGGATTTTTCGCAGCTTTTCCGCAAGTCCAACCCGGCGCACACCGGATTCCACATATGTTGCGAGGTAGGTGTTGTCATATTCCAGCCGTGCGCAAGCCACAATGAGCAGCGCCGCCGCGACGCAGCTGATCACATAGAAGGGGATTCGCTCTGCCGTCAGCGTGCCGTTCATGAGATCACCCACCAACAGGTATAAAAGTCCCACCGGCAGCATGAAGGAAATGTTTTGCAGCGCGCAGCTTAAAATACCCTTGATGTTGTCCACCGCGCCCTTGCGGGAAAGCGCATAGCGCCTTTGTAAATATTTGATCATATCTCAAGCCTCCTTTGCCACTTTCCACCGGACGGATTTCTGATAATCACGCCACATCGCACCGAACAGACTGTCCTTTTGTCCCGACAGCTCTGTAAAGCTGCCGCTCTCGGCTAGATGACCGTCTTTTAGTACAAAGATTCGGTCGGCGTTTACAACGGTGGAAAGCCGATGTGCGATCATAATAACGGTGCGGTGCTGTGCCAAATTGTTGAAAGCCGCCTGCACCTTTGTCTCATTGTCGGGATCTGCAAATGCTGTTGCTTCGTCCAGAATCAGTATAGGAGCGTTTTTCAGCATGGCACGAGCAATAGCAATCCTCTGCGTCTCGCCGCCGGAGAGGTAGACGCCCTGCGAGCCGATAACCGTATTCACGCCGTCTGGAAATTTTTCAATGATGTCCATGCACTGAGCCGCTTTGAGAGCCGCCAAAACCTCTTTATCCGTGGCGTTCGGCTTGCCCATCCGCACATTATCCAGTATACTGCCCTTGGTAAGATGACTGTTCTGGAACACAAAGGAAACGGTATCCATCAGCTCATTTTTGTCGATGTTCTTCACATTTACGCCGCCGACAAAAATGCTGCCGCTCTGCGGGTCGAAGAAGCGGGCAATAAGTGCCGCCAGCGTGGATTTTCCGCCGCCGGACGGACCTACAAGCGCCACCGTCTGACCCGCGCCGATAGAGAGGGAGATGTTCTCAATCGCATTTTTTGCGCCGTCGTAGCTGAAAGTGACATTTTTGAGCGTCACAGAGCTGTCCTTGGGATGCTGCGGGGCATCCGGCTGAGAAAGTGACGGGCTTTGCAGCACTCCGTCAATGCGCGTGATTGCATCCTGCACTATCATACCGTTCTCGCTCATGAACATCAGCTTTGTGAGCGTCAGGGAGATGACCGGCGTGATGATGATGTAAAACAACAGGTTCAGCAGTACATCGCTGTCTGCGCCGCCGTAAGAGAGCAGGAATCCTCCTGCAATCAGGAAAACAAACACGCTGTTGACCGCCAGGGTATAGAAGGTCATGGGTCGGCGCGTCTGCTTTGTGTAGGCGATAACCCAGCGCTCATAGTTATCGATGGTGCCCTTGAACTTTTTGAAGGAAAATACCGTCTGCCCGAAGGTTTTGACAACAGGGATTCCCCGTACATATTCTACCGCTTCGTTGGACATATCTGCCAATGCGTTCTGATACTGTGTCATCTTATCTTGCATTCCTTTGCCGGTCATGCGGGTCATAACAAGAAAAGCGAGCGCCACAGGCACAAGGCTCAAAAGTCCCAGCCGCCAATCGAAAACCAGCAACAGCGCCAAAAGTCCCGCGATGGTCGCCAGAGCCTTGGCTTTGTCGGGCAGCTGATGGGCGAGATAAGTTTCCGTCGCCCCGGCAGTCTCGGAAATGGTGCGGCGCAGCTTACCGCTGCCGAACCGCTTAATGGCGCCCGGCGGTAGGGTAGCGATGTGCTTTGTCATCGTTATGCGCAGGTTTGTGGCGATTCGGAACGCCGCAAGGTGCGAACACATAAGCCCCGTTATATAGGTGAGCACGGCAGCAACGGCAAACACCACCGCCATCCAGCCGTAGAACGTCACATGAACGGCGTTTTTATACTGCGGCGCGACCTCGATAACCTCCCCCAGGATGCGCCATATGTACCAAAACGGCACAAGCGCCAGCAGTGCGCCGGCGGCGGATAACACCCATGAAAGGTAGGTTAGGATTCGGTACTTCCCGGCATAGTCCAGCAGCCGGGATAAATTGGATTGTTTTTTCATAGCAATACCTCCTGACTTACTTATTAGTTAGCGGTTGCTAACTTTGCTGTTTTTGAAAAGCCGCAAAAAGCGGCACCTCAAAGTCGGTCTTTATTTCTTCAGAAACGAGAACAGTCCTTTCTTCTCATACGGAGCTACACGGATTTCGCCCGCCGTATAACCTGTTGCGTCAATGGCGGCACGCAGGGCGTTTTCGTCCAGCGGCTCTTTAGAGACGATTACCGTCTCCCCCTTGGAGTGTGAGGACGAAACCTTCTCCACGGAAAATGCTCCGCGAATCGTGTCGTTGATGTGCGCCTCACACATGGAGCACGCCATACCGGAACCCTTTATCGTTGTTTGAATCATTTTCGTACCTTCTTTCAAAATTAAATCCTATCCCAGTGCCACATCAAGCGTCATCATAACACTGAAGCCGACCGCAAAGAAAACCGTCCCTATGTTGGAGTGCTTTCCCTGAGACATTTCCGGTATCAGCTCCTCTACAACAACATAGAGCATAGCACCCGCGGCAAAGCTCAAAAGATACGGCAGCGCCGGAATCACGAGCTGTGCCGCAAGTAGTGTCAGCACTGCTCCGATTGGTTCTACCACGCCCGAAAGGACGCCGCCGAGAAATGCCTTGCCTTTACTTTCGCCCTCAGCCCGGAGAGGCATGGATATTATTGCACCCTCGGGGAAATTCTGAATGGCAATGCCGAGTGACAGGACAAGCGCACTCGCCGCCGTAATCTGCGTATTTCCGGCAAGAAAGCCCGCATACATCACGCCCACCGCCATTCCTTCGGGAATGTTATGCAGCGTCACCGCAAGAACCATCATGGTGGTGCGGCCGAGCTTGCTTTTCGGCCCCTCAGCTTGGTCGCTCCCTACATGAAGGTGGGGGATCAGCCTGTCAAGCATGAGCAAAAACAGCACTCCGACCCAGAAGCCGACAAATGCGGGGAGGAAGGACAGCTTGCCCATATTTTCCGATTGCTCTATCGCCGGAATCAGCAGGCTCCAGATAGATGCCGCCACCATAACCCCCGCGGCAAAGCCCGCGAGCGCACGCTGTACCGAAACACCGAGGGATTTTTTCATAAAGAAAACACACGCCGAGCCTAATGTTGTTCCGAGAAAGGGAATTAGTATTCCGAGAAAGGTTTCCGTTTGCTTCACCGCCTTTGCATTGTGTTTTTATTTATTTCTTCTGAAGCTTGCCTCATCCCGGTATTCGGGATGCTCCTTTAAGTACGGATCTTTATCGCCGCAGATGGTATAGTCGCATCGGCAGCCGTCCACGCAGGTGCTCGTCCGTACAAGCCTTGCATGCAGCAGCTCCATAGACGCAAAGTCCACATTGCACAAGGCGGGCATGATCTCCGTAAGGTCGTTTCTGATAGCAAACTCCGCTGCCGGGCACGCCGTAAATTCATAATAAATCGGCTTATCTTTATCATAGGGTGCAACCGACATCTCGTAATCGTGCCATTTGTCGCAACCGCTTTTCGCCCGAACAAACGCTTTGTACATCAGCTTCCTCCAAAACGGCTTGTTGCAGTCAACAAAACGCAGCTTGCGGAAGGTCGGCAGGATCAGATTTTCCTCCATCTCTTCAATCTCGCGGAACGATGTAACCGCTTTGCACATGGCATAATAACTCATAATAGCGATGCAGTCGTAGGTGCCGCCTACGCCGTTGTGGAAGTTCTTTTTGCCGCCCAAATCGGTGCGCCAGTCGGAGAG
>CAKSYX010000005.1 GCA_934525065.1 uncultured Eubacteriales bacterium
TGGAGCTGGTGGACGGACTCGAACCCCCGACCTGCTGATTACAAATCAGCTGCTCTACCAACTGAGCTACACCAGCAAACCGGCGTGTCCTCAACGCTCGAATAATATACCACATTCCGCCGCGTTCGTCAAGGGTTTTTTTCAAAATTTTTCAACTTTTTCGGCTTTTTAAAGCTTTAAATCGCAAAAGCCATGAGAATGAGATAAAAACCGCAGATATTTTTCGCTATAAGACGTTTGAGGTGTTTTTAAGGCAACTCTACGATTCATAGGTTGCCCTTTCGGTGAGTAAATGCTATTATGTAAGCACCAAACCGAATGGGGGTGCTTCTATGGACACTGAAAAAATCGGCCGCTTTATTAAAGAGCAAAGAACGGCCGCAAAGCTGACGCAAAAGGAACTTGCAGAAAAGCTAGGCTGTACGGATAAAGCTGTTTCGCGTTGGGAAACGGGCAGGGGAATGCCGGATATTTCTTTTGTGATTCCGCTTTCTCAGGTGCTCAATGTTTCTGTCGGTGAGCTGATTGCAGGAGAAAAATACGTCGGACCTCCTGTGGAAAACACACCTGACTCCGAACCGGCCGAAAACGCGAACAACAGCGGCACAATTGAAAGCGTTATTAAAAAGAGTGATGAGACCCTTGTCAACGTAATGACTGAGAACAAAAAGGAGGTCAGACGGCTGAACTTCGGCTCTGTCTTTACGATCCTTGCGTGCTGCTTGGAGGTCTTTTTCTTTTTCGGCCTGCCGGCTCTGCTGCCGGATACGGCTCCGGTGATAAGCTATATTATAGTCGCCACAGCGGTCGTTTCGGCACTTGTGGGACTGTCCGGAAACCGGCCAAAATGGTTCTTTCCGCTGTTTATTTTCTTGATGCTTTTCTTTGTCAATATAATGAACCCAAGTCCCGAAGGAATGGGAGCGGCGTATATCGGTGCATATTTTGCCGCAGGCTCACTGATAATTGTTGCCCTGTTTTCGCTTTTGCGGCTGCTTCTCGATAAAAGAAAAGCGAAAAAAACAATATAGCGATACGCTGAAACAACGACCCGGCACTTTCTTTTGTCCTTGAGACAAAGAGAGCGCCGGGCTTATTTCTCATATTATGTTACCTTATTTATACATCGGACCGTAGACTTCGCAGGCGCGGTAGTCTGCGCTTTCAAGGTCTTTTGTGCCGAAGGCACTCCAGGTGTGCGGACGGTAGATTCGGCTCTCGTCAACGTTGTGCATCGAAACCGGAATCCTCAGCATACTCGCAAGCGTAATGAGGTCTGCACCGATGTGACCGTATGCAAGACAGCCGTGGTTTGCGCCCCAGTTCGCCATGACCTGATAAACGTCTGAGAAAGCACCTTCTCCCGTAAGGTTCGGAACGAACCACGTTGTCGGCCAGGTCTTGTCGGTTCTTGCGTCGAGCGGATTGTGAATCTCGTCCGGCAGGTCAACGGTGTAGCCTTCTGCAATCTGAAGCAGGGGTTGAGTTCCGTTGAGAATGTTGACGCGGATCATGGTTACGGGCATTTCGGCTTTTGTGCGGTAATGCGAGGAGAATCCGCCGCCGCGGAAATAGCCGAGGTTTGCCGGTGCCCAGTCTGTTGCGTCAAGCATCGCTTTGATGTCCTTGTCGGTAACGTCCCACCACGGTTTCATAACGCCGTGGTGGCCGTCATAGGTGCTTTCGCCGGTGCCGTCAAGGGCAGCCGCACCGCTGTTGATGAGGTGAATAAAGCCGTTTGCCGCTTTTCCCGTCGGTGCAACGCCTGTAACGCGCTTGACCGCTTCCGGGCTCCAGTAGGTGCGAACGTCCGCAAAAACGGTTGCGCCGCTGGTCAGAAGCTTTCCGAAAAGCATTGCAGTTCCGTTAAGGCCGTCGTTTTCCGTTGCGAGAATGGTCGGCTCTTTTTTGCCGTTCCAGTTGAAGCTGGAGTTGAAAATTGCTTCGGTGAAGTCGCCGTTGGGCAGCCAGTCTGTCCACATACGCTGACCCTGGAAGCCGCCGAGAATGGCATTCCTGCCGCGGCTTTCCTCTTTCCAGCCCATTTCAAGCAGCTTCTTGTTGCCGAAGAAGATGTCCTGCGCAATGAGGGTGAATTTGACAATGAATTCCCATTCCTTCGTCTTTTCCTCTGCGGTGCGCGGCTTTTTGATTCCGAACGGGTCGATTTTTTTGTCTTCAGGCACTTCGGTGTTTACATCATAGCCCTCGCGGCAGTTTTCCTTGACCCAGGCAAGAGCCTTTTCATATTCCTCGTGGTCATAGATTCCAAGGTGAATACGTCTGAGAATTTCTGTGAGGTCAACCCATTCTGCGCGGATTCCGAGGTAGTTTTGGAAAAAGTCCGAGTTGCAGTATGAGCCGGCGATGCCCATTGAAACGCCGCCGAGGCCGACATAAGCCTTATCGCGCATTTGGCCGACAGCTGTTGCACATTTTGCAAAACGCAGAATTTTTTCGCGTACATCTGCGGGTACTTCCACAGCGTCTCTGTCCTGAACGTCTCTGCCGTAAATTGAAAATGCGGGAAGTCCGCGCTGCGCATGGGCGGCCATGCAGGCGGCAAGATAAACCGCACCCGGACGTTCCGTTCCGTTGAAGCCCCAAACGGCCTTGATAGTGAGCGGATTGAGATCCATCGTTTCGCTGCCGTAGCACCAGCAGGGGGTGACGGAAAGGGTTGCGCAGACGTTTTGTGTGCGGAAAAACGCTTCGCACTCATAAGCTTCCGCTCCGCCGCCGATGGTTGTCGGAGAAATTACGCATTGAACGGGTGTTCCGTCGGAATAACGCAGGTTTTCTTCAATGAGCTTTTTTGCGGCGTTTGCCATGTTTACGGTCTGTTCCTCAAGATCCTCGCGGACGCCGAACTGTCTTCCGTCAATGACGGGTCTGATACCGATTCTCGGATACATTTTCTGTCACTCGCTTTCTCTTAGTATAGTATTGTTATCACAGTTTCTCATCCTCAGGCAGAACAACGCCCTTTTTGAGAAGAATGTTTGCATAAATCGCGGTTTCTCCGGTGGCAATGACCGCATAGGCCTTTTTTGCTCTCTCATAGAACGCAAAACGTTCGATGAATTCAATTTCGCAGTGCTCCGGCTCTGCCTTTTTGAGTATTCTGCGGTATTTGTCCCAGATGGTCGGAACCACCGGGTCGCCGAAAACGACTTCCATGAGGGCAACCGGCTTTTCGGTGTATGAATCGAGCGGAAAAAAGCGCATCACGGCTTCAAGCACTTCTGGCACGCCGTGGCCGTCAAGGCGCACGAGCCTTTGCGCGATTGCCGCAGAAGGAAAGTTTCCGTCGGCAATGACGATTTCGTCACCGTGACCCATCTCCATAAGTATTTTCAAAAGCTTTGGAGATAAAACAGAGGGGATGTGTTTAAGCATGAAGAGCCTCCTTGCTGTCAGTTCTGACCGTTCGGATATTTTTTATATCCCGGATGCTTTCCTGTTACGCCGTATTGAGCGCGCATGGAGCAAAGGCGGTCGATGTTTTCCCTTGAAATTTCCTGCGCACCTCCGAGCAGGTGAGCGTTGAGTGAAATTTTTGCAAAAAGCTCAAGCGTTTCCATTCTGTAATACGCCGTGATGAGGTCTGCGCCAACGGTCAGTGCTCCGTGATTTTGAAGGAGCATTACGTCGTGCTCCTGAAGATACGGCTTGATCGCTTCGGGAACTTCATCGGTCGAAGGTGTTCCGTAAGGCGTTACGGGAACAGAGCCGATTGCAATAACGGATTCAATCATTGTGTATTCGTCGAGCGCTTTGTTTGCAACTGCAAAGCCTGTTGCTGTCGGCGGATGAGCGTGAAGAACTGCGCCGATGTCCTCGCGTTCGCGGTAGCAGCAAAGGTGCATTTTGATTTCAGACGACGGTCTGAGACCTTCTGCGCCTTCAAGAACCTCGCCCTTGTTGTTGATTCTGACGAGCTTGTCGGGTGTGATGAAGCTTTTGCTCATTCCGGTCGGCGTTGCAAGGAACGTTCCGTCGTCAAGCTTGACGGAAACGTTGCCGTCGTTGGCCGCGACCCAGCCGAGCTGCCACATTTTGTGGCATACATCGCATATTTGATCTTTGATATTTTTCAGGTTCATGGTTTAGCCTCCTTGCGGCAAAAACTGCCTATATAATGATTATACAGATTCGTCCAGGAGATGTAAAGAACAAAAAAGAAAAATCAGACGGATTTTCCTGTTGCACTCCCATTAAGTTAATGGTAAAATAAAGCGGATACACCACAAAACGAAAGGCAGTGAAAACTATGGCAATCGATCCGAAGCTTCGCTCCCTGCGCGACAAGGCGATGAAGCTTCCGCTCACTCCGGGCGTATATATAATGAAAAACAAAAGCGGAAAAATAATATACATCGGCAAGGCCAAGGCACTCAAAAACCGTGTCAGTCAATATTTCGGTTCGCAGAACAACCATAACACCAAGGTGCGCAAAATGGTTGAAAACGTTGCTGATTTTGATTATATTCTCACTGACAGCGAATTTGAAGCACTTGTTCTTGAATGCAGTCTCATCAAGCAGAATATGCCGAAATATAATATTTTGCTGAAGGACGACAAGGGTTACAGCTACATCAAAATCAAGCCGCACCCGTGGGGAAACATCAGTGCCGTTTTCCGCAAGGATGACAAAAACGCTCAGTACATCGGGCCTTACACAGGAAACTTTTCCGTCACTCAGGCGGTTGACCGGGCAAAGGAGATTTTTAAGCTGCCCACCTGTTCAAAGGTCTTTCCGCGAGACATCAAAAAAAGCCGTCCCTGCCTTAATTATTTCATCTCAAAATGCAGTGCTCCGTGCGCAGGAAAAATCAGCCGGGAGGAGTATGAACAAAGCGTTGACGAAGCGGTCGAGTTCATCAAAGGCGGCAGCAAGACCGCCCTTAAAGAGCTGAAGCTTGAAATGGAAAAGGCGGCGGAAAACCTTGAGTTTGAAAGAGCCGCAAAGCTGCGCGACAGAATACGCGCCGTTGAGCGCATTGCCGGAAAGCAGAAGGTCGTCCTTTCCTCAAAGGCGGCGCAGGATGTTTTTGCCGTTGCGCAAAGCGCAGACAAGGCCTGCCTTGCTGTGCTGAATTTTGAAAACGGTCTGCTTTGCCACACGGAGCACTTCATTTTTGATTCAACCGATGATTTGCCGGAAATGCGCCGTTCGCTGGTGCTTTCATATTACTCAATGAACCGCTCGGTGCCTGCGAAGGTTCTTCTTGACGGCGAAGCGCAGGATATGGAGCTGCTTCAGCAATTTCTTGAAGAAAAAAGGGAAAAAAGGGTTGAGCTGACCGTTCCGCAAAGGGGAGAGGGCGTAAAGCTTTCTCAGATGTGCCTTGCGAACGCTTCTCAAAAGCTCAGCGAGTATCTCGGAAGAAAGGGTGAAGAAACCGCAGTCCTTGACGAGATGGCAAAAATGCTCGGTCTTCCGGCAGCACCGGAATATATTGAAGCCTACGACATTTCTCACACTGCCGGTGCGGACAACGTTGCAGGAATGATAGTGTTCAAAAATGCAAGACCGTATAAAAGAGCCTATAAGCGTTTTGCAATCAAGGGCTTTGACGGTCAGGACGATTACGGCTCAATGCGCGAGGTGATTAGCCGCCGTCTCAATCGCTATGAAGAGGAAAAGGAGAGCGGCGAAGGCTTCGGCAGGCTGCCGGACCTCATTCTCCTTGACGGTGGTGTGGGTCAGGTCAACGCAGTAAAGCCGGTCATTGAGGCTTTCGGCCTTGATATTCCCGTTTTGGGCATGGTCAAGGACAACAAGCATAAGACCAGGGCAATCACAAAGGACGGGCAGGAGATCGAGATTCGCTCCGGGCGGCGCGTGTTTACCCTCGTTTCCTCAATTCAGGAGGAGGTTCACCGCTTTGCAATTACCTATCACAAGGAAAAGCATTCGCGCTCCGCTCTTGAAACAAAGCTGACGGAAATTGAAGGAATCGGCAAAAAAAAGGCGGAAAGGCTGATGAAGCATTTCAAATCAGTTTCAAAAATCAAGGCCGCAAGCGAGGAGCAGCTGAAAGCCGTTGAGGGTATAGGTGACAAAGACGCAAAGGCGATTCGTGAATATTTTTCATCAAAGCCCAACAATAGTCTTTAAAAACATTGCTCCTATCGGCAAAATATTTGAAAAACACTGTTAAAACTTTGCACTAATTGTTGACATTTGGATTATTGATGTGATAATATATAAACAAGGAGCGGTGATAATTATGCTTAAAGAAAGACTGAGAAAAATTCGCCTTGAACATAAGCTTACGCAACAAAATATCGCCGATGCACTCGGCATTGACAGAACGACCTATACAGTTTATGAAACCGGGGTGACAACTCCGTCGCCTGCCACACTCGTCAAGCTTTCACAAATCTATAACGTCACGGTGGGATACCTCATGGGCGTTGAAGAGAATCGACCGGAGCTTAAAAGGAGCACGGTCGTTAAAGATAGCGAAGACAGTATGCTTTGCAGCGACCCTATCTCTCTGCTTCGCAAAAACGAAAAGGAGCTGCTCATGTATTTCAGGATCCTTCCCGATGCCGAAAAGGCTCAGGTGGCTGAAAATCTCAAAAAGCTTGCTCAGGAAGCTCAAAACAAGCTTTGATTTAATTGTTAACGAAATAGCCGCGGAAAGCACCGAAATATTCCGCGGTTATTATTTTTTTGCTTTTCGGCCACAAAGTCCAACAAAACGGACTTTGAGTGTGGTAGTATATACCTGCAAACGAAAGAGAAGGTTTCCTTGAAGGAGAGATACAGAATGAAAATGAAAATCGGCTTTGACCTTTTTGGCTCGGGAAAAAAGGATACCCAAACGGAAAATACAGCGGAAAAATGCACTCCGCCCGAGAGTGAAACGCCGGTTTGCTCGGTTGTCAGCGTATACTTTCCGAAGAGGGGCTTTGCCTGTTCATATTATAACGATAGCTTTAACCTCAAAGAGGGCGACTTGGTTTTTGTTGACGGAAAGCTGGAGGGGCTTATCGGCGTAGTTGAAGAGGTCAGCCTGAGCTTTAAAATCAGAATTTCCGATTACAAAAGGGTCATCGGCAAGGCGGACACCTCTGTTTGCGGCGAACTGTTTTTCGGCGAAAACACTTTTATTGCCTTTGACCGCAGCATAATTCCCTATGAAAAGGTCAGGTCATGGGTGCTGCCGCCGGCTGATGAGGCTGAGTTTGTCTATGGAAAGGACGATGTCTTTTATCCAATCAAAATGCCGAACACATTCAAGACTTCTGCGGCTGTAATTGAACGCGGCGCGGAATATTTTAAAGGCGGGAATGTTGCCTACCTCTGCCTGAACGGAACAAAGGCGAAGGCACTTGTTCTCGGCTCGGCGGTCTATGAGGTCGAGTTTGAATTTAAAAACGGCGAGGTCGGAAACTTTGGCTGCGGCTGTTGGTGCAGCGGAATCTGCAAGCACGATGTTGCCGCCGCAATGGCGCTTGACAGGGCACTTGAAACAATCGGTGAGGAGTATTCCGATTTGTATGATAAAAGCGGTTACTTCGCCGTTGTTGACCGCGAACTTTTTGAAAACAGAGCAATTGCTTCAAAAAAACGCGGAAGCATTTATGTTTCCGATAAATAACTCAGACGGTCCTTTATTTATATATGGGCTCACACCCCGAAGCAGCCGATGCGGTTTTGAACCGTGTCGGCTGTTTTCATCAAAAAACGGCCGTGCTCACCGCTGCTGCAGGTGAACGCGACCGTTTGATTTTTTATCTGAGAACCTCAACCATTCTGTCGGGGAAGTTGCCGATGAGGCCGTCAACGCCGAGGGCGGCGAGACGCTTGATATCGTCATATTCATTGACCGTCCAGGTGTTGATCTCGCAGCCTGCGTCATGCATTTCCTTCACGGTTTCTTCCGAAAGGAAGCAGTGAATCGGATGGCAGCACTGAGCACCGTTTTCTGCGGTGTATTTTCCGTAATTGATGAGCCAGCTTTCAGAGAGGAAGCCGCGCTTGATTTCCGGTGCAAGCTTTTCGCAGCGCTTGATCGAATAGTGGTTGAAGGAGGAAAGGATGATCTTATCCTCAAGGCCGTATTCGCGGATCATTTCAATCACGCGCTCTTCAATCGAGGGATATTCATAGATGCCGGTTTTAAGTTCAATGTTGGTGATAATGTCCTTGTCTTTGACGAGGTCAAAATATTCCTTGAGGGTGGGAATGGCGTTGAAGCCGTAAACGCCCTTGAAGCCTGCGGAATAATCGAACCTGCGAAGCTCTTCAAAGGTCATGTCCTTAACAAGACCCTGACCGTTTGCGGTGCGCTTGATATCTTCATCGTGGATGATAACAAGAACGTTGTCCTTTGTGAGGTGAACGTCAAGCTCAATGCCGTCGCAGCCGGCTTCAATTGCCTTTTCAAAAGCGAGCATTGTGTTTTCCGGATATTTTCCCGAGAAGCCTCTGTGGCCGAAAATCTTTGACATATTAAAATCACTTCTTCTTGATTATATTTGTCCTTTCCGGACACGAACATTATACACCAAAACCGGGCTTTTTCAAGAGAAAGAGCAAAAATATCATTGTATTTTGCAGAAATATATGCTAATATAGAAAAGGAGGCGATAATTATGGTTCAGGTTGTGGCAGCACTCATTAAAAAGGGCGGAAAGTTCTTGATTTGTCAGCGTCCGGCGCATAAAACGCGCGGTCTGCTTTGGGAGTTCGTCGGCGGAAAGCTTGAAAAAGGCGAAAGCAAAGAGCAGGCGCTCGTTCGCGAGTGCAAAGAGGAGCTTGACATCACGGTGAAGCCCGAGGGCGTGTTCATGGAGCTGGTTCATGAGTACCCGGACATGACGGTTGAGCTGACGGTTTTCAACGCAAGCATTGAAAGCGGAGAAATCACGCTGCTTGAACATAACGACGCCAAATGGATAACTCCCGATGAAATTGCGCAGTATGATTTCTGCCCGGCGGATAAAGATATCCTCGCCGCGATCATGAGGGAAAACCTTGGAGAATAATTATTGTTGTATAACTAATATGGCAGGAGGAAGAAGATGAAAACAACAAAAAAGACACTGACCTTCGCTTTGGTTCTTGCGGCTCTGCTTTGTTTGCTTGTCCTTTCGGCGAGCGCGTATGACGGCACAGAGTACGGCAGTACAGGCATGTATTACAAAATCAGCAACGGCGAAGTTACCATTACCGATGCTAAAAGCGATATCAAAACCGCAGACATACCTGAAAGCATTGACGACTATCAGGTGACGAGAATTGGCGATTCTGCGTTTATGAATTGCATTGGACTTACAAGCATAACAATTCCGGATAGCGTGACGAGCATTGGCAAATATGCGTTCTATGGTACTGCATGGTACGACTCACAGCCTTACGGTGATGTTTATGCCGGAAAGGTTTATTACAAGTATAAAGGCACAATGCTAAGCAACACAAGCATAACAATTAAAAACGGAACAAAAGGTATTGCCGGCTCTGCGTTCAGCGATTGCACCGGACTTACAAACATAACAATTCCGGACAGCGTAACAAGCATTGGCGACTCTGCGTTCGAGGATTGCACCTGCCTTACAAACGTCACAATTCCGAACAGTGTGACGAGAATTGGTGATTTTGCATTTAGGGATTGCACCTGCCTTACAAACGTCACAATTTCTGACAGCGTGACAAGTATTGGCATTGGAGCATTCGAGTATTGTACCGGACTGATAAGCGTAACAATTGGCAACAGCGTGATGAGCATTGGCGACTATGCGTTCAGAGATTGCACCAAACTTACAAGCATAACAATCCCGGAAAGTGTAACAAGCATTGGCGGATATGCGTTCGTTGACACTGCATGGTACGACTCACAACCTTACGGGGATGTGTATGCCGGAAAGGTTTATTACAAGTATAAAGGCACAATGTTAGCCAATACAAAAGTTACAATAAAAGACGGAACCAATGGTATTGCCGGCTTCGCGTTCAATGATTGCACCGGACTTATAAGCGTAACAATTCCAGACAGTGTGACGAGTATTGGCGGTTATGCATTTGCAGATTGCTACAAACTGACAAGTATAACAATCCCAGACGGCGTAAAGAGCATTGGAAATTCTGCGTTCTATGACTGCACCGGACTTACAAGTATAACAATTCCAGACAGTGTAACGAGCATTGGCAGTGATGTGTTTGGTTTGTGCTCTAGCCTTAAGGGCGTATATATTTCAGATTTGGCTGCTTGGTGTAACATTGAGTTTAAAGGCAGCATACCAACTTTTAGTTATAAATTATACTTGAAAGGAAACCCTATTACAAACTTGGTTGTTCCCGACGATGTAATAAGTATCAGCGATTATGCTTTTAGCCGTTGTTCTGGAATTACAAGCATAACAATTTCAGACAGCGTGATGAGCGTTGGCGATTATGCGTTCAGCAGTTGTCCGCTTACCACGCTCAAAATCGGCAAGGGTTTGAAATCAATCGGTAAAAATGCGTTCAGCGGAATAAAAGTCATTCCCGAACTCTATTATGCTGGAAGTGAGGAGGAATGGAAAGGCATTTCAATTGATTCCTCCAATGACCTGATTCTCCGCGCAAATATGCACTATAATGCAGATCTCAGCCATACGTGCAGCTATACCGAAACCGTTACCAAAAAAGCTACTTGCACAGAAGACGGGGTGAAAACCTTTACCTGCAACTGCGGAAGAACATATACCGAAACTATTCAGGCTACGGGTCACAAATATGTAACCGAAACGCATAAAGCGACCTGCACTTCAATCGGTGTTTCAATCAAAAAGTGCAAGTCCTGCGGAATTGTTGTTTCTGCAACAACAACGCCGGCAACCGGACACAGCACAAAAACATCGGCACTTTTGACTGCAACCGAAACCGAAAGCGGTATTCTTGTCACATCATGTGAAACCTGCGGTATAATTACCGATGCTTCTCTGATAAACAGAATTGAATCCGTTTCGCTCTCCAAGACCTCCTACACCTATAACGGCAAAACTCAAAAGCCGAAAGTCGTCATAAAAACCAGCAAAGGCAAACTTCTCACCGAGGGCAAGGACTACACCGTGAAGTATCCGAAGGGTATGAAGAACCCCGGAACCTACACCGTGACCGTTACATTCAAGGGCAACTACAGCGGCAAAAAGACGCTGACTTTCACGATTGCTCCGAAGGCTCCGACGCTGAAAGTCAAGGCCGGCGCAAAGAAAGCCACGCTTTCGTGGAATAAACAGACCGGTTCTTCCGGCTATGTTGTTTACATGGCAACTTCAAAGAACGGAAAATATAAAAAGCTTGCCACGGTCAAGGGTGGCAGAAAAACGAGCTACACCGCCGCAAAGCTGACAAAGGGCAAGACGGTTTATTTCAAGGTCGTATCTTACACCGCAAGCGGAAAAACAACCATCCGCTCGGCATATTCAAAGCCTGTCGGCGCAAAGATAAAATAAAAGAAAGCGTTACCTCCTGCCTGCTTTTCGGGCAAGAGGGAACGCTTTTTTATTACGGATTCGATTGTTGTTTTTTAGGCATTGCGGCCTAGCCCAACAGGCTTTCTCTCATTTTTATCAGCAGTGCTTTTTCGCGCCGCGAGACCTGAACCTGCGACATTCCGAGCCGTTCGGCCGTCTTGACCTGCGTCATACCTTCAAAATACCGCAGTTCAATGAGCTTTCTGTCTCTTTCCTCAAGGAGAGAGACAACTTTTTTGAGCGCAAGCTTTTCCGAAAGTGCCTCCTGCGGTGCTTCGGTCGGAATGTCGAGCTGGCGAGAGGTGCTTTCGTCCTGCGCGGTCAGGGAGATGACAGGCATTGAAACCGTCAGCAGCTCGGCCGCTTCCGAAGCCGAGACCCCGAGCCTTTCGGCAAGCTCGCCGATCGTCGGTTCGCGCGAAAGCTCGGTTTCAAGCTCCTGCTTTGCTTTGAGCGCGGAGCGTGAACGCTCCTTGAGCGTTCGGCTGACCTTCACGGTTCCTCCGTCGCGGAAAATTCTGCGGATTTCCCCGAGGATGACCGGAACGGCGTATGTTGAAAACGCAAAGCCGCGGCTTTCGTCAAAATTGTCCGCAGCCTTGCAAAGTCCGACGCAGCCTGCCTGAAAAAGGTCGTCATACTCCGCGCCGCGTGAGCGGAACCTGTTTGCGCAGGCGTGAACAAGGCCGAGGTTTTGCCGGATGAGACTGTCTCTTTTTTCTTTTGAATTTTCCAAACGGCTCTCTCCAAACTTATAGCATTGCTTTATGTCTCTTTGCCGAGAATACGTTTTTCAAGCGTAACCGTTGTGCCGCTTCCCGGCCTTGAGCGGACCTTCACCTTGTCCATAAAGCTTTCCATAACCGCAAAGCCGAGACCGGCACGCTCTCCGCCGAGGGTGGTGAAAAGCGGCTGCATTGCCTGTTCAATGTCCTCAATGCCGACGCCCTTGTCGCGGATGCGTATTCTGACGGTATTATTGTCAGTCACGGCGGCGGTTATGTAGATTTTTCCCATTTTTTCTCTGTATCCGTGAACAATTGCGTTCGTCACGGCTTCGCTGACGGCGGTCTTGATGTCTGAAAGCTCTTCAACCGTTGGGTCGAGCGCGGCGGCAAAGGCGGAAACCGCAACGCGCGAAAAGCTTTCGTTCACACTGCGGCTGTCAAAACTCAGCTTCATTTCGTTGATTATTTTCATTTTCAGACGACCTCCTTTTGCCTTAGCTCTCCGAGCCTTTCAAGTCCGGCGAGCTTCATCACCTTGTATGCGGAAGGGGAAAGGTTCTGAACGCTTATTCTCCCTCCGACCGTTTTCATCAGTTTGTAGCGCCCCATAACAAGTCCTATCCCGGAGCTGTCCATAAAGCTGACTGCGCCGAAGTCAAGAATCAGCGTTTTCGGGCGTTTGTGAATTATTGCGTCGTCGATGCTCAGGCGGATAATGCTTGCACTGTGGTGGTCAATTTCTCCGTCCAGACGAACGCGGATCTCGTTTTTCATATATTCAATTTTGGCGGACATATGAGCCTTCCTTTCTTTGTGAAATAATAAAAGCTTTACCACGGACAACTATGGTAAAGCATTGAAAGCGAATAATTTGGCGAAGAGCGTCAGGACGGAAAAATTTTTATCCGCAGGCGCACATTTTATCATAGCCGAGCCTTCCGAGCTCGTTTGCGCCGCAAAGCTCATAAAGCGCACCCGCAAAAGAAAGCTCGTCTGCGTCCTCGGGCAGGAGAGAGGTATATTTTTCCGGCAGTGTGAATCCTTCGCCGACAATTACAACGGCGTTTTCAAGTCGTTTTTTTTCGTTGGTAAAAAGTACGCCGGAAAAGTTAATCGGAACGGGCAGAATACTGTCCGAAATAATGAAAGTGCTGTTTTGAGCGTCCTTCGGGAGCTTTGCACAAACGAGCAGAGACACTCCGTATTTTTTCAGCAGCTTTTCCGCAAGGCTTTCATACGGCGCAAAAGAATCCGTCACAACGCATAGCTGAGAGCCGAAAAAGACCAGCTCTTCAAAAAGGTCAACGAGGTATGCTCCGCTGTCGATTAAGGTTATGCAGACCTTCCTCGGGTCAAGCATCATTTTTTCAATCGTTTTGGCTGCGCTGTTGAAAAGCAGGCGGCTGAGAAAGACCGAGGGAGAAAACGGAACAATTTTTGTGCCCTCCTCCGGCTTTGCCCAAAAGGGCAAAAGAGCGCGCGAGCATAAAATTCCGGCCGCGTCCTCTGCAGCCTCCCAGGGGTATTTTCCTCGGTGTTCTTTTGCGCGGACAACATAAAACGGCAGGGCATACGGAACTTCAACCTTCCTTTTTTGTACCTGAGGAGGCCTGAAGCGGTCGTGAAATCTTTCAAAGAACCGTTCACTTTCGTTTTCCTTTTCAAACGCAACAAACATTTTTGCCGTCTCCTTTTTATTTATATTTGAATATATGCCCGTCCGCAAAAATGTAGACCGACAGTCAGGTAACTGCCGACAGCAAAAAAGTTTTTCGTTTGTATTGAAAAATCGGCAAAACAGTAATATAATGGGGTCGGAAATAAATTGTGAAAGGATGGTTTAGATGACAGCATATTTCAGAAGAATTTTTGCGGTGCTCATAGCTGTTCTCACGGCGATCGGTTCGTTCTTCACCGGAATCGGCAACGCGGCAAAGCATGACTTCACGCTCGAACTTTCAAGCAACCCTTCAACCGGCTGTTCATGGGAGGTTTCGATTGACAACGAGGACACCGTGAAGCTTGCCGGCAGCAAGTACAAGGCTGACCTCAATCTTGAAGGTGCCTCCGGAAAAGGCGGAACGGAGTATTTCTATTTCGATGCCGTAGGTGACGGAAAGGCCACAGCAACCTTGACCTACGGTCAACAGTGGAATAATGACGGAATCTTCCGCACGGTTGTTGTTGAGTTTGAAAGTGCAAACTCAAAGCTCAAGGTTCTGAGCATCAACGATTCGGAAGGTATTCTTTGAGAATCGTAGTCTAAAACTTAACTAACGAGAAAAACGGCCTCGGAGACAAAAATCTCCGGGGCTGTTTTCATGCGCTAACGGAAACAACTATTACGGAAATGCCTCGACCGTTCTGACCGCCAAAACAAAATAAAGCTTTGTGTTTACCACAGGTTTATTTCAGCCGAAATTAAAAATGCATAAATAAAACTCGTCTGTGAAGAGCTTAAAAGTTAAATAACATAAATGCACCCTCTTGTTTGTCAACACAAACAAGAGGGTGCTTCGCTATTCGTGCAGAGCCGCCATAAAAGCATTTAGTTCCTGTGGCTTTTCAAAAGCAGCTCATAAGGCTTCTGACTGAATTTATCTGTTTTACTTGATTTTCGCGCTGACAAGCTTGCTGTAATCAGAGGCTACAACAGCTTTTCCGGCCTTTTTATTGGCAACAACCTTGAAGTAGTAGGTCTTGCCGCTTGAAAGCTTTTTGACGTTGGCGCTGTTTTTGGTAACAGTGAGCTTTTTGAAGCCGCTGTTTTTCTTTGTGCTGTAATATACGGTATAGCTGTCTGCGCTCTTATCCTTTTTCCAGCTGACGGTTGCATTTTTCTTTCCTGCCTTGACCTTGACCGATGTCGGCGCGGAAAGCTTTGTTGCGGTCAAAAGCTCCTTTGAAACGAGCGAAAGAACCTTTTTGCCGTCAATCGTCTTATAGGCTTTGACAACAATCCTGTATTCCGTACCCTTTGAAAGCTTTTTAAATGTGAGGGTGAGCTTTGTTGTGTCAACCTTCTTAACAAGCTTTTTGCCCTTGTAAAGGTATACTCTGTAGCCGTTTGCACCGGCAACCTTTTTCCATGAAGCCGTGATTGAGCTTGTGGTCTGCTTAACGGCAATTTTGCTCGTTGCTGCGGGAAGAATGTTGAAGCTGAGCTTTTTGCTGCCGCTGTAATCGCCCTTGAAGGTGATGACAACAGTGGCTTTGCCTACCTTTTTGTTGCTGCTGTAAGAAACGGTGTAATCTGTTCCGTTCTTGAGTGCTTTTTTGTTCGCGTCCTTAACGGTGACTGAAGGCTTCTGAGCTTTTCCGTTATAGGTGAGTGCGGTTTTTGAAAGCTTGACGGAAGCAATTTTTGCAATCTTTTTGCTTGAAAAAACGGTGTTGCAAAGTGAGCACTTGTCTTCTGTCTTTCCGTCTGCGGAAAGGGTTGCCTTTTGGACTACGGTCTTGACGTTGTGACCCAAAGCCGGGGCTTCTGTCTGCGGAACAAGAACCTTGCCGCAGGTTGAGCAGTGCTTACCATCGGTGAGACCTGCCTTTGTGCAGGTTGCTTTAATTCCGGGATCTATAACCTCATTATGTTCCTTACAGGAGATGTTAACAACGCAGTCCGGATCTCCTCCTGAACCGGAGATGACATACGGTGTAATATCGTAGGTTTTGCCTTTTTCAAGTCTTACTTCGGTAACTTTGCCTTTGTCGTTTCCGGAGATGGAAGCACTAAGCCGGTTATTCTCAACAAGGTTTACTTCTGTTCCCTGAATATTTTCGCTGCCGGAATTTGACAAAATTATGGTGATAAGATAAACATTCGTTTCCGTCGGAGTAAAGAAGTAAGCGGTTCGGTTTTTACAGGAATTGTCGCCGTAACCTATTTTGGTCGGGTTAATATATTGATTGCAGGCTTGGCAGTATGTGCCGTTACATATAAGGCTCTGGTGCCGCTTCGGAATGACTCTCGGAATTGCATAATCGCAGCCGGTGCGTCTGCAGTGTATGGATTCCCTTCCGTCTTTGTCGCAGGTTGCCGGCCAGTCAACCGTATAGACGCTGTTCAAATAGTGCCCGAGTGCCGGAAGTTCGAGGTAACCCTCATAATATTCGCAACCAAAGCACTCATAGCCGACCGTTCTTCCCTTTTGAGTGCATGTTGCCTCTTTGGCAGCGAGTGTCCTGCCAAACTGATGCTCCTGGAAGCTTTCAAGAGCATTGCACTTTTTGCAGTACTTGTAGTGACCGAGAAGTGAGGTCCTTTCCTCAAGGTTCGCATTCGACTCGTGACAGGAGGAAGCGATTTTTATATCCGCATCCATCATAACAAAGTCAGCCCAGTCAATATAGTATTTTGTACCGTTATGAATAATAACATAGCTCGGCTTGTCCAGAGTTTGTGATAGAACTATGTCATAGAAATGAGTATACTTGCCGCCGTAATAGATTGAATTTACATTTCCCTTTTTTCCGATGTAACAGCCGCCAAGCCTAATTTTTCTGCTGGAGGGAGCGTTTTTGAAATATATTGTGCTGAACGGCTGGTTACTAAGAAGCTGGTTTGAAATTGCTTCTATTTCTGAGTTTCCTGTTATTGTAACGTTACCCTGCGGCCCCGGTCCGTATGAATATATACAAGACGGGACGCGTGCATTGTTCTGAATAAGAGTACCGGTGATATAGAGATTGTTTATGTTGTTGAAGGAAATGATGTGATGTATGTTCGTATCGTTTAAATAAGTGTTACTTCCGGTTTGTGCTGCAAGAGTGAGATTATAGTTGATAAAATTTCCTGCTTTTCCAAGAATATTCACATTAGCGTTCGGATTATTCACAATAATCATCGAAGTATCGTTGGCTGTTGAGTTAAAGATTATCTGTCCGCCGGACTGGGTGGTGGTAATTGTGAAGTCGGTGTTTGCCCTGTAAAAAACCCCAAACAGATCCCTTGTCTCCTCGTCGGAGGAGCTATCCGTTGTAACCTTCAGGGTTTTTCCGTTCAAGTCAAGAGTGATTTTTCCGGGATATCTAATAGTGATTTCGGAATACCACTCCTGCTCATCCTGATAGCTCCAATCGTCCGGAACGTACTCTTCATAATCTATGTTGTTTTTGAGAACAACTAGCTTATCGGGTGGGTTTGTCTCATTTGAGGTGACCTCAAGAGCTCTTTCAAGCTCACCAAAGTTGGTTACATAGGTTGTGTTTTCGTCAACCGAATAATGGCTCGCCGCCGAAGCGGTGAATACCGCTGCCGTGAGCAGCAGTATGACAAATGCTGCGACAGTCAAAAGTTTTTTCTTTTTGTTCATGGGGTTTCCTCCTTTAAAAATTGAAAATATGTAAAGTGTATTTCGCGCTTTTTTATGCCCACGGGTCGTTCGCCGCAGGCTCTCTGATACCCGTTAAAAGATACTGTTCCCATAAAAGCCACGTTCCGTCGCCCTTCATGCGAAGCTTAACGGGTCTCGGGCTGTCAGCACCGCCGCACGGAACAAACAGCTTGGCGTAGCCTTTTTCCGCTTCAGACGTGTGATTGCTCTCGACCGTCACCGTGAACGGAACGCTTGGGGTGTAGTTGTTCCCGGGCGTTGCGCCCTTGAAATATGAGAACGGGATATATGTTTTTCCGTCTCTGAATCTGTCGTTCAGGAAAGATATATCCTGCCCGTTCAGCGGTCTCGGACCTCTCAGAAAGTTCAGCATCTGAGTGCCTATATCCCTGTCCGCGGCGTAGGCGCAAAGAGCGCACACCGTGAGAGCAGCCGTCTTGAACGGGGTGTCAAGCTTTGCCTCGGGCAGCGACTGCATCTCGGCGAGATTTTCAGGCAGTGCGCCGAAGGTGAATACCTCGCTTTTTGTGCCTATCGGCGCAGGTGCAACCGACTCGCTCGGACTTTGGGCTTCCGGCTTGAGCTTATCGAAAATACTCATTTGTTTCCTCCTTTTCGCTATGTCGTTTTTTAGGTACATGCCGAATGCGCGCTATAATATAAAGTTGAAACGACAGCCTTTTATTTGGTGCTCATCAGAATGAGCGGCCGCCGCCGCTGCTTGTGGTGCCGGAGGAGCTGGTATGCGTTCCGCTTGAACCGAAGGAGGAGGAACCGGAATCATCGTTCTTCGGGATAGGCGTTCTTGAAACATTCCTATACATGAAGCAGTCCTCCTGACGTGTCAGGCGCATTGAACCGGGAACAACATAGTCTGCCGCGCTTTCCTTTTTTCTTACGGATTTAAGACCTTTGGTCATGATCGCCACGGTAATAAACGCAAGGATGATACCGATAGCAACAGGAGCAAGTATGCTCGTTTTCCAGTTGATGAGGAAAGCCTCGGTCTTTGAAACCGTAGGCATTTCGCTGTAGCCCTCACGTCCGTAATCAACGTATGTTTTTGCCTGATCAATAAACTTTTCAACCACAGCCGAGTAATCGCCGCTTTTAAGCTCGCTGTAAAAGGCATCAACTATGTTCTGTGCGTCGTCATAGTCAAAATAATTTGTTCCCTCGCCATAGCCGCCGATATAGACCGCTCGCGGGT
Organism: uncultured Eubacteriales bacterium; assembly: GCA_934525065.1. GTDB lineage: Bacteria > Bacillota > Clostridia > Oscillospirales > Acutalibacteraceae > UBA6857. The sequence goes on from CAKSYX010000005.1 coordinate 18,750, forward strand.
TCATGCTGATGACAAGGGCAACACCGTTGTGGCTGCTGTCATATCCGAAGCCGTTTTCGTCGAAATAATCATCGGTAAAGGTCTGAATATCCTTTCCGCCGGTTGTTTTGACCGTTGCAACAACAAAATCGAACTGAAGCTCTTCGCTTATTGTGTCAAGCTTTTCAAGAAAAGCTTCTTCGTCTGCTTTTTCAATGAGCTTGGCCTTGTCAACAAGGCGCAAAGCCTGCCTTGCTTCGGGCCTTGCCGCAAAAGCAAAAAACGAAAACGAGAGCACAAAAACCGTCACCGCCGCAATGAAAGCGGAAATTCTTTTTTTCATCTTATGTACCCTCCTTTAATTAAACAGAAAATAGAAGGTAAGCATTGCTGCCGCCGAATAGCCGAGCGAAAACAGTGCCCTTGCAAGCCAAACCTTGCCCTTGTCAACGGGAAGGTCGCCGACGAACTTCCCGGTCTGTCCGTTCATTGCGAAAATATAGTTCTTGCCGTTGCAGCTTGTGTTCAAAATCCAAACGGGATAAAGAGCATATTTTGCCTTTGCGTTCGAAAGCTGAACCGCACTTTGGTCAACCGTAACCGAGGCATAGCCCTGAACGGTTTTCCTGAAAGCGTCCTCGGTGCTGCGTTTGATTCTTTCGTTGGCGCGGTCAATGCTTTGCTTGTTGTCAACGTCATATTTGTCGGCGAGGAAGCCGGAAAGATACGCCGTTTGAAAATCAACAGCCTGAGAAAAATCGAACGGCTCAATTGATTCCATAAGATCATCCGGCATTTTTGAGGAACCGTCAACCGGAACGTTTGCAAAGGCAACGTTTCCGCTGCGCTTTACGTTGTAGTGCTCGGTTTCGGTGTAGTTGTAGTCATTGTCGCTCCAGGTGCGAACCTTTGTGGCGTTATAATTTATGTCACCGGCAGCATCCGCGTCAAAGAGCCAGAAGGGAACGTAAACACCCTTGATTTCGTCAATGTGGTTGGTGTCCTTGAAAATTTTCGGAACAAAGCGCTTTGATGAAATATGTTTTTTGAGTGCCTCCTTCGCTGCGTTTTTGTCGAGCTTAAAGGGAATAACATAGTCCGGCTTGAGTGCGCCGGAAAACTGTCCGGTCATAACGACCGGGTTGCCGCAGTACGGGCAATGGGTGGCTCCTGTGGTTTCGTCGGCAATGATTTCGCCGCCGCAGCTTTTGCAGGTATAGACGCGCATTCCGTCGGTTTCGCCCTCCTGCCATTCGCGGCCGGCTGTGCCTTCCCAATCCATTTTGTCTGCCTGCTGTTCGTTCAGTATCGCATCCTTGGCCTTGAGCGATTCAACCGTGAATTCGCTGTCGCAGTAAGGACATTTCATCTGTCCTGCGGAAGCATCAAATTCAATCGCACCGCCGCAGCACGGACATTTATATTCCTGTAATATGCTCAAAATGAGCACCTCCCAAAAGTAGCTTTAGATGTTGGATTGCCGCTGCGCGGCAAATATCTATTATCTATTATTTATTATCCATTATCTATTATCTAGCGTTCAAGTTTGCACCACTTTTATATAATTCACCTTCTGCTCCATATATATCGGTAATAACGGCTGTTGCCGTGAAAGTGTGCAGGGCAAATTAAACAAGATCGTTTTCGTTGATCGGGTCGCCGCAGTTCGGGCAAAAGCGCGGAGCGCTCTCTCCGGGAGCGGGCGTCCAGCCGCATTTGTCGCAGCGGCAGCCTGTTGGTTTTTTTGCGCCGCAGTTTGAGCAGAAGTTACCCGTTACGGTCATGCCGCAGGAGCATTTCCAGCCGTTCTGAGCCTGTGGTTCGGGCTTCTTTGCGCCGCAGTTGGGGCAAAAGTTGCCGGTTGCCGTCATGCCGCAGGAGCATTTCCATCCTTCGGCGGCCGGGGCTGCCTGCTGTGCTGCCTGTGCTGCCTGTGTTGCCTGTGCTTGCTGCTGAACGCCCATTCCGTAAAGATTGCCGATGTTGTTCATTCCGCCTGCCTGCTGCGCAAAGCCCATGCCCATGAAGCCTGTCATTGAGCCGTTGGGATTGTTCGCTGCGTCCTCCATCGCCTGAGCCTGAGCATTCGTGAGCCTGCCCGCCATTGCAAAAGCGTTGCTGCCCATTGCCGCAGCTTCCTGAAGGCGCTGAATTTTTTTGACCTCTTCCTCCGAAGCGGTAACGCTGTTGATTCCGACCGAAACGATTGCAAGACCGCGAAGGTCGCGCCATTTTGAAGAAAGAACCTCGTTCATTTCGTCGGCAAGCTCCATCGTGTACATCGGAATTTCCGTGTAGTCGATTTTCTTCACCGAAAGCTTTCCGAGTGCCGGCTGAAGTGCGCCGAGAAATTCGCTTTTGAGCGTTGAGTCTATTTCTTCTCTTTTGTATTCGCTTTCAACGTTGCCGCAAAGGTTTGTATAGAAGAGGAGGGGATCAACTATTTTGTATGAGTACACGCCGTTGCAGCGGATACCGATCGTGAGGTTGAGGTTGATGTCATCATCGCGAACCTTGAACGGAATCGGGTTCTGGGTTCCGAACTTGTTGTCAATGAGCTCTTTTGTGTTGAAGTAATAGACGCGCTGATCCTTCGCTGTGTCTCCGCCGAAGGTGAAACGCTTTCCGATCGTTCTGAACGTCTTTTTAACGCCTTCGCCGAAGGGGCCTGAGAAAATGCTCGGCTCGGTCGAGGTGTCATAGGTGTATTCACCCGGTTCTGCGCAGAATTCAACGATTTTGCCCTGCTCAACGATCATCATGCACTGACCGTCAGCAATTGCAATTCCGCTTCCGTTAGAGATGATATTGTCACTGCCTCTTGTGTTTGAGGAGCGTCCGCTCACTCTTTTTTGTCCCTTGACGGCGAGAACGTCCTTGTCAAGTGACTCGCAATAGAAAAACTCTTTCCATTGATCGGCGAGCACTCCGCCGACAGCTCCTATGCCTGCTTTGATAAGACCCATAAGAAAGCCTCCTTTTGTTTGTTTGTATTTATTTTTTTTATTATCCTATGCCGAGAGCCTGCCGGGAATCGCTCACGGCGTCATAAGTGTAAATGAGATTGTTGCAAACTCCGTAAAGCTGTTCCGTCACAAACTGATCGTTTCTGTTTGTGCCAAGGACGAAAATCCGGCATGGGTGGCCGTTGATTTTTTCTTTTTTATTGAGATAAACAAGGCTCATTCCGCGATCCATGCGGTATCTCACTTCCTCAGCACCGAAGAGGATCTCATCGCATAATTTGAACGTCTGTGTCGGTCACATCATTTTCGTTGTGAAGCGAAAAGTCATAATATTTCTTGCTTTTTGAAAGTCTTCTTTCCGACTGCTTTTAAAGTGCATCTATTACAGCCGAAAGATATGTCGGCGAAACCGAAGCATAAATGAAGTTGTCAACAAGGCCGTCCTTTTTTGCCTGCCTCACCTCGGCGGCGAGTGCAGCGTCTGCTTTTTCGTCAACAAGAAGAACGACTCTGCAATCCGAAACGGCGGCCTTTATCTCTTTACTCAGCCGCAGGCGTTCTTCCAGTCTCCACGGAGAATAGGGTGTTACCTCCATTATGATTGCATAAGCGCAGCTTGACCTGCAAAGCCTGACCGCGTCCGATGGCTCTTCTGTCCGCCTTGGCTCAAAGTCCGGGTCATTGTTCATGAGTGCCTGTGAAATTGCGTCGGCAAAGAGCACGCACTGCATATCAAGCACAATTCTCCGCATAACATTCCCTCCTTTTGGTACTTTCACAGTCACCATTTTACAGGGAAACGGAAAAACTTTCCCCATACTTTGGTACAGGTTTTTAAAAATATTAAAAAAAATTCGGAACCGTTTGGCCTTTTGACCAAGCAGCTCCGAACTCTTGTTTTGATTTGAATATTATTCGTCAAGGTCAGCGATGAATTTTGCATCGCTGACGGCGAGAGCAAGCTGAAGCTTGTTTTTGAAATTGGTTTTTTGAAGCATATTTGTCACATGATATTTGACCGTAGTGACCTCAACACCCATTTCCTCGGCAATTTTTCCGTATGAAAGTCCGCGGACAAGATGGCGAAGAACAACAAGCTCTGTTTTTGTGAACTCTGTGCTCCTTGCCGTACCTATTTCAACCTCCGGCGGGGCATCGGGAAAAATGTGCTCGCCGTTCATCGTTCTTCTGATAACATCCATCAAGGTTTCCTCGTCGGTGTCTTTGTACCATAGACTGTCGGCACCGAAAGCTTTTGCTTTGCTTAAAACATCGAAGTCAACAAGCGATGTTACAACAACGATCTTTGTTTTTGAACCGTCTGCTTTGATTCTCTGAACAGCCGAAAGTCCGTTTTCGCGGTGCTCGGTCTGAACATCCATCAAAATGAGGTCAATTTCCGCTTCTTTGCAAAGCTCGGGTGCAAGGCTCGCCGCGGCAACAGAAAAGGCAACGCGGTAGTCCGGTTCTTTTTTAATATAGCTTTCAAGAAGACTGCGAATCATTTTCTGGTCTTCAACAATCATAACGTTAATCATTTTTTTCACCTTCTATCAAAAGCAAAACCGAAAGCTCAAAAAACGGAAGGCTTTGAACAAGCATTTTTCCGCCGCTTTTTTCAATGCGTTTTCTCAAAGACGAAAGTCCGCCGCCTTCTGTGATTTCCGCTTGCGGAGCACTGCCGTCATTTGTGATTCTTACCGAAAAAAATTCACTTTCTTTTTTAACCTTTACAAAAACCGTGGTTCCGCCGGCGTGGCGAACGCAGTTTGTAACACTTTCGCGTATTGCAAAAGCGATGAGCCGCCGCAAAGCTTTGATTTCGGGAAATTCACCGTTTCTGACGATTGCCACGCCCAGCGCAGCGGCGCGTTCTTCGGCGTAACCGATGTCGTCAAAATCATCGGGCATATTGTTAGAGTGATACAAAAGATCGATTGACTTTTCCCAAACCGAAGCATTGTCTTTTATCGTGTCAATACTTTCATCTGTCAGCAATGCTTTTCTTGCGGAAAGAATGCTGTGTCCGATGTCATCATGGACGCGCATCTTCATTGAGAGAATCTCTTCTTCACGAACAATTTCCGCCATATTGTCATAGAGCTGCTTTACACGCCTGTTTGCGTTTTCAAGACGTCGGTTTTCTTCTCTGAGTTCCCTTTGGCGAAGAACGAGTTGTGAAACGTCAGCGGCTGTGACCTGGGTGTAGTGCTCCCCGCTTTTTCCGATAATCTCTTTTTCCTCAAAATGGAGGAACGCTCCGTTGGGAAAACGGAAAACGAGGGAGCTTTCGTCAACTACGTTGATTTCACTGTTCGGCGGAAAAGAAAGGGCTGTTCGAAGCTCCGAAAGTGTCTGGAACTCTGTGCCCAAAAGCATGGAGCTTATTTCCAGCATACGCCGGTTGATAAGACGGACAAGGCCATGGCGGTCAAAAAAACAGACCGCGATCGGAAGGTTGTCAAAGCTTTCCTTGATTACGTTCATGAGCCTTCACCGTCCTTTCCGATTTTGAGCGAAAGGTACCAAAGGCCGTCATCATCACGCGCTGCCGAAAGGCTTTTGAATTCATCTTTAAGCACGGAAAGCTCATCGCTGCAAAGCGCAGAAATATTGATTTCAACAGAGCTTTCATTTTCTTGCGCGTAGAGCAGCAGCAGAGTCAAACTGTCAATACTCTTTTCAATCACGGCTTCAAAAAGGTCATATATGGTGTTTGCCGTTTTTGCGGAAAGCTGACCGTCAAAATTCAGAACGGTTTTGCATTCCGCATCGCAGAGCTTGAGGTTCGCAGCCGATTCACCAAGGCAGAGGCGAAGCTCACCGGCCGAAATGGTGTCCTTTTGTCTCTCAACAAAAATCAGATTGCTTTTTCTTTTTATATAGGTACCGATAACAACGATTTTTCCGAGAATGTGTTTTGCCTTAGAAATGTCATCGGTACTTTTAAGCGTTGAAAGCATTTCGCGAAGGAGCGCAACCTGCGGTGCTGTTTGTTTTTCAACAAGGTCATAAAGCCTGTTTTCTTCCTCAAGTCGGAGCTTGCGCTCGCGCTGCTCGCTCTCGGCTTTGAGAACATCGCCCATGTCACGCAGCTCCTCCTGAGTAATTTCAAGCTCACCGATTATTTTGTTAAATTGTGAAATATCCTCCTGCCAAAAGACATATCCTTTGTGAAGCTTGTTGCCTTTCAGCAAAGTTCCGGCATTGAGCGGGAACGGCGAAACACTTGCTTTGCTGAGTGTCTCATGCGGAAAAAATTCGGCGCGGGCCGAGGAAAAGCGGACGTTGAAGCTGTTGTCTGTAATTTGTGCACTTATAGGAGAAACAGCAAAAAGTGCTTCATAGCCGGTATTCGACTGAATCAGTCCGCAGGCTATACAGCTTTCAAAAGCGGCAACGATCAGCAGGCTCATTGATACCGTAATGTCTCCGGCAATCAGCCAAAGGAAGTATACGTTTGAAACGTAAAAAACGCAGTAAAGCAAAATCAAAGAAAGCGGAATAACGGGAAGCCAAAGAAAGAATTTGCTCCTCGGAATGCGGCATTTGAAGAGCATTGTAATGAGCGCCGTACCTGCACAAAGCAGCCCCCATATTGTTACAGCGTAGAATCCGGGAGAATAAGAATAGTCTTGGTCAGAAAAGACCGAGCCTTCGGGAAAGGAAAAAACGAGCTGATGCAGGTCATTTGTGAGAACGAGCAGCAAAAGCAGGAGCGAAGGAATATACAAAAGCTTAACCAAAGACGGCAGGCGGAAGCTTTCTCCTTTTCCGAGCGAAAGTGCAACAAAAACAGATATCGGCGGAATGAACAGAAGCGGAAGATAATAGGAATACCAGAGGTACCGCTCGGCGGCAGCATCGGAAACAAAAAGGTATTTCACAGTTCTGATAACGAGCCAGAATACAATGAGGGCTGATATGGCGGAAAGGTAGCGCCGCGTCTGCTGCTGAATAATTCTTGCGCGAACAGAAAATCCCCACGCGGTCATCAGCAATATATAGATTATACTGCGCAGAAGGCTGAGCGGAACGTAAAGGGGAGAACTCCTGCTGAAAACACGCGCCGCAGCGGCAACGGCAATGAGAAAGAAGACGGCCGCAGCAATGATGAATTCTTTTTTCTCGGGTCTTTTCATTTTTCTTCCCACCCCATGCAGCAGCTTTTGATGAATAAATCTATTTGGAGTATAACACAGGCAAAAGTATTTTTCAATGCCGGTGCATAGTTCATATGCTGATTGATTGTTCGTTTGTTTTGAGCCTAAAATGCGAAACAGCACGGAATTTCGTCACGGTGCTCCCGCGCCTGTTGTTTCGCCGCGCTTGCTTTTCTTCGCTCTTTCAAGGCCGAAATCGGTATTCTTTATATGTATATCTGAAAAAATATTGATTTTGACATTCCGAAGTGGTAATATGTGTTTGGAAATATTTGAAAAACGGAGGAGAAGAAAATGAAAACAGCAAAAAAGACCTTGACGTTCGCTTTTATCCTTGCAGCTCTGCTGTGCTTGCTTGTTATTTCTGCAAGTGCATATAACGGCACCGAATACGGCAACACAGGAATATACTACGAAATTAAAAACGGCGAGGCAAGAATCACCGTCGCAGACAGAAATATTGTAAAAGCTGACATACCAAAAAGTATAAACGGTTGTCCGGTGAAAAACATTGGCGATTATGCGTTCTACGATTGCACAGGACTTACAAGCGTAACAATCCCGAACAGCGTAACGAGCATTGGCTATCGTGCATTCGCATATTCCAATTTTCTTAAAAGCATAACAATACCGGACAGCGTAACGAACATTGGCGATGGTGCGTTCTCCGACTGCACGGAACTTACAAGCATAACAATAGGCAACAGCGTAACAAGCATTGGCAATTCTGCGTTTTGGGGCTGCGAGAGACTTACAAGCATAACAATTCCGAACAGCGTAACGAACATTGGCGAATATGCGTTCAATTATTGCTCGGGACTTACAAGCGTAACAATTGGCAACAGCGTAACGAGCATTGGCAATTATGCGTTCAGTGGTTGCGTGGGACTTACAAGCGTAACAATTCCGAACAGCGTAACGAGCATTGGCGATTCTGCGTTCGGCGGCTGCTCGGGACTTACAAGCGTAACAATCGGCAACAGTGTGACGAGCATTGGCAGCGGGGCGTTCTCGGGTTGCACAGAACTTACAAGCATAACAATCCCGAACGGCGTAACAAGCATTGGCAATTCTGCGTTCTTCGACTGCACTGGACTTACAAGAATAACAATTCCGAACAGCGTAACGAACATTGGCAATTCTGCGTTCAGCAGTTGCGGCGGACTTACAAGTATAACAATCCCGAACGGCGTAACAAGCATTGGCGAGGGTGCGTTCTTTGATTGCTGGGGACTTAAAAAAGTATATTACACAGGCACCGAAGAACAATGGAAAAAAATATCAATCGGAAGGAATAACGATGACCTGTTAAATGCTGCAATTCATTATAATTATTCCGAGCCGGTTTCGGACAGCTATACCAACGAACATCTGAACTTTATCAATAATGTTAATGACTATAAAGCCGTTATAAAATCAAGCAATTTTGCCCATTCCATGACTGACCTCAAAAGCTCGGCTGAATATAAATGGGATAAACTGATTTCCCTTGATTACGGCAACTATTATGACGTTGTTTTATCCGATTTGATTCTCAAGCAAACGTCAAAAGAAAAAATCAATGATCTTGCAATTGAATATGCAGGCAAAGAATATGTAGATGTCACAAATAAGATTTATAAATATATAAAAACACTTGTCGGTGAATATGACAACAAGCATGAGTTTTCCGGAAAAATAAAGGATAATGAAATTACTAAATTTGTATCAGGAAAAGTAACCAAAGACAGTGAATCATATAAAACGCTTATAAAGTTTTTTGAAAAATATCCAAAAGCCCAGAACAAACTGTGTTCATTCCTCACAGGTCTTGACAAAGCAAAGCAGCTTAAAGGATTTATCGGAACGGGTATGGATGTTGTCAACAATGTTTTTCAGGCGGCAAATTATGTTGCTGCAATCAACTCATATCTTGAATGTGACCAATATTTCAAAAAAATGTTTGAAGACGTTGCAAACGAGATACCTGCCGATAAATACGGCAAGATGAAGTCCACATTAAATAAATATATTGATTCGTCAAAATCCAAATTGGGCTATGAAAAGGAAGTATATAAAATCTGTTCAAAAACAGGCGCAATTATTGTTTATGACGTATTTAAGGCAATTTATCAAAAAGAGATGGTTTCAAAATTGGCTCTTGTTTGCTCAGGAGTTAAAATAGGCGGCGTTTCAATTGCAACAAGGTTGGCATCTAAAGCCGGAGCAACGGTATCTCAAATCGTCGGAGGTGTTTCAACCGGTATCACTCTGGGTGTTGGAATCAGCCAGCTTCTTACCGGTGCAAGCGGCTTATCCGAACAGATGAGCATGGTTGTTGCCGTCGGAGAATTGTCGCCTTATGTTCACCAAATTATGACAAGATATGAATCCACATTGAAAAGCAAAAAAACGCAGACATACGCGTTTTTGTTTGATGCTGCTTTTAACTTCTATAAAGATATACAGCTTTATTCTTTTGATCATACACTTGAAGCGTTGAACAAAAAGGACGATTCTTTCCTTGAATCAATTGCCAAGTTCTTTAACAAAAATCGCGGAGAAGATACCAAAGTATTGATTCAAGATATTACCGATTTAAACGAGCAGATTAAATATATAAATTGTCATAAAACCGATATGTCTGCCGTAAAAATCGGTTTAGAATCCTCTTATGCCTATACCGGCAAAGAAATAAAGCCGAAAGTTGGTATTATGGGCAGAAAGCTTAACACAGATTATACTGTTACATATTCAAACAATTTGAAAATCGGAACAGCAAAGGTTACAATTAAAGGCAAAGGCGATTATTTAAAGGGCAGTATAACAAAAACCTTTAAAATTGTACCCGAAAACGTTTCTGACTTAAAAGCCTCTAGGATTACCTCAAAATCAGTTACCTTAACATGGAAAAAAGTTTTGGGTGATGTCAGGTATTATATTTATTTATACAATCCTAATGCGGATCGCTTGAAGAAATATACCGAAGTTGCATCAACAACGTATTTAAACATAACGGTTAAAAAATTAAAGCCTGCCACGAAGTATTCCTATGTAGTCAGAGCTTGCTCAAAAGTCGGAGGTACTAATTATTGGAGTCAGGCATATTCACTTGTTTGCCCGATTAAAACGGGGGCTTCCAACGCAACAACTCCAATCACAAAATGTACCATATCACTCGCCAAAGCAAGCGTAACATATAACGGCAAGGCACAAACAGTTGCAGTCACAGTCAAAAACAACAAAACCGTCCTCAAAGCAGGAACGCATTACAATGTCAAGTTCAGCAATAACACCAAAATAGGCAAAGCAACAGTTACACTCACGGGTGTTGCGGCGAACGGTTACACGGGAACAAAAACGCTCACATTCAACATTACTCCCGCAAATGTCAAAAACTTGAAAGCCACGCAAACAACCTCAAGCATTAAACTTACGTGGTCAAAGGTAACAGGTGCAACAGGCTACAGGGTATTCAGATATGACGGCAAAAAGTGGGTCAAGGTTGCCGACACAAAGAAAGCAAGCTGCAATGTAAACAACCTTAAGGCAGGTACAGCTTACAAGTACGCGGTTAAGGCCTACACAACAGTAAACAAAACGACATATTGGAGTACAACACAGACAAGCATTACAACCGCAACAACGCCTGCAACGCCAACCTTAAAAGCAACCGCTGGCGCAAAGAAAGCCACGCTTTCGTGGAACAAACAGACCGGAGCTTCCGGCTATGTCATTTACATGGCAGCTTCAAAGAACGGAAAGTATAAGAAGATTGCCACTGTTAAAGGTAATAAAGTCAGCTACACCAAAACAGGTCTCACCAAAGGCAAGACCTACTACTTCAAGGTCGCGGCTTACAAAACCGTCGGCAAAAAGACGATAAGCGGCGCGTACTCGTCTGTGAAGAGAGTAAAAGCGAAATAACAAAATGCTCCCTCTTGTTTGTGCTGACAAACAGGGGGAGCTTTACTATGTGTGTAGAGCCGTCATGAAAACTAGTTCAATTTCCGTGGCTTTCAAAAATGTAAATTTATCTATATTTTACACGATTTACTTTAAAAAGGCAACACACGATTAACAAAATAAATTGCTTACACGATTGTTTTGTTCAGAAAAAGAAAAAAGCCCTGAATCCCTTGTGGGACAAGGCTTTTTCCATGGCGGAGAGCATGGGATTCGAACCCACGAAACCGTTTTAGCAGTTTACACGATTTCCAATCGTGCTCCTTCGACCAGCTCGGACAACTCTCCGTTTGTGCAATTGCCTTGATATTATACACAAGGCAAGGAAAAAAATCAAGGGTTTTTGAAATATATTTTTTCTTTGTACCGATAAGCCTGTTTGTATAACGTTAATAGTGAATCGACTCTTGAAATTACTGCAAGAAAGTGTTAGAATGATGCGTAACTTTTTGTAGGGGGAAATGCTATGGATTTTAGAAACATTTTGGAAAATGCAAAAGAAAAGCTCGGCTCCTATGCCGAATTTGCCGTTGAAGGAATTACCCATATCTGTGAGCAGATAGGTCCTCGCGAATGCGGCAGTGAAAACGAAAAAAAGGCTCAGGAGTATATGGGCTCGGTGCTTGAAAAATACACCGATACCGTGAAAAGAGAGACCTTTGAGGCTCACCCGAGAGCGTTCATGTCCTTTGTTCCGCTCGCCGGCGGAATGCTCCTCGGCTCAACGCTTGCCAATATCACCGGCGCGGTCAAAAAGAATAAGTTCTCCGCTTTTTCCGTACCTCTTCTCGGTGCCGCTCTCGGCGCAGTTGTCGGCGAATTCGGCCTTTACAAAAAGCCGCTCGATCCGCTCTTCCCGAAAAGTGAGTCCGGCAATGTTATTGCCGTCAGAAAGGCTTTGGGCGAAACAAAGCGCAGAATCATCATCTCCGGTCATACCGATTCCGCTCCGGAATGGACATATACATATAAGCTCGGCTCAAAGGGTGTTCTGATTGTTGCAGGTTATGCTGTTGCAGGTCTTGTTTATGACATTGCTTCAACTGCCGTTCAGCTTACATCAAAGAACAATAAGCTTAAAAAGGCGCTTGCTTTCGGTCAGCTTGCTTTTGCTCCCGGTTTTGCCGCGCTCTATAAGTTCACCAATCCGCGCCGCCATGTTGACGGTGCAAGCGATGATCTTTCCGGCTGCTACATTGCAAACTCCGTTATGAAGTTCCTTTCGGATAATGATGTCCGCTTTGAAAACACAGAGGTTGTTGCACTGCTTGCAGGCGGTGAGGAATGCGGACTTCGCGGCTCAAAGGCATTCTTTGAGGCTCATCCGGAGCTTTTGAACGATGGCGTTGAAACCGTTTTTGCCGGCTTTGATACTATTCGCGATGAGGAATACATGATGATCTATACAAAAGATCTCAATGGCCTTGTCAAGAACGACATTGATGCCTGCAGCCTTGTTAAAAAAGCCGCTGCAAAATGCGGAAAGGATGTTCCCTTCGGTGCAATTCCTCTCGGTTCAACCGATGCGGCCGCCGCTTCTCAGGCAGGCTGCAAGGCCGCAAGCTTTGTTGCGATGGATCCCGCGCCGGCGAGATATTACCACACGCGCCTTGATACGGCTGACAATCTTTGCCCCTCAACGATTGAAAAAACGATTGAAATTGCTCTTCAGACAGTCTTTGATTTTGATGAGAACGGTCTCGGCTGAGCTGTGATGTGATAAGATAAAAGGAGCTGTCTTTGAACAGCTCCTTTTTAGTTATAGTTCATGAACCTAATTTTTCAAGCAGGGCAATGGCTTCGGCGTATTCGTTTTCGCTCTTTTTCGGGAAGAAGAAGCGCATGAACGAGCCGCGCTGAGTGTCTTTGCCTTTTTCTTTATCCTTATCCTTTTCTTTTTCCTTTTCTTTTTCCTTTTCTTTCTCTTTTGCCTTTTCGTCTCTCTCGGCTTCTTTTTCTTTTGCTTTTTCCTTGCTCTTTTCCTTTTCGCGTTCCTTTTCTTTTTCCTTTTCGGCCTCTTCGGCGTTCTTTTTGTCGAGTGCGGTCTTGACTGCCAAAAGGAAAGCCTGCTGTTCATAAACGCAAAGTCTTTCAACCTTCAGCTCATACGCAAGCTCTTCAAGCTGAAGGACCGTGTCTGCGCCGAACTGTTTGACCATTGAACGGAACGTTTCGGGAAGGAAATAGAAGATTTTTCCACTGAGATAAGAGAAGGCTTTTTTTGCGTCGAGATAGCCCATTCTCATGCGCATTTTGACCGCCGCGTTGTCAAAATCAAATGAAGCACCGAGGTCGTCAATGTTGTAAGGCCTGATATAGACAACGTTTGAGTTGAGAAAATCGAGACTGTGGTTGACGCCCTTGATGGTCGCAATATCAATGACAACAAGACGGTTGTAGCCGTACTTTTTGAGCATTGAAACCGGCGTGTTGTCATAGACGCCGCCATCGAGAAAGCGTTCGCCTTCGGGACCCATGTTGTTCGCAAGCGGAATGTTTGACGAAGCGAGAAGGTAGTCCACCAGCTGACCTTCGGGAATGTCGTCAATAAACAGCTCAAGCGGTGTCATGCCCTGAGACATCTGAACTGTAACGAGCCCGAAGGGTGTTTTGCTTTTTCTGACCTTTTCTTCGTCAACGAATTTTGAAACAAAGTCTTTGACCGGCGAAGCGTCAAAGCCGCCGTTGCGGACGAATTCCTTGAAAAGAACGCCCCAGTTTTTGGTGCTGAAAAGGTTTTCGGGGTCGGGGAGAGGTTCTGAAAAATTCACACCTTTATCGAGCGAAATGTTGTTCCAAAGCTCGGACGCGGCCTGAAAATCGTCTGCGGCAATGAGCGCACCGTTGATTGAGCCGATCGAAACGCCGGCAATCGCGTCGAAGCGCACACCGATCTCCCGCATGGCTTCCCATGCGCCGATCTGATAGGCTCCTTTTCCGCCGCCTCCGGCAAGAACAAGACCGAACGGTTTCATCGCGTTCCCTCCTTTTACTTTGAAGTGTTGTGTGTCCGAATTATGCAAGAGATGAAATGATTGCGTTTGAAATGAGAAAGCCCTTTTCCGTGAGCCTTATTGAATCCTCTGAAAGCTCCAGCAGCCCGTGGTGCGAAAGCTCTTCGGCTTTTTTGAGCCGCTCTTTCGGATAGTCTTTTTTGAACCGCTCTTTGTATTCCTCAAAAACGAGCCCTCTTGAAAGTCTCAGCGCAAGCATGATGAATTCCTCTTCATCACCGCCGTTACCTTCAAAAACAGGTTCTGCGCCGTTTAAAAATGAGGAAAAGTCGCTTTCATAGTAAAACCGCTTTCCGCCCAGAAACGAATGGGCACAGGGGCCTATGCCGAGGTATTCTTCGCAAAGCCAGTATTTGTTGTTGTGCCTGCTTTCAAATCCCGGCAGTGCAAAGTTTGAAATTTCGTAGTGCTCAAAGCCGTGCTTTTTCAAAACCTCACACGTCTGAAGGTAAAAATCGCAGACCGTGTCCTCATCCGGAAAAGGGAGGGTATTTTGCTTTTCAAAAAGGGGAGTGCCGTTTTCAAGCTTCAGCAGGTATGTGCTGACGTGTTTGCAGCCGCTTTTTAAAATGAAGTCAAGGCTTTTTTGAAGGCTCTCTTCGGTTTGGTACGGCAGGCCGAGCATAAGGTCAAGCGAAACGTTTTCAAATCCGTGCTTTTTGCACCTTTCAAGCGCGAAAAGCACCTGAAGGGTGTCGGAACGTCTGCCGATAGCCTGCCTTTCCTTTTCAACGGCCGACTGAACGCCCATTGAAATGCGGTTCACGCCGGCACTTTTCAGGCAGGAAAACAGCTCTTCGCTTGCGGAGGAGGGGTTGACCTCAACCGTGATTTCGCAGTCGGGAGAAATTTCAAAGGCCTTTCGTGCTTTTTCCAAAACGGCGAGGATTCTTTCTCCGCCGAAAACCGATGGGGTCCCGCCGCCGAAATATATGCTGTCAAACGAAAGGTGTTCTTTTTTTCCCCATTCATCAATATGCGAAAGGAGCGCGGAAAGATAGCTGTCCATCTGATTTTCGCGCGGCCTGAATGAATAAAACGAGCAGTAGCCGCATTTTGAAAGGCAGAACGGAATGTGAAAATAAAGCCCCTTCAACTCAGTTTTCCTCAAGCTTGAGAACGGCCATGAAAGCCTCCTGCGGAACTTCAACGGTGCCGAACTGGCGCATGCGCTTTTTGCCTTCCTTCTGCTTTTCAAGGAGCTTTTTCTTTCGTGTGATGTCGCCGCCGTAGCATTTTGCAAGAACGTCCTTGCGCATCGCCTTGACGGTTTCGCGGGCAATTACCTTGCTTCCGATCGCAACCTGAATCGGAATCTCGAACATCTGTCTCGGAATAGTTTCCTTGAGCCTTTCGGCAATTCTTCTTGCCCTCGCCATGGCCTTGTCGGAGTGGATGATGAAGCTGAGCGCGTCAATCGTGTCTCCGTTGAGGAGAACATCGACCTTCTGAAGGTTTGAACGCTCATAGCGTGAAATTTCATAGTCGAATGAAGCGTAGCCGCGTGTTCTGGACTTGAGAACGTCAAAGAAATCATAGATTATTTCGTTGAGCGGAAGCTCATAGTGAATATCGACCCTGTCCTTTGCAAGGTAGGTCATATCCTTGAAAACGCCGCGCCTGTCCTGGCAGAGATCCATAATTGCGCCAACGTAATCCGGCGGAGAATAGATGTGTGCGTTGGTGATGGGCTCTTCGGAAAAATCTATGTCGCCCGGGTCGGGGTAATGTGTGGGGTTGTCTACCTCAACGACCGAACCGTTGCGAAGGTGGATTTTATAAACAACGCTCGGAACGGTCGTCACGAGGTCGAGGTTATATTCTCTTTCAAGTCTTTCCTGAATAATTTCAAGGTGCAGCAGACCGAGGAAACCGCAGCGGAAACCGAAGCCGAGTGCGCCCGAGGTCTCCGGCTCGTAGGAAAGTGAGGCGTCATTGAGCTGAAGCTTTTCAAGCGCGTCTCTGAGCGCTTCATAGTCGGCTCCGTCAGCCGGATAAACGCCGCAGAAAACCATCGGGTTGACCTTGCGGTAGCCGGGGAGAGCTTCCGTGGCCGGACGTTCCGTTTTTGTTACGGTATCGCCGACCTTTGCATCGCGGACAGTTTTGATTGAAGCGGTGATGTAGCCTACTTCGCCGGCGCAGAGCATTTCGCAAGGCTCCATGCCTGTGGCTCTCATGTAACCGACCTCAACAACGTTGAACTGAGCCTGAGTTGCCATCATTTTCATTGTTTCGCCGGCCTTGAGCGTACCTTCCATGACACGGACGTAAACGATGACACCTTTATAATTGTCATATACCGAGTCAAAAATGAGGGCGCGCAGCGGAGCATCGTCGTTGGCCTGCGGAGCCGGAATGTCCTCAACGATCCTTTCAAGAACCCGGTCAACGTTTTCGCCGGTTTTTGCCGAAACGCGCGGCGCATTGGAACAGTCGAGGCCGATAACGTCCTCAACCTCGGCGGCAACGTGTTCCGGGTCTGCGGCCGGCAGGTCAATTTTGTTGATTACCGGAACAAGCTCAAGGTTGTGGTCGAGCGCAAGATAGGTATTGGCAAGCGTCTGCGCCTCAATACCCTGAGAAGCGTCAACGACCAAAAGCGCACCCTCGCAGGCGGCGAGCGAACGCGAAACCTCATAGTTGAAGTCAACGTGACCCGGAGTATCAATTAGATTAAGCTCATAGGTTTTTCCGTTCTTGGCGGTGTAGTCAAGCTTGACCGCGTGGGACTTTATGGTTATTCCCCGTTCGCGTTCAAGGTCCATGTCATCGAGCAGCTGCTCGGTCATATCTCTTTTTGCAACTGAATCAGTAAGCTCAAGGAGACGGTCGGCAAGGGTTGACTTGCCATGGTCAATGTGAGCGATGATTGAAAAGTTTCTGATGTTTTCCTTGGGTGCCGACAAAATATATCACCTCAAAATAGTAATCACCACATTTTAACACAAAGAGCCGGTTTTGGCAAGAATTATGAGCAAAAACAGGCACCGCACCCGAACGTGGAAAACGGGCGCGGTGTCTGTTTGATATGCGGAGAGGAGTTGGAAAAATTCAGGCGGCGCGTTTGAGCGTCTCATGCGTTTGCGCGGCAGAACGCGTGCTCACCGCTCTTTTTGAGCGGGCTGCCTTGCGCTTTTTTGCGCGCAGCGCTCTTTTGATTTTTTTGAAGAGCCTCTGCTCCGCTTCGGCAATGTGCTCTTCAAAAATTATTCCGAAAAATCCAAGCAGAACAAGCGGAATGTAAACCGAGACAAACGCGGGAAGTGACGAAAAAAACATAATGTATATCCTCCATACTCTTTTCAAAATTTGGGTAACTTTGTGCAACGAACATTCGTTCGCGAGCTTTCATGTCTTGATTATAGCAGAAAAAATCAATTTGTCAACACAAATGTTCACTAAATTTCATTTTGTAGTCCTTGATTTTGGACTTTGCCTGATTTTTTTGCTGCTTTTTTTATGATACGCTTCGTTTTGATTATATGAAGGATTGTCCGATGGTTATTCATTTTCCGCCTGTCAAAAAAAGCGGCTCAATTTTGTTAAATATAACAAGGATAAAATTCACAAAAAAGAGTGAAAAGAGAAGCAAAATATGGTAATATTATACTGTTACTAAGGGCGGCTTTCTGCCGCTTGTTCGGAGGTATTTTTATGGCTGTTAAAAAAGAATTCTTTTTCCCCTCGGTTTCCGGCCTTGCCGATATTCATGCCTGCTCCTTTTTCCCTGAGGATAAGGAAAGCGTAAAGGCTGTTATTCAAATCGCGCACGGAATGGCAGAGCACCTTGAGCGTTATGAAAAATTTGCCGGTGTGCTTTGCGAAAACGGCTTTGCCGTTTATATCAACGACCATCTCGGCCACGGAAAGAGCGTCAAAAACGACGATGAACTCGGCTATTTCGGCGAAAAGGACGGTTGGAAGAACTTTATTGACGACTGCCATCAGCTGATGCAGATTGCAAAAAAAGAGAACCCCGGAAAGCCGTATATCTTCTTTGGCCATTCAATGGGATCCTTCGTTGCCCGCGAATTCACAAAATGCTACGCAGAGAAACTGAGCGGAGCCGTTTTCTGCGGAACGGCAGGCCCCAACCCGGCGGCCGGAGCGGGAATCGCCGTTGCAAAGCTTATCGGAAAAATGAAGGGCTCTCATTACCGCAGCAAGTTCATTGATAACCTTGCCTTCGGAACCTATAACAAGCAGTTTGAAGGAAGAACAAACTTTGACTGGCTTACAAGAGACAACGATGAGGTTGACAAATACATTGCCGATAAATACTGCGGATTTTTGTTCACGGCTTACGGCTACCGCGATATGTTCTCGCTGCTTTCGCGCGTTTCAAGCAAAAAGTGGGCTGAGGAGTATTCAAAGAAGCTTCCGGTTCTTCTCATCTCCGGTTCAAAGGACCCCGTCGGCGCGAACGGAAAGGGTGTTGAGAAGGTTTTCAATATGCTCAAAGACGCCGGAAAGAACAATGTCACCATGCATCTTTATGAGGACGCAAGGCATGAAATTCTCAACGAATCAAAATGCTTTGACAAAGTATGCAAAGATGTGATAGACTGGGCTGACAGTGTTTTATAAATAATTTAGATAATATTTCGGACTGTCGTTTTCGGCAGTCCGTTTTTTAACAGGAGGAGTATATGCCGACAGCAATTGAAAAAGAGCGGATAATAATTGAAAACGACTTCCTCTCAAAAGGACTTGAAATCAAAAAGGGAAAAATTGCTTCTTCCTTTGTCTTGAACAAGCTGACAGGCGAAACTTTTTCTGCCCTTGACGGCTCGGAGGAGTTCAAGCTTCGCTTTCTTCGCACGCTCGGCGGAGAGTATGTTTGCGCGAGTGAGCTTAAAATCAGCTCCGCCGTGAGCGAAAAGACCGAAAGCGGAGAAAAGCTTGTTATTCGCTTCAAAAATTTCTCCGTCAAAGGCGGAAAACTCGGGTTGAGCCTTGTTTTTGAACTCGGAAGGCTTGACCGATTTCTCAAAAAGAGCCTTATTTTTGAAACACCCGACCCCGATTGCCG
The DNA here is from genome assembly GCA_934525065.1 of uncultured Eubacteriales bacterium. Classification (GTDB taxonomy): domain Bacteria; phylum Bacillota; class Clostridia; order Oscillospirales; family Acutalibacteraceae; genus UBA6857. The sequence continues at coordinate 37,852 of CAKSYX010000005.1, forward strand.
CGCTGTTATTGACTATGTTGACTTTGAGCCGTTCGCCGTGCCCGATGTTTCAAGAGCGTCATACCTTCCGAAGCAGGGAAAAAGTCAGATCGGCGGCTTTGCGCTTTCTCTCGGACAACCGGTGTTTTACGGCTCGCTCGTTTTCGGCTGTGAGTTCCCGGGCTGCGAAAACAACTTTGAAAACGGCTCTCTTTTTGTTCGCTGGTATTGCGGAAAGCCGCTTTCGCGTCTGCTCAAAAAGGGCAGGTATGAAACCTATAAAGCCGTTTGCCTTGTCTGTTCGGGTGACTCGGACGACACAAGACGAATTGAGTTTTACGATTATATCAGAAAAATCTCCCGTCCGCTTGAACTGAGAACCCAGTATAATTCATGGTATGACCATATGTTGAATATCAGCGCGGAAAACATTGAGACCTCCTTTCTTGAAATCGACAAGGGTCTTACCGCCGTCGGAGCAAGGGAGCTTGACTGCTTTGTTGTTGACGACGGCTGGAATGATTATAGCAAGGACTTCTGGTGCTTCAACAGCAAGTTCCCGAATGAGCTTTATCCGTCCTGCTCGCTTGCGAAGGCTCTCGGCTCTTCGTTCGGCCTTTGGCTCGGCCCAAGGGGCGGTTATACGCTTGACACGGTGAAGTTTGCCCGCTGCGTTGAAAAGGGCGGCAACGGTTTTCTCAACCGCCGTGCTCGTGACATCTGCGTTGCGAGTGAAAAATATGTTGACAAGCTGAGCAGCCTTATGCTTGACTATGAGGACCGTTTTTCGCTCTCCTATTGGAAGCTTGACGGTTTTGCCAACAAGCCCTGCCGAAGCAAAAACCACGACCACGCCGCAGGCGGAAAAAACGATATGTATTATTACAGCGAGCTTTGGGAAAGATGGATAACGGTCTTTTCCGCTCTCCAAAAGAACGCAAGGGGGAGAATGTTCATTAACCTGACCTGTTACGCTCCGCCGAGCCCGTGGTTTTTGCAGTACGTCAATTCTGTCTGGATGCAGAACAGCCTTGATATCGGCTTTCTTGAAAAAGCACCGGACGGAAAAAAGCTTTCCGCTTCAAAAAAGGACAAGGCTCTTTCCTACCGCGACGATATGTACTATGATTTTTACCGTGAGCGCGGCTTTTGCTTTCCGCCTTCAAATCTTTATAATCATGACCCGATCTATGGCCATGAGGCAAGGATGGAGATGACGGACGGGCAGTTCAGGGAGTACCTTTTCACCAATGCCGCAAGGGGAACTTCGTTTTGGGAGCTTTACTTCAGCTATGACATGATGAATGAAGCAAAGTGGCGCATCACGAACTGCGTGCTTTCCTTTGTGCGCGAGAATCTTCGGCTTTTTGCCCGTACCGTGATGTTCGGAGGAAGGCCGTCGTTTCTTCAGGTATACGGCTTCGGCGGCTTTGACGGAAATGAAGGCATAGTCACGCTGCGCAATCCATCGCCGGAAAGCGCCGAATATACGCTCAGACTTGACCGTTCTGTCGGAGCGGACGAACGTCTGGTCTGCGCTTCGCTCGTTACTGTTCTGCCGTATTCCGCCGCGGGAAAAGACGGCTCATACAGCTTTGGAGATACATTGAAGCTGAGCCTTTCTCCGTTTGAAACGCGCGTTCTTCATTTCGGAAAGAACCAAAAAGCAATTGAGGCAGCCTATTGCAAAGCGAAGAGCGAAAACACGCTTGAGGTCATGTTCAACCAGACGGTGAATGTCGAAGCTCTTTCCTGTGAGCAGGCCGCAATATCCGATGTAAAGCTGCTTGACGATTACAGAAGCGTACTCGTCACATTTGAAAAGCGGTTTGAAAGGCTTAACAAGGTTACGCTTTCAAACGTAAAAGATCTCCTCGGAAATGAGGGCAGTGCCGAGGCTGAATTCACATATTATGAGGGCGGCATCATCAAAGACGCGCCGATAGTCGGCTCGGCGGATTTTTCCGTTCAGGTCACGCTTGAATCGGAGGAGGACGGTGTACTTTATGCTCAGGACGATGAGCTTTCTTTGAGCATTCAGAACGGCTTTGTTTATTTCAAGGTCGGAGAAAAAACGCTCGCTTCAACGCGTACCGTCCGCGACTGCGTTCAGCTTTGCGCCGTGAGGGAGCGCAACGGACTTTTGAAGCTTTATTTTGACAAAAAGCCCGAATGTGCCGCAAGGCCGTATGAAGAAAAACCGCACCGCCTTGAAGGCAAAAAGCAGCAGTTCAGAAGCAGGGGAAGGGTTCGCCTGTTTGACCGCGCTCTTGCATACGATGAGGTATAAAAAAATATAAAAGGGGGCTGTCGCATTTAGCGCAGACCAAAGAGCAAAACAAAAAGAAAAAGACTGTATTTCACGAAGCTTATCAAAACCGAGGCTTCCTATGAAATATAGTCTTTTTTTATTGATGGAATCTAAAAATAATTTTGCTCTTTTAAGCGTTTTTTGTGTTTCAAACTTTTTTCATTATTTTTTCAATGTACCGCGAAAATTCCTTGGCGGCGTCGGGACCGCTTGTTTTGTAAAGCATCCGCGTTCCGACAACGTCCTCAACCTCGTTGAAAACAAAGCTTTCTCCATCAAAAAGAAAATCTATGCCGATAAAATCCGGCGTGCGGGAAAGACGGCTCAGAACCTCTTTCACAGCAAAAATCAAAGCATCGTTCACTTCAAAGGACCGAACGCTTCCGCCGAGGGAAAAGTTGCTTTTGAACGCGCCCGGCTCCGGTGTTCGCAAAACTGCGCCGAGAATTTCACCGCCCAAAACATATACCCGAAGGTCGCTCGAACCTAAAAGCGGCTTTTGAAGAAGAAGGCCTTCCGAGCCGAGAAGCTGAAGCTTTTCTTCTAGCTCGGCTTCGTTTTGAAGGAGAAAAACTTCTTTTCCTCCGTGGCCGTCCGCCGATTTGAGCACGCAGGGAAAACCGAAGCTTTTTGCGCTCTCAATGTCAAAAAAGCTCTTTTTGAAAAACGCCGTTTTCATTATCGGTATCCGCGAACCGGCAACGGCAAGGTATGTTTTGCGCTTGTCGTTGCAAAGGGAGGATGTCTCATATGAATTGAAAACCCGTGTTCCGCTTTTTTCAAGAATGAGCGACAAAAGCGGAAAAATCGAACGGTTCACCGCAAAATCCGGCGCGGAAATCGGCTTTGCCGGATGTTCAAAAAACGTCCCTTTTTCGTCCGAACCGAAAATCAGCTCTTCGGCAAAAAGTAGCTTCATTTCGCAGAACGCCGAGCAGTTTTTCAAAATCTCTTCTGCAAACCATTTGTTTTTTTTATATTGTTTTTTGTCGTAGATCAGCCAGCCTGTCATTGATTTTCAACCTTTTCTTTGATGTATCTCAAAATTATTTCGCTCATGTCAACGCCGGTGCAGTCGAGTGAGCTTTTGAAGTGCGGATTTGAATTGACCTCGCAGACAAGCGGCCTTCCGCCCTCGCCGAAGAGCACATCGACCCCGGCAAAGTCAAGTCCGAGCGCGCGGCAGGCGGCAACGGCAATTTTCTTTGTTTCCTCGTTCGGCTCAAAGCTTTCGGCCGTTCCGCCGTTTGAAATGTTTGAGCGGAAGTCGCCGTTTACGCTGTGCCGAAGCATAGAACAGACGGCACAGTCGCCGACAACGTTGATTCTCACGTCCTTCCCGAAGCTTGCTTCAACGAATTTTTGAAGCAGGAAGCCTTTGCTGCCGAAGCTGTCAACAAGCGAAAACAGCTCGTTTTCATTTTGAACAAGGCTCACCTGCTGACCGAACGAGCCGTAAAGCTCCTTGACGACCACGGGGTAGCCGGTTTCTGCGGTGATGCTTTTCAAAAAAGCCTTGTCGGTGTATCCTACGCCTTCGTAAGTCAGCGGCGCGGTAAAGGTCGGCGGTGTCGGCACTCCGGCTTTTTGAAGGAGCAGGGCAGTGTAGGCTTTGTTGTCGCAGTAATAGATTGCGTCGGCCGAGTTGAAAACTCTGAAGCCCGCGCTTTCAAGCATTTTTGCAAGAAGAACGTCCTTGTCCCAAAAGAGGACGAAATCGCAGTCAAGCCTTTTCACAAAGTCGATATTATGAAGGATATCTCCGGATTTGATGACGGAAAGCTCAATGCCCTCTTTCTTCGCGGAAAGCTCAAGCATTGAATATATTCCGAAGAACTTTTTGCTTTCCAAAAAATTGTTGATGACCAATATGCCTTTCAAATTTTTTGCTCCTTTATGTTGATTTCTGTCTGATTGCAAGAATGAAATTTCTCACGCCATGCTGCAGCCGGGCAGGGCGTGACGGCGGTTCTTTTTACGGTTCCTCTGCTATCTTGGTGATATTTGCAATGATGAACCGCTGTGCATCGGCGTTGTAGATATTTTTCTTATACTCTCTTCCATTAAGACTTGTTCCGTCAACGGTGAAAATTCCGATTGTTCCGCCTTTTTCCGTGGCCTCCCTGCTGCGTGCGCCCGCGCGTATGTTTTCAACGAGGTAGCCCTCCTTGACGAGCCACGATGAAATTTTTGAAGCAGAGACCTTTTTCACTCCTTCGTCAAGGACAGCCGCAATGCGCTTTGAAATTTCCGAAACGCCGACCGGAGTTTCGGAGACCTCAACCATTCCGAGCTGTTCTTCGGTGATTCTGAACGGTGCGCCTTTTATAACAGTCTTTTTGATTTCGCCGCCGTTGTCAATTACCTTTTGGAGCACTCCGGAAACATAGAACAGACAGCGGCTGATTCTGACGTTGTTTATAACGCTGTCCTCGGAAATACTTCCGTCTGTTATCGGGTCGATTCCGTTGGCGAGCTTTTCAATATACATTTTTGCGCGTTCAAGAGTTTCAAGTTCCGTCATGTTTTTTCTCCTTTTCATCTAAGTAAAAAGACCGCCGCGTCCTGACCGGAAGCGGCGGCCGAATGTTTTTTCAGGCGCATTTTGCCATGACAGGCAGCGTCAGTGCGGCGCTTTCGCTGCTGTTGAATTCCATCATCATGTGACCGCCTTCCTTAACGGTGAAATGCTCGCTGTCCTTCGGAGCGGCGGCAAGAACTGCGTCAAGGTTCTTTGCGTTCGCAACGCGGTCATTCTTTGCGGTGACTATAACAACAGGCATCTCCAAAGCGGAGAATTTTTCAAAGTCAGTTCCCCTTGTGTGCGAGGTCATGACTGCAATGCCTTTGCCCGTTCCGTCAAGTCTCAACGGCGCGGCAATTCTCAAAACGTCATAGCCTTTTGCATATTCCTTGTCGCTGAAGCTCATTTCAACCATCGGAGTAAAGATGAACGAAAACGAAGAGCCGATTTTGAAAAGGCCGCCGAAAAGAGAAAGAACATATTTGTTCGTCATAAGGCTTTTCATGAGGGGAGAGGCCTCCCTGCTCGTCTGCGGAGCAAAAAGAACAAGGCCGGCAATGCTCTGCGGGTGATCGGTGGCAACATTGATTGCAATTCCGCCGCCCATTGAATGACCGCCGAGAATCCAGCGGCCGCCGAGGTTTTCCATGAGGGCATAGACAACGTCCTCACGGCTCATGAGCTCTGTCTCGGTCGTCTCACGGCTTGAATAGCCGAAATTCGGCAGATCGACCGTGACAACGTAATAGCCGTTTTCGGCGTATTTTTCGGCAAGACCTTCAAAAGAAGCGGTTGAAAGCCCAAAGCCGTGGAGGAGCATTACGCCGGGGTGAGCCGAGCGTTCGCCGTATGTTCTGTAGTGAAGGTTATAGTCTCCGATTTCAAAAAATTCACTGTTTGAAAAAGGAACCTTTTCGCCGACTGCGGCGAGGGAAATGACCGTTAAGCATGAGAGCGCAAAAACGAGCGCAAGAAGAAACGATGCAAATCTCTTTGTCTTTTTCATTATATATCCATTCCTTTCTTTAAGTTTTTCGCTGTTTATATTTTAGCAGGGAAAAACGGCGTTGTCAATCTTTGTTCCGAACTAATCTTGTTAATCGCTTCTGTTTGTGATATTATAGGTCAATCAACTATGAAAGAATGATTGAAACTTGAAAAGCTTCACTGTGAAAAAGAATGACGCAGGAAAAAGGCTCGACGCCTTCCTTTCAAAAAGTCTTCCGAACCTTCCGAAGGCTCTTATGTATAAATACATCAGAAAAAAGCGAATTAAAATCAACTCAAAGCGCGCGGAAATTTCCACCCGTCTGTGCGAAGGGGACGTTATTGACCTTTACATAAACGATGAGTTCTTTGAAAAAAGCAAAACGCGCTATGACTTCCTTTCCGCGTCGAAAAGCCTTGATGTTGTATATGAGGATGATAACATTATTTTGCTCAACAAAAAGGCCGGGCTTCTCTCTCACCCGGACAACAGCGAATATATTGATACGCTCATAACGCGCGTCAAGCGATATCTTTTTGAAAAGGGCGAGTACGACCCGGAAAACGAAATGTCCTTTGCTCCGGCTCTCGTCAACCGTATTGACCGCAACACAAGCGGAATCGTAATTGCCGCAAAGACCGCAGAGGCTCTGCGCGTTCTCAACCAAAAAATGAAGGACAGGGAAATTCACAAGTTTTATCTTTGCGTTCTCCACGGAGCCCCGAAGGAAAAAAGCGGTATTCTCGAAGGCTACCTTGAAAAAAACGAAAGCAAAAACAAGGTCTTTGTTTCAAAAGGGCAGAAGGATAATTCAAAGCTCATCAGAACAAAGTATCGCGTTTTGAAAAGCAAAGCAGGCCTTTCCCTCGTTGAGGTTGAGCTTCTCACCGGCAGAACGCACCAGATCCGCGCCCACTTTGCTTCAATCGGCCATCCGCTGCTCGGCGACGGAAAATACGGCAAAAATGAGCTGAACAAAAAAAGCGGACTCAAAAAGCAGTGCCTTTGCTCCTATAAGCTCATTTTCGACTTCACGACCGAAGCCGGCGGGCTTGAATACCTGAACGGCAGGGAGTTTGAACTCAAAAGCGTCTGGTTCAGAGACGGCTTTGAAGAGCTTTGCAAAGCCGAACAATAAAATTCTATGTTTTATCCTCACAAAAAACGCGGCCGATTTTTGTAACTGTCTACAAAAAAAGCCGCGTTTTGTTGACTGCTTTCAAATTGGAGTTTATAATTGATATATTATATATGCCTGACGGAAGAAGGGCAGGTTCAGGAGTGATCTGATGTCAACGCAAGTCTACAAAAACACCTATACCAAGAAGGAACGGAATATGTACCTTCTCGGTATGGCCGGCCAGAACATGATTTATAACATCATCGGCACCGGCCTTTATTTCTATTACCAAAGTGTAATTTTCATCCCGGCAATCGCAACCAGTTTATTCATGGCGATTGCAAGAGTTTGGGACGCCATCAACGACCCGATGATGGGAACCATCGTTGACCGCACACATTCAAAATGGGGCAAGTGCAGACCCTACCTTCTTTTCTGCCCCGCCGTTATTTTTGTCATCACTGTTCTTTGCTTCGTCAACGGACAGTATTCCGCGAAAGCCAACACACCGCTTCAGAATGCGCTCATCATCGGCTGGGCTGCGATTTCATATATCCTTTGGGGTATGAGCTACACCGTCGGTGACATTCCTCTTTGGGGAATCACTTCGCTCATGACCGACAGAGAAAAAGACCGTTCGAGCATCCTTGCTCTTGCGCGTATAGCAGGCGGAATCGGTGCCGGCGTTGTTCTTCTTTGCATCATTCAGGTCTCACAGGGTGTCGGCAAGGTTCTTGCGCCGAAAGTCGGCGACAAAAACACCGCAATTCAGTATGGCTTCATAATTATTGCCGCTGTCTTTGCTCTCATCGGCTGCGGACTTTTCCAGCTTGTCGGAATCTTCACAAAGGAGCGCATTGCTCAGACCGAACAGCAGAATTCAATCAAGGATAACTTCAAGCTTATGTGGAGCAACGAACCGTTCAGAAAGGTTCTTATTTCAAGCGTAATCAGAAGCCCGATCATGCTCCTTATGAGCGTTGCAATGACTCTTCTCAATTATTACTTCGGAAACTACGGACAGAAGGATTACACCCTTTATCTCATTATCCTCGGCGGCGCGATTTTCATTGCTCAGTTTGCAATGAGCGCCCTTGCTCCCAAGCTTTGCGAAAAGTATGAAAAGAAGACCGTCTATAACGTTTCAACCGCAGTCGGAGCTATTGCTTTCGCGCTTATCTTTGTCGTTTACCTCATCGCACCGAAAGACCTTGACAAGCCGTTCTGGGTTGTTGTAAACTTCATCCTCTTTGCGGGCGCGGGCGCAGGAATGGGCGCGCTCAATGTTATGCAGTCCATTCTCATTGCCGACGCAGTTGATTATGAGGAATACAACAACAATATCCGCCCGGACGGAGTTTTCTTCTCCGGCCAGTCCTTTGCAACAAAGCTTTCCTCAGGTATCGCTTCGATCATTCAGGGTATTGCTTTTGCAATCATCGGCTTCAGCGACAGTAACATCGAGGCCTGCAACATCGCCCTTCAGGATGGTGCTTCCTTCAAGGATGACTTCCCGCAGTATGCAATGATGATGTTCTTCCTTTGCTCAATTCCGCCGGCGATCGGACTTCTCCTTTCAATCATCCCGATGAAGAAGTATCCGCTCAAGAACGCCGACAACCGGAAGATCCTTGCCGCTCTCATCGAAAGAAGAGAAAAGGCCGGCAAAGACGAAGCTGCTGCGGATGAAAACGTTTAATTAAAAATCACTTTGAGCCGGAGCACAGTCCGGCTCAAGGCTTTTACGAAAGGAATCCCGATGAAAGTTACAGCCAGAGCCTTTGCAAAAATCAATCTCATGCTTGACATTCTCAGAACGCTCGAGGACGGTTTCCATGAGCTTTTTATGCTTATGCAGTCGGTCGGACTCTATGACACTGTGAGCGTTGAAGCAAATGAAAGCGGAAAAATTTCCGTTCACTGCGACAATGCAGATATCCCCACCGGAAGCGAAAACATCGCCTACAAAGCCGCAGAAGCGTTTTTTGAGTACACTAAAGTTCAGAATCCGGGAATAAGCATTGAAATTGAAAAGAGAATTCCCCACGCGGCCGGTCTTGCCGGCGGCAGCGCGGACGCGGCCGGAACTGTTGCCGCGCTCAAAAAGCTTTTTGCTCCCACACTTTCCGACCGAAAGGTTGCCGAAATTTGCGCAAAGATCGGCTCAGATGTTCCGTTCTGCGCGCTCGGCGGAACAATGCTCGCTCAGTATACGGGTACGGTGCTGTCATATCTGCCGCAAACAGAAATCGGAAAAATCGTCATCGTCAAGCCCGAAATGTCCGTTTCAACCGGAAAGGCATATAAGGCCTTTGACACCGCCGAGAGGGTTCGCCACCTTGACAAAAGCGGGATGCTTGAAGCGGTGATGAAGGGTGACGTTGAAGGAATTTACAGCCGCGTTGACAACGTTTTTGAACAGTTCATTGATGTTCCGGAGCGCATTACTATTAAGGCTGTGATGAGAAAGCATGGCTGTTCCTGCTGCTGCATGAGCGGAAGCGGACCGAGCGTCTTCGGCATTTTTAAAAACGAGAAGGACGCACAAAGCTGCTTCGGCGAGCTTAAAAAGACTTTTCCGCAGACATATCTTTGCGATGCAGTGAAAAGCGGCGTTGAGGTCTGCGCCGAGTGAGCCGAAAAACATTACAATTTTAAAACGGGGCGTTTTGCGGCTTTGCAGAGCGCTCTGCTTTTTTTACATTGAATTGAACGGAAAAAAATATTTTTCCTCTTTACAAGGAGAGGAAAACGTGCTATCATATAGCCGAACAAACGTTCGGAAAGAAGGCACTTTTCATGAAAGACAGGCTCATTCTGCATTGTGACCTCAACAACTTTTTTGCCTCCGTTGAGTGTTTGAGTCACCCGGAGTGGCGCGATGTTCCGATGGCGGTCGGAGGAAGCAGTGAGGAAAGGCACGGAATAATCCTTGCCAAAAACGAAAAGGCGAAGCATTTCGGCGTGAGGACTGCGGAGGCACTCTGGGAGGCGCGGCAGAAATGCCCCGACCTGCTCATCGTTCCGCCGCATTACGATGATTACGTTTTCTATTCAAAAAAGGTTCGCGCAATTTATGAGGAATACACCGACCGAGTTGAACCGTTCGGAATGGACGAGTGTTGGCTTGATGTGACAGGGAGTACTCTGCTTTTCGGCGGCGGAGGAGAGATAGGCTGTGAAATCAAAGAGCGTGTCAAACGGGAAACGGGGCTGACAATTTCCGTTGGTGTCAGCTTTAACAAGGTTTTTGCAAAGCTCGCTTCGGACATGAAAAAGCCGGACGCGATGACGGTCATCGGGCGTGAAAATTTTCGTTCCGTCGTCTGTCCGTTGGCGGTGCAGGAGATGATCGGTGTCGGAAAAGCGACACTGCGCCGTTTGAACTCTATCGGTGTTTACACCCTCGGCGAGCTTGCAAAAACCGACCCCAAAATGTTGCGCCTTACCTTTGGAAAAATGGGTGAACAGCTTTGGCAGGCGGCGAACGGTCTTGACAGCACCCCGGTGCTTTCCAAAAATGAGATTCCGCCGGCGAAGAGCGTCGGACGCAGCGTGACCGGGAAATATGACCTCAAAAACAACGATGAGGTCGCCGCCGTGATGCTCTATCTGACGGGAAAGGTTGCCTCAAGCCTCAGAGACAACAACGTTATGGCAACCTCGGTTCAAATTCATATCCGCGACGAAAAGCTGCTTGTCCGCGAATGTCAGGCACCGCTTTCTCAGCCGACGAGAATCGTTGAAATGCTTTTTTCGCTCGGAATGGAGCTGTTTGTGAGCAATTGGAGCTGGAAGAGCAGTGTGCGTTCAATCGGAATCCGAGCCTGCGGCCTTGTTCCGGAAAACTGCGCTTCTCAGTATAGCCTTTTTTACAGCACAGGCCGCTATGACAAGCTTGAAGCCCTTGAAGCGCAGGTTTATGAAATCTGCCGCAAGTATGGCAAGAATGCTCTTTTCAGAGCCTCAACGATGCGCATTGCCGTTCCGAACTCGGACACCCCGGCCTTTAACGATGTGAGATATATGACTAAGGAAGGCTGAGCGTGAAACAAAAAATGTCGTAATTTGCGGAAAACAGGGTTCACGGACAAACTGAACCATAGTGAAAGACGGCGCACGTCAGAAAACGAAGCGGTTTTTGTCTGTATTTTCAAACAAGCAAATATATATTTTCCTCATCGGAGTATAATTGCTCCGATGATTTTTGTCTGAAGGGAGATAGAAATGGGAGATGTGCTGAAAAAATTTTCGCTCAAAAATATCGAAAAGCTTGATATGGACGCAAGGTGTGCTCTGTCGCTTTTTGAAGAAAACGAGTTTTCTGTTGAAAGAGACAGGGGCGAGGGTGTGACGCTCTTTATCAGGTCAACCTTTGACTGCGTTCTGGCCTTGCCGGATTGCACCTCTCAGCCCGCCCTCAAGGGTGACGAGGAAATTTATGCCGACGGAGACTTTGTCACTCTCACCGATGAAGGGGACAGGCTTTGCCTTTCGTTCAGCGCAGAATATCAGGACTGCGAGGATTCCTATAGATTCGGAGAAATTAAGCTGCTCTTCACCGAGGCCAAGGTCAAAGAATTCAAGGCGTATAACCTTTTTGACTTTATTCCGATATCCGGAATGGAAAATCCGTGGATGTATCTCGGCAGTGTGAGTGAACTTTTGCGGCGGAAAGCCCTCGCGAACGGAAAGCTTTTGAACAAAGACGAAAGGGAGCTGCTTCCGCTTGCCTGCTTCCTTGCCGATGCGGCTTTTTCGTTTTTGTACAAGAAAACAGCTTTCCCCGAGTACTTTGTCCGTCTTGCAAGAAAATGCGAAGACGAAAAAGCAGCCGCGCTGATTCAAAAGAAAATGTCCGCCTCAACCGGACTTGTTTCAACCGCCGGAATCGTGCAAAAGCTTATGAATTCAGAGCATGAAGCACTTTGGCGCAAAGTATATGAGCTTTTGCTGAACTCCCAAAAAGATTATCCTTCGCGCGATTTTGAAAACGAATTTTCTTTGCAAAAGGCCGAAGACGCCCGCCGCGCTATCGAAAAGGCACTCCATGAGCAGGGCTTTGAGGGCGAATACCCGTCATTTTTCAAAAAGACGGATGCTAAATTTTTGACCGCTGCGATGGGCGGACAGCCCGTTACTTTGATGAACGAAAAGAATATCTCCTGCTTTGTTCAAATTTTTGAAAGCAGAAACGAAAGTCCGCTTTGCTTCACCGCGCTGAGCGGAACAAGGCTTTGCAGGAAGGACGATGAGGACGGCGATGTGTTTTCCTGCTTCTTCGTTTCGGGCGCAAGGAGGCGCGGGGTCTGCACGGAGTATTACCTTTCGGCAAACACAAACGAGATTCTTTCCTTGCCCGAGTCTGCCGAAGAATTTGCTGTGATTGCGGCGAAGCGCGCCGAGCTGAAAAAGCTTTCAAAGGCCGAAGCAAAGCACTGCGGAGAAAGTCGCGGTCTGCCGTTTCGTTCGTTCTTGCTGCTTGCTGTTTTTTCGGGTCTGCTTTTCAGCGTACTTTTCACGCCGTCTATGGCTTTTATGGCGGCTCTTGATACCGGTGCACCGTTTTTTCAAACGCTCAGAGAGCCGATATGGCTTGAAATTTTTGTCGGTTCCGGGCTGCTTTTCGGCTTGCTGTTTTCGGCGATGCTTGCGGTTGCCGTAAAAATTGCCAAAAAACGGTGAGGAAAAGTCATTTAATATGGCAGGCATCGTTGCCATTTGGAAATAAGTTCAAACCGAAAGCCTGTACAATATCCATTGAATAAATTTTCTCTGAGTAAAATAAATTTTGGGGAGCTGCTTCATGGTTTTTTCAAATCTGTTTTTTGTCTATTTTTTCTTTCCGCTTAATTTGATTTGCTATTTCTTTGCGAAGGATCTTAAGGCGAAAAACCTCGTTATGCTCATTTTCTCACTGTTTTTCTATGCGTGGGGTGAGCCGAAATATGTTTTCCTTTTGATTTTTGAATGCTTTGCGGACTGGCTTTTGGCACTGTACATCGAAAAATACCGGGGAACAAAAAAGTCAAAGCTGCTGCTTGTCTGCGCGTGCATCGTTGACCTCGGCCTTATCGGCATATTTAAGTACCTGACGTTTGTTCTTGAAAACGTGAAGGCCGTCACGGGTCACCCGGAGAATATCATTCAGATAGCTTTGCCTATCGGCATTTCGTTTTATACCTTCCAGCTGCTCTCATACGTCATTGACGTATACCGCGGCGAAACCGAAGCGCAGAAAAAGTTCTGGCACGTCCTGCTTTATGCAAGCCTGTTCCATCAGTGCATCGCAGGCCCGATCGTCCGTTACAGCGACGTCTGCGCGGAAATTGAAAGCCGAAAAACCAACCTGAACGAAATTTCAAAGGGAATCAGCCGCTTTGCGATAGGTCTTGGAAAAAAAGCACTGCTTGCGAATGTCTGCGGTTCGCTTGCAGACACGGTTCTGCTTTCGGACTCCGCACTTGCCGTTGCCGGTGACCTTCAAAAGAACATCGCCGTTCTTTCAAGCCGCCCGGCGCTCGGCCTGTGGCTCGGAATGATTTTCTATATGCTGCAAATTTACCTCGACTTTTCCGCCTATTCCGATATGGCGATAGGTATGGGACAGATGATAGGCTTCCACTATAAAGAAAACTTTGACTATCCGTATTGCTCAAGGAGTGTTGCTGAATTCTGGCGCAGGTGGCATATTTCACTCGGAACCTTCTTCCGAGATTATGTTTACATACCCCTCGGCGGAAGCAGAAGGGGGCTTGGCAGAACGGTTCTCAACACATTCATTGTTTGGGCGCTTACCGGACTTTGGCACGGAGCCAGCTGGAACTTTGTTTTGTGGGGGCTTTACTTCTTCGTTTTCCTCACGCTTGAACGGCTTTTCCTCAAAGAAAAGCTTGAAAAGGCTCCCGTGTGGGTTTCCCATGTCTATTTGCTCTTTGTTTCCCTTTTCGGATGGATAATTTTCCGTTTCAGGAACGTTTCTGTCGGCTTTACCGTGTTCAGGGGAATGTTCGGCCTTTGCTCAAACGGCTTTACAAGCTATGAGATCAACGCGTTCTTCAAGAACAATATCTTCTTCCTTGTCATTGCCGTGGTTGCCTGCACACCGCTGATGAAGAATCTCGGCAGGCTGATCGTTCAAAATGCGCGCAGCAACGCCGATATTGCGCTTTTCAACGTTGCAAGAAAGATTGCCGTTCCGGTGGTTTTGCTGATTCTTTCAACGTTTTCCCTTGTCGGCGACAGCTATAATCCGTTCCTTTATTTCCAGTTCTGAGAGGGGAGGGTGAAACCTTATGAAAGAACGCAAGTACAGCAAAAAGTACGTCAAGTTTGTCAAAAAGTCAATAAAGCTCTATAAGGTCATTCTTCCCTGCGCGTTTGTTTCGCTTTTGGTTCTCGGCCTTCTTGTTTCTCTTATCATTCCGCTGAGACCGAAGTTCTCCGAGAAGGAAAAGCGTCAGCTTGCTTCTTTCCCGTCGTTCAGCTTTGCCGCGCTCTTTGACGGAAGCTTTTTCAGAGGTATAGACTCGTGGTTTTCGGATACTTTTCCGTTCAGGGAGGGTATGATTTCCGCGAACGAAAAGCTTGAAGAAATGCGCGGCTTCGGCGACAGAATATACGGGCTTAACAATGAGGTTGTCGATATTCCGATTGCGCCGCCGAAAAGCGACGCCTCAAACGAAAGTGCGACCGCAGAGCCGACGACCGAAGAGGAAAAAGAGCCGACCGTTCCGGACCAGCTCGATGAGGTTACCCAGAACCTTTCAAACATCACGATTGTCGGCAACACCGGATATGCATACTGGTATTTCAATCAGTCGGTTGCCGATAAATACGCGAAAGCGGTGAACAAGACCGCGCAAAAGCTTGCCGGAAAGTCAAAGGTATACACGATGCTTGTTCCGACAAGTATGGACATCACGATGTCTGACGCTCTGAGAGCGAAAATGAATTCCGGTGACCAGAAAAAAGGTATGGAATACATTTTTTCCTCGCTGTCCTCGGACGTTGCCGCCGTTGATATCTATAAGCCGCTGAGGCTTCACAGGGACGAATATCTTTATTACAGAACCGACCATCACTGGACTGCTCTCGGTGCGTATTACGCCTATGAGGAGTTTGCCGCCGTCAAGGGCGTTAAGCCGATTGCACTTTCAAAATTTGAAAAGAAGAGCTTCGGCGAATTTTTGGGTTCATACTACACCAACAGTAACAGCAGTGCCCTCAAAAAGGATCCGGACGAGCTGATTGCCTATATGCCTCCGTATAAGACCACTCTTCGCTACACAACGCCCGACGGCACGGTGGTTGACTGGTTCCTTGTCAACGACGTTTCGTCTTATCCGATTTCGCAGAAATACAGTGCCTTTGCCGGCGCGGACAATCCGTACACCGTGATTGAAAACAAGAGCAGAGAAAAGGGCAAGACCTGTGTCATTATAAAGGAAAGCTTCGGCAACGCCGTAATTCCGTACATTGTGAACAACTATAAAAAGGTCTATGTTGTTGATTACAGGTACTATAAGCAGGGCTTCGTTTCCCTTGCGAAAAAGGTCAAGGCAAGTGATGTAATCTTCATCAATAATATGTCCGCCGTCTGCACTGAAAGTCTTGTGAACCGTATGGACGCCATTGCAGTCTGATTTTAAGGAGGTAACCTTATGATTAAACACGTTGTAATGTGGAGGTTCAAACCCTTTGCCGAGGGCAGAACCAAGGAGGAAAATCTGCTGCTTGTCAAAAGTATGCTTGAGGCTCTGCCGGAGAAAATTGACTTTTTGCGCTCAATGAAGGTCAGCCTCAACGTTAACCCGAAGGAGGGTATGTTTGACGCTGTTCTTGAAAGCGAGTTTGATTCGCTTGAAGACGTTGGGAGGTATCGCATTCACCCGGAGCATAAAAAGATTTCCTCCTATGTTGCCCTCGTCAAAGAGGACAGGGCAAGCGTTGACTATGAAATGTAATAAATCGCGCAATCTTTGATAAAACAATTGACAAAACTTGTTCATCAATATATAATAAATATGCCATTTATTTCAGTGGTTACTAATATAGGAGGTATATCAGAATGAAGAAACTCATTGCTCTTGTTCTTGCGCTTCTCATGGCTTTCTCCGCCAGCGTTGTTGCTTTTGCCGCTGACGCCGAAGCTCCCGCAGAAGGTGAAACCACCGCAGCTGCCGAGGACGACGGCTTCAACATTGAAGACCTTCCGTTTTGGACGATTAAGCCGGGTCTCAAGGTTGCAAAAATCGTTTTGAAGATTGCCAAGGTTTTCCTCAAGATCGCTCTTATCTTCAATGCTAAGGGCGTTATTGAAAAGCTTCAGGAGTTCATTAAGGGCTTCGAAAAGCCGAGTGAGCCTGAGGTACCCAACACCACAGCTCCTGCAAATGCATAAGCCGAAAGAAGAAATGCCGTCCGCGTGGGCGGCATTTTTTTTAAAATTATCAACACAATTGATGAATTTATGGTTGACTTTTAACAAAAAATTCATTATAATGGTGATACATAAATGTGTTTCAAAGGAGGAGCATATATGAAAAAAGCATTATCATTGTTTTTGGCCGTACTTATGATTCTTTCGGCCTGTGCTGTTTCATTCGGAGCTTTTGCCGAAGATAAGGTTGACATGGGAGCCTGCACCTGCAAGGACTGCACCAGAATTATGAACGGCTGCCATTGCTGCGCTGCCTGCCCGTATCTTGATGAAACCTATCTGCTTTCCTGCGCCAAGGACAAGAACGGCCACTTCAGCGGTAGCTTCTGCTGCGCTCAGTGTGACGGAATCTGGCCGTGCGACTGCAATTGCAGCTGCTGCCAGAACAAGGACGCCGAAACTGACGATCAGGGTCGTCCGATTCTCACTCCGCAACAGCAGAAAGACTTTATCAAGGGCTTTCAGAATGTTCTCAAAAAGGTTGCCGATGTTTTCGACATGATTTTTGACGCAATTTTCAAATTCCTCAGGATTGATGATTGGATCAAGATTAAGAAATAAGCTTTGAAGATGCCGAACCGGGTGCTTTGTGCACCCGGCTTTCTTTTATCTGTCTGATTTTCTTGACAAGTTTCGATAACAGATAATAGATATTTTAATCCGGTGTCTAATGTATAGCGTCCGGAGTATAGAAAGCACATTACCTTTAAAAAATCTTAAAAATGAACTTTTTTTGAATTAAGTATTGACATATTTTAAAGCGTGGTGTAGAATATAGCCAAGTTAGGGGACTTGAGTTCTCTGATTAGTTTTGGGTAATAAGGAGGAAATTTCACAATGGCAGACATGATCGCAAAGGTAGTAAACTTCCTTAACGCTAACTGGGCTGAGTTTGTAAAGCTCGTTGACAAGATCTGGGCTTTCCTTAAGGACACCATCTTCAAGGATGACAGCCCGTTCGCAACAACTAAGGGTGAATAATTTCATCTGATCGTTTTAAAATTTGAAATTTTAAAATGTGGGGGCTGCTCTTTGAGCAGCTCTCGTGTTTTTCACCTTCTTTTGTATATTTTCAATAAAGTTTTAAAAAACTTTAGGTTGATTCTGTCTGTTATGCCCTTAAGTACACTAACTTTAAAAAAAATTAAAAGCATTTAAATATGAAAATTTTTTGAATAAACTGTTGACAATTAAATCCGTTTGATATATAATTTAGCCATGTTGAAGCGGTAAGGCTTCGATAAATATAGGGTAATAGGAGGAAATTACACAATGAGCAATAAGGAAATTATGACTTTTGAGCAGCTTTGGCAGAAGATTTGGGAAATCATCTATGCTATCATCGCTTTCTTTAAGGGTGCTGGTAAGGATGACATCGACATCGGCTCAAACACTGTTAAGTTTGACAGCGTTACCAACGTTTATTGATTTAAACAACAATTAAACAATTGTTTAAGGAAGCAGGAACCGCGAAAGCGGTTCCTGCTTCTTTTGCGCGTTTTTGACAAAATGAACAGGCTGCAGAAAGACAACTGTCTTTCTGCGGCCTGTTTTGAGTTATGCGCTTAAATCTGCCTGAGGAACTCCCTGCTCATAAAGCTTTTCAGGCGAAATGTCAATTTCTCCGTTGTTCCAGACCGGAATCCCATAGTCTATATAAACTGTTTTAAAGATTTCCGGGTCAGAAAGCGGCTTAAAAGCAGGTGACTGCAAAAATGGTTTGAAGTCGAACACCCTAGTTTCGTTGTTGTTGAAGCGAACCCAAAGGCGAAAATCGTCCAAGGGACGCACTCCGCAAACTTTCAAAACGGGCTTTGGTTCACCGGCGTATGCAACGCCATTTACAATATACACAGTATATCACCTCATCTTAACGGTTCAATTTTTCCGAACGGTATTCCTTTGACGGCTTTGTTCCATGCTTCATACAATTCGCTTTCATGAATTATCAGCCAAGCTTGAACAAGCTTCAACTGCTTAACCGGTATACTTCCGGCTAAAAGCTCGCCGTCGAGTGCAACCGAAGCTTCATACTCATTATAATAAACGTGAATATGCGGCTTGTGGTGTTGAGTGTCATCGTTGTATATCATTCTGATAATTATGCTGTAAAACCTACATAATTCGGGCACTGTCTGTCACCTCGATTTTTCGTATATGCTTATTGTACCATTCTTTTTTACGTATATCAAGAGCGATTTTTTGGGGGCTTAAAACTCAACCTTCTCTCAGCCAAGCTTCGTAACATCGACCCATTCCTTATATCCGGAATACTTTTCAAGCTCCGGAATTGTCAGCTCAATTGCGCTGTTGCCGCTGCCGCAGGCGGGGAACACGGTTTCAAACCGCTTGAGCGATTCGTCAAGGTAAACCTCAACGCCTTTGTTCACCGCGAAGGGGCAAACTCCGCCGACCGCGTGGCCGATAAGCTCTGTGACCTGCTCATAGGAGAGCATTTTTGCCTTGACGTGGAAAAAGTCCTTGAACTTTCTGTTGTCGATTTTTGCGTCGCCTGCGGTGACAATGAGAACAGCCTTTCCGTCAACGAGGAAGGAGAGCGTTTTTGCAATGCGCTTTCCCTCTGTGCCGAGTGCCGCGGCCGCAAGCTCAACCGTTGCGCTTGAAACGGGAAATTCAAGGATTCTGTTTTCAATTCCGAGCATTTTGAAGTACGCCCTGACTCTTTCAATGGACATATGTTTTTACCTCCGAGGCTTTTAAATTCTTTCAAGCAATTCCGATGGCTTGATTGCAGTAACTTTGCTTAAGGCAAAATCGCGTATATTTCTTGTGATTATAAAATCAGCCTTTATCCTTTCGGCGCATACCATTTGAAGCGCGTCCTCAAAATCGTCCGCTTCCATTGCGGCCGCTTTTTTTATGTCCTCTGCTCTGAGGTCGGCGACCTTGAATATCAGAAAAAGCTGTTGAACAATTTGCCTTGTCCTTTCGGGAGACAGCTCTTTTCTGAGAATATAGACGATGTTCGGAACCGAAACGGCTGAAATGTATCCTTCAATCAGATTAGTTTCGCAATTTTTCCAAACAAGCGATGAGGCTTCGAGAAAAGGCTCTCTTGAGCAAAACACGTCAAGAATAATGTTGGTATCAACTAAGACCTTCATGTTTTGAAATCCTTTCGTCTCTTAGGGCTTTTTCGTCATAGCTGCTTTTGAGCACACCGGTGAGCGAGTCGGTCAAAAACGAGACGCTTTTTTCTTTTGAAATGAGCCTCGCAACCTCGGTTCCGTTTTTCAGGATGATTATTTCATTGCCGAGCTGAACCGCCTGAAGATATTTTCCGAAGTTGTTCTGAATGTCTGTTGCCGTAACTGTCAGCATAATTCAACCTCCTATATATTAGCTAATATCATTATATATAATTTTAGCGATTTTGTCAACTGCATTTTCATAGTTTCAGATATAACATACGCCATATCATACAAAAAATCCAAGCTATTTTCTATGCCTTTTACCGTTGCGTTTTTCGCCGCTTTGAGGTAAAATATAGTGATATTACTATGAGTAGCTGTGCCTACTTTTTCGGGAGTGTAAAATGGCAACAAGGGAATTTTTGGAACTCAGAAAAAAAATCATTGAAAAAGACTTCAGCCGAATGAACGATATGCAAAAACAGGCGATTTTTTGCACGGAAGGGCCGCTCCTTATTCTCGCCGGAGCCGGCAGCGGAAAAACAACGGTAATCGTCAACAGAATTGCGAACATCGTCAAATACGGCAAAGCGTGGGCGAGTGAGGAAACTCAGTTTGAACCCTCCGCGCGCGATATGGAATATATGCGCCGCTATCTTGACGGCGAAACGGACTTGCTTTTTGATATTGAAGACCTGCTTGCGGTCGATAACGCAAGGCCGTGGCAGATTCTTGCAATAACCTTCACCAATAAGGCCGCGAACGAGCTCAAGGAACGCCTTGAAAAACTGCTCGGCGCAGATGCAAACGATATTTGGGCGAGTACCTTCCACGCCTGCTGCGCAAGGATCCTCAGGCGCGACGGCGGTGTGCTCGGCTTCACCTCAAGCTTTACCATTTATGACACGGACGATTCAAAGCGACTGATGAAAGAGATTCAGCGCCAGCTTGATATTAAGGACGCTATTCTCTCATACAAAACGATTCTTTCGGAGATCGGCAAGGCCAAGGACAGCCTTGTTTCTCCTCAGGAGTATATTAAACAGGCGGGCAAGGATGTCCGCTATCAAAAAATCGGCGCAGCCTATAAAATGTATCAGGACGAACTGAAAAAAGCCGACGCGATGGATTTTGACGATATCATTGTCAACACCGTCAGACTTCTTGAAAAATACAGCGACGTGCGCGAATATTATCAGCGCAAATTTAAATACATTATGGTTGACGAATATCAGGACACGAACCATGCTCAGTTCAGGCTGACCGAGCTTCTCGCCGGCGGACACAAAAACATCTGCGTTGTCGGCGATGATGACCAAAGCATCTACCGCTTCAGAGGTGCAACGATTGAAAACATAATGAGCTTTGAGCAGCACTATGAAAACGCGCGGACGATACGGCTTGAACAAAATTACCGCTCAACCCAGACGATTCTTGACGTTGCGAACGAGGTCATTTCCAACAATACTCAGCGCAAGGGTAAAAATCTTTGGACAGACAATCCGGCCGGCGACAAGGTTGTTGTTGAAACAGCATATGACGAACAGGACGAAACGCGGTTCATCACCGACACAATTGAAGAAAACGTCAGCAGCAAAAAATACACCTTCTCCGACCACGCTGTGCTTTACCGAATGAACGCGCAGTCAAACTCAATCGAGCGCGGAATGGTCAGAGCAGGTATTCCATATAGGATCATCGGCGGCTTTCGTTTCTACGAACGTGCGGAAATCAGAGACGCCATTGCTTACCTGACCGTTGTCAACAACCCGAACGACAACATCAGGCTGCGCAGAATAATCAATGTACCGAAGCGCGGAATCGGCGAAACAACCATAAACCGCGCCTTTGAAATTGCAACAGGGCTCGGAATCAGCCTTTTTGAGGTTATTTCTCACGCGGACGAATATGAACAGCTGAAACGAAGCGCAAAAAAACTGCTTGAGTTTTCTGTTCTTATTAAGGAGCTCAGCGAAAAGGCTGACGGAATGCACCTTGACGAGCTTTTCAAGGAGATCATTGAAAGAACACAGTACCTTTCCTTTATAAAGCTTGACCGGGAAAAAGGCGCGGAGCGGCTTGAAAATATCTCGGAGCTTATCACGAACCTTGTGACCTATGAGGTTGAAAACGAAGAAGCGAGCCTTTCCGGCTTCCTTGAAGAGGTTGCGCTCATGACGGATATTGATAATTACAACGCGCAGACCGACGCCGTTGTGATGATGACGCTCCACTCCGCAAAAGGACTTGAATTCCCGGTCGTTTTCATCCCCGGAATGGAGGAGGGCATCTTCCCGGGCGCGCAGAGCATGTATTCCTCATCGGAGGTTGAAGAGGAGCGCAGACTTGCTTATGTCGGAATCACGAGAGCGAGAGAAAAGCTGTATCTTTCCCACGCAAACATGAGGATGCTTTTCGGCTCAACCTCACGCAATCTTCCCTCGCGTTTCCTTGCGGAAATTCCGGAAAACCTCACCGAGCAGGTCGGAAGGCAGTCTGTTTCGCGCGAAGACGTTTTCAAAGGCTTCGGCGGCTTTTCCGGCGCAGCTTCATATCAGTCGGATTATTCCTCACAGACCGGCAATTATTCGGGCAACGGTTTCCTTTCAAAGAACCGTCCTGCCGCCGCAAAGAAGAAGCCGCCCGTTCAAACGGTTTCCTATTCGGTCGGCGACACGGTCATGAGCAAGGTTTTCGGTTCTGGCGTTGTTCTTTCGGTCAAAAAAATGGGCAACGACAGTATGCTTGAAATTGCTTTTGAAAAGGCCGGAACAAAAAAGCTTATGGCGAACTATGCAAAGCTTGAAAAAAAGTGAGAGCCGTGAATGCTCTTTCATATATAAAAAGAGAAAAGAAAGGAAAAATGCTATGAAAACATCAAAAAAGATTGTTTCCCTTTTGCTGTGTGTGCTGATGCTCCTTCCGTTTTCGGCGGTTGCTCTTGCCGCGGAGAATGCGACCCCGGTCGTTGTTGTCAGCGGCTTCGGTTCATATCCGCTTTACAGCAGCGAAAACGGTGAAGAAACTCAGGTGTTCCCTCCGCAGACGAAGGACATCATGAGCGTTGTCGGCGACTCTGTTCTGCCGCTTGCGGGTTCCGCCGTTTCGGGCGACTGGAACCTCTTTGCCGATAAGTGCTTCGGAAAAATCTATTCAAAGCTTTTTGAAATCATCTCCTGCGATGAAACCGGAGAGAGCCGCCACAGCGTGAGCGCGGTTTCCTTCCCGCTTTCGGTCAATAATTACCCCGAAATTCTTGAGCATAAGAATGAAGAGGACGAGCAGGGCGTAACAAAGGCTATTGCAGGCGCAGTCGGCGCACAAAACGTCTATTATTTCAACTATGACTGGCGTCTTGATCCGCTCAAAACCGCAGACGACCTGAATTCTTACATTGAGAACGTCAAAAAGGAAAAGAACAGCGAAAAGGTTATTCTTGTTCCGTGCAGCATGGGCGGCGTGATTACAAATTCGTATCTTTATAAATACGGCTGCGAAAGCGTTGAAAAAATCGTCTATTGCCTCGTTGCTTCAAAGGGCATCGACCTTGTGGGCGAGCTGTTTTCAAAGAACGTTGAAATTGATACCGATATGCTCCTTGAACGCCTTTTCAGCTTCGAGAGGGGAGACATCTTCACCCAGACACTCATTTCCGCCCTTCAAACAGGCGTTGAAATGACCCCGGCGCTTTCAAAGGCGGTTGATTCCTTCGTCAAAAAGTTCATTGCCGGCTCAAACGACAGAGCGTATAACGAAATCCTTTCGGTTTCCTTTGCTTCAATGCCGGGAATGTGGTCGTTCTGCCCGGACAGCTATTATGAAAACGCAAAAAGCACAATGTTTCCGAACGATACAAACGCGGAATTTATCGCTCGTCTTGATGAATACCACTATAACGTTCAAAACAGGTCGGAAGAGCTTATCAAGGCTGCTGAAAGCAGCGGCTGCGACGTTTATATCACAGCCGCCTATGGTTATGTCGGTTTCCCGGCGGCAAAGAGCGCATGGGAGCAGAGTGACTGCCTTGTTGAAACAAAGAATGAATCCTTCGGCGCAACCTGCGCACCCTACGGCAAAAACCTCGGCGAGGGCTATACCGCAATGGGAACTGTTTGCGCAGACGAGAGCCACAATCACCTTTCGCGCGACGGAATAATTGACGCTTCAACCTGCCTCCTTCCGGAAAAGACGTGGTTCATTAAGTATATGAAGCACGTCGGCTTCAGGAACGGCAGTGAGGCTTCCGAGCTTCTTCTCTGGCTTGTTACGAGCGAGGAAGAGCAGACGATCTATTCAAATGAAAAGTATCCACAGTTCACCGAGTTCAATAATACGACCCAAAAGCTTTCCTCGCTCACCGGCGGAGAAGTAAGCCACAGTATTCTTGACGAACATTCGAGCCTTCGCTCAAGGATTGCGGAATTTTTCAGGAACCTTCGCGCACTGTTTGAAAAGCTGTTTTCAAAAGTAAAATAAGGGAGAGAGAAACATGAAAAAAATTATTTCACTTCTGCTCGTTTTTGTCCTTGCGCTCTCTTGCTCGGCAATTGCTTTTGCCGCCGAGGAGCCGACTCCGGTCATTGTTATCAGCGGAATGGGAACCGCTCCGCTCGTTGATGCAGAAAGCGGCGAAAATGCATTTCCACCGTCAAACGAAACAATAATCAAAAACATCCTCAAGGCCGCTCCGTCGCTTGCGGCGGCAGCTCTTTTGAATGACTGGACAATTTTCGGCGAATACGGCGCAAAGCCGGTGCACGACCTTTTTGAAAAAATGAAGTGTGACGAAAACGGAAACTCGGTCTATAACATTGTTCCGACCTCCTACGCCGGAAGTGCCGATAATTACGAGGAGTTCAAAACCGATGAGACAACCGTTTCAAACGAAAAAGGCGTTGTCAGAGCCGTTGCGGAAAAAATCGGCTGGAACAGAACATATTTCTTCTATTATGATTTCAGAAGAAGCGCTCTTGATATTGCCGATGACCTCAAGGCAACCGTTGACGAAGTTCTTGCGGCAACGGGAAGCAAAAAGGTTTCCTTCATTGCAATGAGCTTCGGCGGAACAATTACCTCCGCTTTCCTTTATAAATACGGCTCGGATATGCTCAGGAACATTGTCTACGCTTCAACGGCTGTCTGCGGAACGGATATAGTCGGAAAGCTTTTCTCCGGCAACATTGAAGTGGAAATTGACGGCATCGTTGATTATCTTGAAGAATATCTTATCAAGAGCGGCGCGGCGTATGAGCTTATGGGCTTTGGCGCAGACGCGCTCACAAAATACGGCGCAGGTGCAAAAACAGCGATCAATTCCTATCTCAAGGCGATGGTCGAAGCCCTCAGAGAGCCGGTCTATGCCGAAATTTTTGTTGATACCTTTGTTCGCTTTCCCGGCATCTGGGGCCTTATGAATGCCGAGTATTACGACGCAGCAAAAGAGAAGATGACTGCTTACGCAGAACTCAGTGACAGCTTTATCGCTAAAATTGACGACTACGCCTATAACGTTGAAATGAAGCTTGATGAGCTTGTTGAAAATGCAGAGGCAAACGGAGTCAACGTTTATATGATCGGTGCATACGGTTATGCAGGCATTCCGCTCACCGGCGGAGTACGCAACCACACCGACAACCTCATCGATACCTGCCTCATGACCGGTTATGCAACCGTTGCCGACTACGGAACGACCCTCAGCGCGGACTCCTATTCACATGAAAAGGTCTGCACAAACGAGAGCCATAAACATATTTCAACCGATAATATTATTGACGCTTCAACCTGCCTACTTCCGGAAAGAACATGGTTCGTCAAGAATATGAGCCACGTTGAATACGGTAGACTTCAGGACAGCGGAAGGCTTCTTGTCTGGGTCGCAACGAGCAAAGAGGGCGTTGACGTCAATACCGATTCGCGCTATCCGCAGTTTGTTTCTCTCAACAGAAACAGCGGAAAATGCACCTCCCTCACCGAGGGTGTAACCGTTCCGGAAAGTGAAGGAGAAAAGCGGAGTGTCAGCTTCCTTCAGAAGCTTGATGAGCTTTTCGCTCTTGTTATCGCCTTCTTCAGGTCGGTGTTCTTCAAAAAGTAAGCCGCGGGAAAATATTTGAAAAAAATACTTTACACCAAGGCTTATATTTAGTAGAATTAACGTATAGTTGAAGGGGAAAAGGGGAAACTCTTCAGCCTGCCCCGTCTTCTTCAACTGCAGATATATTTGTTTATCGACCACTCGGAGGTGTCTAAAATGCAGAATGTATATAAAAGAATCCTGCTGAAGCTCAGCGGAGAAGTTCTCTCCGGCCATGACGGAAAGGGTATTGATTTTGATACCGTTGAAAAAATTTGCAAGGCTGTCAAAAGCTGCGCCGAACTTGGCGTAGAAATCGGCCTTGTTGTCGGCGGCGGCAATTTCTGGCGCGGCAGGAGCAGCGGAAAAATGGACCGCACCCGCGCCGACCACATGGGAATGCTCGCCACGGCGATGAACTCCCTTGCTCTTGCGGATACTCTTGAACAGCTCGGCGTTCCCGTCAGAGTTCAGACCGCGATCGCGATGCAGCAGGTTGCCGAACCGTATATCAGGAACAAGGCGGTTCGCCACCTTGAAAAGGGCAGAGTTGTCATTTTCGGCTGCGGAACGGGCAACCCGTTCTTCTCAACCGATACCGCAGCGGCTCTCAGAGCGGCCGAAATCAACGCCGAAATCATCTTCAAGGCAACCAACGTTGACGGTGTCTATGATAAGGACCCGAACAAGTTTGCAGACGCAGTGAAGTATGATTCGCTCAGCCACACCGAAATTCTTGAAAAGGGACTTGCCGTTATGGACAGCACAGCCGCCTCTCTTTGCAGAGACAACGGAATTTCAATCCTTGTTTTCAACCTCAACGACCCGGAAAACATTGTCCGCGCCGTCAAGGGAGAAAAAATCGGAACCGTTGTCAGCTAAACAGATTTATAGGGGGGAAAACAAAATGGGATATTTTTTGATGTTTGCGCTTGACGCTTTCGTTCTGCTGATGGGCTTTTTGTGTGTATGCAAGCCGGAAAAGCTTTGCAGGGGCGAATCATGGAAATCGGCAGATGATGAATTTGAACCGTCCGAGCTGTACATAGATTCAATCAGACACAGAGGGTTCATTCTTGTTGGTGCAGGGCTGATTCTGATGATTTTTGTCATCATATTGATTTGTCAAGGCGTAGCAAACGGAGAAAGCCTTACGGCTTCTGAGTTCTTTGAACAGATTATGAGCTGAAGGTCGTAAGGTGCTGCCGTTCGGCGATTTATTCAGTTAATTTTATCAAAACAATTTCAACATATCAAAGGAGATGTCACTATGAAAGAAGTATTTGAAAAAGCCAAAACCAAAATGGGCAAAACCGTAAACGCTCTCAAGAGCGAATACGCCGGAATCCGCGCCGGCAGAGCCAACCCGCAGATTCTTGACAGAATCGCCGTTGATTATTACGGAACGCCGACTCCGGTGGGCCAGCTTGCTTCAATTTCCGTTGCCGAAGCGAGAGCTCTCGTCATTCAGCCGTGGGACAAATCCGTTCTCAAGGGCATTGAAAAGGCAATTCTTGCGTCTGATATCGGAATCAATCCGCAGAACGACGGAACCGTTATCCGCCTGACCTTCCCGCCGCTCACCGAAGACAGAAGACGCGAGCTTGTTAAGGAAGTTCAGAAGATTGCCGAAAACTCAAAGGTTGCCGCACGTTCGGTTCGCCGCGATGCAATTGAAAAGCTCAAAGCAATGAAAAAGGAATCCGACATCACTGAGGACGACCTCAAGGATGGCGAAAAGGAAGTCCAGAAAATTACCGACAACTGCATTAAAGAAATTGAAGAGGTTGCCTCGGCAAAAGAAAAGGAAATCATGGAAATCTGATTGCGTTATCGGGCTGTATAGGCTGAAGAGCTTTGAACCTCTTCAGCTTAAGGCGGCCTGCGGCCGAAGAGAACCGGAGCACGTTCGGTTCTCTTTGGCTATAAGTAGATTTAAAGGAGCCGACAGATAATGGAAAAAGAACATATCGCTTTGCCGCAGCACATTGCAATAATCATGGACGGCAACGGACGCTGGGCAAAAAAAAGAGGACTTGAGCGCACCGAGGGACACAAGGTTGGCGCAGAGGTATTCAGAAAAATTTGCCGGTATGGCTCCGATATCGGCATAAAGTATATGACCTTCTATGCCTTTTCAACGGAAAACTGGAAGCGCTCCGCCTTTGAGGTGGGAAAAATTATGGATCTTTTCCGCAGGTATCTTGAGGAGATGGAGGAGCGCGAACAGGAAAACGAGGAGGCAGGCTATAACATTCACTTCATCGGCTCAAGGGAGGGTATGCCCTCAGACATTGCAGAGCTTATGGATGTTGTTGAAGCGCGTTCCTCGGATAAAAACAAAATATACATCAATATTGCCGTCAATTACGGCGGCAGGGATGAAATCATCCACGCGGCAAAATGCCTTGCCGAAAAGGTTGAAAGAGGCGAAATGACCGCCGATGACATTAACGAAGAAACATTTTCAAGGAACCTTTACACTGCCGGTCAGCCGGATCCTGACCTGGTGATTCGTCCGAGCGGAGAAGAAAGGCTTTCAAACTTCCTCATCTGGCAGCTTGCCTATGCGGAGTTTTATTCAAGCGACGTTCTCTGGCCTGACTTTACGCCTAAGGATCTCGACAAGGCAATTGAAGAATATTCAAGGCGCAGCCGCAGGTTCGGCGGCGTTTGATAAATGCGAAAGAAAGGACAGAAAAACTTCTGTTTTGGTATAGATTATGAAGAAAATCAAATTCAAGGGTGAGCGGACGAGGTCAACGCTGATCATCGCGGCGGCACTGATCGTTTTCCTTGTTTCAATCTGCACAAATTTCAGAATCGGTTATACGCTCATTATTGCCGCAGTTGCACCGATGGCGACATATGAACTTATGCACGCCTGCGGCGTTAAGAGCAAGCTGCTTTATATCGTTTCCTGCGCCGTAAGTGCTTTTTCCGCGTTTTATGTCAGCTATGACATACCGATAAAGCCCGTCGGTGTGTTTGTCAGCTTTTATACGCTGGCGCTTCTGTTCCTGGCTGTAATTTTCAACAAGCAGATAAAATATATTGATTCGGTGGTGTCTCTTTTCGCCGGTGTTGCAATTCCGTATTCCTTCACCTGCCTTATAAGGCTCAATGATATTTCAAAGCTCGACCCTGAAAAGCTCACTCACCATGAGGGCGCGTTCCTTGTCATGCTTGCGTTCTCCTGCTCATGGGCGACGGACATTTTCGCTTTCCTCGTCGGCAGAAAGATCGGAAAGCACAAAATGACTCCGAACATCAGCCCGAAAAAGTCCTTTGAGGGTGCAATTTTCGGAACGCTCATCACTGCGGCGATCAACGTGCTTTTGCTGTTTTGCTATTCCTACGGAACGCATAAGCTCGGCTACCACGCCTTCTTCGGCGAGAGCGCAATGAAGTATCTCTACATAATTCCGATTTCCTGCGTGCTTTCCGTTGTAAGTATGTTCGGCGACCTCGCTGCTTCGGTGCTCAAGCGCAACGTCGGAATCAAGGATTACAGTAATCTCCTTCCCGGTCACGGCGGAATAATGGACAGATTTGACAGCAGTCTTTTTGTCCTTCCCGTGCTTTACGGAATTTATGCACTGATTTATGCTTGATTTATACCGGTTAATGTAAAATGAAGGTGAATAAAGATGACCGAAAAACTTTCAATTCTCGGCTCAACCGGCTCAATCGGGAAGCAGGCACTCGATGTCTGCGAAAAAGCCGGGATAAAAGTCACTGCCCTCACAGCTAACAGCAGTTGCGAGCTGCTTGAGGAGCAGGCGAGAAGGTTTAAGCCAAAAAAGGTTGCCCTTGCCGATGAAAAAAAGGCTGCCGAGCTTAAAATCCGGCTTGCTGATACCGCTATAAAGGTACTCGCCGGAAAAAGCGGCGTCTGCGAATGTGCCGCAGAGGAAGCAGCCGATACCGTCCTTAACGGAATCGTCGGAATGGCCGGCCTTGAACCTACCCTCTGTGCACTGAACGAAAAAAAGAGCCTTGCTCTTGCAAACAAGGAAACCCTTGTTGCCGGCGGCAGTCTTGTGACAAGAACTGCGAAGGAAAACGGGATAAAAATTCTCCCCGTTGACAGTGAGCACAGCGCGATTTTTCAATGCCTTCAGGGCATGAATAAAAAGGCTGAGCTCAAATCAATAATACTAACGGCGTCCGGCGGCCCCTTCTTCGGAAAAACAAGGGCGGAGCTTGGAGCCGTTACGGTAAAAGAAGCGCTGAAGCACCCGAACTGGAGCATGGGCGCAAAAATAACCATCGACAGCGCAACAATGATGAACAAAGGCCTTGAATTGATTGAAGCGGTTTGGCTTTTTGATGTTAAGCCGTCAGAGGTTCAAATCGTTGTTCACCGCGAAAGCGTTGTTCATTCGCTGATTGAATATGTTGACAACTCCGTGATAGCTCAGCTCGGCGTTCCCGATATGAGAATACCGATTCAGTATGCGCTGACCTATCCGGCGAGAATTCCGTCTCCGGTCAAACGCCTTTCCCTTGCGGATTATGGCAATCTGACCTTCCGCGAGCCGGATTACAAAACCTTTGAGTGCATAAGTCTCTGCCGTTCTGCAATTGAAAAAGGCGGCCTTTATCCTGCAATTGCCAACGGCGCAAACGAAAAGGCCAACGAGCTTTTCAGAAACGGAAGGATAGGCTTCCTTCAAATTGCCGAGCTTGTTGCTCTGGCACTTCAAAACGGCGTTTCAAAAGAAAATTATTCGCTTTCCGATGTCCTTGAAGCCGATAAGGCGGCAAGAGATTTTGTTGAAAGCAAAGCTAAGGTGATATAATGAGTTTTAATTTCCTCGCTTCCTTTTCACAGGTCTGGAGCAAAGCATGGCCGATAATCGTTGCGATTCTTTTCTTTGGGCTGATAATCTTTATTCATGAGTTCGGCCACTTCATTTTTGCAAAGCTTTTCAAGGTCAAGGTCAACGAGTTTGCGCTCGGAATGGGGCCGACCATCCTCAAAAAGCAGGGCAAGGTGACCAAGTATGCGCTGCGGCTGTTTCCGATCGGCGGCTTTGTCAGCATGGAGGGTGAGGACGAAAGCAGTGAGGATGAAGGCGCATTCTGCAACAAAAAGCTCTGGCAAAAAATGATCATCACTGCCGCCGGGGCCACGTTCAATATCATTCTCGGCATTCTCATCTGCGTCCTTATCATCGCCGGAGTAGGTTCGGGGAAAAAGGGAGACGATATACTCGTCGGAACGAACACGATCTCTCAGTTCTACCAAGGCGCAGTCAGCAACGGCGAAGGCGGTCTCATGGCGGGCGACAAAATTTTGAAGATCGACTCCAAGCGCGTTTATTCAGACTATGACATCAGCTTTCTTATGCAGCGCAACAATACCGGGGTCTATTCCTTTGTTGTTGAACGCGAGGGAAAAAAGGTTGAGCTTCCGGAGGTTCATTTTGCAATAAGAACCGGCGGGAACTTTTCTTATGACGAAAACTGCGTCATCTCATCCGTCAGCTCGAAGCTTAAAAAAGCCGGACTTAAAGACGGCGATAAAATTACCGCAGTCAACGGCGTAAAAATCGCAAATAATAAAGAGCTCATGGAGGAAATCGGCAAGGATTCCGATTACATGATTGATTTCACTTTTCTGCGCAGCGGAAACGAACAGACGGTCAAGGACGTCAAGATGGCGACCGTTACGGTGTTTGATTTTTCCGTTCTCGGTGTCAGCCGCACATTCAAAAACGTGCTTGGCGGAGCTTTCAGATATACCGCATCGATGTCCAGAATGGTTTATCTCAGCCTTTTTGACCTCATCCGCGGAAGGTACGGAATCAATGAGCTTGCCGGCCCGATCGGAACGGTCTCCGTTATTGCCGATGTTGCCGAGCAGAGCGTTCAAAGTGCAGACTGGAGCTCAATGCTCATGATCATGGCGCTCATTACTATCAATATCGGGCTTTTCAATCTTCTTCCGATTCCCGCCCTTGACGGCGGAAGGCTCTTCTTCATGTTTGTTGAGCTTATCACAAGGAGAAAGATTCCCCCGAAGTATGAAAACTGGATCCACGCCGCAGGGCTTATCCTTTTGCTCATTTTCATGGCAGTTATTTCTGCGAGCGACCTTTGGAAGTGGATTTCCGGAGTAGGGTTCATGTAACTTCAGTTTTTGTGTCGGAAGGTGTTTCCTATGCTTGAAAGAAGAAAAACAAAAAAAATCAAACTCGGCAGTATTTATATCGGCGGCGACAGTCCCATTACGGTTCAGTCGATGCTCAACAAAGAGGCTCATGACGCCAAAGGCAATGTTGCCCAGGCGAAAAGGCTCGAAAAAGCAGGCTGCGAAATTATCCGCGCTGCTGTGCCCGACCTTGAGGCGGTCAAAACGATAGCCGCCTTGAAGGAGAATGTGAGCATTCCCGTTGTTGCCGATATTCATTTCAATTATAAAATTGCGCTCGAATGTGTTGCGGCCGGCGTTGATAAGGTCAGAATAAATCCCGGCAATATCGGCGCTGACGAAAACGTTCGCGCAGTTGCAAAAAAATGCCGCGAAAACGGTGTTCCGATTCGCATCGGCGTAAATTCCGGTTCGGTTGAAAAGCATATTCTTCAAAAATACGGCGCACCCACGGCTCAGGCCATGGCCGAAAGTGCAATGTATCATGTTTCGCTGCTTGAAAAATATGATTTTGATGATATCGTAATTTCAATCAAATCCTCAAACGTTCAGACAATGATTGAAGCCTATGAGCTTGTTGCCGGAATGTGCAG
The DNA here is from genome assembly GCA_934525065.1 of uncultured Eubacteriales bacterium. Lineage (GTDB taxonomy): Bacteria > Bacillota > Clostridia > Oscillospirales > Acutalibacteraceae > UBA6857. The sequence goes on from CAKSYX010000005.1 coordinate 70,191, forward strand.
CTATCCGCTCCACCTCGGAGTTACCGAAGCCGGAACAAAAAGAATGGGTATGCTCAAATCCGCTGTCGGAATCGGTTCGCTTCTTATGAGGGGAATCGGAGACACAATCCGTGTCTCCCTTACAGCGGATCCGCAGGAGGAGGTCTACGCCGGCCTTGACATTCTCAAAGCCGCCGGCCTTCGTAATGACACTCCGACTCTCGTTTCCTGCCCGACCTGCGGCAGAACAAAAATTGACCTTATCTCGCTTGCAAATGAGGTTGAAGAAAAGCTGCGTGCGGTCAAAAAGCCTGTAACGGTTGCCGTCATGGGCTGCGTTGTTAACGGCCCGGGCGAGGCAAGGGAGGCCGATGTCGGAATTGCAGGCGGCGACGGTTGCGGCCTTGTTTTCAAGCATGGCGAAATAGTCAAAAAAGTGAGTGAGGATAAGCTCGTCGATGAACTGATGAAAGAAATCGAAGAATTATAAGGATAAAAGAATGAGCAATAGTTTTACATCTCTTTTCGGTGGGCTTGCCGGAAACGAAAGAGCCGCCGAGCTGCTTTCGCAAAGCAGTGTCTGCAACATACGAATATATAAAGAGAGCAGGAAAATGGAGCTTGAGCTTTCCTTTTCTGCTCTTGTCTCGCATAAAGAGCTTTCCTTTGCCGAAGAGGAGCTCAAAAACCGTCTTGCGCTCGAAAGCGTTGAAATTTTTCCGAAGATGCCGCCGGAGATTTTTTCCGAAGGCTATTTTCCTTCGCTTGTTTGCGCCGTCAATTCTTCAATCGCGGCGAGCAACGGATTTTTTGAGGGAGCAACAGCCTCCTTTGACGGAAAAACGCTTTCTGTTTCCCTTACCCACGGCGGAAAGGGTATTCTTGAGTCCTGCGGCTGTGACCGTTTTATGGAAAGGCTCATCGGCGAACGTTTCGGCAGAAAAGTGAGCGTTGTTTTCCTCGGCGAGGATCCGACGATTGAAGATAAGTCCTACACCGAGATGATTCGCACCGCAGAGGACGAAAATATGCGCTCAAAGGGCATCGACCCCGAAGAGGTTCGCGCGGCCGCAACGAAGCCGAAGGAGCACAAGGTCATTGAAGGAATTCCCCTCTATTTTGAAACCGCTCATCCCGTGCTCGGAACAAAAATCACCAAAAAGCCGCGTCCGCTTTCCGAAATCAGCCTTGAGGACGGCTCCTGTGTTGTCTGGGGCGACGTTTTCGGCCTGGATGTCCGCGAAACGAGGGACGGCAGGAGCAATATCGTAACCTTCAATATAACCGACCGTACATATGCCTATACCTGCAAGATTTTTGAAAAGAAGGAGTATTGCGCTCATATTCTTGAAAAGGTTGCAGACGGTGTTACACTTCTGATTCGCGGCGATTTGACCTTTGACAAGTTTTCCGGCGAGGTTGTGATTACGCCGAGGGCAATTTCAACGATTGAAAAGATTCCGCCGATTGATGATGCCGAAGAAAAGCGCGTTGAGCTTCATTTGCACACAAAAATGTCAATGATGGACGGTCTGACTGACGCAAAGCTCCTCGTCAAGCGTGCAATCGCATGGGGACATAAGGCAATTGCAATAACAGACCACGGCGTTGTTCAGGCTTTCCCGGAGGCAATTGCCGCTGCTTCGGGCAAAATCAAGGTCATTCTCGGAATGGAGGGCTATTTCCTCAATGATGATGAAACTGACTTTGATTCATGGAAAAAGGAGAAAAAGGGCAAGTATTTCCATCAGATTATTCTCGCAAGGAACAGCACGGGTCTTAAAAACCTTTATAAGCTGATATCTCTTTCTAACGTAAAATATTTTCACCGCAAGCCCATTATACCGAAAAGCGAGCTGATGAAGCATCGCGAAGGTCTGATAATCGGCAGTGCCTGTGAAGCCGGTGAACTTTACAGAGCTATTGCAACCGGGCAAAGTGACGAGGCAATCATGAAGATTGCTTCGTTCTATGACTACCTTGAAATTCAGCCCTGCGGAAACAACCGCTACATGATTGAAAGCGAAAGATTCCCGAACGTCAACAGCATTGAGGACATTCAGAACATGAACCGAAAGGTGGTTCATGTTGCGGATGCGCTCGGAAAAATGACGGTTGCAACGTGTGACGTTCATTTCATAGACCCCGAGGACAGCATTTTCAGAGCAATCCTTATGAAGGGTCAGGGCTTTGCGGACGCGGACAAGCAGGCTCCGCTCTTCTTGCGCAACACAAAGGATATGCTCAGGGAATTTGAATATCTCGGCGATGAAGCTGCAAGGGAGGTTGTAATCACAAACCCCGGAAAAATTGCAGACATGATTGAAGAACTGACGCCGATTCCGAGCGGAAACTATCCTCCGTCACTTGAAGGCGCCGATGATGAGCTCAAACGTCTCTGCTGGGAAAAAACAAAGCGTCTTTACGGCGACCCGGTTCCGGAATACGTTGCTTCGCGTTTGACGAGGGAGCTTGACTCAATAATCAAGCATGGCTTTGGCGTTCTTTATATGATTGCGCAAAAGCTGGTCAAAAACTCCGAGGATCACGGCTACCATGTAGGTTCGCGCGGTTCCGTCGGCTCGTCATATGTTGCGAACGCCTCCGGAATTTCAGAGGTCAATCCTCTTGCGCCGCATTACCGCTGCCCGAAATGCCGCCATACGGAGTTCTTTTTGAACGGTGAGGTAGGTTCCGGTTATGACCTGCCGGAAAAGGATTGCCCAGAATGCGGCACGCCGATGGACAGAGACGGCCACGACATTCCGTTTGAAACCTTCCTCGGCTTCAAGGGCGATAAAAGCCCGGATATCGACCTCAATTTCTCCGGCGAGTATCAGTCGAGGGCGCATAAATACACCGAGGAGCTTTTCGGCTCATCCCACGTTTTTAAAGCGGGCACGATTGCTACCGTTGCCGATAAGACAGCGTTCGGCTTTGTCAAAAAGTATCTTGACGACCACGAACGCAAGGTTTCAAGAGCGGAGGAAGCAAGGCTCACGATCGGCTGTACCGGCGTTAAACGCACAACAGGCCAGCACCCGGGCGGAATGGTGGTTGTTCCGAATGCCTTTGAGGCGGAGGATTTCACTCCCGTTCAGTACCCTTCGGATGACTCAAGCAAGGGTCAAACGACCACTCACTTTGACTTCCATGCGCTTCACGATACCATTTTGAAGCTTGATAACCTCGGCCACGATGTTCCGACGCTCTATAAGCACCTTGAGGATCTGACGGGAATACCCGTTATGGAAACGGACATCTGCGACCCGAAAATATATGAAATGCTCACAAGTCCGGCGCCGCTGCGCGTCACTGCCGAGGACATCGACTGCCCGACGGGTACGCTGACGATTCCTGAAATGGGCACCCCGTTCGTTATTCAGATGCTCCTTGACGCTCAGCCAAAGAACTTTTCCGACCTGCTTCAAATTTCCGGTCTTTCCCACGGAACCGATGTTTGGCTCGGAAACGCTCAGGACCTTATCAAGGACGGAATCTGCACAATTTCCGAGGTTATCGGTACCCGTGACAGCATCATGGTCTACCTCATGCATAAGGGACTTGAACCGAGCCACGCCTTCAAAATCATGGAGACTGTCCGTAAGGGACTTATCGCCAAGGGCAAGGTCTCAACGGAGGTCTGGGAGGGCATGGAGCAGGATATGCGCGAGCATGATGTTCCGGAGTGGTACATAAAGTCCTGCTATAAAATTAAATATATGTTCCCGAAGGCGCACGCTGCCGCATATGTCAGCGCGGCACTGAGGCTTGGCTGGTACAAGATATATAAGCCGCTTGAGTATTATGCGGCGTTCATGACCGTTCGCGGCGGAGACATTGATGCCGTTGCCGTCCTTGAAGGCAGAGAAGCCGTTAAAAGAAAAATGAGGGAAATCAAGGAGCAGGGAAAATCTGCCGCCCCAAAGGATATCAATATGTATCCCGGCCTTCAGGCCGTCAATGAGATGATGGCAAGGGGAATTGAATTTTTGCCTGTTGATATCTATAAATCCGACGCAACCGTTTATAAAATCGAGGACGGAAAGATTCGTATGCCCTTCGGCGCGCTCAGCGGCGTCGGAGAAAATGCGGCAATCGGCCTTGCCGAAGCGCGGAAAAAGGCTGATCACTTTGTTTCGGTTGAAGATTTTGCTTCGGCCGCCGGTGCATCGAGCTCGGTTATCGAAGCATTGCGCCAGGTCGGTGCATTCAAGGATATGCCGGCAACAAGGCAGATCAGTCTGTTTGAGTTTTAAAAAAGGAGGTGAGCAAAACGGAGGTTAAGCTTAATGAGGGCGAAAGAATTGATCCGCTCGGCGGCGGGTATTCAATCGTTGTTTCAAAAGACCATATTTTCGGCACGGACGCCGTTTTGCTTGCGGACTTTTCAAAAATCAGGAAAAACGATACCGCCTGCGACCTCGGCAGCGGCTGCGGAATTATTCCGCTGCTTTGGTGCAAAAAAGAAAGCGGCCGCCTTTTTGCCGTTGAAATTCAGAAAAAGGCCTGCGCCCAATTTGAAAAATCGCTTTCTCTCAATTTGCTTGAAGGCCGTATCAGCGTTCTTAACCGCGATTTGCGGGAGCTTAAAGGCGCTCTGCCCTTCGGGGCGTTCGACCTTGTCACGATGAACCCGCCTTATAAAAAGGTCGGAGCCGGAATTGAAAGCGTCAGCGAAAGTGATAAAATCGCGCGGCATGAGACAATGTGCAGCATTGACGACTGCTGTGAGGCGGCGTCTAAGCTTCTGCGCTTCGGCGGAAGGCTTTGCCTTTGTCATCGGCCCGAACGCCTGTGCGACGTAATAAGCTCGATGAAAAAGAACGGCATTGAGCCGAAAAGACTGCGCTTTGTTTCAAAAAATGCCGAAAGCGCGCCGTGGCTGTTCCTTATCGAAGGAAAAAGGGGAGCGCAAAGCTTTCTCAATATTGAAAAGAATCTTTATATTGAAACCGCGGACGGAAAAATGTCGCCTGAGCTTTGTGAAATAATGGGAGACTATGCGAAGGAGGGTATGATGCAGCCTTGACTATATCATACAAGAGAATATGAGCGGAAAACTTTTTATTGTCGGCACACCGATAGGAAACCTCGGAGATATTTCTCCCCGAGCGCTTGAAACGCTTGAAAACTGCGGCTTCATCGCCGCCGAAGATACACGCGTGACGCTGAAGCTTCTCAATCACTTTGAAATCAAAAAGCCGATGATAAGCTACTTTGAGCACAACAGAAGAGAAAAGGGTGAAATCATTGCCGAACGCATTCTCGCAGGTGAGGATTGCGCTCTTGTTACGGACGCCGGGATGCCGGCTGTTTCCGACCCGGGCGAAGACCTTGTTGACCTTTGCCATGAAAAAGGGATAGACGTCAAGGTCGTTCCGGGGCCGTCGGCTTTTGTTGCGGCCGCTGCGCTTTCGGGTCTGCCTGTCGGAAGGTTCACCTTTGAGGGCTTTATCAGCGTCAACAAGCAAAGCCGCCGCAAACATCTGGCTTCTGTTGCCCACGAAAAGCGGACGATGATTTTTTATGAAGCACCGCATAAGCTTTCCGCAACGCTCAAAGATCTTTTTGAAGTGCTCGGCAACCGCCGCATGGCGATAGTCCGCGAAATTACAAAAATACACGAAGAAGTGATAAGAACTTCTCTCGCAGAGGCCGCCGAAAGGTACGCCGAAGAGCAGCTCAAGGGAGAAATCGTTCTTGTTATTGAGGGTGAGAAAACCGAAAGTGACGCCGTCACTCTTGAGGACGCGGTGACGCTTGCAAACGAATATATCGCCGAAGGCTTAAGCATTTCCTTTGCCGCAAAAAAAGCCGCGAAGGAAACCGGCCTTAAAAAAGGAGACATCTATGACGCAATCAAGGAGGGGTAAAAATGGCAGAATGGTTCAAGGAATTCTGGCCGCTTGCGCTGCTTTTGGTTGCCGTGACCATCGGCGCGGTGTTCATGTTCCGCATTGCGGCGAAGTCAAGCGCACGGCATAAGCGCGACTTCATGGCCGAAGAGGAGTATATAAAACATCTGAAGGCACTCAAGGAAAAATATGTTCCCCTGACCGCAGAAGCGATTGAAAACGCTCCTGACGAAGAGCTGCTTGAGGGTGTCGCGCTCGGCCTTCAGCTTTTCCTTCAAAAACAGGAGAACGATGAAAAAGCGTTTGAAGAGCTTTCGGACGCAAAAAAGTTTATCTATATCCTTGATATTCTTGAGAGCGACAAGACGCTCGGAAACTTTTTCCGTTCAAATTCGCCGATTCTCAAAACGCGGCTCGTTCCCGCGCTTGAGGCAATCGGTGCGGTGAAAAGGCTTTCCGAAATTAAAAGAATTGCGCTGATGTTTGACGATCGCGATGAAACGGTTTCCTTCAGCGAAAAGGAGATTGCCGCGCTTGACGAAAAGCTTTCGGATGAGGGGCTTTTAAGTGAGATTAAACTTGCCGGCGCAAAATATATCAAAGAGAATCCCAAAATGTTTATATAAAGCTGTTTTTCTACAAATAGAGAAAAATTGTACCTTGCTTTTCATTGACATTAACGGACTTTGAGTATATAATAAATGAGATTACCGGAAAAAAATTTTGATACGGAGGAGAACATATGCGAAAGCTCCTGCCTTTTATTCTGCTTTTTGTTTTGGTTGTGGTTCTTGCGGCCTGTAAAAGCGGCGGCGACACCGAGACGACCGCACCCGGAGCGCAGACCCTTTTCCCCGGCGTGAGCGCGGCAGAATCAACAACAGCCGCGAGCAGCCCTGCGGTTCAAAACGTTGCGAATACCTATGTTCTGACAACAACGCCGGACACCCCAATGCCGAGTGTGCCCACAACGCAGTTCAATATCGCGAACGAAAGCGTTGCCGACCCCTACACAACTCTGCCGCTTTCAACCGACATCAATTTCACCGTTCCCAACATGACCGCGCCGGTTGTGAATTCTTCGGCTCTCCCGTCGACTCAGCCTGCCTCAACGGCAAGACCGACGAACAATTCGGTAACGACGACGAAGAAGCCGACAGCCGCAACGACCACCACCAACCCGATGGTGAACGCAAAGCCGGTGGGTGTGTCTGTTTCTCCGGGGTTTAGCGGAGATGGCAAGAAAGTTATTGGTTCAATTACCAGTGGAGGTAGTTATAAGTCGAATTCAACCGTAATTTCTGTCAAGGTCAACGGTGAGACTTATCACAACATTCCTTGTCGTATCAGTGCCGGCAACATTAATTTAGACGGCTGTCAAGAGGTCATTATTGATTTGAGCAGTATAAATGTTGAGATGGATCTGGGAACTACAGTCACGGCTACTATTCCTGCCGGTTTCTTGCGTTCAAAGGATGGAAAAACATATAATAAAGCGTGTGGATTTTCTGTTAGCTACTAATCCAAAAACTTGTCTCACTTGAAACAGATTTTTGAAATTTACTCAAACAAAACCGAATTTTCAACCGAAGCGTCTTTCAAAGCGGCGCTTCGGTTTTTTGCTGCTTGCTTTTAGCTGCCGGCCGCGCAAGCACGGCCGGCAGAAGGGTGCAGAATGCAAAACAATAAGGCATTTATTAAGATTTTTTGAAATCAGCAAAATAACAGAAATCTGCATTCGAAATTTATACATTTTTGTGCAATCTGTTACATTGCTATTTTGAAAAAAATGTGAGGAAGTTATTGACAAAACGAAACAAAGATGATATTATTATTAAGCAATATATGAACGTTTGTATGCTTATTCGGCAAAACTGCGTGCAGAGTGACTTCCGCTTGTCGGTCAGTTGGCACCATGCCGTAAAACGAACGGTCTGCAAAATTATTTTGCCCGAGCGGATTTTCCGGTAACAGTTGAAAAACTTTATCCCGTTAATTATGCTTGGGTCGTTTTGCACCTCTTTTTGGGGCAAAAAAGGAGAAAACGGAAGGTCGATGGAAAACAGCTTTCCGAGAATCGGTTCTCCGCCCCGAAAAGCCTTTTGCCGCCGGGCGTCAAACGTGTTGCAAAATTCATCAGAAAATTTGAATGGAGGAAAAGATTCAGATGAAAAAATCATTGAAAATCAGCAAAAAAGTTTTGTCTGTTGTGCTTTCAGTACTCATGGTCATGAGTGTCTTTGTTTTTGCGCCGGCAGCTTCAGCAGCTGAAGAACAACCGAAGGCAATTTTAAAAGTGACTGTAAAAGTCACAGATGATATTCGCCTTTCGGATACCGTTTCGCATCCATATGGCGAATATCTCAGACTGGTAATTACGGAAACCAACGGCAAAGTGCACACATATGATATGTTGCCAAAGTTAATAGGCAAGGGCCTTATAAGTAGTGGTACTTATATCGAAGAGGGTAAAACTTATTCGACGAGCGTTACTATTACCAGCAGCGTTGCGTCAATAAAGGTTGATCCTAAGTTCAAGACATATTATATAGATAATCCAAGTCTTGGACTGTCTTTGGAAGCAACAATAAACGGAAAATCAATACTTACAAGACGTGTCAATGTTAAGAAGAACGGCAGCAGAGACCAGTTCGAAAGCGGAAATTATTCCTATGATCTTGTTGGTAGCAACGGATTTGCTACGAGCACGGCCACATCCATTGCCTTCACGGAAAAGACAAGTGAAGCAACAATCAAAGACGGAAAGGCCACAGCTCAGTTCAAGGCTGTTGTTGTTGACCAGTTCGGTCTTGCAATGAAGAACGGCGGAACCGTAAGTTATTCAATCAATAACGGTGCTTCAATCACAAGCTCGGGTCTTGCAACATTCACAAACAAGACATCGGTAACAAATAAAAATTACTATTGGATTACGGCTGCCAGCGGTTCACTCAGAGCCTCAACCGGAATCAATGTTACAAACGAACAATTTGACGTTACTTTCAATTATATAGGCAAAGACGGCAAAGAAACATCTTCAACCGCCAAGGCTTTCTATGAAAAAGCCGCAACCGAACCCACCGATTATGCACAGGCAATCACCACCGCTGACGGTCACAAGACCTTTACCGGTTGGGATAAAGCTTTCTCAAGCGTTACCTCAGACCTTACTGTAAACGCTGTTTACAGTGACGAGCAGGCACACAACTGGGTTTCAAAAGCAGACGTTGCAGTCAGCGGCGACAAAGGTGCCTACACCGTTGCAGACAAAGAAACCTTTGAATGCACAGTCGGAAAAGAAACAAAGACCGAACCCGTTGCTCTTACCGATGGATTCAACACAGCGGCTTCTGCAGCCTTTGCAATCCTTGATGAGAGCGAAAAGTATAACACCGAGTCCGAAGCTTATAAGGCACTCGAAACCGCATACAGCGAACTCGTAGGTCTTTCCGGCCACACCTGGACTTCAGCAACCATTAAGGAAAAGATTGACGCTGTCAATGCAGCTGTTGAGGCTTTCAAAAAGGCTCTTGACGAAGATCCCGCAAACAATTATAAGACCTATACCCTCACTTACATCATCGACGGTGCAAGTGAAACCGAAAACTACTACTTCGGTCAGGCTATTACAAAGAGAGCCGATCCCGAAAAAGCAGGCTATACCTTTGACGGTTGGGATCTTGTGATCCCGGCAACCATGCCGGCTAACGACGTAACCGTTACCGCAACATGGAAAACTGTTGATTACACCGGTACCCTCAAGGGTGTTCGCGGCGTAAACGACGGCGAGTTTACCATCAGCTATACCGTTGAAGATAAGCTTGAAGACCTCATTGCTGACGCAAACGCAACAATTCCAGAGGATAAGAAGTCATTCGTAGCAACCGCTTCAGACGCTGACTATGAGCTTGACTATACCTACACTCTTACCGGTTGGACTCCGGAGCATTACGCAGGCTATCCCGGTGACCAGACCTTCACCGCTGTTTACACAAAGGGCGACTTCAACTATGCGGATTACACCGCTTGGGATGCAGCAGTTGCAGAAGCAACCGAAAAAATCCTTAACAGCGAAAAGTATTCCGATGAATCAAAGAACGCTGTTCAGGAAGTTATCGACAGCATTCTTCGCGATCAGGGTATTTCCTATCAGCCCGTAATCGACGCGGCAATCAAGAACCTTACCGCAAAGGTTAAGGAAATTGAAGATAACGCTCCCGCTTCCTATAAGCAGTTTGACGTTACTTTCGACCTTGCAGGCGGCGTTGCCGCTCCGGCAATCGGAAAGCAGACAGTTTTCTACGGCTATACGGCAGAAGCTCCCGCAGTTGCTCCGACCAGAACCGGATATAACTTTGCAGGTTGGGATTTCGACTTTGAAACCGCAATCACAAATGACACCGTTATTAAGGCTAAGTGGGATGTTGCAACCTACAACGTAACTTTCGTTAACGAAAACGGCGAAACCGTCGGCACCGGAACATTCCAGTACATCAACGCTGAAACCGGCGAGGTAAACAGCATTGACGTAATCAAGGCTATCGCTCCGAAAGTTCCTGAAAAGGAAGGCTTCACCGGATACTGGAACTGGAATAGTGTTACGTTCACCGCTGCTGATATCACTGTTGAACCGACCTACTCAGCCAACACTTATAGGGTCTACTTCTATCAGTTCCATAGCGACGAAAAACCGTATGCAACTGTTGAGTACACCTTCGGCGCAAAATCAATCGAAGAGCCGGCTTGCCCCGAACGTGCAGGCTACAACGGCAAGTGGGGTTCATATGTTCTCGGCGCATCTGATTCAAAAGTTTACGCAGAATACACCACGATTCCTTACACCGCAACATTCGTTGATGAAAACGATCAGTATGTTGATGAAAGAAAGTTCACTGTTGAATCAACCTACGTTGCTGATCCGGCTGTTCCCACTAAGGACGGCTACATCGTAACATGGCCCGCTTGGTACACTCCGAACATGATCGGAAACGTAACAGTTAAGGCTAAATACACTCCGAGAAAAGATATTTCCGTTACCGTTTATTATAATAGTGAAAGCGGAAAGAATCTCATGATAGGCGGAATGACAAACCAGATCATGGACTCGGTAATCACGATCCGCGGTGACCGAATCAATTTTGCAGGATATAACAATCCTGAAAACATTGAATACAAGGTTAAGGCTTCGGGCAACGAAGTTACGCTTGTCTACACCCTCAAAACCTACACCGCAACCTATGTTGCAGACGGAAAGACCGTTGGAACACATGAGTTCAACGTTGAAACCGCAAAGGACGAACTTGTTAATGCTGTTGCTGTTCCCGAAAAGGCCGGCTACAAAGGCGCATGGAAAGACTTTGACGTAAAGGCTAAGGATATCACGATCGAAGCTACCTATGATACCGTTGACTACACTGCAACATTTGTTGACGACAACGGCACAAAGGAAGTTAAGTTCACCGTTGAAGACAGCAAGGAAGACGTTCTTGCAAAAGCAGGCGCTCCGGCTGCAAGAGATTATTACACCGCAGAGTGGGATAAAGACTTTGCTATCGTTGCCGACAACATCACCGTCAATGCAAAGTATACCCCGGTTGATTACACCGCAACATTCGTTGACGAAAACGGCGTTTCACGCGGAACCGTTACTTTTAACGTTGAAACAAAGAGCGTTGAAAACCCGGCTGTTCCCGTTAAGGACGGCTACACCGTAACATGGCCGAACTGGTTCACTCCCGGAATGCACGGCGATGTTGAAGTTAAGGCTGTTTATACCGCAAACACCTATAAGGCAACCTTTAATGACGAAAACGGCAAGTATGTCGGTGAGGTTGAATACACTGTTGAAGACAGCGTTGACGCTATCCTCGGCAAGGCTCCGGCTGTTCCGGCAAAGATCGGTTACGACGGCGGCGAATGGGTACTTGATAAGGTTGTTTCCGGCGGCATGACTGTCACTCCGAAGTATACGACCCTTCATCAGTACACCGCAACGTTCTATAAACTTGACGGTTCTGTTGCAAAGACCGTAAACTTCACAATCGAAAACACCGCAGCCGACATCATGGCTCAGGCTCCCGAGGTTGAAACCGTTACCGGTTATGAGACTTCATGGACTACTGTAACTCTTGATAAGACTGCTCCGAAGGATCTTACGATCAATACCCAGAAGAAAGCAATCACCTACACCGCAACGCTTGTATGGAAGATTAACGGCGGTGCAGACGAATCAAAGAGCTTCACCTACACCGTTGAAAGCGATAAGACCGAACTTGCGAATCAGTTCCCGATAATCGGCGGCTACCTTAAGGGCGACTATAGGTACATGTTCACCGGTTGGGATAAGGAATTTGATCTTTATACTGAAAACACCACCTATACCGCTCAGTATGATAACGGCACGTTCGTTCCCGCAAACTACAAAGAATTCGACAAGGCTGTTGACAGAGCTGACGACATCATCAAGAACAACGACCTCACCAAGGACGTTCTTGACAGGATTGCCGACCTCATCGCTGACGGCTATAAGGAAGACGGTTCCGATTACGGCACCACCGATCAGAAAAAGGTTAACGACGCAACAAAGGCTCTCAACGACTATCTTGATTCACTTTACGAAGACGGCAACATCAAGGACGATGTCCTCAACAAGTACACCGTAACCTTCAAGTGGCACGGCGGCAAAGCTGCTCAGACCGTTGTTTCCGGCAAGGCGGCCGTTGCTCCGGCAGACCCGGCAGGCTACTATGATGCTGATAAGCATTACACATTCTCCAACTGGGATGCAGACTTCTCGGCAATCACCGTTGACCTCACCGTTAACGCTGTATATGCTGACGAAGCTCATGCATGCACAACTTCAATCGCACGTCCGGAAGCTAAGGACGGCGCAAAGGGTACTGTAACTTATACCTGCACCTGCGGCTATTCATATGACGTAACCGTTGACAGAGCGGATTACACCAAGTATGAAGAAGTCAGAGCAAAGCTTGAAGACGTTCTCAAGGACGTTGACCTCACCGACGAATCAAGAGCAGCCATTGAAAAGGTACTCGCAGACAACGACATTCCGCGCAACTATGTTGACGCAAAGGCCGACGGTTATGACGAGCAGCCTGATGTTGACAAGGCAACCACAACCCTTGAAGCTTTCTATAACGAGCTCAAGGAAAAGATTGATGACAACGACCCGTCAGTAATCAAGCATTACACAATCACCTTCAAGTGGCATAACGGCGAATCCTCAACGAAATATGTCAAGGGCGCAACTGTTGAAGTTCCGTCAGTCGACAATTATGTTTACGGCGGCTTCAACTACAGATTCCTCGGCTGGGACAAGACCGTTGTTGACGTTGAAGGCGATGCGACCTATACCGCACAGTATACTCAGCCGCGTTCAATGGACGACGTAATCGAAGCTGAAAAGAACGCTGATGAAATCATCGGCAACAACGATTACTACAAAGACGACCAGAAGAAGGTTGAGGACGCTAAGAAAGAGCTTGACGATTACCTTGACGAAGTAGGCGTTGATCTTGATAACGATCAGAACCCGATCGAAAAGGGAAGCCCGGAGGATGCAAAGATCACCGAACTTGTTGAAAAGCTCAACAACGCAATCAACAACGCCAACAAGAACAGGGATGAACGCGAAAACACCAAGAAGAACATGGGCGGCTTCATGGGCTGGCTCGTACGTCTTCTCATCCTTGTCAGACACCTTCTCGGTATGGTTGGCTGATAACAAGGCTATAATTGCAAGGGACTGTCGCATTTAGCGCAGACCAAAGAGCAAAACAAAAAGAAAAAGACTATATTTCACGAAGCTTATCAAAACCGAGG